>NZ_JAFWFN010000048.1 GCF_017515565.1 Halomonas sp.
GACCTAGGGAAATGGTGTAAAACATGCAAATCATGCGTTTTACATGGCAAAAAGATGCGCTGTGGCAAGACGCTTGGTTATTAGCACCCAACCAATAACGAGGGCAGACAGCTGCCTAACACCCATAATAATTGAGCTGACGTACAGGGTAAGGAGATACGCGTGGAAACATTAACTAGCATCCTGGGGGCGATAAACGGCGTAGTTTGGGGCCCGTTAATGCTGATTTTGCTGTTAGGTGTGGGTCTCTACCTACAGATTGGCTTGAAATTAATGCCGATTCGCAAACTGGGCATAGGTTTCAAGCTGATGTGGCAAGGGCGCGATGTAAAGCCTAAATCAGCCCCCGGCGAAAAAGCCCCAGAAAAAGCTAGCGACAGCGGTGAAATTTCGCCCTTTAATGCGCTGATGACCGCGCTATCGGCCACTATTGGTACCGGTAATATTGCTGGTGTGGCCACAGCCATTGCACTAGGTGGCCCTGGTGCAGTTTTTTGGATGTGGATTACAGCGTTAGTCGGTATGGCAACAAAGTTTGCTGAAGCAGTGTTGGCGGTTCGTTACCGTGAAACCGACAGCACCGGCTACCATGTTGGCGGGCCGATGTTTTATATCAAAAACGGCCTGGGTAAAAAGTGGCTTTGGTTGGGGGGCTTATTCTCCTTCTTTGGCGCGATAGCAGCATTTGGTATCGGCAACACTGTTCAGTCTAACTCTGTGGCCGATGCCATGGATGCTACCTTTGGTGTGCCGCACTGGCTTACAGGGATCATCATTATGGTGCTTGCCGGGGCAGTTATCCTGGGCGGCATTAAGCGCATTGCAAAAGTGGCCGGTAAGCTTGTGCCAATCATGGGTATTGCCTACGTGATTGCGGGTTTGCTGGTGCTAATGGTTAATGCTAGCCAAATTGGCGATGCGTTTGGGCTGATTTTCTATTACGCCTTCAATCCTATTGCCGCTGCCGGTGGTTTTGCAGGGGCAGCGGTTATGGCCGCTATTCGCTTTGGTGTGGCGCGGGGTATTTTCTCTAACGAAGCGGGCTTGGGTAGCGCACCTATTGCTCACGCGGCTGCTAAGACCAAAAACCCAGTACGCCAAGGTTTGATCGCTATGCTGGGGACGTTTATCGATACCATTATTGTTTGTACGATTACGGCCCTGGTCATTTTGACGTCAACCGTGTGGATTGAGGGTGAAGCAGGGGCATCGCTGACCGCGCTTTCATTTGATGCGGCGCTGCCAGGTTTTGGTAACCAGATTGTCGCAGTGGCGCTAGCTGTCTTTGCGTTTACCACTATTCTTGGCTGGTCTTTCTATGGGGAGAAGTGCTGCCAGTTCCTGTTCGGTACACGTTCCATTATGCTATACCGCGTGTTATTCGTATTGGCCATTCCGCTGGGTGCTATCGCGCAGTTGGGCTTTATCTGGCTAATGGCCGATACGTTTAATGCCTTGATGGCTATTCCGAACTTGATTGCCCTGGCACTGCTATCGCCTGTGGTCTTTAAGCTCACCAAGGATTACTTTGCCGGTAAAGAAGTGTTGCCTGGTGAAGCGCTGGATCATGATAAATAGCTTTTAGCACGTCATAAGAATGTAATGACTCGCTATGCTGCATCAATAGCTATAGAGCCGGGAAGCCAACTGTTGGCTTCCCGTTTCTTTTTTCGACCGAGGAAACCCCATGACTAACCTTAACCGTACGCCGCTTCATGCGTTACACACCAAGCTTGGCGCTAAAATGGTGCCCTTTGCTGGCTATGATATGCCGGTGCAGTATCCGTTAGGCGTTAAGAAAGAGCATGAGCATACTCGCCAGCGGTGTGGCTTGTTTGATGTTTCTCACATGGGGCAGATTCTGGTATCCGGTAAAGATGTTGCGAAAGCGTTAGAGACGCTAATACCGGCGGATTTGGTAGGGTTGAAGAAAGGCGAGCAGCGCTATGGGCTTTTCACCAGCACTGACGGCGGCATTATTGATGACTTGATGGCGGTAAATTCAGGGGATCACTTTTATCTTGTGGTTAACGCCGCGTGTAAAGACCAGGATATTGCCCATCTGCGCACCAATTTAGGCGCCACCCATGAGATCGAGGTGCTTGATCGCGGGCTGTTGGCGTTACAAGGGCCAGAAGCTCGCGATGTGATGGCGCGTCTTTGCCCAGAAGCCTGTGAACTGACATTTATGCAGCATGGCCGGTTCACCCTGGCGGGGCAGGACGTATGGATCAGCCGTAGTGGTTATACCGGTGAAGATGGCTTTGAAATTTCTGTCTCCAGTGAGGGGTGTGAAGCACTCGCCGAACAGTTGCTTGCAGAGCCTGAGGTTGAAGCCATTGGTCTAGGCGCGCGTGATTCACTGCGTTTAGAAGCGGGGCTGTGCCTCTATGGGCATGATATGGATCTAGCGACGACGCCAGTGGAAGCGGGGCTTATTTGGGCCATCGGTAAGCCGCGTCGTCATGGGGGCGAGCGTTCTGCTGGGTTCCCGGGCGCCGATTTAATTCTCCATCAGGTGGATGCCAAAGACCATATTCGTAAGCGGGTCGGTTTGGTGGCAGAAGGGCGTGCGCCGGTGCGTGAAGGAAGCGTGTTAGTAGATGAAGCGGGTAACGAGATTGGCGTGGTCACGTCGGGAGGCTTTGGGCCAAGCGTAGGCAAACCAGTGGCACTCGGATACGTAAAGCGTGAATGGGAAGCCCCTGAAAGCGTTGTTTATGCGCTGGTGCGCGGCAAGCAGCTCCCCATGGTGGTGACGGCAACCCCCTTTGTGAAGCCTGGCTACTATCGCGGATAAAAGTAACCGGTTAGCCGCTAAGGTGACGTAAAAAAGCCCCTGAACATTCAGGGGCTTTTTCGTCACAGCTTTTTTCGTCACAGCTACTATTGCAGTGTTACCTTAATACTTGTCGCGGGTCGATAGGTTTTCCACCCTGGCGCAGGTCGAAAAGTAGGTCATAGCGCTGGGTTGAGCTGCTTTGTCCGGTTTCACAAAGTGGATCACCCGTGCTTACCTGTTGCCCGACTCGTACAATAATGCGTGCGCATAAGGCATAGACCGTCTGAAGATTATCCGCATGGTGAACGATCACCACGTCACCGAGTTGCCGCATGCCGTCGGCGAAACGTACCTCGCCCGGGGCAACTGCTTTAGCGTTTGCGCCTTCTTGGGTTGCTAGCAGCATCGGTTGAAGCGTGCCACGGCTATCTGCACCAAAGCGCCGTACGATACGGTAGTCCTCTAATGGCCATGGCCAGCGGCGTGCCGAGGCGGGCAAGCTCGCGCTTGGCGCTGGTGTTGATGGGGCAGCTGCTGGGCGGCTAGCGTTGCTACTTCCGCTGCTTGCAGCGGTACTGCGTGCTGCACTACTACCAAGGGGCACACTGACTATTTGACCAACCCGCAGTGCCGTTGCAGGGGTGCTGGGGTTGGCGCTCTGTAAGCGGCCAGAGGTAGTGCCAAAATGACGTGCGATACTGGAGTAGGTATCCCCTGCTCGAATTTGGTAGCGGTAGGGGCCGCCGGAAGGCGCGCGCTCTTGCTGGGTAGGTATCAGCAGGCGCTGCCCCGCGTTTAAACTCTGTGCAGAAACGCCGGGGTTAAAACGCTCAAGACGCTCCAGGGGGACGCTTGCCCTTGCGGCTAGCTGTCCTAATGTATCGCCACGCTGTACTTCAATCCAATTACCACTGATTTGGCTCGAGCTGCTGGGCGTAGGAGCACGCTCGGTAGACGTGCCAGAGCCAGCACAGCCTGCTAGCCCGGTAGCAATTAAACAAATCACCATCCAGTGAGTTAATCGTGATCGGTTTGGGTGCCAAGCAAGGTATCTTTTTCCTGCCAGAGTGAATTGATCCATGCGTGGAAGCGTTCCTTGTGCTGCGGTTCTTGGTGATAGTTGGCATCAAGCATCCATTGGGGAACAGCCAGTTGCCTTGCTTCAAGGGTAATGGGGGCTTCTTTACCGCATAGAAACCCCCAAAAAGTGGGCGATGGATTTTGGTAGCTAATAGTTACGTCAAGAATACCATCCAATTGGTCGCCTAGCAGACTAATCACTTGGGCAATGCCGCCTGCTTTCGGCCTTAACAAATGCCGGAAAGGGCTGTTCTGGGCATCCCGCTTAGCCACTGTGAAACGCGTGCCCTCAACAAAATTGAGTATTGTAATAGGTGCGTTACGTGCCTGCTGACATATACGCTCTGTCGCTTCACGGTCGATAGTGGCGAGCTTAGGGTTTTTAGCAATCTGTTCGCGGCTGAAGCGACGCATAAAAGGAAACTCCAGCGCCCAAAACGCTAGCCCAACGATTGGGATCCATATTAATTGATGTTTTAAGAAGAAGCGTGGCAACGGTATTCGACGGTGCAGCGCCATAAAAAGGATAAAAATATCGGTCCAGCTTCGATGGTTTGAAACTACCAGCCACCACTGATCGGTACTTAGGGTTTTAGGCGTATTAATCGTCAGGTTGGGTTTTAGCCAGCGCCGCATCCACCAAAGGTTAAGGCCTATCCAGTTTTGCGCGACAGAACAGAGCTTATTAAGTAACCACTGTTTGCGATGACGGCCAGGTGTGATTACCTTGGCAAGCGTCAGCATAATAAGGGGCACACCCCAAAAAAGCGTGCTAACTATCAGCAGAAAAACGCTGACTACTCCTTTCACAATAGGCATACCGCATTTCCTCGATACAAATTCTTCTGTTCAGCGCTCTGCACGTGAGTACGCCTTTAGACTGAATGCTAAAGGATCAAGGCGATGCTGCCCAGCTTAGCTGTTCACTATTGCACGGGTAGGGCGTTTTTATGGGTCGTGCTAATAATACCACCAGCGTGTTTTAAAACGTTTCAGCTAGGCAAGGTGCTTTTACACTTTCAACAAGGACGCTACGCAAGGCATGAGCAGCGACTGATAATTCCTGCTGGGTGATTATACCTACCCGGCAAGCAATGCTTGGGCTATTGAGAGGAACACAACGGGCGCCTAGCGCCTGCATCTGTCTAATGCACATAGAGGGAACGGCACTAACCCCCAAGCCTTCGGCGACCATTCTGCCTACCGTTGAGAGTTGGTGGCTTTCAAACGCGACGGGTAAATCAATTTTACGTTTGCCTAGTTCTAGTTCCAGCAAGCGGCGAACCATTGACGGGCGCTGAAGGGTGATGAAGTCATCTTGTAAAAGCGTGGCCCATGAAAGGCTGCTAGCCTGTAAGGGAGATGACGGCGGCACCACCGCCACAAACTCATCTTCAAATAGTGGCGTAAACGTAAGGCTGCCGGTTCCCTCCGGTGAGAAAGCTATGCCTATTTCTACTTGGCGGGAGCGCACCATGTCGATCACTTCTTCGTTAATCACATCGTGAACGGTAATGTTGATTTTGGGGTATTGTTGACGAAACTTAACTAGCGCGCCGGGCAGCAAGTTGCAGGCAAAGGATGGCATGGCGGCGACACTCAAACGGCCCAACTGAAGTGTGAAGCGCTGGCGCAAGCGCTCCTCGGTATTATCCCACTGCGCTAGCAGGTGCTTGGCAAGAGGGAGTAGCGACTCTCCTTCAGGAGTCAGCCGCACGCTACGGGTGCTTCGGATGAGTAATTTACCGCCAAGCGAATCCTCTAATCCTTTGATAGCGAGGCTCAGTGCTGGTTGTGAAAGGTGCAGACGCTCACATGCATGGGTAAAGCTCAGGGTTTGGGCTACCGCGAGAAATGCGCGCAGTTGTTTGGCAGTCATGTAGACTCTTTTATAAGTTTTTAAAATAAATTGATAAGAAAAACAAACTTAACAAATATATCATCAAGTACAACACTGGCACTATCCCGTAAGCAGCATCGTTAGGATCTGCTCAACGTACCACCGACAATAATGAGAGGCATAACAATGGCAGGATTCGATAAGCGAGTGTCTTCCTACGAGGAAGCAATGGAAGGTATCAAAGATGGGATGACGGTGATTGCAGGTGGCTTCGGCCTGTGCGGCATCCCCGAAAACCTGATTGCTGAGATCAAGCGCCGTGGTGTTAAAGACCTTTCTGTTGTATCCAACAACTGTGGGGTTGATGGCTTTGGCCTGGGTCTGCTGCTTGAAGATCGCCAGATCAGTAAAATTTTTGCTTCTTATGTGGGTGAGAACGCGATGTTTGAGCAGCAGATGCTCAACGACGAAATAGATGTGGTGCTTACGCCCCAAGGTACTCTGGCAGAAAAAATGCGCGCAGGCGGTGCCGGTATTCCCGCTTTTTATACTGCGACAGGCTACGGTACGCCAATTGGTGACGGCAAAGAGGTCCGCGAGTTCAACGGTCGTCACTACATTTTAGAAGAGGCGATCACGGGTGACTTTGCAATTGTAAAAGGGTGGAAAGCCGACCGATATGGCAACGTGATGTATCGCCATACTGCACAGAACTTCAATCCGATGGCGGCGACCGCCGGAAAAATCACCGTAGTGGAAGTTGAGGAAATTGTTGAGCCGGGTGAGCTGGAGCCAAGCCAAATCCACACGCCGGGTATTTATGTGGATCGCATTATTCAAGGCTCTTTTGAGAAGCGTATTGAGAAGCGTACGGTGCGCAGTTAATCGCGACACGCTTTTTTTAATTGCGACAGAGCTTTAATGCAATTACTCAACTCGATAACTCTCACGTTATACACTACGAGGTAAGTATCATGGCTTTAACACGTGAACAGATGGCCCAACGCGTTGCTCGCGAGCTTGAAGATGGCTTCTATGTTAATTTAGGTATCGGTATTCCTACACTGGTTGCCAACTACGTACCCGAAGGTATTGATGTCATGCTGCAGTCTGAAAATGGCTTGCTAGGCATGGGGCGCTTTCCGACGGAGGAAGAAGTTGACTCGGATATGATCAATGCCGGTAAGCAGATGGTAACCGCCAGACCCGGTGCGGCGATTTTCTCTTCGGCTGAATCGTTTGCCATGATCCGCGGTGGTCATGTCGATTTAACGGTGCTTGGCGCCTTTGAGGTCGACCAGGAAGGCAATATTGCCTCTTGGATGGTGCCTGGTAAATTGATCAAAGGCATGGGTGGCGCTATGGATTTGGTCGCAGGCGCCGAAAATATTATCTGTACAATGACCCATGCGTCTAAACATGGCGAATCTAAACTGCTGGAGAAGTGTACGCTGCCATTAACCGGTGCAGGCTGTATCAACCGCGTTCTGACGGATCTCGCTTATCTTGAAATTAAAGACGGTGCATTCATTTTGAAAGAGCGTGCGCCGGGTGTAAGCGTTGAAGAGATCATTGAGAAAACCGCTGGAAAGCTAATTGTTCCAGATAACGTTCCAGAAATGACCTTTGACGAGTAATTTTGCTTTCGCTTGTTGATTAGATAGGCGTGGGCACACTTGTCGTGCTCACGCCATTTCGCAGTGAGTATGGAAAGGCAGCAATATCTCAGCAATTCGCTCATGGTCATCGTCCAGATGCTTTTGAATCAAGGCGAGGCCGCCAAGACAAAGCCGATGTTCATCACCGTTGCCAAAGGCAATTTTCTGAGGCATTGCGGGATAAAAGCGATGTTGCAGCATCGTTGAGACGGGGAATACGCCATTTTGCTGACTTTCGATACTTGGCATGCCAGCCGTTGCGAGCTGAGCATCGAGTGCTTCAAGTGGATTACCCAGAGCCATGCAATCAAAACCTGCATGATGAAGGCGTGGGCCCATGACAGCTAGCCATGCAGCAAGTGGGTGGGCAGCTTGAAGCTGTTGATACAGTGCCCAGGAGGGCATTGGCCAGGGGCGCCCGCGACAAAGCAAGTTATGGCCTTTGCAATCTTCGGGATGGCTTTGTGCTACTAGACCAGTGAGTGCTTCCCTGGGCGCTTTGCAAAGTGTGCCTAACTGCAATTCTGCCAATAATAGCCAACTGCCGTTATCATTAGGGGCGAGAAGGTGAATTAGCATACCTTTATCTGCCATGGCGTAATGGCCTACTGAACGGTACCCCATGTGCGCTAATTTCCCCCCCAGTACGTTCGCAGCAAAAGGCCCGTGGTTGAGAGTTACCAGCGTCAGGTACTCGGCTGGGGTGTTTAACGGCCACAGCCTAAGTGCCCCTAAATCGGGGTGTGTATGGATATAGTCAAGCCACAGCTGTTGAATAAACTCCTCTCGCTGCATGGGGTAACCTCGCCGCCTATAGTTGACCCGTATGGGTTAAGTTCTTGGGCGTTCAGTATAGGCAAGCAAGGGTAAATAGGGTTCAACGGGTATTAACGGCATTTTTAACGCCAAGTTTAAGAAGCGAGTAGCTGTTTATTGCGCACATAGTGATCGAATTCAGTAAAGCCACCAATGTGCTGCTGGTCGACAAATATTTGCGGAACTGTATGAATTGGTTTGCCCGCGGTTCTAGCAATATCTTCTTTGGTAACACCCTCTGTGGGCATATCTACGTAGCGATAGCCTTCAATCTTTCCTGTGCTTTCCAGGTGGTCAGCTAACTGCTTTGCGCGGACGCAAAAAGGGCAAGACATGCGACCAAAAATAACCACAAACATGGGTAACGCTCCTTTAAAATAATGGGCTTTCAGTAAAAAATTGTGACTATTGTGGCGTAGCTGGGATGCTTTCGCCAATAGCACCAAACTACGTCCATCATTGAGGCGCGTTATCGGTGCCATTTGTTCAAGGAGAAGTGATGCAACGTTTGGCTCCCCAGGAGTATCAGCACCTAGCGACACTGGCGCAGGCGTATCGAGATGCGCACCTCCGCTCTATCAAAGGGAATAGCCACTATAACCCTCGATTAGGCGTAGATGCTTTATGCTTTGAGCACCTCAACGAGACAGTTCATGGGGCTTCACTGATGGTGGGGGCCTTGATGACGCCTTGTGAGCTTTGGCTGATGGCGGTTCCCGAACAGTCCATGCTGACGTCGCCGCTACCTGAAACGCTGTTGCTTGACTTACCCTCGGGGCGTTACTCGTTAGCCCTGGAGCGGTTGCCTACTGGCTATGAAATCTACAAGCGTAGTGTCTTAGAGGATTTAAGCGATCTCGAAAGTATGCAGGATGCAGCTCAGCTAGCGCAGAAGATGATGTCGCGCTTGATGGCCCAGAGCTGAGTGCCTTAAGAGCAGAGTATGCAGACAGCCTGACGGGCTTCTATACTCGTAACCGTTACGTCTGGATGCTTCAGTTTTTTCGTTATGAATAACTTCGATATCATCAACGTGTCCCGGCTTTCGATATTTCTCACTGATTTTTGTAAAAGTCCAAGTGTGGCACGAGAGAGTCGAAGAGTACCGAGCGTTAAATTATTAACTATTTTTATGTCGTGTTCTTTCAAGGACGATTTTTCAAGACCTGCTTTTCAACATCCAATTTTACACAAAAGGAAATGCTAATGAGTTCTCAAGTAGCCGCAACTCCCCGCGTTGCTGTGGTAACCGGCACCACCACAGGTATTGGTGCTGCCGTTGTGAAACATTTTTGCGAACTGGGTCATCAAGTCCTGGCAGTGGATTTCAATCCAAAAGGAAAGGAAGTGGCCGATGCGGCTGGCGCGGCGTTCTACCAGGCTGACCTAACCGACCCTGACGCGTGTCGGGCAGCTATCGCGGATGCGGTAAAGCGCTTTGGTGGCGTGGATATCTTGGTGAACAATGCGGGTATTCAGCACGTTGCTTCGATTGAAACCTTTCCTGAAGAGAAGTGGCGTCAGATTATCGATCTAATGCTCACGGCGCCTTTCATTCTCACCCAAGCGGCTTGGCCATCAATGCGTGAAAAAGGCTGGGGGCGAATTATTAATATTGCCTCGATTCATGCCCACGTAGCCTCGCCCGGCAAGTCTGCCTACGTAAGTGCTAAGCATGGCATGATGGGGCTGACTAAAACCGCTGCACTGGAAGGCGGCGAGCAGGGGATTACCGCCAACGCTATTTGCCCTGCCTATGTGAGAACGCCGCTGGTCGATAACCAAATCGCCGATCAAGCCAAGCTGCACGGTATGGGCGAGCAAGAGGTGATTGAAAACATCATGCTAAAAAATGCCGCTGTTAAGCGTTTAATCGAACCAATCGAAGTGGCGCAGATGGTAGCGTATCTCGCTTCTGACGCTACTGGGGCGGTAACCGGTTCAAGCTGGAATATTGACTTAGGCTGGACAGCCCGCTAACGCGATCACTTCCCCTGTTAGTGTGTGTGCCTCCCATCCCGAAGCGTTTATAAGAGGGTGGGTAACAGGGGGTTTTGCTGATGCATAGATGCTTACTCAACTGAGTTTTAAATTGAGTTAACGGCGAACCGGGCGTTTTTGTAACTTGCGTTGTAGGGTTCGCCGGTGCATGCCCAGCGCGCGGGCAGTCGCGGAAATATTGCCATCGTGCTCTTGAAGCACTTTTTGGATGTGTTCCCAGGTAATGCGGTTGATAGAGGGCGGGTTATCGGCAAGCTCGATGTTGGGATCGCCTTCCTGCTGTTCAAACGCATGAATAACGTCGTCCGCGTCAGCGGGTTTACACAAGTAGTTCACTGCGCCTAGCTTGATGGCTTCTACTGCGGTGGCAATGCTCGAATAACCGGTAAGCACCACAATGCGGCACTGAGGCACGGTGATGAGCAGCTCAGGTAGTAGTTTGAGCCCCGAGCTGTGTTCGAGTTTAAGGTCCAATGTTGCCATGGTGGGTACAAATTGCGCCGCTACCGTTAGTGCTTGGTCGGCATCGTGGGCAACCATTACCTCGTAGCCACGACGGCTGAGTGCTCGGCTCAATACATGGCAAAACATTTCATCGTCATCAATAATTAGAAGGCGTTGCTCGTGCGTTTGCATGATGTCCTCGGTGTTGCTGCGGCTGCCATGCCGCTATTACCTATCTGGGGCGGAGCAGCGCGGAAGCGTTACTTCCGTTAACGTGCCACCTTCAGGGTGATTGTACAGTCTAACGCCGCCGCCAAAGCGGTTAATCGTGGCATGGGTTAAAAACAAGCCAATTCCCATCCCTTTGCTTTTTGTAGAGACGAAGGTGTCGCCAAGCTGGTCAGCGATGGACATAGCAATCCCAGGGCCGTGATCGCGTATATCGATAATTACGCTCTCTTCCTGCCAATCTAACCGAATGGCAATCTGCTCTGGATTTGCATCGGCGGCATTGTTTAATAAGTTAGTAAGTGCTTGGTCAAGGGTCGCATCCACGGCAAGCCAAGGGCGGCCACGTTTCTCAGTAACATCGAAGTGGTGGCTAACATCGGGCCTGATAACCAGCCAGCGCTGTACCACGCCTGCCAACCACACTTCTGCATCGAGCACTTCGGGTTCGGCCATACGCCGACGATCCGCATTGGTGACCAAGTGCTGCAAACGCGATTTGCACACATCGACCTGTTGGCGCAGCAATGCAATATCCTGCTGAAGTACGCTGTCCTTGGGTGCTTCATCTTGCATCTCTTTAAGAAGCACCGCCATGGTGGAGAGTGGGGTGCCTAGTTCGTGTGCAGTGCCCGCGGCTTGGGTGGCCACTGCTAGTACCTGTTCGTTGCGCAGAGCAGATTCCCGAGTGAGCGACAAGGCTTTATCCCGGTTGCGAAGCGCATGCGCCATCTTATAAATAAAAAAAGTGACCAGCCCCGCCGATAGGCCAAAGTTGAGCCACATGCCCAGCACGTGAAGGCTGAGTGGGCCATCGCTATTGATGTGGCCTAGCTGCGGGATAGGGTGATAGTAAAACATCAAAAACGTATAACCCGCCATGGAGCAGGCGGCTACTGTCCAGGCATGGCGCCAGGGTAGCGTGGCGGCTGCAATGGTTACCGGCACTAGGTAATAGGTAATAAACGGGTTGGTAGAGCCACCGGAAAAATAAAATAGCAGTGTCAAACCGGCCACATCGGCTAATAAGTGGGAAAGGTATTCAATATGTTTTACCGCCCGGGGCCTGCCAAGACGCCACCAAGTCGCAATATTAAGCACGCCCATAGCAATGACCACACTGACCACTGCAGTAACGGGCAAATCAAACGCTAAGAATTCGATGCCGACAATAATCGCCAGTAAAAAGCCAGTCCATGTAATGCCTCGGACAATGGTCAATCGAACCAGATTGCGGTTTGGCGTTGACAGCGGCAGGGGAAGGGCGGTGGGCATAACGAGCTTATTTACCTGATGTTTTAACACTATGAATGACAAATTTGATAAATAGGGTCATGACAAAGGTCATCCACCCTGCTGAAGCTAAAAAGTTAAACAGCAGCATTTTGGGTGGGAGCCAGGCGCTACCCACGATGGCTTCAAGCATGATGTGGAAAAACATTGCCAAAAGAAGTGGCAATGCAAGCGTATGAATCCACATGTCCGTTCGCCGCTTACGGATATGGTAGCGCCCCAATAAATAGCGCATGGGGCGGTGAGCCCAGCTAATAAGTACCAAGGCGCCGACCACAAACAGCATTGCCACAGTGGGTTCGGTACTGCCTGTGTACATTGAAATAGAGATCGACCAGGCAAGCCCAAGCCACATTAACCCTTCAATGCTGGCGATAATGTCGGCATAGCGACGCACGTTCTGCATAAACAACGAGATCCTTGATCCTACAAAGTGCCGCCATGATACGACACTTGATGAGGGCTGTGGGGCAGAACGGTAGATTTATACCCCGCCGTATTGGGTATACTGTGCGCTCTCTAATTCTCTGCTCGATTACTCTACAACCAGATAAGCACAGGACTTGCCGTGGACGCTATTACGTTAACCCGCCCTGATGATTGGCACCTTCATTTACGTGATGATGAGGCGCTAAACGCCGTGGTAGGCCATACCGCCGCCCAAATGGGCCGAGCGATTATCATGCCAAACCTCAAGCCCCCCGTGACCACCACCGAGCAGGCCATTGCTTACCGCGAACGCATCTTGGCAGCGCTGCCCAGTGGTAGTCGCTTTGAGCCGCTAATGACGCTCTACCTAACCGATACGACGCCTGTCAGTGAAATTGAAAAAGCGGTTGAGAGCGGTGTGGTTAAAGCCGTTAAGCTCTATCCGGCCGGGGCAACAACTAATTCGGCCTCTGGCGTGACCGATATTGCCCACTGCGACGAGGCAATTGCGATGATGGCCAAGTTGGGTATGCCATTGTTGGTTCATGGTGAGGTCACCGATAGTGATATCGATATTTTCGACCGTGAAGCAGCGTTCATAGAGCGGGTAATGAAACCCCTGCTGGCGAGGCACCTTAGCCTTAAGGTGGTGTTTGAGCACATTACGACTCAGCAGGCAGCGGAGTTTGTTGCCGCTGCACCTGGCAATATTGCAGCCACGATTACTGCTCACCATTTGCTGTTTAACCGCAATAAGATGCTGGCGGGTGGCATTCGGCCCCATTACTACTGCTTGCCGATTTTAAAACGCGAACAGCATCGTCAGGCGCTCTTAAAAGCTGCGACCAGTGGAAGCCCGAAGTTTTTCCTGGGTACCGATAGTGCTCCCCATGCCCAAGGTGATAAGGAGTCGAGCTGTGGTTGTGCAGGTGCGTACACGGCGCCTGCCGCGATTGAGCTGTATGCAGTCGCGTTTGAAGAGATGCAGGCGCTGGATAAGCTTGAAGCCTTTGCTAGTTTAAATGGCCCGCGTTTTTACGGGCTTTCTCCCAATACGGACACCATCACGCTGGAGCGCCGAGAATGGCGTCTGCCGGAACGGTTCCCCTACGCCGGTGGCCAGGACATCATTCCGCTAATGGCGGGTGAGACCTTGCCGTGGGCGCTTAAAGGCGCCTGAAAAGCGGCGCCAGACCATCAAAGCGCGCTATCGCGTTTTTATCTAGCGCTAGCAAGGCAAAACGGAGCCATTGGGCTCCGTTTCGTTTTGTGTTTTGCGTTGTCGGCTAGGCGTTACCGAGCGCTATTAGCATTTGATCGACCATGCGGGAGGAGTGATCCGCGGCGATGTCTAGGAACTGCTCAAAAGAGAGGTGGTTGTCGCCGCTGCCGGGAATATCCGAGAGCGCGCGGATTACCACAAACGGGCATCCGTAGAGGTGACAAGTTTGTGCGATAGCAGCGCCTTCCATTTCAACCGCCAGCATCGTAGGGAACTGCGCGCGGGTAGTGGCCACGCGTTCTGGGTCAGCCATAAAGGCGTCTCCCGTGGCGATTAATCCTTCACGAACGTTTACTTCCCCCAGCGCTGCAATAGCGCCGCGGGCTATGTCGCGCAGCTGCTTATCAGCTTGATAAGCGGCGGGCATGCCAGGCACTTGGCCCAACTCATAGCCGAACACGACTGCGTCCACATCATGGTGACGAACTTCATCAGAGATGATGACATCGCCGATACTCAGATCGGTAGCGAAGCCACCTGCTGAGCCGGTGTTAATAATAGCGTCAGGCTGATGACGCTCAAGTAGTATAGCGGTGCCTACGGCGGCGTTGACCTTGCCGATGCCTGACTGCAACACCACAATCTCTAACCCATGACGCGTACCGGTATAGAATACAAAACCGGCATGTTCATAACGCTCAGCATTTTCAAGCTGGCTGGCTAAAAGGTTAACTTCTTGCGCCATGGCGCCAATAATTCCAATCCGTCGCACGTTAAGGTGCTCCTTGGTTGCTCAGTATCGTCTTCAGGCGGCGTTCAGTTAGCCCTTACAGAGCGTTGTCGTGGCGCTCAGCGGCTTCTAGGGTGTTTTCAAGCAGGGTAGCAACCGTCATTGGCCCTACGCCGCCGGGTACCGGGGTGATAAAACTGGCGCGTTCAGCGGCGATGGTAAAGTCGACATCCCCCATCAATGAGCCATCTTCTTGCCGGTTAATACCTACGTCGATAACAATAGCGCCAGGCTTAATCCATTCACTATTGACGATGCCAGGCTTGCCGACAGCAACTACCAATAGATCAGCACGGCTAACGTGCGCTTGCAGATTCTGGGTAAAACGATGACAAACCGTCGTAGTGCAGCCCGCGAGCATAAGCTCCAGTGCCATGGGGCGGCCGACGATGTTAGAGGCGCCTACAACGGTGGCATCTAACCCACGCACCGCAATCCCGCTTTGCGCCAGCATGGTCATAATGCCTTTAGGCGTACAGGGTCGCAGCGATGGCATTCGCTGAGCCAAGCGGCCAATGTTGTAAGGGTGAAAGCCATCAACATCCTTGTCAGGACGGATGCGCTCTAAAATGGGTCGTGCATCCATATGGTCTGGCAAAGGTAGTTGAACCAGGATGCCATCAACCGCAGGGTCATCGTTTAGCTGGTCGACTAGGGTTTCCAGTGTTTCCTGCGCCGTGTCGGCGGGCAGGGCGTACTGGAAAGAGAGAATGCCCGCTTGCTCGCAGGCGCGGTGCTTATTACTGACATACACGTGAGACGCGGGGTCTTCTCCGACCACTACAACGGCTAGTCCGGGTACTCGAGCGCCGGCTTGCTGGCGTGCGCTGACTTTTTCGGCAACAGCGTGACGGACATTAGCGGCGATGGCTTTGCCATCGATGAGTTGGGCGGCCATGTAATGAGATCCCTATGCGAGGTTGAAGAGCAAAGCAGACTGCTAAATACGTGCAGCAACGCGCTTTCTATAAGGGGCAATTTTCGCATGCTAGGGCGGGAAGGCAAAGCATCTATCGAATCAATCACTTTAGGTGTTGACTTTAAAATTAGAAATAGTAATATATGCCTCGCTTGAGACGGGATACGCAGCAGCGTCTAAGGTAAGAAATCGGGATGTAGCGCAGTCTGGTAGCGCGCCTGCTTTGGGAGCAGGATGTCGGGGGTTCGAATCCCTCCATCCCGACCACATACCTAGTGCGGAAGATGGTAGCTTGCTTCTCCAGGCTTTGGTTGTGGTCAAGTGCTCATCAGTATTCAGCCAGACAGAATGCTTTATGTGCGCCCATAGCTCAACCGGATAGAGCAACGGCCTTCTAAGCCGTAGGTTGCGGGTTCAAGTCCTGCTGGGCGCGCCATTAATGATATAGATAATTACTTTTACTGAAGTGATTAAATCCAGATCAATAAATGGTGTTCTTGAGCAGTGACCTAAGGTTGTATTTAAAGTACTTCATCTATGGTGGATGTAGCTCAGTGGTAGAGCCCCGGATTGTGACTCCGGTGGTCGTGGGTTCAATCCCCATCATCCACCCCATTATCCTTCCTGTATATTTGCAGCTTCCATAAAAATGGCTGATTGTTCTTTGAGCCAACCCTCCTTGTTAATCTTAATTCCTTAGTTTTATTATATCTGTTTTGTATCGTCCCTTTTGCCCCAGCGTCATTCTATCGTGGCATTACCCTGATCTTATTGTCAGCTGTTCCTGTAATAGCCTCTGGCCTACCCAACAGATAACCTTGTGCGTACTCAATTCCTAATGAATTCAGCGTATCCAGTGTGTCCTGAGTTTCAACATGCTCGGCAATGGTGTCTATTTCTAATGCTTTTCCTACCGCGTGAATCGCTTGTACCATAGCCTTGTCAATGGGGTCGTGGTGAATGTTGCGTATAAAGCTGCCATCAATTTTTATATAATTCACGGGTAGTTGCTTAAGATAACTAAACGAAGAAAGCCCTGTGCCAAAATCGTCCAATGCGAACTTGCAACCGAGCGCTTTTAGCGATTGGATTAATTCACTGACTTTTGAAAGTTGCGCAATGGCGGTGCTCTCGGTAATTTCAAAGCATAAGCTTCCCGATGGTAGGCCCGCTTTACGTACTTGTTGAATCAATTCATGGCAAAAAGCGCTATCTGAAAGTGATTCTCCGGACAGATTAATGCCCCAATAGCCGATTTCGTTATCAGTTGAGCTGCGGTGTCGATCCGTTAGCCAGGCAAGCGTATTGCGAATTACCCAGCGGTCAATCCGTGTCATAAAGTGGTAACGTTCGGCGGCAGGTAGAAAACTGCCGGGTGAAATAAGTATGCCGTTTTCCTCGAGACGTAACAGTATTTCTCGGTAGCCAGGTTTTTCCCCACAAACGGCGCTTACTGGCTGAGCAAAAAGTCGGAAGGTGTCATTATCAAGAGCGTTTTGTAACCGTTGAACCCATTGCAGTTCGCTGTGGCGCTCTAATAAATGACGGTCACTGGGTTGATGGCTATGAATGCGATTTCTTCCGGCTTCTTTGGCGATGTAGCAGGCTGCATCAGCGGTATGAAGGGCGTCTGATAAGTGCATAGGGTGTGCAGGTGTGATCGGCACTAGGCCAATACTAACGCCAATGCCAAACGTGTGGTTTTGCCAAACAAACCTATAGCATTCGATGTCGCTACGCACTGCTTCGCAAATATGTGCGGCCTTGTCTAATGGGCAGTCTGGAAGAATAAGTGCAAACTCATCACCGCCAAGGCGAGCAACGGTGTCACTGTTGCGGACGTGGGTTTTTAGTTTTACCGCCACCTGTCTTAAAAGTTCGTCGCCCGCTAAGTGGCCGCAGGTGTCATTAACAATCTTGAACTGGTCTAGATCTAAGTAGCAGAGCACATGCGAGTGCTCTGGGTGTTCGAGCAGTTTGGTTAACACGATTTCAAATGCACGGCGGTTGATTAATCCGGTTAGATTATCGTGAGTTGCTTGGTAGTTAAGCTGTTCAGAGAGTTTTTGTGTCAGGCTTACGTCTTGGAAAACAACCACGGCGCCCAATGTGATGCCCCGCCGAGAGCGAATGGGGGCTGCACTGTGTTGGATTGGGTGGCGCTTGTTGCATCGGTGTAACAACTGGCAGTGTTCGCTGTATTGAACGGCTTCGTGCTGGGTGAGTACCTGGCGGGCAGGGTTATTAATAAGCTGCTCGTTAATGTCATCATATAATTGATAAACAATCTGTATCGGCTGATTAATGGCATCTTCCAATGTCCAGCCGGTGAGTCGCTGTGCTTCTGTATTAATAAAGGTGATATTGCCGCTTACGTCACAGGTGATCACCCCGTCGCCGATGGATGCCAGTGTTATGCGAGCGAGATCCCTTTCTCGATTCAGTTGTTCCTGAAGCTGTTTGCGTTCGGTTATATCTCGCACCATGCCTGAACACTCCGAGGCAGAGCCAATGGCGCCTTCGCTTACCTGAATCTCTAAGTAGCGTACCTGCTGCTCTTTTGTGCGTAGTTTAACTTCATGACGTACGCCGGGGTGGAGGGTGTTATTGGGAAGTAGTTTGCTGACGGGTTGGCCAACTAGCTGGTGAGCGTTTACCCCAAATAAAGCTTCCGCACCGGGGTTTAGGCCGGTTAGAGTGCCGTCAGATTGCCATGTGATTACGCCATCGCGTAAGTTGCGAAGCATCACTTGCGTATGGCCTACGGCGCGCTCAAGGGCGGCGGAAACTCGGTTATAGCCAGCGGCAATCTCGCCTACCTCAGTAAACGGGTCGGCATCTATACGTTGGTGCATATCACCCTGCCGCTCGTGCTGTCGCATATGCTCAAGGAGCTGGTGAAGCTCATTTTTTGCGCCATGCTCTGCCAAGTTAAGGCCCATTTTCTCAGCTTCTTCAGAGACACGCAGTGGTAAAAAGCGCTGTGTTACGCTGAAGAGCAGCCAAGCGATGCCAAAGCTCCATGCACCACAAACCATCACGCCGATCAATTGGACACCAAATTGGTCTGTACGGCTTAAGGTGGTTCCTAAAGTACTCATATCGGCAAACCAGGGAAGTGCTAATGTTCCCCAAACGCCCGCTACTAGGTGGGCAGGTATTGCGCCCACAGCATCGTCAATGCGGCGCTTGAGCAGCCACTCGCTAGAAACAACCATAAGAACGCCGCTTACGCTGCCAAGTAAAAATGCGGCTGATAGCGAAAGGACGTTTGCCCCTGCAGTTACTGCCACTAGCCCTGCTATTGCGCCGTTAATCGCATACATCACATCGGCATAGCGTCGTATGCGCCAGCCCACTAGCATCGCTGATAAGATTCCGCCTACAGCACCCAGTAGGGTATTGGCGAGAATGCCGGGTACTGCACTGCTAAGCGTTAAAGTGCTTCCTCCATTAAAGCCAAACCAGCCTAAAATCATAAACAGGGCACCAAGCATCGCGAGCGGCAGATTTCCTGCAGGAAACGTGGAGGGCGGCTTATCAGGCTGGAAGCGCCCGCGTCTTGGGCCGATAACTAATACGGCGGCTAGCGCCACCCACCCACCGACACTGTGCACTACTGTTGCGCCTGCGAAATCGACGAAGCCTAGTGCTGCTATCCATCCAAGTGGTCCGCCTAGCAGGCCGCCCCATGCCCAGTGGCCAAATATGGGATAGATGAGCAAAGCGATCCAGAAGGCCGTCCACAGGTAGCCGATAAATGTCATCCGCTCAGCTACTGCCCCAGCAACAATAGTCGCCGCCGTGGCACAAAACATGGCTTGAAAAATAAAGACCGTAATTAACCAGCTGTTTGCCGATTCAAGACCCCAGCCAAACAATGATGTGCCAATCCAGCCTGAGTGGGAGGTTCCAAACATCATCCCAAAACCAGCAAGCCAAAACACACTTACGGCGATGGCAAAGTCCGCTAGGTTTTTCATGGCGACGTTAATGGCATTTTTAGTTCGTGTTGTGCCAGCTTCAAGGCACAAAAAACCCGCCTGCATAACGAAAACCAATGCGGCTGCCCACAATACCCAAAGCGTATCGATTAACGTAGTGTCAAAACCGTAAGACATTGGCAAGCCCTTGTGCAGTATTGGTGCGTATTCAGCACTGCTGTGGTGCTGCTAGTTGGCAGGCCCATTTCATTAAGCCCTGGTAGGCCTTCTCATTTCGCACACGGGTAGATGCGTAACCGTGGTGCTGATAGATATCAAGCAATTGTTGTGCCGCGTTTAGTGAAGTCATCCGTATTTATGTTTTTTGCGATATTAACGCCTGAAAATAAAACTAAAAACAGTGTTTATAACTGTGTTAAAGCTCATCAGATAGTGATATTTTTCAATAAGTTACTTGCGCAGCTATCTTTGCTTATATGCGCAATCATTGTTAAGAAAGGAGTGCATCAAAATGGCGCGTCAATCGGTGGTGTTAGGGGCAGGAATGGTGGGCGTCAGCATTGCATGGCACTTACAGCAGCGTGGTCATCAGGTGACACTCGTCGATCGCCGCCAGCCTGGCCGTGAAACCTCCTTTGGTAATGCGGGCATTATTCAGCGGGAAGCAGTTAGGCCTTACCCCTTTCCTAGGGACATGAAGACTATTCTTAGCGTATTGCCCAATAACCGCGTGGATATTCGTTATCGCCCGGCGGGCATGTTTAACGCGGCATCGCCTTTGCTGAGCTATTGGCACCACTCATCTTCGCGGCTTTATAAAAAAATTATTCCTGAGTGGGCTTCATTGATTGAGCTTTGCTTAGAGACCCATGGGCCAATGATTGAAGCCGCTGGCGCGGATCATTTAGTTCGCCGTGAAGGGTGGTTGGAAATTTATCGTACGCCTGAAAAGCTTGCCAAACGTGTGAAAGAAGCAGAAGAGGCGCGAACGCTATACAACGTACAGTTTGCGGTGTTGGATCGTGCTGCTCTGACTGCGAAAGAGCCGGATTTAAGCAGTGATATTATTGGGGCTATTCACTGGCTCGACCCATGGACAGTTGCCGATCCGGGTGGACTAGTAGCCGCATACGCTGCTTCGTTTGTTGAGCAAGGCGGACGAATTTTGCAAACTGATATTAATGGTTTCCAGCAAGAAGGAGAGGGTTGGAAAGTCGACACCGCTGCTGAAATGTTAGAAGCCGATGAGGTTGTCGTGGCGCTTGGGCCGTGGGCTGGTGAGTGGATGAAGAAATTGGGCTACCACTTCCCGACTTTTGTTAAGCGTGGTTACCACATGCATTATGCAACGCAACCAAATGCTAAGCTTAATTACTGGCTGATGGACGCAGAGGTGGGCTATTTGCTGGCGCCTATGAACGCGGGTGTGAGGCTGACGACAGGCGCAGAGCTTGATCGACTTGAGTCACCGGCCCACGAGCAGCAGTTGGGTGCCGCCGAAAAAGTGGCTCGCACCGTTTTTCCACTTGGCGAGCGTCGCGACGCAGCTGCTTGGAAAGGCGCACGGCCATGCTTGCCGGATATGAAACCGGTGATTGGCCCGGCACCGCGTCACCCAGGGCTGTGGTTGGCATTTGGCCATGGTCACCAAGGATTTACGTTGGGGCCAGCCACAGGGCAGTTGCTGGCCGATATGATGGAAGATAAGCCAACGGCTATCGATATGGCACCGTTCCGCGCAGACCGTTTTTAATTAGCACGGGCAGATGCTATTAAAGCTACCCTAGAAAGCTGCGTATCTGATGAGATATCTGAACCTAGATGATTAGAAATTTGGTGTGAAGGTCTCGGGTTTGCTACGCTTGAAGCGTATTTTTTGAAATGTGAGGTGAAATATGGATGTTGCCGCAAGCAATGCAGTAAGCACCGCTCTATATATGAACCAAGCGCAGACCGCTGAGCAAGCTCAAATGCAGGTTTTTAGACAGGCACTTGAGAATCAGGCTGAGCAAGTAACAGAGGTTCTAGCATCATCAACTGCGGGTGCTGAGCCGGATCTTGCGCAAGAGGGTAGCCTAGGTACTCAGGTCAATACATTCGCATAGACCTTTTGCATAGACCTTTTGCATAGACTTTTTGCAGAGTCCTGTTGCCAAGAATTTTCAAAGAGGCTTCATGTAAGCTGTCGCTTTTTTGGAATGCACTATTTTAAACGCCGGTTATCCGGCGTTTTTTTGTGCGTTGTTTTTAAGTGAGGTACACGGGCGTCAGCTCGTGGTATGCCGTTATAGCCTAGTTGCGTTACCATATGCCCACTCAAGCGCCGCTGTTGCACGCGCTTCCCTGGATTGAATATTGCACCATCTTTCAGAGAGTCTAATGTCTGACGCTAACATAGCGCGCGAAGCTGAACTGCGCCGTACCTTTGCTATTATTTCACACCCTGACGCGGGTAAAACAACCATCACCGAAAAGCTGCTGCTGTTTGGGAACGCTATCCAGATGGCTGGCTCGGTGAAGAGTAAGCGCAACGACCGCCATGCCACTTCTGACTGGATGAAGATGGAGCAGGAGCGGGGTATCTCGGTAACTACCTCGGTGATGCAGTTCCCCTACGGTGGGCGTATTGTAAATCTGCTAGATACGCCAGGGCATGAGGACTTCTCCGAAGATACTTACCGCACGCTGACAGCGGTCGATTCAGCGTTAATGGTGATTGATGGTGCAAAAGGGGTTGAGGATCGCACCATCAAGCTGATGGAAGTGTGTCGTCTGCGCACTACGCCTATCCTGACGTTCATCAATAAGATGGACAGGGATATCCGCGACCCCATTGAGGTCATGGATGAAGTAGAAACCGTATTAAACATTCAGTGTGCGCCGATGACCTGGCCGATTGGCATGGGGTGGCATTTCAAAGGGGTGTATCACCTCTATAACGATGTCGTTCATCTGTATACCCAAGGCCAGGGTAGTCGCATTCCTGACGATAAGCGTATTGAAGGGTTAGATAACCCTGAAGTAGATGCTGTGTTGGGTGAAGAGCAGGCAGAAGAACTGCGTATGGAGGTTGAGCTAGTACGCGGTGCATCCCATGAGTTTGACCTTGACGCTTACCGCCGCGGCGAGTTGTCACCCGTCTATTTTGGTACTGCCATGGGGAATTTTGGCGTACGTGAAATGCTGGATGGCTTTGTAGAGCATGCCCCGGCGCCCCAACCCCGCAATACCGATACGCGTGAAGTGACTGCTCACGATGACCGCTTTACCGGGTTTGTCTTTAAGATACAGGCCAACATGGATCCCAATCACCGGGATCGCATTGCCTTCTTGCGCGTCTGCTCGGGTAAGTACGAGAAAAACATGAAAATGCGCCATGTGCGTATCGGTAAAGATGTAAAAATCGCCGATGCATTGACCTTTATGGCCTCGGATCGCTCGCAGGTTGAAGAGGCGTGGCCGGGCGATATTATTGGTTTACACAATCATGGCACTATTCAGATCGGTGATACCTTTACGGTGGGTGAAGATATGCGCTTTACCGGCATTCCTCACTTCGCCCCGGAGCTGTTTAAGCGTGTGCGTTTAAAAGACCCACTGAAAATGAAGGCACTGCAGAAGGGGCTTCAGCAGCTTTCAGAAGAGGGGGCTACTCAAGTATTTATGCCGGTCGACAATAACGACTTAATTTTGGGTGCGGTAGGTACGCTCCAGTTTGACGTGGTCGCCCACCGGTTGAAGGAAGAGTACAAAGTTGACTGCCTATATGAAGGCGTCAATGTACAAACGGCGCGTTGGATATATTGCGAAGATGCCAAGATGCTGGAGGAGTTCAAGCGCAAAGCCAGTACCAATTTGGCAATCGATGGGGGTGGCTATCTTACCTATATTGCGCCAACCCGGGTTAACTTGCAGATGACCCAGGAGCGTTGGCCCGATATCCGCTTCCAGCCGACTCGCGAGCATTAAGCTCACTGCCTATGTTGATAGATGCCCACTGCCACCTCGATTTTTCCGCGTTTGATGATGATCGCCTCGATGTTATTAATGCGGCCAAAGCGGTGGGTGTGGGCCATTTTGTGGTGCCGGGTACCACACGAGCCCGCTGGCCCAATGTGCTTAAGCTAGGTGAGCGCCAGGATGTAAGCCTTTGCCTGGGCTTACATCCCTATTTTATCACCGAGCACCAAGAGCAGGATCTTGCTGCTCTGGAGCAGCAGATTGCGGAAAATAAACGGTTCGTCGCTGTCGGTGAGTGCGGCATTGACGGGCGCTTTACGAATACCTTAGATGTGCAGTGGCACTATTTTAACGCCCAGTTGAGGCTCGCCAAACAGTATGCACTGCCGGTGGTGGTGCACTGTGTCAAAGCAAATGACACCGTCAGCAAACGGCTGCGCCAGCTCGCGCTACCTAAGGGTGGTTTGATTCATGCATTCGCAGGGTCTTACGAACAGGCGAGTAAGTTTTTGCAGCTAGGCTATACGCTAGGCTTGGGGGGCAGCGTTACCTTTGAGCGTGCCCAGCGACTGCGTCGCGTGGTCAGTCAATTACCAGACGATGGCTTTGTGCTGGAAACGGATAGCCCCGATATGCCCCTGTGCGGGTATCAGGGCCAGCGTAATGAACCTTGCCGAGTGGCAGACGTATGTGAAGTCGTCGCTTCGCTGCGCAACCAAACGGTGGAAGAGGTCGCGGCATTAAGCAGCGCTAACGCCGCGCGACTGTTTGGGCTGCCTCATCATTAATACGTCAGTGTTTACTTGCGCGTTATGCGTTCAAATTAACGGCTAATTGTTCTGGATCTAAGCGCTCAAGGGCATAAGGTAGCGAGCAAAGCGTTACGGATTGATCTTGCCAAAAAATAGCAGGCGCATCTTCGATAACTTTAGTGTTCACAACCGCCAACAGCTCAACGCGCTGCTCTTCACTGAAAGCGCTGCTCACCACTTCTCCAGCACGTTTACCGTCGGCATCTGTCAAAGCATCCCCCGTGCTAGGCAATGTAGTAGCGGGAACTGAAGCGCGCACCATGCGTTTTTTCACTTGGCCACGAAAATGAGCCCGCGCGACGACTTCCTGGCCGGTATAACAGCCCTTTTTAAAGCTGATCCCTCCCAAGGCTTCCCAGTTAAGCATTTGTGGCAAGAAATGATCCTGCTGCGCATCGGTAAGCCATGCTATGCCACTACGGATATCTTCAAGATGCCACGCATTGCGCGCTTGGTCGTCATCGCTCAGTTCATGGGGCGAACTATCTTTGAGGCAGAATAGCCAGCGTGCTTGGCCTGCTATACGCAGCACAAGCGTTTCGCTATTGCTGTGTTGGGTGTCGCGTAGGTCAGGTAGCGTCATACCCGTTGCCTCAGCTAACGGCAGGGCTTCTGTGCTGGCGCCAACAAAGGTAAGTGTAGGCTGAGTGACTAACTCTGTACGGTAAAATGCAGCGAATTTTTTTAAGTGTGTAGCCAGCATATCCACTAGCGAAGCGCTCATTATCAAGCGAAAGTGCTCTTCACTTAAGCGTAGTATCTGGGCATTAGCCAGCATTCTACCTTTTGGGGTGCAAAAGCAGGTTAGCGGTGCAAAGTGACCATTCGCTAAACTGACTTGGGCGCTGGCCTGACCCTGTAGAAATTTTTCTGCATCCGCACCTATCACATCCAGAGCGCCAAGGTGGGTAAGACGTACGTTGCGATTTAGCTGGGTCTGGAAAGTGGCGGCCGCCATAAAAACTCCTGATTGCAGGTGGTTGCTAGTATCTGGCTATTAGCTAGCTATGCCTCAGCGACAATAGTTTAGTGTAGAGCGCATAATGGATGCAGAGTGCTAATGTATGTAGAGCATACAAACTGTATTTTAAGAATGAAACTGAAGCGCGACTTAACTAGGTGAGGGCGCCGTGCGCCAATTGCAAGACAGCTATGGCATACTAGACGTTCTAACTGGACTACTACTGCGCACCATATTTGTATAGGTTTCGGCAAGCGCCTGACCATAGATTCATTTTTTCAAAAGGGCTGCGGATGGCTTATCAATCACTAACGTTTAAGGGCGTAACCACCCCTGAACAGGTCAATAAAATCACGACTGCATTAATGATGTTAGACGGCGTCGATAGCGCTGAGGTGGGCCGTTATGGCGCTGAGGTAGAAGGGCGTGCTAAGCGCGAGACGCTTATTAAAGCCGTTGAAAAACTTAACCTTGGAGTAAA
Source organism: Halomonas sp. (assembly GCF_017515565.1). GTDB lineage: Bacteria > Pseudomonadota > Gammaproteobacteria > Pseudomonadales > Halomonadaceae > Vreelandella. The sequence continues at coordinate 25,661 of NZ_JAFWFN010000048.1, forward strand.
GGTATCGTAATGCATAAGCCCATCACGATTATCAGCGAGCGCAATCACGTTTTTCGTCAACGGGTTGAGGTTGATGGTTTGGAAGCGCTGTACGCAGATGTGCCGCCGGTTGTCGGTGGCGATGGTAGTGCCCCCGACCCGCATGATTACTTCGATATCGCGCTGGGTACCTGTAAAGCGATCACCGTGCAAATGTACGCAAAGCGCAAGCAGTGGCCTCTAGAGGGCATCACCGTGAAGGTTCAGCGCGATGATAGCCAAGAACGAAAAGGTGTCTATAAGCTGGCCGTCACGTTAATGTTTCACGGGATTGAAGACCCGGAGCAGCGAACCAAGCTGGAAGAGATCAGTCATCGCTGCCCTATCCAGCGGCTGATGACCCAGGCGACGGTAGAAATTACGACGCACACCGAGTAACGCTGCATACTGAGTGTTCCATCCTCAGAACGGGAGTAATGATGAGCAAGGAGTTCAGGCTACAGTCAAAATTTAAGCCTGCCGGTGACCAGCCAACGGCAATTCGTAGCTTAATCAGCGGGCTGGAATCGGGGCTTGCCCATCAAACCCTGCTGGGGGTGACCGGTTCGGGTAAGACGTTTACCATGGCAAATGTGGTACAGCAGCTGCAGCGGCCCACCATCGTCATGGCGCCGAATAAAACACTTGCTGCCCAGCTCTACGGGGAGTTTAAGTCGTTTTTCCCAGACAACGCGGTTGAATATTTTGTTTCTTATTACGATTACTATCAGCCGGAAGCATACGTTCCCTCTTCTGATACGTTTATCGAGAAAGATGCCTCGATTAATGACCATATTGAACAAATGCGCTTGTCAGCTACTAAGGCTCTGCTGGAGCGACGCGATGCGTTAATCGTCGTATCGGTTTCAGCTATTTATGGCCTGGGTGACCCCGACCAGTACCTGAAAATGCGCCTGCATTTTACCCGTGGTGAGCTGATTGATCAGCGGGCCTTTCTGCGCCGCCTAGCTGAGCTGCAATATACCCGCAACGATATGGATTTTCGTCGGGGGACTTACCGGGTACGCGGCGATGTCATTGATATCTTCCCGGCAGACTCAGACGAAGAGGCGGTACGGGTAGAGCTGTTCGATAGCGAGATTGACACAATTCGCCTGTTTGATCCGTTGACCGGCGCTGTCCGTGGGGAGGTGCCGCGTATGACGATCTACCCCAAATCGCACTATGTTACGCCGCGGGAAACTATTTTGGGCGCCATTGATGCCATCAAGGGCGAACTTAAAGAGCGCCTAGAATGGATGCGCAAGCACGAGCGGCTGGTGGAAGCGCAACGTCTTGAGCAGCGCACACTCTACGATATTGAGATGATGCTGGAGCTGAGTTACTGCAACGGTATTGAGAACTACTCGCGCTATCTCTCGGGCCGTGCCCCAGGCGAGCCGCCACCGACTTTCTTCGATTACTTGCCCGATGACGCGCTGCTGTTTATAGATGAGTCCCACGTTAGCGTGCCCCAGGTAGGCGGTATGTATAAGGGCGACCGTTCTCGCAAAGAGACGCTAGTCGAGTATGGCTTCCGGCTCCCCTCTGCGCTGGACAACCGGCCGATGAAGTTTGAGGAGTGGGAAGCGATAAGCCCTCAGACGATTTTTGTCTCAGCTACGCCGGGGAAATATGAAGCAGAGCACGCCAGCCAGATAGTAGAACAAGTGGTGCGGCCAACTGGGCTTTTAGACCCTGAGATAGAAGTTCGCCCGGCAAGCACCCAAGTAGACGATCTGCTTTCTGAAATCGGCTTACGTACCGCTGTTGGCGAGCGTGTGCTTGTGACCACCTTAACCAAGCGGATGTCTGAAGATCTAACTGACTATCTGGATGAGCATGGTATTCGTGTGCGCTATTTGCACTCCGATATTGATACGGTGGAGCGCGTTGAGATTATCCGCGACCTGCGGCTGGGTAAATTTGATGTACTAGTAGGGATTAACCTGCTTCGTGAGGGGTTAGATATACCAGAAGTGTCGCTGGTGGCTATTCTGGATGCGGATAAAGAGGGGTTTTTACGCGCCGAGCGCTCGCTCATTCAAACCATTGGCCGTGCTGCCCGTAACGCCAACGGAAAAGCGATACTCTATGGCGATAGAATCACCGACTCAATGCGTAAAGCGATTGATGAAACCGATCGGCGCCGCGCCAAACAGGTTGAGCATAACGAAAAACATGGCATTACCCCCACGACGGTCACGCGATCGGTAGCTGATATTCTTGAAGCTGCCCAAGCGCCCGGTAAAAAGAGCAGTCGTCGCCGTGGTTCAGAGCGCAAAGTGGCGGAGAGTGCTGCTGAGTACGATGTGACCACTATGAGCAAACAAGACCTGCTAGGCGCTATCAGTAAGCTTGAGGACGCCATGTTTGAAGCAGCACAGAACCTTGAGTTTGAAGAGGCGGCGCGTCTACGTGATCAGCTTCATCAAATGAAAGAAAAGCAGCTGGCGCTGGGATAAACAATGCCGGAAGGTCCTGAAATTCGCCGTGCTGCAGATAAAATTGAAAAGCAGCTGCGTGGTAAAACCTTGGATGATGTGTGGTTTGCATTCCCCGAGCTTGCTAAACAGGCTAGCTCGTTAATCGGCATTCAAGTAAGCGCAGTGGATACCTGGGGGAAGGCGATGCTGATTCGCTTTGCAGATCAGCGAGTGCTGTACTCTCATAATCAGCTATATGGGGTATGGAAGCTTCATTCAGAGGAGAAACCGCCCTCGACCAAACGCTCCCTTCGCGTTCGTTTAACGGCAGAGGGCAGGGCGGCGAGCCTTTATAGCGCATCGGATGTGTCGCTGTGGCATGAAAACGAGCTAGATTCACACCCATTTTTAGCGCGTTTAGGTCCAGACCTTTTGAGCCAGCAGGTAACTTCAAGTGATGTGCAAAAGCGCTTAAATGCCCCCCAGTTCCGGCGGAGAAGCTTGGGGGCGCTGTTGTTAGATCAGCGGCTGGTGGCAGGCTTGGGTAACTACCTGCGAACGGAGATTCTATTTTTTTCTAAGCTCCACCCTAAAATGCGACCCGTGGATTTAACGTCTTCTCAGCTCTCGCTGCTAGCCGATTCTATTATTGATATCACTCATCGAGCATACCGCCAGGCAGGTGTTACCAACCTTGACGCCTGGATTGAGCAGGCAATTGCTGCGAAGGAGCCTCGAAGGCAGTGGCGTTTTAGCGCCTTTGAGCGTGCAGGGTTATCGTGTCACCGCTGCGGCAGCGTTATTGAGCGAACGGTGGTTGGGTCACGTCGGCTATATTTATGCCCCTACTGCCAGCTACTTCCTGCTTAAAAAAAGTTATACCGTTATCTTGCTGCTTTCTTCAAACTTAGATCAAATCATTAGTGTTTATGACTCCGAAGTAGCGTTGAGCGGCTGCCGCTGTCTAGGCAATACGGTATACTCCTCCCACACCCGGACGGCCACGTTTGACGCATTAGTCCATAGCAGTAGTGACGACTAACGGCCGCGGAAAAGACGATAACCGAGGAGCTGTTTGACCATGACCGTGATCCGCCAGGACGACGTGATACAAAGCGTTGCCGATGCTCTGCAGTACATCTCTTACTATCATCCAAAAGACTTTATTGATGCCATGGCAGCCGCCTACGAGCGCGAAGAAAATCCCGCTGCCAAAGATGCTATAGCGCAAATCCTGATCAATTCGCGTATGTGTGCCACTGGCCACCGCCCGATTTGCCAAGATACCGGCATTGTCACGGTTTTTGTTCATGTCGGCATGAATGTCACTTGGGATGCTGAGCTGAGCCTTGACGACATGATCAATGAGGGCGTTCGTCGCGCCTATAAGCTGCCGGATAACGTTCTGCGTGCCTCGGTGTTGGCTGACCCAGATGGCAGGCGCCAGAATACCAAAGACAACACGCCAGCGATTATTCACTACAAGATCGTACCTGGCGACAAAGTCGATATTCATGTGGCTGCCAAAGGTGGCGGTAGCGAAGCAAAGTCTAAGTTTGCCATGCTCAACCCCTCCGATAGCGTAGTGGATTGGGTAATGGAACAGTTGCCAAAAATGGGAGCAGGCTGGTGCCCACCGGGCATGCTGGGTATTGGCATCGGTGGTACCGCTGAAAAGGCCATGGAAATTGCCAAGGAAGCGCTGCTGGACCCTATCGATATTCAAGACTTACAGGCCCGTGGCCCAAGTAACCGTGCTGAAGAATTGCGTCTTGAACTGTTCGATAAAGTGAATAAAAGCGGCATCGGTGCCCAGGGGTTAGGTGGCTTGACCACCGTGTTGGATATTAAAGTTAAAGATTATCCTACCCACGCCGCTAATAAGCCGGTGGCGATTATTCCCAACTGTGCAGCTACCCGTCACGCTCACTTTACACTAGATGGTTCAGGCCCTGTTGCGCTGCCCGCCCCCAAGCTTGAAGACTGGCCGCAAATTACCCGAGAAGCAGGGGATAACGTTAAACGCGTTAACCTGGATACCGTAACGCCTGAAGAAGTTAAAACCTGGCAGCCGGGTGATACGCTTCTATTAAATGGCAAGCTATTAACTGGGCGTGATGCGGCGCACAAGCGCATGGTTGATATGATTGCTAAAGGGGAGCCGTTGCCTGTCGATATGAAAGGCCGGTTTATTTACTACGTAGGTCCCGTTGACCCCGTTGGCGATGAAGTGGTTGGCCCCGCAGGCCCTACGACTGCGACGCGAATGGATAAATTCACCCGTACTATGCTGGAAGAAACCGGCTTACTAGGCATGGTAGGTAAAGCTGAACGCGGCCAAGTAGCCATCGACGCAATTCGTGACAATGAAGCCGTTTATTTAATGGCGGTGGGCGGCTCGGCTTACTTAGTAGCCCAAGCAATTAAAAAATCCCGTGTGGTCGGCTTTGAAGATCTGGGCATGGAAGCAATCTACGAATTTGAAGTGGAAGATATGCCGGTAACCGTTGCGGTAGACAGTCTTGGTACTTCTGTCCATCAAACCGGGCCAGCTAAATGGAAAGAAATTATTGCTCAGTCGGCATAATTGCTTGATATATTCATAAGCAATATGCGAAATAAACAAGCCCCGTCCTACGCGGGGCTTTTGTGCATTGGCAGTAAATCGATAAAACAAAGGATCCCTACCGGATGGCGAGGAATAGTCAATGACCTCATGGTTATTAGGGACAGGTATTATGCTGATACACCTATTAGGGATTGTGTCAGCCATTATGGCGTTAATGTCGAGCCGTACCTCTCAAGGTGCCGTTGCGTGGATCATTTCATTGCTCACGTTTCCTTACGTGGCATTACCTGCGTACTGGTTTTTTGGACGCCCACGGTTTTATGGCTATGTTTCGGCGAGAGGCGCCCGGGATAACGTTCTAAGGCGGGTGTTGGCACGCTACAGGAATAACGTCAAACCCCACGTTGCGCTGCCCAAAAGCGCCGACATTCAGGCTGTGGAGCAGCTTGCGATGATGCCTTTAACTAGGGGCAACAGCGCAGAGCTACTCATTGATGGTGAAGCGACCTTTAAAAGTCTTTTCGATGGCTTAGACGATGCTAAAGATTATCTGTTGCTTCAGTTTTTTATCGTCCGTGACGATGAGCTCGGGCGTCGCTTGCAGCGCCACTTGATTCAAGCTGCACAGCGGGGCGTACGTGTTTACTTTCTTTATGACGAAGTAGGCAGCCGAAAGCTGAATCAAAGCTATTTTCGAGAGCTCACCAAAGAGGGCATCGACGTAAAAGCCTTTCGGTCTTCGCGAGGTTTTAAGCATCGGTTTCAGCTTAATTTTCGTAACCACCGCAAAATTATGGTGACCGATGGCAAGAAGGGTTGGGTTGGTGGTTTTAACGTTGGTGTAGAGTATTTGGGGCAGGGGTCCCGCCATGGGCCATGGCGGGATACCCATTTAGCCTTGCAAGGGCCGAGCGTATTGGGCCTGCAAGAAGCTTTTTGGGAAGATTGGCACTGGGCGACCAATGAGGTCATCACGCTTAATTGGCATGCGGAAACCCATCCGCAAGAAGACCACCAAGTGGTTATCGTACCTTCCGGACCTGCTGATAAACAGGACACTGCAAGCCTGTTAATTCAACAGCTAATTCATAGTGCCAATGAAAGGCTATGGGTGACTAGCCCCTATTTTGTGCCTGATCAAGGGGTGCAAGATGCGCTTCGTTTGGCAGCAATGCGGGGGCTTGATGTTCGCGTAATGATTCCTGAGCGGCCAGACCATCTGCTGGTATTCTTGTCTGCATTCTCATTTCTGCCCGATATGCTAAGAGCAGGCGTTAAAATATACCGTTATCTACCCGGTTTCTTACATCAAAAGGTAATACTTATTGACAATGAAGCAGCGAGTGTAGGTACCGTAAATCTGGATAACCGCTCATTTCGGCTTAATTTTGAAATAACTGCTTTTATCCCTAGTTCAGCGTTTGCTGCGAAAGTAAGTAATATGCTGGAAGAGGACTTTGCACACTGCCGACGCGTTACCATGGATGAAATAAATCAGCGCTCTATGTGGAAAAAAGTCGTATCAAGGGCTGCTTATTTGACCGCGCCAATTCAGTGATCAACTGAGCACCGAAAACAGCTGCGAATGGTTGGGCACAAGGAGTTTTGGGTGAATTTAGAAACAAAATGGCTGGAAGACTTCGTCGCGTTGGCGAATACACGCAGTTTTTCTGCATCGGCAAAACAGCGTCATGTAACACAGCCGGCTTTTAGCCGACGTATTCGGGCATTAGAGCAAGCAATCGGCGTGACGCTGGTTGATCGCACCACAACCCCGATAGGCTTAACGTCGGAGGGGCAACTTTTTTTAATTACCGCCCGAAACTTGGTTGAACAGTTAAATGAGTCACTAGGGCATCTTCGTGGTTTATCTATCGCTAACGAAGCGCTGGATATCGTCGCTGCTCACTCATTAGCGCTGAGCTTTTATCCGCCATGGATATCGCGGTTACAAAAAGGGTTAGGGGAGCTGCCTACCCGTTTGGTTGCTATGAATGTAGGGGAGGCCATTCATGTGCTGCGAGAGGGTAATTGTGACCTGATGTTGGCTTACTATGACCCCTTTGCCACCATGCAATTAGATGCGGAAGTATTCCCCTCATTTTCAATTGGGAAGGTGAAAATGTTACCGGTCACCCTTCCTGACGAGAATGGCGAGCCGCTTTTTTCGCTGCAGCGCGATAGCTCTATCCCTTATTTAGCCTACACTCAAGGGGCTTTTTTAGGCCGCAGTGTCCGAATGCTGCTGAAGAATGACCCGCTGCGTATGAAGCTTCGCACTGTTTACGAAACCGCCATGGCCGAAGGCTTAAAGGGTATGGTGTTGCAAGGCGTTGGCACCGCGTGGATTCCGGATTTTTGTATTCGTGAGGAATTGAAAAGTGGCCGGCTGGTAAGGGCCGGAGATGAAAGCTGGGATATTCCCCTCGAGATTCGTCTCTACCGCTGCTCATTAGTGCATAAACCAGGCGTCGAACGGCTGTGGCGTCAGATGATGAAACTGCCAAGGGATTTTCTACAGGCATAGTTAAGCGGCGTCGATGTCTGACGCCGCTAAGCCTAAAAACTACTAAAGTCCGCAGGAAGCCCTAAAAAGTTTTGAATAATAAAAAAGTGGTCTTCAAACAGGCTTTCCGGCGTTAAATCGGCCAATGCCACCCAGCGCGCATGATCCCCCCCGCGAACCGGTTTAAGGCGTGGTAGCTGCTGGTCAGGACGAAGGGCGAAGTAAAATGCTTCCGCTAGCGTGCGTCCCCGCCAACTGCGATGCGGCTCGTCAAATAAGCGCTGGCCGCGAAGGGAGCCTTTTAAAACGGGTTCGGGCACTTTAAGGCGTAGCCGCTCGCGCAACTCCCTCAAACAAGCATCTAACAATCGCTCATGGGGGTTGATAAAGCCCCCCGGTAGAGCAAACAAACCTTTGCCGGGAGCCGCCGTACGTCTAACCAATAAAACGTGCCCCGACTGCACTACCACCGCATTAACGGTAACAAAAATAGGTGGGTAGGGCGCTTGCGCCCATGCCTGCCGGTATTGGTCTAGCAATTGCTGCTCTTCTAACAGCTGATGATAGGCGTCGCCTTGGCAAAAGCTGCCCACACGTTTCACTACCCCAGGCGGCAAGTCATGATATGCACCGGTACTTAGGTAGTCATCGGTAGAGCCCAGCGAGCGAAAAAGGCGCTCGCGTATTTGGCTAGCTGAAATGCCTTCTACTAAGGGTACGCTCACTGACTCCCACTGGGGGAAAAGGGACAAATAGTAACTGGACTGCCCACGGCTTGCGCCTATTAACCCAATGCGAGGCAAGCGGGCGTTGGCAGGCGCTGCTAGGTCACGAACTTTCCGTTGAACGTCTCTTACCCATACATCGTCATTATAAAGAGCGTCCAGCAGCGGCGTAATTTCTAGGCGCTGATTATCATCATCATCAAAACCGGAACGAATCATGGCTTGGCGTTCATCAAAATGCCATGGGTTGCGTAGTGAGCGGGCTTGCCAAGCAGAACCCACCAAGACAATGACTTGTCTCGCCTGTTTAAGCGCTTCTCGGATGATAGCTAAATGCCCCAGGTGGGGAGGCTGGAAGCGTCCGATAAATACCAAACAATCAAAGTCGTAAGCCGTAGCAGATTCAACAGCATCCGAATTCATAGCGCTTCCTTGATCGTTGATAAATGAGCGCCATTATGGAGTGGGCTGCGAAGTGGTGCAATGTGGTCATACCTGCGCCCAGCGCTAGGGTTAGGTATGCTTACTATCTCGAGCAGGCGTTAATGTTTGACCAGGGCGCCCCATGAAGTCGTTTAAGGGAATGGATATGTTCAAGCGCACACTTATTTTTTGGTGGAAAGTAGTACAAGACGCAACCTCATTATGGCTAGAGCGCAACGCCTTTAGCTATGCAGGCTCGTTGGCGTTTTACACGCTGTTTTCATTGGCGCCCACTGTCATCATTGCGGTAACCGTTATTGGGGTAGTGCTGGGTGAAGACGCTGCCCAAGGGCAAATCGTTGCTCAATTACAGGGTACATTAGGTGTTGATGCTGCTTCTGCGATTGAGCAGGCAGTGGCGCAGTCGCGTATTGAAGAGTCTGGTTTGCTGCCCACTTTGCTTGGGTTTGCTGCGCTAATCGTTGGGGCGACCACTGTATTTGCGCAAATGCAGTTTTCGCTCAATACCATTTGGGGCGTAACGGCTAAACCTACCTCTAATAGTATGTTTATATTTATCAAAAACCGTTTGCTGTCGCTGACAGTGGTGCTCTCTATTGGCTTTATTCTGCTTGTCTCTTTGGTACTTGGGGTAGTAGTAAGGGGAATGCTGCAAGCGACAGATCACCTCCTTCCTTTTGCCAGTTTGTTCACCACATCGCTTGAGTCGTTAATTTCATTAGCGGTCGTTGTGCTGCTTTTTGCGACGATTTTTAAGGTGCTTCCGGATGTGGTTTTAAGTTGGCAAGATGTGTTTATTGGAGCGGTAGTGACAGCTGTACTCTTTACAATAGGGCGCAACATTATCGCCGTGTATTTAGCCTACACGGCTACTGCGTCTACGTATGGCGCCGCAGGCTCAGTGGTGATGATATTGCTATGGGTCTACTACAGCTCGTTAATTCTACTATTTGGCGCTGCCTTTACACGCTCGCTGCTATTGCGCCGTGGGCGCCCATTAGTTCCTCGTAACAGCGCAGTGCTGGTTAAGCGCGAGTTAATTTAAATAGGAGCTAAATCATGGAAAAACGTTGTGTGCGTGCTTATGTGACAGGAAAGGTGCAGGGCGTGTGGTATAGAAATAGCACGCAAGCGCAGGCGCTTAAGCTGGGCATTACTGGCTACGCTAAGAACTTGCCAGATGGCCGTGTGGAGGTGGCAATGTGCGGAGAAACCGGCGCTGTGACCGTGCTTGGCGAGTGGCTATGGCAAGGGCCTGATGGAGCGCGGGTCACCCATGTGACGTTTGAAGTGCTGGATGACTACCACGCTCCTGATCATTTCTCGACGTATTAACGGGGCTCTTACTTTGCGTCTGTTTGCCACGACGTAATATTGCCTGCCGTTAACGCCACAATATTTTGACGGGCTTCAGGGGTAATCCAAGCGTTATGGGGCGTAACAATCAGGTTCAGCGGCTCCGCCTTCGCCAGCGCTTCTAAAAGCACATGGCCTTCGCGAGGTGGTTCTGTAGGCAATACATCGACTGCCAGCCCACCAAGTTGGCCAGTACGTAATGCTTCTAGGGCGGCGGCCTCATCGATAATGCCACCTCGCGCGCAGTTGATAAGCAACAGTGAAGACTTCGCTTTTGCCAGCCGCTCTTGATTGATGAGGTGCTTGGTAGCCTCGTTGAGGGGGCAGTGTAGGCTTATGACATCGGCGCTGGGTAATAACTCATCAAGAGACGGTCGCTGGTCGGCAGCCTCGTTTCCTGGACGTGCGGCAAATGTCACCTGCATACCAAATGCTTCTGCTAAACGCGCCACTTCCGAGCCAAGTTCACCTTGACCAACCATGACTAACTGCTTGCCTGCTAGCTGCAGGGTTGAGTGCTCTTGTAAACAAAAAAAGTCACTTTGTTGCCACTTACCGGCAGCGATATCCGCCTGGTAGCGTGGCAGACGATTTGCCAATGTCAGGATTAACATTAACGTATGCTGGGAAACACTGGCGGTTCCGTAAGCGGTAACATTTTTAACGTCAATGTTTTGCGCTTTCGCTGTTTCTAGATCGATGTTGTTAAGCCCGGTTGCTAGCACGCAAATAAGCCGTAATTTGGGCAGCTGTGTTAACGTCAGTGCATCCAATTTCACCTTGTTGACGATAGCAATTTCGGCGTCTGCAAGACGCTCAAGTGCTTGTTCTGAGGTGCTTTGCCCGTACACTTCAAGATGACTAACAACTGTTTGAATTGCGGTTAAATCAATATCGGGTCCTAAGCTTTGGGCATCCAGCATGACCGCATTGGGCATTTTATTCTCTCCATTAACTGCCAGTAGGCGCTTGGCCTTGCTCGGCAGGGGGCACAAAAGGGTATAATGTGTCGCTCTATCAACCGCAGTCTTGGAATTTATCCCGACAGGCCACATATTTACAGCCTGTTAACGTCATGTTTGTCAAAACGTTAGCCTGTGAAAACCTAGTCTGTTGGAGTTGAGCTTTTCAGGAGTTATCAACATGCCCATCTATGAGTACGAGTGCAAGGCCTGCGGCCATCGCATGGAAAAATTACAGAAGATCAGCGCGGACCCACTTAAAGAGTGTCCTGCCTGCCAGCGCGACGGACTTGAACGCTTAGTTTCAGCGGCAGGTTTTCGCTTAGCGGGCGGCGGTTGGTACGAAACTGATTTTAAGACAGGCAGTAAGAAGAATTTGGTCGCCGATGGCCAAACCGCTTCTAGCGCTACGGGTTCAAAGGCCGAATCCCCCAGCGCACCAACGAACAAAGGCGCCGCGGCTTAGCTGCGGCTGTCAGGGGCGTAATGCCCCGCGACAACCTCATTGCCACGTAACAGAACAGGATTAGACATGCGCAGCCATTATTGCGGCCAGCTTAACGAAACTTTGGTGGATCAAACGGTCACCGTATGTGGTTGGGTGCACCGTCGCCGTGATCACGGTGGGGTCATTTTTCTCGACATGCGCGATCGCGACGGCATCGCTCAGTTCGTTGTAGACCCTGATACCGCCGAGGCGTTTGCCCATGCCGACCGCGTCCGCAGCGAATACGTCCTGCGTATTACCGGGCGTGTCCGGCTGCGTCCAGAAGGTACCCAAAACCCCAACATGCCCACGGGCATGATTGAGGTGCTGGCCAAAGAAGTAGAAGTGCTCAATACCGCTGCTACACCGCCTTTCCAGCTTGATGAGCATGGCAAAGTTGGTGAAGAAGTGCGTCTTAAGCATCGCTATATTGACCTTCGCCGCCCTGACATGATTGAGAAGCTGCGTCTGCGTTCGCGTATTTCCCATAACGTTCGCGCGTATCTTGAAAACCAAGGCTTTCTCGACATTGAAACCCCGGTACTAACGCGCGCTACGCCAGAGGGTGCCCGCGACTACCTGGTGCCCAGCCGTACCCACGCTGGAAGCTTCTTTGCACTACCGCAGTCGCCGCAGCTGTTTAAGCAGCTGTTAATGGTGGCCGGGTTTGATCGCTACTATCAGATCGCTAAATGTTTCCGCGACGAAGATCTACGTGCTGACCGTCAGCCTGAGTTCACTCAGATTGATATCGAGGCTTCTTTCGTCGAAGAAAATGACATCATGAACATTACTGAAGTCATGATTCGTCAACTGTTCCAAGAAGTACTAAGCGTGGAGTTGCCAGAGTTCCCGCGGATGACATGGCAAGAAGCCATGAACCGTTTTGGTTCGGACAAGCCAGACCTGCGTATCCCCCTTGAGCTGACCGACGTTGATGATTTAATGCAACAGGTCGACTTTAAGGTGTTCTCAGGCCCGGCGAGTGCCGAAGATGGCCGCGTAGCAGCGCTAAAAGTACCCGGCGGCGCTAAGCTTTCCCGTAAAGAGATCGATGAATACACTAAATTTGTCGGCATTTACGGTGCAAAAGGCCTTGCTTGGATTAAGGTTAACGAGCGCGCCAAAGGCCTTGAAGGTCTGCAGTCGCCCATCGTGAAGTTTATGGAAAATGTGGTCGAAGCGTTATTAGACCGTGTGGGTGCAGAGGATGGCGATATCATCTTCTTCGGTGCTGACAAAGCGCGTATTGTTAATGAAGCGATTGGCGCACTACGCGTCAAACTGGGTGCTGATCTTGAGCTGTACACCCAAGCCTGGGCACCTCTGTGGGTCGTTGACTTCCCGATGTTTGAAGCCGACGATAATGGCCGCTTGAGCCCGCTTCACCACCCCTTCACGGCGCCATCTTGTTCGCCTGAAGCGCTAAAGGAAGACCCAGCAAAAGCACTTTCCCGTGCTTATGATATGGTTCTCAATGGCACTGAGTTGGGTGGTGGTTCAATCCGTATTCACGACCAGGCCATGCAGAGCACGGTGTTCGAGATTTTTGGCATTGGCAAAGAGGAAGCGCAAGAGAAATTTGGCTTCTTGCTGGATGCTTTGCAGTATGGCGCTCCGCCCCATGGCGGCTTAGCCTTCGGTTTAGATCGTCTGGTGATGCTCATGGCGGGCGCTAAGACAATCCGTGAAGTGATTGCCTTCCCGAAAACGCAAAGCGCAGGCTGCTTAATGACTGATGCGCCGGGCGAGGTTAGCCTCGACCAGTTAAAAGAGTTGAACATACGCCTGCGCCAAAAGGCCAAAGCTGACGCTGCTGAATAGCTTTCAATTACGCTAAGCTTTATCCAACACCGACGCCCTGCGTCGGTGTTTTTGTTAGCAACGTTTTTATGAGTGATATGTTATTGCCAGCACAGTTGAGCACGCACAATGAATGGAATCGAAACAGCCCCCACTATTAGGATTTTAGGTATTGATCCCGGTTCGCGCATCACCGGCTATGGGGTGATTGACCTTGTTGGTGTCACACCAAACTACGTCGCAAGTGGCTGTATTCGCACCGCAGAAGGCGCCTTAGAGCAGCGTTTGGCGCAAATTTATGCAGGCGTAGCCGAGGTCATCGGACTGCATCGCCCTAATGCAGTGGCCGTTGAACGTGTTTTTATGGCTAAAAATGCCGATTCAGCGCTTAAGCTAGGGCAGGCCCGAGGCGCTGCGTTGGTGTGTATCGCCAACCACGGATTAAGTATCGGCGAGTACGCTGCACGACAAATTAAACAGGCGGTTACCGGACAAGGTGGGGCTGATAAAAGCCAAGTGCAGCACATGGTAACAGCCATACTCAAACTCTCCGCTACGCCACAAGCCGACGCAGCGGATGGGTTAGCCATTGCGCTCACCCATGCCTATGCAGGCAGTGGGCTGAGCACAACGACCTCGTCAAGAGGGCGCAGCCGACGCTCCTCAGGGCGCTGGCGACTCTAACCACTACTGGTCATCTGTACAGAGTGGCTTTATAGTAAACAGCTGTTTTGAATGTTGCGAGTAACCTTATGATTGGTCGTTTGAGCGGTTCTCTGCTGGAAAAACATCCCCCGTGGATTGTGATCGACGTTCACGGTGTTGGCTATGAGTTAGAGACCTCAATGAATACCCTAGTAGCGCTGCCTGCACCCGGGGAGAGCGTTTCACTCTATACCCATCTTACTATTCGCGATGATGCTCATCTCCTTTACGGCTTTGCCCGAGAACATGAGCGCGCGCTGTTTCGCGCCCTGATCAAAGTTAATGGTGTTGGCCCTAAGCTAGCGTTAGCTATCCTCTCTGGGATGGACGAAGATGCCTTTATGCGCTGCGTTAGAGACGATGACAGCAAAGCGCTGACCAAACTCCCTGGGGTGGGCAAAAAAACCGCAGAGCGCTTGATCATTGAAATGCGCGACCGCTTCCCCGAATGGGAAAATGGCAGTCATGCACCTCTAGCGCTGGAAGCTACCAGTGGCCGCCCAGCCCCTCGGGATAGCTTTGCAGATGCTGAAGCTGCGCTGGTTAGCCTGGGTTATAAGCTGACAGAGGCGTCTAAAATGTTGGCTGATATTAACCCTAATCAATCAACAGAAGCGCTGATCAAAGCGGCTCTAACGAATCGTATGAACGGGTAATTGTCATTGCTCATTTATGGGTAACGGCACTGCGTGCGGTTAAGAAAGCCATCAAAAAAAGAGCCCCTATGTTAGAACACGACCGGTTAATCGCTGCTGAACCCGAACAGGGAGAAGTGCGAATTGACCACGCGATTCGCCCCAAGCGACTTAAAGAGTACATCGGCCAGCCTAGGGTGCGAGAGCAACTAGAGATATTTATTGGCGCGGCCAGGCTTCGCGAGGAAAGCCTGGATCATACGCTGGTATTTGGTCCCCCTGGGCTAGGCAAAACGACGCTTGCAAATATCATTGCGACAGAAATGGGAGTAGGGCTTAAATCAACCTCCGGGCCAGTGCTTGAACGGGCAGGTGACTTAGCTGCGATGTTAACCAACCTTGAGCCAGGCGATGTGCTGTTCATTGATGAGATTCACCGCTTATCGCCGGTTGTTGAGGAAGTGCTTTATCCCGCAATGGAAGATTTTCAGCTCGACATCATGATTGGTGAAGGGCCTGCTGCTCGATCTATTAAGCTCGACCTGCCCCCTTTTACGCTGGTGGGCGCAACAACACGTGCGGGGCTACTAACGTCACCGCTACGTGACCGCTTTGGTATTGTCCAGCGTCTTGAGTTTTATAACCTAGAAGAGCTCACTGAAATTGTTTCTCGCTCGGCACGGCTTCTTCGGGTAGAGACCAGTCATGAAGGCGCTGTGGAGATTGCCCGCCGCTCGCGGGGAACGCCACGTATCGCCAATCGCCTGCTACGGCGTGTACGGGATTACGCAGACATCAAAGGTAACGGGGTGGTGGATGCTAGCTTAGCGGATGCCGCGCTTAACATGCTAAATGTCGATCATCATGGGCTTGATCACATGGATCGTCGCTTGTTATTGGCGATGATCGACAAATTTGATGGTGGCCCTGTGGGTGTGGATTCACTATCCGCAGCGATAAGTGAAGAGCGCGATACCATTGAAGACGTTATTGAACCTTACCTCATTCAGCAAGGCTTGATGATGCGTACACCGAGAGGGCGTATGGTGACCCGCCAAGCGTGGCTGCATTTTGATAGAGTTCCCCATGAACACTCTGTCAATGTGGAAGGAGAGCGGCGCCCATGAGCCACGGCTTTACCATGCCAATACGCGTTTACATGGAAGATACTGACGCAGGCGGGATTGTCTACTACGTTAACTATCTGAAGTTTATGGAGCGTGCGCGCAGCGACTGGCTGAGAGAATTAGGAATAAATCAGCAAATGCTGCTAGACGAAGGAACACAGCTAGTGGTATACCGCTTGGCCTGTCACTATGCCAAGCCAGCTCGTTTAGATGACCAACTGATGGTAAGTGCCTCAGTGGAAACCGTTGGGCGATGTCGTATGACGTTTGAACAACAGGTTCAACGTAATGAGGAACTCTTGTGCGCGGCGACAGTCGAGATAGCCTGCTTGAGTGCTAAGACGTTGAAGCCTAAGAAATGGCCCGCCACGCTTAGCCTGCTAGGCGGAGCCTAACGCTTTTAAGCGCTTGATTTATAGTGCGGCTAACGAATGCTGAGTTTTTTTTGTAACGCTTGGCGGATATCACCGCGAATATCACCACAGTCGGATAAGCCGACGCTAATTGATTGATGAGGGCAACTGTGAACGATAACACCATGTCCATTCCCCACTTAATAATGAGTGCCAGTACGGTTGTTCAACTGGTGATGCTGCTACTAGTAGTGGGGTCAATCCTCTCGTGGGTGGTGATCTTCCAGCGTAGCATTGCGCTGCGCAAAGCAAAGCAAGAGTACAACCAATTTGAAGAGTCTTTTTGGTCCGGCGTCGACCTGAACGAGCTATACCGAGAAATTCCGGCCGACGATCCGCGCCATGGAGCTGAGCATGTCTTTCAAGCAGGGTTTCGCGAGTTCAATCGGCTAATGCCTAAAACCCGCAATGCTGACTCAGTATTAGACGGCGTTCAGCGCAGTATGCGCGTTGCATGGTCCCGTGAAGAAGACCGCTTAACCCAACATTTGGTTTTCCTGGCCACCGTTGCTTCAGCTAGCCCCTATATCGGCCTATTTGGCACCGTGTGGGGCATCATGGGTTCTTTCCAAGCGCTCTCCATGACACAGCAAGCCACCTTGGCAACGGTCGCGCCTTGGATTGCAGAGGCCTTGATTGCTACAGCCATGGGGCTTTTTGCTGCTATCCCGGCGGTAATTTTTTATAACCGCCTGTCAAATGATGCGGCTCGTTTACTGGGTAAATATGAAGACTTTGCCGAAGAGTTTCACGCTATCTTGCACCGTAATCTGCAAGGCCGTGACGGCAAGCCTAACGCCAGTTAAGGGAGTCTGCCATGCAAGGTCCATTCAACCGTAGCGGCAAAAGCAAGC
>NZ_JAFWFN010000049.1 GCF_017515565.1 Halomonas sp.
CTTCGCGGCCTGGTCTTTGTTTGAATGCGCCGCTTAGCTTGAGATTTTTTATAATCACAGCGACAGAAAAAAAGAGGTTAACGCAAAAATGTCCACAACGCCGAAGATCATTTATACGCTCACCGACGAAGCCCCTGCGCTAGCAACATACTCTTTGTTACCGATCATTGATGCCTTCACTGACTCTGCTGGTGTCGAAGTTGAAACGCGGGATATCTCTTTGGCCGCGCGGGTATTGGCGCAGTTTCCCGACGCGCTCAGCGAAGACCAGCGCGTTAGCGATGACCTGGCCGAGCTTGGCCAGTTGGCTACCACGCCTGAAGCCAATATTATCAAATTGCCGAACATCAGTGCTTCCGGCCCGCAGTTGAAAGCCACTATTAAAGAGCTGCAAGGCCAAGGCTACTCACTGCCGGACTACCCGGAAGAGCCGCAGAACGACGAAGAAACTTCCATTAAAGCGCGCTATGACAAAGCCAAGGGCAGCGCGGTAAACCCCGTGCTACGTGAAGGTAACTCTGATCGCCGTGCGCCAAAATCAGTAAAAAATTACGCGCGTAAATACCCGCACCGCATGGGTGAATGGAGCGCGGACTCGAAGTCCCACGTGTCTCACATGAGCGAAGGTGACTTCTACGGTAGCGAGCAGTCTGCTGTTATGGAGAAGGCCACTAAGCTTAAAATTGAGCTGCAGCAAAAAGATGGCACCAACGTTGTACTGAAAGAAAGCCTCTCTGTGCTTGAAGGCGAAGTGATCGACGCTGCTAGCATGAGCAGCCGCCGCCTGCGCAGCTTTATCGATGGCCAGATCAATGATGCCAAAGAGCTTGGTGTGCTGTTTTCGCTGCACCTGAAAGCCACCATGATGAAAGTGTCTGACCCGATCATGTTCGGCATCGTGGTTGAGGAGTTCTACAAAGACGTACTCGAAAAGCATGCGGATGCGTTAAAAGAGGTTGGCTTCAACCCCAATAGCGGTATCGGCGATCTTTACAGCGCGATTGGAAAGCTGCCTAGCGCTCAGCAAGAAACGATCAAAAGCGATATTGAGGCGCTTTACCAGGAACGCCCCGCAATGGCGATGGTGAATTCCCACAAGGGTATTACCAACCTACACGTGCCTAGCGACGTCATCATCGACGCCTCTATGCCCGCCATGATTCGCGATTCTGGCAAAATGTGGAACGTCAACGACGAACTGCAGGACGCGAAGGCGGTTATCCCAGACCGCTGTTATGCGACCATTTACCAAGCAGTAATTGACGATTGCAAAAAACATGGTGCCTTTGATCCTACCACTATGGGCAGCGTGCCTAACGTGGGCCTGATGGCGCAAAAAGCGGAAGAGTACGGCTCCCACAACAAAACCTTCCACATTCAGGCTGAGGGCACGGTGGTTGTGACGGATGAGTCAGGCCAAACGCTGTTCAGCCACCCGGTGGAAGCCGGCGATATCTGGCGTATGTGCCAGACCAAAGATGCACCGATTCAGGATTGGGTGAAGCTTGCCGTCACCCGTGCCCGTGACAGCGGTGCGCCAGCCATTTTCTGGCTCGACGCTAACCGTGCCCACGATGCGCAGCTGATCAAGAAGGTAGAAACTTACCTGAAGGCGCACGATACCGCTGGCCTGGATATTCGTATCCTGGCGCCGGTAGATGCTATGCAGCTCTCCCTTGAGCGTATTCGTAAAGGTGAAGACACTATCTCCGTTACCGGTAACGTGCTGCGTGACTACCTCACCGACTTGTTCCCGATTATGGAGCTAGGCACCAGTGCCAAGATGCTCTCTATTGTGCCGTTGATGAACGGTGGTGGCCTGTTTGAAACCGGCGCGGGCGGTTCAGCGCCCAAGCACGTTCAGCAGTTCCTGGAAGAGAATCACCTGCGTTGGGACTCGTTGGGCGAATTTTTAGCACTTGCGGCGTCCCTTGAGCACTTGGGCAGCACCTTTGGTAACGAGCGTGCGACGCTGTTGGCCAAAGCGCTGGATGAGGCGAACGGCCAATTCCTCGACAGCAACAAGTCACCATCGCGTAAAGTAGGTGAGCTTGATAACCGTGGCAGCCACTTCTACCTAGCGATGTACTGGGCCGATGCACTGGCCGCGCAGGATCAGGATGCAGAGATGAAAACCCTCTTTGCTCGTCTGGCTGAAACCCTGAAAGCCAATGAAGCCACCATCGTTGATGAGCTAAACAGTGTTCAAGGCCAAACCATGGACATTCAAGGCTACTTCCACCCCAATGGTGAGCTGGCCAGCCAAGCAATGCGCCCGAGCAAAACGCTCAATGACGCCCTTGCGATGGTCGCTAAAGGCTAATACCCACACCCAGCAGCCGTTCGTGCTGCCGCTGGGCATAGCGCATTAAAAATGTTGCTATCACCCCTCGTCCGCTAGCCGGGCGAGGGTTTTTTGTCTCGCCCAGTGTGATAATTTGTTTTTTCCATGAACCCTTGCTGGCGCCGCGCGTCTTATAGATGTAAAGACTCATACCAGATGCCGCGCGACAGCTGAGAGACGATATCCCTTGCTGCTTATGCCCAATGTTCACAGTTCATGCCTGGCGACTATCCTGCAAGCAGGCATGTCACGCCCTGATATGCCTGACCATGATGATGGCCTGGCGGTGGAAACAGCCAAGCCTGAGTTGGCTCAGCCGCCGCTCTATAAAGTGGTGCTACATAACGACGATTACACTCCTATGGAGTTTGTCGTAGAAATTTTGCAAGGCTTTTTCGGTATGGATAGTGAAAAAGCGGTACAAGTAATGCTTGCGGTGCACACCCAGGGGAAAGCTACCTGCGGTATCTTTACCCGCGACATTGCCGAAACTAAAAGTTATCAAGTAAATGAATACGCCCGTGAATGCGAGCACCCATTAATGTGTGATATCGAATCTGCTAACTGAAAGCGTTGAAAAAAATTAGCGGAGGGGCTTGCAACCGCGCCATTTGTACCCGATGTTGAAAGTGCCGGTCGATTAAACTGATCCGATGCAACCCCTAGGTGGCAATATGCCCTAGGTAGTAGCGAAAAGGGGACTGCCATGCTGAGCAAAGAACTTGAACTGACCCTGAACACGGCCTTCACCGTGGCACGCTCCAAGCGCCACGAATTCATGACCGTTGAGCACCTGCTCCTAGCATTGCTGGACAATGCCTCTGCGGTGGATGTACTGAAGGCGTGTGGGGCAAACCTCGACAAGCTGCGGTCCGATCTGCAGGATTTTATTAACTCGACCACGCCCCTGATCCCCGAAGGCCAGGGCGATCGTGAAACGCAGCCAACGCTTGGTTTTCAGCGTGTGCTGCAACGTGCGGTGTTCCATGTACAGTCATCCGGTAAAAGTGAAGTCACCGGTGCGAATGTGCTAGTTGCTATTTTTTCCGAGCAGGAGAGCCAAGCGGTTTACTTCCTGAAGCAACAGAGTGTCGCGCGTGTTGATGCGGTGAATTACATCGCCCATGGAATTTCAAAAGTAGCGGGCCATGGCCCTGCGCAGTCTCCCTCTTCCCCAGAAAGTGAAGATGCCGAAGAGGGCAGTGCAGAAGGTGCTGCTCACCCGCTCACCGGTTATGCCACCAATTTAAACGAGCAAGCGCGCCAGGGTAAAATTGACCCGTTGATTGGCCGAGACCACGAGCTTGAGCGCGTGGTGCAGATTCTTGCGCGTCGGCGTAAGAACAACCCGCTACTGGTCGGTGAGGCTGGGGTAGGTAAAACGGCTATTGCTGAAGGCCTGGCGAAGCGCATCGTTGAAGAAGACGTGCCGGACGTTATTGCCGACGCCGTTGTGTATTCACTGGATATGGGCGCACTGCTGGCGGGGACGAAGTACCGCGGCGATTTTGAAAAACGCCTCAAAAGCTTGCTTAGTGAATTACGTAAGCAGCCAAACGCAGTGTTGTTTATTGATGAAATTCACACCGTCATTGGTACCGGAGCGGCCTCTGGCGGCGTGATGGATGCGTCTAACCTGTTAAAGCCCTTGCTCTCTTCTGGCGAGCTACGCTGCATCGGTTCAACGACTTTCCAAGAGTTTCGCGGTATTTTTGAGAAAGATCGTGCACTGGCGCGTCGCTTCCAAAAAGTGGATGTGCTGGCGCCCTCTGTGGAAGACACCATCAAAATTCTTAAAGGGTTGCGCTCACGTTTTGAGGAGCACCACGAACTCAAGTACACCGATGGTGCCTTGGAGAGTGCTGCGCGCTTAGCGGATCGCTACATTAACGATCGTTACTTGCCCGATAAAGCCATTGATGTGATTGACGAAGCGGGCGCGCACCAGCGTATGTTGCCGCCTGAAGTGCGTACGCCAACCATTGATGTGGAGCATGTCGAAGCCGTTGTTGCCTCCATTGCGCGCATTCCGCCGAAAAGCGTTTCAAGCTCGGATCGGAAGCTGCTTGAAAAGCTCGACCGCGATCTGAAAATGCTCGTGTTCGGCCAGGATGAAGCGATTGATTCACTATCTGCCGCGATAAAACTGTCTCGTGCTGGGCTGAAGTCGCCAGATAAACCCGTGGGCAGCTTCCTGTTCGCAGGGCCTACCGGTGTCGGTAAGACCGAAGTGGCTAAACAGCTTGCGCATATCATGGGCATCGAGCTGGTGCGCTTTGATATGTCGGAGTACATGGAGCGCCACACCGTATCACGCTTGATTGGCGCGCCTCCTGGCTACGTAGGTTACGACCAGGGTGGTTTGCTCACCGAAGCGGTAACCAAGCAACCCCATTGTGTTCTGCTACTAGATGAGATCGAAAAGGCCCACCCGGAAGTCTTTAACCTGTTGCTGCAGGTAATGGATCATGGTCGCCTGACAGATAACAATGGCCGCGAAGCGGACTTCCGGCACGTTATTCTGATCATGACCTCAAACGCAGGGGCTGAGCAGGCATCGCGTCGGTCAATTGGTTTCCAGCATCAGGATCACTCCACCGATGCCATGGAAGTGATTCGTCGAACATTCTCGCCAGAGTTCCGCAACCGCCTGGACGGGATTATTCAATTCCATGCGCTGCATACCTCTGTGGTGCGCAACGTGGTTGATAAGTTCTTGATTGAGCTTCAGGCACAGCTTGATGAGAAGCGCGTTCAACTGGAAGTGGATGACACCGCAAGAGATTGGCTGGCAGAGAAGGGCTATGATCCGGACATGGGTGCTCGTCCCATGGCTCGCCTCATCCAAGAGAAGCTTAAAAAGCCGTTGGCTGAGATGATTTTGTTTGGCGAGTTGGCAGACCAGGGGGGAATTGTGCATGTAAGCCTAGAAGAAGGCGAACTGCATCTTTCTACCGAATCGGAAATGGCGGATGCGCCCTGATAAGGGCGCTAAGTCGCTGTTAAGCATCATGCCTGGCTCTTTTATGCCTGAAGTTCATAGCTGAAAGAGTCAGTGTGTTTGTCAGCCTAAGCTAGTAAAGCAGTAACGCACAGCGCCCTGTCATCGACGGGGCGTTGTCGTTTCCAGGGAGCGGCGCCGTATTTAACTTAGATGTGCACGCACTAGCAGAGTCTGCTCAACAAGCGCATCAAGGCTTAGCGCGAACGGTAAACGATACGGCCTTTAGAAAGATCGTAAGGCGTCAGTTCCACTTTTACCTTATCGCCCGTCAGGATGCGGATGTAGTTTTTACGCATCTTGCCAGAAATGTGAGCGGTAACGACATGGCCGTTTTCAAGCTCAACACGGAACATGGTGTTGGGAAGGGTATCAACAATAACGCCTTCCATTTCAATATGATCTTCGCGTGCCATATAGGCAGATCCTCACTTATTTAACGTAGTATTTAAGACAACGGTTAGTCGAACGGTCGCTTCGTAAGGCGTTATTATATCTCAGGCGCCGAAGAAACAGCGCTATATTGTGCCGCAAGCCCGCCGTCAAGGCAAAAAAGCTGGCAAGATTAGTCAATTAATGGCCGCCAGTGCCGCCCATCAAGCATCTCCATAGGCGAAAAGGCCCGTTTGTAGCGCATTTTTCGACACTCCTCAATCCAGTAACCTAAATAGAGGTGAGGCAGCGCTTTTTTACGGCAGAGCTCGATTAATTTAAGAATTGCCAGCGTGCCAAGTGAGCGCTTGTCCAGCTCATCGCCTACCGCAAAAAACGTATAGATTGCAGAAAGGCCGTGTTCTAACTGATCAAAGGCGGCGACGGCCACTAGCTCCTCACCCAAATACATTTCCAACAACTGTGCATAAGGCTCATCTAGGGTGAGAAAGGTGCGGTACTGCTCTCGACTGGGAGGGTACATGTCGCCGTCTGCGTGGCGTAACCGGATATAGTCAGCATAAAGCGCGTAGTGTTCAGGTAAAAAGCGCGCAGGAATTACCCGCGTTGTAATATCCTGGTTGCGGCGTAAAATTTTTCGTTGCGTGCGGTTGGCACTAAAGTAGCTAACGGGAATACGTACCGAGCGGCAGGCATTGCAGCCTTCGCAATGCGGACGATACAAATGGCGGCCGCTGCGACGAAACCCTAACAGTGAAAGTGAGTCGTAAACACCTGGAACTGGCGACTCTTGGGGGTCTAAAAACAGCGTGGTAGCTTCTCTGTCGGGCAGGTAGCTGCAAGCGTGTGGCACAGTCAGGAAGAAGCGCAAATCCCGCACAGGGCGGCGAGGGGCGTTACTACTCACGGCTTGCCTCCTTGTTTAAACTGGTGTTCAGCCATTAGGGTTGATCAGCCAACGCTATGGCCGTTAGCCAGGGCGAGGTTGGCACGATGGGTGCTGTATGGGCTGAAGGTGTTAATCTAAATGCTTTTTCCGGCAACCACTTCTCAAGATAGTTGATGAATGTCTCCCGGGCGACCGTTGTTGCGCCAAGGCTGGCCAAATGAGGTGTATGCATTTGGCAGTCAATTAGCTCACCACCGTGGCTCTGCATGGCACGGGCTAAGTGGGCAAGAGCTATTTTTGATGCATCGGGAACATTTGAAAACATTGATTCACCGAAGAATACGGGCCCCATAGCTAACCCATAAAGACCGCCCACTAACTGATTTGCCTGATGCACTTCAATGCTATGGGCAATGCCAAGTTCGTGGAGGCGCTGATAAGCACTGCGCATATCGGCGTTGATCCATGTAGCTGACTCGCCCTGGCGAGGGGCAGCGCAGGCGTCAATCACTTGCTCAAAGTGTTGATCTAGCGTGATGCTAAAGCCACCATTACGTAGACGTTTGGCAAGGCTGCGGCGGAGTATAAACTGTGCAGGCTGCAAGACCATGCGCGGGTTAGGGCTCCACCATAAAATGGGTTCACCGTCGCTGTACCACGGAAAATACCCCGCCGGTAAGCGTCAACTAGCCAGTTTGGGGAGAGTTCTCCCCCTGCTGCCAGTAAGCCGTTTGGCGAGTCGAGGGCCAGTGCGGTAGAAGGAAATAGCGGATGTGGCGATGAAAGCCAAGGTAGCATTGCTTGCTCCTGTTACTGAGCGCTTCAAGAAGCTCTGTGACGGCGCAAGGATGCTCGGTATGATGCAAACTCGCAAGTGGATTAAAGACGCCATTGAGGTGTAAAGGGAGAGTCGCTTGAAAGTAAATAAGGCGGTAGACAAGCGAACGCAGCGAAATTCGCGTCAACCATCATCATCAAGTTCTTCGGCCAGGGTGAAAGCTGCAAAGGATAAAGCCCGCCGGTTTGGTTTGCGCTTGCAAGGCTCGGTACGCGAAGGCGTCGTCGTGGTGTTGCTTGCGCTATGTGTGTTCCTGTTATTAGCACTGTTTAGTTACCACCCCGCAGATCCTGGCTGGTCGTATCAAGGGCCGGAAACCGATGTGCGTAACTGGATGGGCCCCGTGGGTGCGTGGCTTGCCGATGTTCTCTACTCGTTGCTGGGGGCCAGTGCACTATGGTGGCCGGGTATGTTGGGTTACGCCGCATGGTGGCTCATGCGCTCCCGCCAAGTACGTTTTGAAGTAGACCCCGTCGCTATTGCTGTGCATGCCGGTGGCTTATTGCTACTGATGTTTGGCACCACGATGCTTGGCGCGCTGCATTTTTATCACCCCAACAGTATTTTACCCTATGCCTCTGGCGGCATCTTAGGTGAGGGCTTAGTCGGCACGCTAAAGCCGTTGGTGAGCAGCGGTGGTGTAGGGCTAATAGCTGCCGCGCTTATTTTAATCGGCTTTCCGTTATTTAGCGGCATGTCGTGGTTGCAGGTCGCCGATGAGGTGGGACGTCGACTATGTAAGTTAGGCGGCTGGTTCAGCGCTCGGCGTGCGAAAGGGCAAGAGAAACGGGCTGAGCGCGCTGCTGTCCGTGCAGCGGCTAAAGCAGCTTCGCAAAAGGTAAAAGAGCGCTCTCGGGTCGATGAGCCGAAAGCTGCTGGGTCTAGTTCAGTTGCTGCCGATACGCCTAAATCGAGTGTGATGGAGCCTAAACTGTTTGCCCAAGAGCACCATGTGGAGACGCCAGACAGCGCTAAAAAAGATATCGAAAAAGAGACTGAATACGTTTTTGAAAAAGAGGATGAGGAGAGCGTTGAGAAAGCTCACAAGAAAGCAGCATTGGGTAGCACGGTAGCCGTTAGCGCAGAATCTGGCAGTAATGAGTCTGAGTCTACGCGTGTTCGCGGCCGTGAACGGCGCGAGCCCAGTTTCTCCACAGCGTTTGCAAGCGCTGATGAAGCGCCCTCAGCCACGATGGATACATCCATTCCGTGGGAGGCGGCGGCGGCGCCTAAAGAGTGGCCCGCCGCTAAGGTAGAGCCGACAGAAGTGCCGGTTGAGCCAGCGCACTCTAAGTCTACTGCCACTGAGCCTGCTGCCACTGAGCCTGCAAAAGCGCCTGAGCCAACGCCTAGTGCGCCGCCGCGGGCAGACGCTTTTGCGATGCGTACTAATACGCCTGATGAGCCCATTGAGCGGCATGTGCCGCTGTCTGCTAAAGAATCAGAACCAGAACCAAAATCAGAGCTAGAAACAGAACAGAATCTTGTTCCTGAGCTAAAGCCCGAACCAGAGCCTGTCCCTGAGCCTGAGCAGCAGGCCCCTCTGCCAAGGGTATCGCCACGCCCCCCTGCGGATACGACTGATCCAGTGATGCCTATAGCAGCGGAATCCCGTCGCGAGCGTGTGCCGGAAGTTGTGCCTGAGCCAGTATGGGATGAAGACGAAGACGACGCTCCATCCGCACCGGCGGTGACATCCGCGCGTCACGAGCCAACCTTCTCCGAGCCAGCCGAGGAGGCTGATAACGGCCCCACGCTATGGACCGTTGAGCACCTGCAGAGCCAGCGCCCGGTGTTTGAAACCCTGGACGAGCCAGAAGGGGATGTGCCTAGCCTGCAGCTGTTAACGCCACCAGAGCCGCATCAACCCAACTATACCGATGAGCAACTGTCGGATATGGCGGAGCTGTTGGAAGTGCGACTACGTAAGTATGGGGTTAAAGCGGAAGTTGTCGATACGTGGCCTGGGCCGGTCATTACCCGCTTTGAGATTAAACCCGCCGCGGGAGTGAAGGTTTCTAAAATCAGCAACCTTGCTAAAGACCTGGCGCGCTCGTTGATGGTTAAGAGCGTTCGCGTTGTGGAAGTGATCCCAGGGCGACCAACGGTAGGTATTGAGATTCCCAATCCCCATCGGGCGATGATCCGTTTGCGTGAGGTTATCGACTCTGATCGTTACCAGCAGGAAACCTCGCCGCTTACCATGGCGTTAGGCCAAGATATTGGCGGCGGCCCGGTGGTGGCTAACCTGGGAAAAATGCCTCACTTACTGGTGGCAGGCACCACGGGTTCGGGTAAGTCGGTAGGCGTAAACGCCATGCTGATTTCGATGCTGCTCAAGGCCACGCCCGATGAGCTGAAGTTGATTATGGTCGACCCGAAAATGCTGGAGCTATCGGTATACGACGGCATCCCCCATTTACTGGCGCCTGTGGTTACCGACATGAAAGAGGCTGCCAATAGCCTGCGCTGGTGTGTGGCAGAGATGGAGCGCCGCTATAAACTAATGGCTGCCATGGGCGTGCGAAATATCGCCGGCTTTAATGGCCGCTTGGATGAGGCCGGACGTGCTGGTGCCCAGGTGGCCGACCCGCTGTGGGAACCGCAACCCTGGGAAATGCACCAAACACCACCCGTTCTCGAAAAGCTGCCCTACATTGTGGTGGTAATCGACGAATTTGCCGATATGTTTATGATTGTGGGCAAAAAGGTCGAAGAGTTAATCGCGCGTTTGGCACAAAAAGCGCGTGCAGCGGGTATCCATCTCATTCTGGCTACCCAGCGGCCTTCTGTTGATGTGGTCACCGGTTTGATCAAGGCCAATATTCCGTCGCGGATGGCGTTTCAGGTCTCATCGAGGATTGATTCACGCACTATTCTGGATCAAGGCGGTGCGGAAAGCTTGCTAGGCCACGGCGATATGCTTTATCTGCCTGCTGGTTCTGGCCCGCCTAACCGTATTCACGGTGCCTTTGTAGATGATGATGAAGTCCACCGTGTGGTAGATGACTGGAAGCGCCGAGGTTCGCCCGAGTACATTGAAGAGATTCTTTCCGGGGGTGTTTCGGCAGATGCATTAACCGGCTTAGAAGCCGACGGGGTAGATGGCGACGACGCTGAGCAGGATGCGCTTTATGACGAGGCGGTTCAATTCGTTACCCAAACCCGTAAAGCATCGATCTCCGCGGTGCAGCGCCGTTTCAAAATTGGCTATAACCGGGCAGCACGGTTAGTGGAAGCCATGGAGGGCGCAGGGGTTGTGTCTTCAATGGGTACCAATGGTGCCCGCGAGGTACTAGCGCCACCGCCTGTTGGTCACTAAAGCGGCAGTAAACGCGTTATAAATCATGCAACAAACGTGGAAGTCGCGCCGTAGGTGAAACCCTACGGCGCTTTTCGCGTCATAGAAGCCACATGGAACGTCTTAATGCCGTTCGTTAGAATAACTGGCTTAAGCACGACCGCTTTTCGGCAATCATTGCCTAGGGAGTACAGTAATGCGCGATACTCAAACACGACGCACTTCAACATTAGTCTTGGCTGCCAGCGCACTGGGGTTAACCTTTGCATCCTCTGCCTTATGGGCAAATGACGCAGCCGAGCGCTTGACCGAGCGACTCGACCCGCTAGAGAGCTATCACGCAACGTTTGAGCAGCAGATATTAGGTGGCGATGGTGAGCGTTTGCAGAGTGCACGTGGTGAAATGTGGCTCTCGCGTCCCGGCATGCTGCGTTGGGAAGTAGAAGCGCCGTATTCACAAATTGTGGTATCAGACGGTAGCGACGTCCACCTGTACGACCCGGATCTGGAGCAGGTAACCGTGCAGGCAATGGATAACCGAGTTTCCCATACGCCTGCGCTTCTGCTGTCGGGTAACGCCTCTGATTTGACCGCCAGCTACGAGGTGTTTTATGAGCAAGATAACGGAGATGATGTGTTCACTTTGATTCCCTCTTCTGCGGATACGCTGTTTGAAGAGCTAAGCATGGTGTTTGATGACCAAACGCTGACCGAGCTATGGATGATGGACAGCACAGGCCAGCGTACGGCTATTACGTTTAGTAATATTACCCGAAATGGCAATATCGACCGCAGCATGTTTGATTTTGACATTCCGGAAGGCACGGATGTGATCCGCGAAGGATTCTAAAATCACCTGTTTTTAGCTACGTTTTCGACCAGATCAGGCGCCTCAGGGCGCCTGATCTGCTTCTTGGTCACGCTGCTCCCGCCACGCCATTATCTCCCCAAAGCGTTTCTCCTGTCCTAGCGTACTGGGCTCGTAAAAACGGGCGCTGGGTAGTCCGTCGGGCCAGCAGCTATGGGCGCTACCCGCTGGATAACCGTCAGGTTCGTTGTGGGCATAGCGATACCCCTCACCGTGACCTAGCTGCTCCATGAGTTTGGTGGGCGCATTACGTAAATAGCTAGGTACTTCTAACTGTGGCTGCTGCTGGGCAAACTGTTTGGCCGCTTTCCAAGCGCGGTCAATGCGGTTGCTTTTAGGGGCTACTGCTAAGTGAATAGCCGCATGGGCAATGGCCCGCTGACCTTCGTAATCACCCAAGCGTAAATACGCATCCCAGGCGGAAATTACCAAGGGCAAGGCGCGGGGGGCTGCATTGCCCACATCTTCAGAGGCAATGGCGGTTAAGCGGCGCACGATGTCCAGCGGATCGCCGCCGCCTTGTATAAAGCGCGCCATATACAGCAAGGCCGCATCCGGGCGCGATGAGCGGATGGATTTATGAATCGCCGAAAGCAGGTCGTAATAGCCATCACCCTGCTTATCAAAGGCGCTTGACTGATGGCCGACCACATCGGCCAGCACCGCTTTATTAAGCACTTCCCGGCCATTACTTGGTTCAGTAAAGTCGCAGGCGGTTTCCAGCAGCCCTAGTGCGCGGCGAGCATCACCTGCGCTGGCGTGTGCCAGAGCTTCCAGTACGCCGTCTTCAATGTCGATAGCGCGCTTGCCCAAGCCGCGTTGATGATCGCTTAGCGCCTGGCGCATAACCGTTATCAACTCATCCTGGTTGAGGGATTTAAGGACATAGACCCGGGCACGGGATAGCAGGGCGGAGTTCACTTCAAATGAGGGATTTTCGGTCGTCGCGCCAATTAGGGTCAGTAGGCCTGACTCAACGTGCGGTAGCAGCGCATCCTGCTGGCTTTTGTTTAATCGGTGAATTTCATCTAAAAAAAGCAGTGTCGGCGAGGTGCTTTGTTGGGCACGCTCAACCGCCAGGCGAATCTCTTTTACCCCGGCCATTACCGCGCTCAGGTGTTCCAAGTGGGCGCTCGAGGCACGCGCCAGAAGTTCTGCAAGCGTGGTCTTACCCACTCCAGGCGGCCCCCATAAAATCATTGAGCGCACCATGCCAGACTCCGCCATGCGTCGCAGTGGTTTGTCTGGCCCTACCAGTGCTTGCTGGCCAACATAGTCGTCAAGCGTCAGCGGCCGCATGCGATAAGCGAGCGGTGCATCTTCGGTGGGCGACGCATGCTGGCGGTCAAAAAGATCCATGTAAACTTCCGTTGTAAATCGAGACGTTGAACAACACGCTATTAACAAGTGTCTGTGGTAAACAGCGTCCTGTAAGACTACCTTTGGCTTAACCGACGAGAAAGCCTATATGGATAGGCTGTAAACAAGGCTAAAGAAAAAGCACCTGCGGTAGTCGCGGCGGCTGGCTAGCAATCGTCGCGGAACGCATGGTAAACAGTAATGCAAGTGTAGTTGAAACCAGTCAAAATCAGCAGATACCGCTGATGACCGCGTGCCAGGCTCCTGTAGGGGGCGGCAAGCATGACACTTACTAGAGGAGACGGCACGATGTTAAACCAACTGCGTCTAGATCATGCCAATATGGCACGTATGCTCCATGTGCTTCAGCTTAAGCAGAAAACTCTGGCGCTGGGGGAGCGCCCTAACTTTCAGTTGATGCGCGAAGTGGTGGACTACATTCTTTCCTACATGGAGGGCTTTGCCACCCCACTAGAGCGGATATGTGTAGAGCGGCTAGAGGCCAAAGCGCCTGAGCATCTCCCGCTGATGGAGCAAATGGCGGCTGACTATCGGGAGCTTAAACCGCGGCTGCAACGGCTATCCAACGATATCGATATGATCCTAATGGATAATATTTTGCCAATGGATCGTTTCGCACAAGATCTGAAAGCCTACCTGGAGGCGCATCGCGCTTACCTGCGCCGCGAGCGCGAAGGCTTGTTCCCGCTTCTCGACAAACACTTTAGCCCTGACGATATGCAGGAGCTCCGCGAAGCCCTACCAGAAGGTGCTGAGCAGGAGTTGGAGCGCCTACAGCATGCTTATCCCGAGCTATATGCCGAGCTGTGTGGTGCTGAGGTGCCATCGCTCTAAGAATCCAAGTGCTCTTCAGAGCAGAGCGGGGCGTGTTAAACTCACGCCCCGCTGTTTATTAATGGCTTGGAGAGGGCTGGCGTGGCAAGAGCGTATGACAGGTTGGGAAAGCTGACATGGTAGGCCCTGTGCTGATTTTTGATTCAGGTGTAGGTGGTCTTTCCGTCGCTAACTCGTTGCGTTTGCACTATCCCAAGGTGGCGATGTGCTATGCCTGTGATAACGCCTGGTTGCCTTACGGGCTGCGTGACGATGACACGCTGGCTAAGCGTATCGTGGCGGTTTGCCAAGCGGCGGTTGCGGCGTGTCAGGCCAGCCTGTTGGTGGTTGCCTGTAATACCGCCAGTACGCTGGCGCTGGAAGGCCTGCGTCAAACCCTAATGATTCCCGTGGTGGGCACGGTACCGGCAATTAAACCGGCAGCGCTGGCGAGCAAAACACGCCATATTGGCCTGCTGGCTACCACTGCGACGGTTAATCGGCCTTACACGCAGGGGCTAATCGAAAGCTTTGCCAGTGACTGCCTGGTGACGAAAGTGGCGGCAGACGCACTGGTCACGGAGGCGGAAGCTTGGCTAGCTGGCAGGCCGCTCAACGCTACCCGTATTCATCAAGCGCTGCTGCCGTTATGGCAAGCCGCTCAGGCTACCCCCGCGCTAGATACTGTAGTGCTTGGCTGCACCCATTTCCCGCTGCTAAAACCTATGCTTGCAACGCTCACTCCAACGCCGCTTGCGTGGGTTGATTCCGGCGATGCCATTGCTCGACGAGTAGGTCAAATAGCCAAACAGCTGGTCTTTAGCACAGCTGACGGCCGCTGTTTTACCACCGCGCCAGCGGATGCGCTGATTGACGGGTTTGCTCGCTATGGTTTTCAAGCGCCGCAGCGTTTAACCCTGCCCGATGCAGAGGCCGTGTAGTAGCCCATCTCCTTAGTTGCCCAACCGGTTAATAATTACCCATCTTTAAGAGGAGCCACCTTGGCGATCCCCACTGTCGATCCAGAACGCTACGCTGAGCAGCTAGCCGAAAAACGCACTTATATTGAGAGCACCTTCGCCCACTTTGCGCCCCCTGAGCTTGAAGTGTATCCCTCGCCGCCAAGCCACTACCGCCAACGCTGCGAGTTTCGTATTTGGCATGAAGAGGATGACCTTTTTTATGCCATGTTCGAGGTGGATCCAGAAAACCCCAAGAACAAAAAAGTGGTCCGCCTTGATCAGTTTCCGGTTGCCAGTGAGCATATTAATGCGCTGATGCCACGCCTGCGCGAGGCGTTTCTAGCCAGTGATGAGCTACGCCGCAGGCTGTTTCAAGTGGAGTTTTTGACCACGCTTTCAGGGGAAGCCTTGGTCACGCTGATTTACCACCGCCCGCTGGAAGAGGCTTGGGAAGCAGAAGCGCGTGAGCTGGAAAAAACACTGGGCATTATGATTATTGGCCGCTCGCGCAAGCAGCGCATCGTGCTCACCCAGGACCACGTTTGGGAGTGCTTAACGGTAGATGGCCATTCGCTGCACTACCAGCAAGTAGAGAACAGCTTTACCCAGCCCAACGCGCATATCTGTCAAACCATGCTGAGCTGGGCGAAAGAGGTCACGCAAGGCCGCCAAACAGAAGACTTGGTAGAGCTTTATTGCGGCAACGGCAACTTTACCATCGCTTTAGCGGATAACTTTCGCCGTGTGCTGGCTACTGAAATTTCCCGTACCTCGGTGGCTAGCGCCAACGTCAACCTGGATGCGAATAGCGTGACCAACGCCCAGGTGGCAAGAATGTCTGCAGAGGAGTTTTCTTCAGCGCTGAAAGGCGAAAAAGCTGGCCGCCGGGTGGCCGAGATGGGGTTGGAAAGCTACGATTTTTCTACGGTGCTGGTCGATCCGCCGAGGGCAGGTTTAGATGAGCAGAACTGTCAGCAAATCAGCGAATACGACCAGATCGTCTATATTTCATGCAACCCGGCAACGCTGGCTGAAAATTTAACCATACTGACTAAGACCCACCGCATTGAACGGTTCGCGCTTTTTGATCAGTTTCCCTTTACCCATCATTGTGAATGCGGGGTATGGCTCACGCGGCGTACAGCCGTGTAATCTTCAAATTGTCAATAGTGCTTATGATGCACAAGCGGCATACACCATGAATAACCTGTCAGATGGTTAGGGTGGCGGCCATGGGTAGCGTAAGCTAGTGAACAGCGTGGCCTAAAGGCCTATTGTTCTTCGTTTTTTGGCCATAGTAGTGGCCCCAGGCAGTCGAGGTGATGGATGCATTACGTTGCGATTGAAGAGAGTCGGCAGGATCTTTTAAAGCAGCTACAAGAGCGATTGAAAGCGCGATTGGAGCCTGCACGCGCGGCAGATGTTGAAGCCTTCGCTCGGCACTTTTATGCCACGGTTCCTGTTGAGGACCTGATTGATCGTCGGCTCGACGATCTCTATGGCGCCACGCTGTCGATTTGGCAGTTTCTGCAAAATCACGACCCCCTAAGCCCCAAAGTACGGGTGTTTAACCCAGATTTCGAAGAGCATGGCTGGCAGTCTACCCACACTTTTGTGGCTGTTTTGCATGAAGATATGCCGTTTTTAGTCGACTCAGTGCGTATTGAGTTAAACCGCCGTGGCCTAACGGTGCATGCTATTCAAAATGCCGTCTTTGCTGTCGCGCGCAATGGCCAGTATCAGCTTCAAGAGCTTGCATCGCCACGGGATGAAGATGCGCCTGAAGCGCGGGAATCACTCATTGTCATTGAGGTGGATCGTCATACCGACCCTGACGCATTGGCTAATATTGAAAGCAAACTGCGCGACGTGCTGCGGGATGTGCGCACCGCCGTAGGTGATTTTGACGCAATGTGCGGCCAGATAACCACCGCAATTCAAGAGCTTGAAAAAAACTGCCCACCACAGATCGACCCAGATGATCACGAAGAAGCCATCGCTTTTTTAGAGTGGCTGCTTAAGGATAACTTCACCTTCCTGGGTTACGACGAGTACTTACTGGAAGGCAATGAGTTACAGCGTGATCCCAATAGCGTGCTAGGTGTTTTCCGCCTTGATCAGCCGCGCTATCGGGAGCGTATCCGTACCGAAGAAGGTATCGATGAGCACAACGACTTCGTGCTGGTGCCTCAGCTACTGTCGTTTGCCAAAAGTGCTCACCACTCTCGGGTACATCGCCCCACGTATCCTGATTACATCACCGTTGATCGCTACGACGATGACGGCAATGTCATCGGTGAGCGGCGTTTCTTTGGCTTGTTCACTTCTACGGTGTACAACGAATCTCCGCGCAACATTCCGCTGTTGCGTCGTAAATTGAAAGCCGTCATGGATATTGCCGGCTTCAACCCGCACGGACACAACGGCAAACAGCTGCTCCAAGTGCTGGAAGTGTATCCTCGCGACGACCTGTTCCAGATTAGTACGGAATCGCTGGCCAGCACTGCGCTGGGTATTCTTAATATCCGTGAGCGCCGTCAGGTACGTCTGTTTATTCGCGCGGATGTCAGCGGTAAGTTTTATTCCTGCTTAGTTTTTGTACCTCGGGATGTGTTCTCTACTGACCTGCGCCAGCGTATTCAAAATATGTTGTGTGACGAGTTGGGTGCCCACTTTGGCGACTTCAACACCTACTTGTCGGAGTCGGTGCTGGCGCGTATTCAGCTTATTTTGCGCTTTAACGGTGATGCGCCCAGCCAGTACGACCTTAAACGTCTGGAAAGTAAAGTGGCACGCTTAGCGCGCAGCTGGCGCGACGACCTGCAGGCCGCAATGATCGAAGGGTTTGGCGAAGAGCGTGCCAATCTACTGACCGAGCAGTTCCAAGAGGCGTTCTCGGCCAGCTACCGTGAAGATTTTAATGCCCGCACGGCGGTGTTTGATGTACAGCATCTGTTGGATTTAGATGGTGGCGCAGACCTCTCACTATCGCTCTACCGCCCTCTTGAGGAGCAAGCGGGCGGTATGAACCTGAAGCTGTACCACCGTGAGTCGCAGATACCATTATCCGATGTTTTGCCGATGATGGAGAACTTAGGGCTGCGGGTGATTGGTGAGCGCCCCTACGATATCAACGCCCCTCAGCAGCGCTATTGGATTCATGACTTCGAGCTTGAGCACAGCCGTGAAGGTGTGAACTTAAGCGAAATGCGCGATACCTTCAGCGAAGCGTTTAAGCGTATTTGGGCAGGTGAAGCAGACAACGACGCCTTCAATCGGCTGATTATTGGGGCAGGGTTAGATTGGCGCGAAGTGGCCATGCTGCGCGGCTATGCCCGCTACTTAAAGCAGATCCGCTTTGGTATGTCCCAAGACTACATCGCGGCAACGCTGGTGAATTACCCGGCGATTACCCAAGGGCTGGTTGAGCTGTTCCGCCTGCGCTTTGACCCAGCGCATCAGCAGAGTGCAACCGACGACTGTGTGGCTCGTTTAAACGAGCACCTGGAGGGCGTGGCGAGCTTAAACGATGATCAGCTGCTGCGCCGTTTTATGGAGCTTATTCAAGCCACACTGCGTACCAACTATTACCAGAAAGCTGATAACGGCAGCTTTAAAGACTATATCGCCTATAAGCTTGAGCCATCGAAAGTCACAGGTATGCCCAAGCCCCGCCCGGCGTTTGAAATTTTTGTGTGTTCGCCAAGAGTTGAAGGCGTACACCTGCGCGGTGGCAAAGTAGCGCGGGGTGGCTTGCGCTGGTCTGACCGTCTGGAAGACTTCCGCACCGAAGTACTCGGCCTTGTTAAAGCACAACAGGTCAAAAACGCAGTCATCGTGCCGGTAGGCGCAAAGGGCGGCTTTGTGTGCAAGCGCATGCCGGAAAATGCCGACCGTGAAACGCTGCAAAAGGAAGGTATCGCCTGTTACAAAATCTTTATCCGCGCGCTGTTAGATGTCACCGACAACCTCGTGGGTGGAGAGGTAGTGCCGCCACAAAACGTAGTGCGCCACGATGAAGATGACTCCTATCTAGTCGTTGCCGCTGATAAAGGCACCGCGACTTTCTCGGACATCGCCAACGAAATTTCGGTTGAGTATGGCCACTGGCTGGGGGATGCCTTTGCCTCTGGCGGTGCCAACGGCTACGACCATAAGAAAATGGCGATTACCGCCCGTGGTGCCTGGGAGTCCGTTAAGCGCCACTTCAAAAACCTTGGCGTCAACACCCAGCAAGACCTGTTCACGGTAGTTGGTATTGGTGATATGGCCGGTGACGTGTTCGGTAACGGTATGCTGCTGTCGGATAAAATTCAGCTGGTGGGGGCGTTTAACCACCTGCATATTTTTGTCGACCCCAATCCAGATGCAGATGCCGCCTTTGCCGAGCGTACACGCTTGTTTAACCTGCCCCGCTCCAGTTGGGAAGACTACAGCGTAGAGTTGATTTCCAAAGGCGGCGGCGTGTTTAGCCGTAGCGCTAAATCCATCGCCATCAGCCCTGAAATGCAGCAAGTATTTGGTATTCAAGAAACACGCCTATCGCCCAACGACCTGATTCGCGCCATGTTGAAGGCCAAGGTCGACCTGCTTTGGAATGGTGGCATCGGCACCTACGTAAAAAGCTCCGATGAAACTGACGCTGACGTGGGTGATAAAGCCAACGACGCGCTGCGCATTAACGGCACTGAGCTGCACTGCCGCGTGGTAGGTGAGGGCGGTAACCTCGGGTTCACTCAACGCGGGCGGATGGAAGCCTCCGCCAACGGCGTGCGGGTTTACACCGACTTTATTGATAACGCGGGTGGGGTTAACTGCTCCGACCACGAGGTCAATATTAAGATATTGATTGATGAAGTGGTTAAGCGTGGCGACATGACCGACAAGCAGCGCAACCAGCTGCTGGCGGATATGACAGAAGAGGTTGCTGACCT
Source organism: Halomonas sp. (assembly GCF_017515565.1). GTDB lineage: Bacteria > Pseudomonadota > Gammaproteobacteria > Pseudomonadales > Halomonadaceae > Vreelandella. Next base: position 19,724 of record NZ_JAFWFN010000049.1, read on the forward strand.
GGTTATTTTGGATAACTATCGCCAAACCCAGGCGCTGGATCTCTCAGAAATTCTTTCCCAGCAGGGGATGGGGCCCTTCCGTCGCTTTATCAGTGAGCTTGAGTCTGCCGGGCAGATCGACCGTGAGCTTGAATTCCTGCCCGCTGACGATGTGCTGAAAGAGCGTATCAGCAACAACCAGGGTATGCGCTTGCCAGAGCTGGCCGTGCTGATCTCCTACGCTAAGAGCACTCTGAAGGGTGATTTGATCAACTCAGATATACCGGATGATCTCTATATTCATCGCCACTTAGAGCGCCTGTTCCCGGCCGTGCTGACCGAGCGCTATCAGGGGGAGATGTATGAGCACCGCTTGAAGCGTGAAATCGTTGCTACTCAGGTGGCAAACGATTTGGTCGATCACATGGGTATTGTGTTCGTTCGCCGCTTGATGGATTCCACTGGTGCCGGGCGGGCCGATATCGCACGCGCTTACATCGTTGCCCGTGATGCGTTTAATCTGCCTGCCCTGTGGGCACAGATCGAAGCGCTGGATAACCAAGTGCCGAGCCGTGTGCAGTACTCGATGATGCTCGAACTGATGCGCATGATCCGTCGCGCTACTCGCTGGTTCCTGCGCACCCACCTGGGGCTTTCTACTCACGATGCCATCGAATTCTTTGGCCCGCGTTTAGCGCAGCTGCAAGAGGGTATTGGCGAGCTGCTAAGCGGTGAAGAGCAGGCTGCTTGGCGCAAGCGCTGTGATGAGTTGCAGGAAGCTGGCGTGCCGGAAGCTTTGGCCTCAACGGTGGCAGCTGCACCAAGCCTCTACGCTGGCCTGGGCATTATTCAAGCGGCACGAGTCACCAATGAGAAGCCCCAGCGGGTCGCCGAAGTGTTCTACGAGATCGGCAGCCGCCTGGAACTTCCCTGGATGATCCAGCAGGTAACCCACCTAGAAGTGCGCGATGCTTGGCAGGCGCAGGCAAGGGAGTCCTTCCGTGACGACATCGACCGCCAGCAGTTAGCACTTACCACAAGCGTGCTGAAACTTGAGGCGGGCAGTCGCGATACCCAAGAGCGTGTCGCCCAATGGCTTGAGCAGCATGCCGAGCTGCATCGTCGCTGGTGCCGCTTGATTGACGAGGTACGTGGCGGCAGTGAAGGTGGTTTTGCACTGTTTGCCGTTGCCATTCGTGAACTGGTGGACCTCGCAGAGAGCGATAGCGAAGCGTAAATCTTACGCTGAGCTGTCAGCATAAGCCGTGCCCTGGTTCGCCAGGGCACGGCTTTTTTGTGGGCTGCTTTCCCTGCGAAATGCTGTTGATGTGCGCTATACTGCGCCCGCCCCGCTTATGCTGCCTACCCATCGCCCAGGAGAGCCTTGCTGATGTATAACATTGCCCGTTCGCTGCTGTTTCGCTTAGACCCGGAAACGTCGCATGGTATGGCGCTGCGTGGGTTAGATGCCCTGCATCGGGTAGGCAGTGTTAAGCGAGTCTATGGCGAGCCGGTAAGCGACCCTGTTGAACTGATGGGACTGCATTTTAGCAACCGAGTAGGCCTTGCCGCCGGGTTAGACAAAAATGCTGACCACCTGGATGCATTGGGCGCGCTGGGCTTTGGCTTTGTGGAAGTGGGTACCGTGACGCCCAAAGCGCAGCCAGGCAACCCGAAACCGCGCTTGTTTCGCTTAGCGGGTCATGAGGCCATCATCAACCGCTTTGGTTTTAATAACAAAGGGGTTGAACACCTGGTGCAGCAAGTAAGGCAGCGCCATTACGGTGGCATCGTGGGCATTAATATCGGTAAAAATCTTACTACCTCGGTCGAGCATGCCCTGGATGACTACCTGCTCTGTTTAGAGGCAGTCCACGGTGTGGCAGATTACATCGCGGTGAATATCTCATCGCCCAACACCCCAGGCTTACGCACCCTACAGTTTGGTGAGCAGCTAGACGCGCTGTTGGGGTCTATCCGCGCCCGCAGCTATGCGCTGGATGCCGAGACAGGCCGCAGGGTGCCGCTGTTGGTAAAAATTGCCCCGGATATGAGTGAAGAAGAAGTCGCGCTGGTAGCAGGCAGTATTGCTGGTAACGCGTTAGATGGCGTAATTGCCACTAACACCACGGTTTCCCGGGATGCGGTGAAAAGTGATCCACAGGCAAACGAAGCGGGTGGACTATCCGGTAAGCCGGTTTTTGAAGCCTCTAACACCGTTATTCGTCTGTTGCGGGCACAGCTTCCTACGCTACCGATCATTGGCGTTGGGGGAATCGACAGCGGTGATGCAGCCAAAGCTAAAATTGCTGCAGGCGCTGATTTAGTACAGCTCTACTCAGGCTTGATTTACCAGGGGCCAGGGCTTGTGAAAGAGTGTGCCGAGGCGCTGAAAAAAGGGCGGTAAAGACGTACATAGGGAAAAGTGGGGGCGAGGTAATAGCGCATTAAAAAGCCCGCGTGCTCGCGGGCTACTTATACCTAACGTAACTTGTAAAAGGTGAAAACTAGGACATGACTAGGGGGTTTTTATGGATGCCGGAAACGCCAGTCATACCATCCCACTGGTCGCCGCGTCCTTCACGCCAGCCGCTCATCCAGTATTCGCGTAAATTAACATCTTGGCTGGGGCAATCATCACGGGAGCGACCCGTAATACCCGCTTTATATCCGTGAACATAAGCCCGTTGGAAGCGATCACGTTTTTGTCGTTTCATTGGCTAACCTCGTTTCATGAAAGCCTTTGATAAGAAACAGAGCTTGATGCTGTGCTGCGTAGGTACACAGAGTCGATATAAATAGTTGATATAAACAGTGTGTAACCTTTGTCGCACCAGCGTCTGTTCCGAGAGCTGACCTCAACAGCGAGGTACCGCATAAGCGCTAATGCCTAGCACTCACGTGCTGAACGGGCCAAGCGGTAATCTCGACAAGCCATACGCCATTAAAGCATTCACATAGAGTGGATGAACCCATTAACGACTATGACCAACAACGCATGCGTTTTTTCAGTAGCTACACTTCTATTGATAGACCATCATGGGGTCACTTGTCGACTATGAAGTTGTCATAAGACGTAAACACATTTGCCATATATAGGAATATCGCGCGGTTACGCGCGGCGAACACCATGACCGAGCTGAACCAAACTGCCCCCAAAAACCTCCTGGCGACGTGCCCTAAAGGCATTGAAGGCCTGCTTGCGGATGAATTAACGGCCTTGGGCGCCGTGCCGGGTAAAACTACCGTAGCAGGGGTTTATTTTTCGGCCAGCCAAGAAACGGCTTACCGCGTATGCCTTTGGTCCCGGCTGGCGAACCGCGTTATTTTGCTGTTGGCGCGGGAGTCGATGATAGAAACTGCTGAGCAAGTACATGACGCATCGACCCGAATTGCCTGGACACAGCACTTACTCCCTGGCAAAACCCTGGCGGTGGATTTCCATGGCCGCAGCGATCATATTCGCCATACACGCTTCGGTGCCCAAACCGTAAAAGATGGCATTGTCGACTCACTTCAGTTGGCGGGCCAAGAGCGGCCTAGCATCGACACCAAAACGCCCGATCTACGCATTTATACGCACTTGCACCGGGCAAACCTAACGCTGGGTATCGACCTTTCTGGTGAAAGCCTTCACCGCCGTGGCTATCGCCGCGATGTCGGGCATGCGCCGCTAAAAGAGAACTTAGCTGCAGCTCTGTTAGTTCGCGCAGGCTGGCCTGAACGGGCAAAAGTCGGTGAACCGCTGTTAGACCCGCTATGCGGGGCCGGTACGCTGTTAATTGAAGCGGCAATGATGGCTGCCGACCAAGCACCCAATGTCAATCGGGAGCGCTTTGGTTTTCACGGCTGGGCAGGCCACGACGAGGCGCTGTGGCGGGAGCTTAAGCGTGAAGCTGAAGCACGAGCGTCTATCGGCCGTAAACGCTGTAAAACAGCGCTGATTGGCTTTGACCAAAGCCCGGCGGCATTAACGGCTGCGAAAGCCAACGCCATGCGTGCAGGCATTCCGGCGCTCATCACCCTGCACGGCCAAAGCCTTAGCCAGTTAACAAGGCCAGAGACGCTTACTGCCGAACAGGGGCTATTAATCACTAACCCGCCCTATGGCGAGCGCCTGGGCGAGCTACCAGAACTTGTTCGCCTATACGCTCAGCTGGGTGAAAAAGCCAAAGCACTGTTTCCAGGCTGGACGCTGGCGCTATTTACCGGCAACCCGGATTTAGGCCACCGGTTGGGCCTACGCGCCCATAAGCAGTACGCGCTGAAGAATGGCGCATTGGATGCCAAGCTGCTGTTGATGGCGATTGGTAGCCATGCAGGGAGCGAGGATGCACCCTCTGAGCAAGCCCCGCAAAATGGTGATGTAAGCCAGCAGGTGGAAGCTAGCGCAAAACCAGCGGTATCAGAAAATGCTCAGATGTTTGCCAACCGGTTGGCAAAAAACCAAAAACGTCTGAAAAAGTGGTTAAAACAGAGTGGTGAAACCTGCTACCGCATCTACGATGCAGACATGCCGGAATACGCTTTGGCGATCGACCGATATGGCGACCGCGTGCATGTGCAGGAGTATGCGGCGCCTAGTTCCATTAACCCAGCCCAGGCGCAAAAGCGCCTATTTGATGCGCTTGAAGTGTTGCCAGATGCGCTGGGTGTTGACGCCAGCAAGGTGTATATCAAACGCCGCGAGAAGCAGGCAGGCAGCGCTCAGTACCAGAAGCGCTCAGCTAGCGGTGAGCGATTTGAAGTTCAGGAAGGGGCGGCACGGCTATGGGTGAACCTGCGTGACTACTTGGATACCGGCCTGTTTTTAGATCACCGTCCGGTACGCCGCATGCTAAGTGAGATGGCCAGCGGCAAGCGCTTTTTAAACCTGTTCTGCTATACCGCCACGGCAACTGTACAGGCTGCTTTGGGTGGCGCAAGCGACAGCGTCAGCGTAGATATGTCCAATACCTACCTTGAGTGGGCGCGGGATAATTTTGCGTTGAATAAGCTGGACCCTAGGCTGCACCGGGTCGTGCGGGATGACTGTTTCCGCTGGCTGGAAACTGCCAATGCCGAGTTTGATCTGATTTTTATGGATCCGCCAACGTTTTCAAACTCTAAAAAGATGCGCGACACCTTAGACGTGCAGCGTGACCACCCGCGGTTAGTTGAACTCGCCATGGCGCGCCTTGCTCCAGGTGGTACGCTGGTGTTCTCAAACAATCAGCGGCGTTTCAAATTAGACGAGGCGCTTAGCGAGCAGTACGCGGTTGAGGACATCACCTCGCGCACCTTCGACCCGGATTTCCAGCGGCGCACCAACCTGCACCACGTATTCTTGTTACGCCACAAATAGTCATCAGGAGAAGAGCGTAGGCAATGATTCAGCTATCAATTTACACCACCCTGGGCTGCCATTTATGCGCCCAGCTTGAGGCGCTAGTCACCACGCTGGCTAACCAGGAAGTAGCGCTGCACCGTATTGAGATTAGCGATGACGATGCCCTCGTTGAACGCTATGGGGTGCGTATTCCGGTCTTAGTGGATGGTGAGGGGGTTGAGCTAGATCGAGGCTTCGATTTGGAGCGGCTAAGTGCTTGGCTACAGGCGCGCGGCTGGCTAGATGAGGTGGCGCTCAACGCGATCACCTCACCGCCCGAAAAAGCCCCGCCTGTAGGGGCTCATCGGCGAGACGGGCGGCGTTTTTTGGGCTAATGTTTTGCGTAAATTACATAGATGTAAAAGGGGAGGGAGTGGCTATAGCGCGTCGAGTAGCGATAGCTGGCGCATAGCTTCCTGCCCTTCAGGCGTATGATCGGCTGCCTCCAGTACTTTACGGAAACCACGCGATGTCTGGATGGTGGTCTCATCTTCAAGCCACATGTGTGCTTGCTCCAGCGTATCTGCCAACTGGTGTTTTAGCCCGCCAAACTGGGTGCCAATTTGCCCCCAGGCGCGGCTAAAAATCCAGTCGCCAAACATATCCTGGTGAATATGCACCAACACATAGTCATGGTCGGTTTCCCAGCGTACGATCACAACACTCTCCTCAAATGCCCCTCAAACATGGCTGCTTACCAAGCCGTTGCGGGCGTATTGTAAAGCCCGGATACCCAAACGCCTATGAAACTTGTCATTGACGCTAATATCCCCGCTGCCGACACCTGTTTTGGCGCCTTTGGAACGCTTAACCGCTTGCCGGGGCGTGAGATACGCGCCGCGGATGTGACCGGTGCCGACGCCCTGGTTGTGCGCTCAATCACCCAGGTTAACCAGGCGCTATTGGCGCAAAGTCAGGTTCGCTTTGTAGGCACTTGTACCATCGGCACCGACCATATTGATCTTACCTACTTGGCAGAGCGCGGGATTGGCTTTGCCAGCGCCCCTGGTTGTAATGCTGAGGCCGTAGTGGACTATGTGCTCAGCAGCTTGCTCACGGTGAGTGAGCGTGAAGGTTGGCCGCTGCTAACGTGCAGGGTAGGCATCGTGGGTGCGGGCAACGTGGGCAGCCGCTTACAGAGCCGCTTGCAGGCGCTAGGCATTGAGGTGTTGGTATGCGATCCCCCAAGAGCCGAGCAGGAGGGGGAGGGCGGCTTCGTCCCGCTGGATACGCTGATTGAGCGCTGCGATGTGCTCTGTTTACATACACCACTGGTGAAAAAAGGCCCCCACGCCACCTATCAACTGTTCGATGCTCAGCGGATTAACGAGCTGGCCCCCGGCACGGTGCTGCTTAATGCCGGGCGGGGTGACTGTATTGATGGCTTGGCGCTGCGCAGTCGCTTAACAGGTAAAGGCGATATCACGGCTATTTTGGACGTATGGGAAGACGAACCGCAGATAGACGCTGGGCTTCGTGACTTAGTAGCGCTGGCCACGCCGCATATTGCGGGGCACAGCCTGGATGGCAAGCTGCGCGGCACCTGGATGATTCAACAGGCGCTGGCCGACCACTTGGTGCAGTCGAGCCCACTGCCCTTTAGTGAACTCTGCCCGCCGCCGGCCCTTGCCGAGCTAACGCTGCAGCATGCACTTCCCGTGGAAGAGGCGCTACGGCTCTGTGTGCGTGCCGTGTACGATGTACGCCGTGACCACGACGCGCTCCAGCGCAAGGTGATTGAGCAGGGGATTCAAAAAGGCTTTGATGACTGCCGTGCTAATTACCCACTGCGCCGCGAATTCAATACGTTAACAGTCGTTTTAAAAGGCGAAGCTGTGGTTTTGCAAACGCCGTTAAGCGCAGCGGGCTTTCAGGTGCAGTATGCTTAATATGTGGTTTAGAAAGCTTTGTGGTTAAAACTGCGTGTATTAAAAGCTAGGTGTATTAAAAGCTAGGCGTATCAAAAACCACGAGCACCTAAAATCGCGATTACCTAAAATCGCGAATGCCCAAAACAGTAAGGCCCGCATCTGCGGGCCTTACGTTCATCAACTAAATGAAGGCGTTTACTGACGGTAGGCGGCTTCTTTTAGCGCGCGGATACGATCATCCAGCGGCGGGTGGCTAGCAAACAGGCGCTCGACCAGCGAGCGGGTCTGGCCTTTGGTAATTGCCATGGCCCGCATGGTATCCGGCATTTGATCAGGCAACTCAGTTTCGGCTTTCAAGCGAGCTAAAGCATTCACCATAGCGCCGGTGCCTGCTAAGCGTGCCCCGGCCTCATCGGCACGGTACTCCCGGTAGCGCGAGAACCAAGCAACAATTGCTGAGGCAACAATCCCAAAGACAATCTCTGCGACAATAACCACCGCAAAGTAGCCCATAAAGCCTAAACCACCCTCGCCACCGCTGCGGCTTTTCAGGAAGTTATCGACTAAATGCGCCACCACGCGGGCAAAGAACATCACAAAGGTGTTCACCACGCCTTGAATAAGCGCCAAGGTGACCATGTCGCCGTTCGCCACGTGGCCAATTTCGTGAGCTAGTACCGCGCGTACCTCTTCTGGGCGCATACGGTTCAATAGCCCCGCAGAAACGGCAACCAGCGCATCATCCTTGTTCCAGCCGGTGGCAAACGCGTTGGACTGCTGGGCCGGAAAAATACCCACTTCTGGGGTTTTAATGCCTGCTTCCCGGGAGAGTTCGGCCACGGTGTCTACCAGCCACTGCTCAGTGGCGTTGGAGGGTGCTTCGATAATGATCGTGCCGGTGCTGCGCTTTGCCATCCATTTGGAAATGAACAGCGAGATCATCGAGCCGACCATGCCGAAAATAAAGCAGAACAGCAGCAGGCTTGTGAAGTTGATGCCTTGGCTGCGGAGGTAGCCTTCTACGCCAAAGAGTCGCAGCGTAAAGCTGGCCACCAGCACGACCGCTAAGTTGGTGGCCAGAAAAAGCAGAATTCGCATCATCGTTAAGGTTCTCCCTAAAGGATTTAAAAGCGGTTGTAGAATAGTTGCTTAGATACGTGCAGCAGGCACCAGTTTCAAGCCCGTGAATTTATTGACGGTAACGAGACAAGAAATTAGCAAAGCGGTCGAGGGCATCGCCAAGCTGGTCGGCCCAAGGCAGCGTTACAATGCGCACGTGATCGGGTTCTGGCCAGTTGAAGGCGGTGCCTTGTACCAGCAGGATTTTTTCCTGCAGCAGCAGATCTAACACCAGCTGCTGGTCATCTTTGATCTTAAAGACCTTCGGGTCTAAGCGGGGAAAGGCGTAGAGCGCCCCTTTGGGCGTTACGCAGGAGACCCCAGGAATCGCGTTGAGCTTTTCGACGGTAATATCCCGCTGTGCCAACAGCCGGCCACCGGGTAGAATCAAATCGTTAATCGACTGGTAACCCCCCAGTGCCGTTTGAATGGCGTGCTGGGCCGGTACGTTAGCGCACAGGCGCATGGAGGCGAGCATGGTTAGCCCCTGGATGAAGTCCTGAGCGCGCTGTTTGGCAAGCGTGCCAGAGATCGTCATCCAGCCTGATCGGAACCCGGCACAACGATAGCTTTTGGACAGGCCGTTCATGGTAATCACAAGCTGGTCGTCATCGGCTAAGGCGCCGGTAGAGGTATGCTCTACACCGTCATACAGGATTTTGTCGTAGATCTCATCAGAAAACACCACAAGATTGTGCTCTTGGGCGATAGCCAACACTTCCCGAACCACCTCAGGCGGGTAGACCGCACCGGTGGGGTTGTTGGGGTTAATAATTACAATGGCCCGGGTGCGACTGGTTACTTTGGCACGTATATCGGCAATGTCCGGCGCCCAATCAGCCTGCTCATCACACAGGTAGTGAACACCATGGCCGCCAGATAAGTGGGCAGCGGCCGTCCAAAGTGGATAGTCGGGGGCGGGAATCAGCACTTCGTCGCCGTCATTTAAGAGCGCTTGCATCGCCATCACAATCAGTTCGGAAACGCCGTTGCCGATATAGATGTCTTCAATGCCAACCCCTGGGATCTGCTTGCGCTGGCACTCCTGCATAATCGCTTTGCGCGCAGAGTATAGGCCTTTTGAGTCACAGTAACCCTGGGCAGTGGGCAGGTTGCGCATCACGTCCTGCAGAATTTCTTCCGGTGCTTCAAAGCCAAAGGGGGCCGGGTTGCCAATGTTGAGCTTTAAAATTCGCTGGCCCTCTTCTTCCAGGCGCTTGGCGTGGTCGAGCACGGGGCCGCGAATGTCATAGCAAACCTTGTGCAGTTTGTGTGACTTTTTAAGCGGCTGTAATTCTGTAGGCTGCGGGGTGTCCATGGGGTGCGTTATCCAAAAGTGTCCAGTGGCCGTTAGAAGTAACTGATTATTCGCCCATTATGCGTCGGATGGTAGCGGGCTGTCTTCGTCGTTTTGCACCGGCGGCGGTGGAATATCACTGGGGGTTTCCAGGGTAACCCGGCCAAGCTTGCCATCGCGCAGTTCGTGCAGCAGCACTTCGGCGCCGCGGTGCAGGTCTACCGCGCCACCTGAGCGCAGGCCGCCGCGTTTTCCGGCGATTTCTTTCAATATGGCGTGGCCGTCGAAACCGGCAATGGCCAGAAAATCGGGCTTTTTGGGGCCGTCGGCATCAACCTCGGAAACAACCGGTGCTTCGTAGGTGGGCAGCGCTTTCAGCTTGTAGCGGGCGGTTAACGCTTGCGGGTACCGTTTGGCAAGCTCCGCGCTGGCCACAATCGCCACATCGGTGTACTCAATGGCTGTATCGCGAATTGCCCCGCTGGCTGCTAAGCGATAGGCGCTGGCCTGGTCTTCAATTTTCGGCCAGAGCACCCCCGGCGTGTCGATCAGCGCCACGCGCCCGTCGATGCGAACTTTCTGCTGACGCTTAGTGACCGCGGGTTCATTGCCGGTTTTGGCGATTTTTCGCCCGGCTAAACCGTTAATCAGGGTGGACTTTCCTACATTGGGAATGCCCATCACCATCACGCGTACGTCGCGGTCGGCGCGCACGGCGCCTGCCAGCTCATGGCAAAGCTTGGGGATCTTCTTGAGCTCCCGGGTATTGGTGGTGGTGATTGCCAGTGCGCGGGTGTCCTCTTGGGCATCAAAAAAAGCCACCCACTCGGCGGTACGCTCGGGGTCGGCAAGGTCGGCCCGGGAGAGAATTTTGAGTACCGGTTTATGGCGAGTCAGCTCGGCCAGCATCGGGTTAGCGCTGGAATAAGGCAGGCGCGCATCAAGCACTTCAATCACAACATCAATTTCGGGCAGCGCGTCCTTGATCTGGCGGCGGGCCTTGTTCATATGTCCGGGGAACCAGCCGAGCATGAGTCTCTCCTACAAGCACAAAATACAAGCACAAAAAAGCGGGCGACCATTCTAACAGATGGCGCCCGCCTTGCCGGGATTGATAACGGTTTTTGCTATTCGTCGGGGTGAAACTCTAGCGAAACAGAGTTGATGCAGTAACGCAGGCCAGTCGTCTTTGGGGGGCCGTCGGGGAATACGTGGCCAAGGTGGGCATCGCAGTGAGAGCAGGCCACTTCGGTCCGCTGCATCCCGTGGCTGGTGTCTGTATGCTCTTCGACGCATCGTTTGCCAAGCGGCCGGTCAAAGCTGGGCCAGCCGCAGCCCGCATCAAACTTGTGTTCATTTTCAAATAGCGGCGCATGGCAGCACACGCAATGGTAGATGCCTTGGGCATCGCTGACCTGATAATCGCCGGTGAATGGCCGCTCGGTTCCCTTTTCTCGTGCTACCCGGTACTGCTCGGGGGTGAGTTGTTTGCGCCACTCGTCGGTGGATTTTTCTATTTTCGCCATGGGGATCTCCTCTCCCTCTGGTTACCGTTAATCAGAGGCTTAATAAGCAAGCTAGCGTATCACTTACCAAAGTGACAGTAGATAGCCTGCCTAGGTTCAGCATGTGCTAAGGTCAGAGAAATCGCCAGGTTAGGCATTACACGCTAACAGCACCACCGTTGCTGCGTGGGGAGTGGGCACGCTCAATCAACCCACCTGGTTAGCCTTCCCCTGGGCTAGCAATCATGAGGTGGCCATTAGGGCTGTAAAACTGTTTCGATTTCAGAGTGCTTGACACAAAGTAAGGCTCTGAGTAATATACGCGCCACCTCGACGAGGCAATGAAACGTCCCATTCGTCTAGTGGTCTAGGACACCGCCCTTTCACGGCGGTAACAGGGGTTCGAACCCCCTATGGGACGCCACTTACATCGTCAGGTTATCGGAATTGCGGGAATAGCTCAGTGGTAGAGCATCGCCTTGCCAAGGCGAGGGTCGAGAGTTCGAATCTCTTTTCCCGCTCCAAAACGTCCCATTCGTCTAGTGGTCTAGGACACCGCCCTTTCACGGCGGTAACAGGGGTTCGAACCCCCTATGGGACGCCAATCCGATCGCGAGTAATGCAGATAAAGCGGGAATAGCTCAGTGGTAGAGCATCGCCTTGCCAAGGCGAGGGTCGAGAGTTCGAATCTCTTTTCCCGCTCCATAGTATTGTGGTTGCGAAGTAGCAGGTGAGGGTCGAGAGCTGGAACGCCAGCCCGGTCGATCTCCTTTCCCGCTCCAAGCAGTCAAATGCTTACAGTGTCCCATTCGTCTAGTGGTCTAGGACACCGCCCTTTCACGGCGGTAACAGGGGTTCGAACCCCCTATGGGACGCCATCTCGCACCTCTCAGTAGTGCTTGCTATAGTTCGTTTGCATCGCGGGAATAGCTCAGTGGTAGAGCATCGCCTTGCCAAGGCGAGGGTCGAGAGTTCGAATCTCTTTTCCCGCTCCAAGCAAACGTACTCTTTTCTCCTCGTGTCATCAGTACATTTTCTCCATTTCTATAACGACGAATCGCACCTAAGTGGCGATATTTTTGCGTGGCTGCTTTTCAAGCGGCTTGAAAAATATATGAATGCCCCGATATTCCTCCATCTAGCTCGTTTTTTGTGCTCCCCATTTGCTGACAGGACATGTTCATGGCCGAACCGGCATTGTCTATCCGTGGCCTCACTAAAGTGTATGGCAACGGCTTTCACGCGTTAAAAGGTATTGATCTCGATGTCCAGCAGGGCGATTTTTTTGCCCTGCTAGGCCCCAACGGCGCGGGTAAATCCACCACCTTAGGCGTGGTGTGTTCCCTGGTACAGAAATCGACAGGCAAGGTGTCAATTTTTGGTATCGATGTTGATAAAGATTTCGCCAAAGCTAAGTATCAGCTTGGCGTGGTGCCCCAGGAGTTCAACTTTAACCAGTTTGAAAAAGTCCTGGATATCGTGTTGGCCCAGGCGGGTTACTACGGTATGACCCGTAAAGAGGCGCTGCCCCGTGCCAAGCAGTTGCTTAGTGATCTTGGGCTGTGGGATAAGCGCAACGGCAGCGCACGTATGCTCTCCGGTGGTATGAAACGGCGCCTGATGATTGCCCGTGCGCTAATGCACCGCCCAAAGCTGCTGATTCTTGATGAGCCAACAGCGGGAGTGGATATCGAACTGCGCCGGAGTATGTGGGAGTACATGCGGCGTATTAACCGCGATGAAGGCACCACCATTATCCTCACCACGCACTACCTCGAAGAGGCAGAAAGCCTATGTCGCAATATTGCCATCATTAACCACGGTGAAATTGTGCGTAACACCAGCGTGCGCGAATTATTGGCGGAACTGGATACTGAAACCTTCCTGCTTGATTTAGCCGCACCGGTTGACCAAGCGCCCAGAATTGAAGGGTTTGAGATTCTGCAGGTTGAGCCTTCACAGTTAGCGCTGGTAATTCATAAGGGCCAGGAGCTTAACGATGTATTTAGTGCGTTAAGTGAGCAGGGTCTGAAGGTGGTTTCCATGCGTAATCGCGCTAACCGCTTAGAGGAGATGTTTGTTTCCATGGTGGAAGGTAACCAGCAAGCGATTGACCAGCGTGAGCCGCAGGAGGCGCGGGCATGAATGCAACCCAGACCCTCATCGCTCTGTGGACATTAGTACTTAAAGAAATCAAGCGCTTCACGCGAATTTGGCCACAAACCCTGCTGCCGCCGTCCATCACTATGGCGATGTACTTCATTATTTTTGGTAATTTAATTGGCTCGCGCATCGGTGACATGGACGGATTCAGCTACATGGACTTCATTGTCCCTGGGTTGATTATGATGTCAGTGATCACCAATAGTTACTCCAATGTGGCCTCAAGCTTCTTTTCCAACAAATTTCAGCGCTCTATAGAAGAGATGATGGTCTCGCCGATGCCTAACTGGGTAATCTTATCCGGCTTTGTTTTGGGCGGAATGGCCCGAGGGTTGGGCGTGGGCCTTATTGTCACGGTGGTTTCGCTGTTCTTTACCCGCTTAACCATGGAGCATCCGTTGCTCACGGTATTAGTCGTCGTGCTGACCTCGGCACTGTTTTCTATCGGTGGTTTTATTAACGCGCTGCTGGCGAATAAGTTTGATGATATTTCCATCGTGCCGACGTTTATTTTGACCCCGCTGACCTACCTGGGCGGCGTGTTTTACTCGATTTCGATGCTGCCCGAGTTTTGGCAGGGCGTTTCAATGCTCAACCCTATCTTGTATATGGTAAACGTCTTCCGCTACGGTTTTTTAGGCGTTTCTGATATTCCGGTAGGCTGGGCGTTGGCCGCCATTTTTGCCTTTATCGTTGCGCTGTTTATGGTGGCGCTTACCATGTTAGAGCGTGGCAAAGGCATCCGCAGTTAATCGTTTTACCGCATACTTTAAAGAGTAAACGTAATGGCAGACCGTCCAGATACCTTAGAACACGCGCCGCTTGGGCGCGATTCCGCTTACCCAGAACAGTATGACGCTGGGCTTTTGTATCCTATTCCCCGGGCCGCTAACCGTGCCCCGCTGGGGATTGAGGAAGGCAAGTTGCCATTCGTGGGGGAAGATGAGTGGCACGCCTTTGAAGTTTCCTGGCTGAACGGCCGTGGTAAGCCCATAGTGGCCGTTGCCCGCTTTCGTCTACCCGCTGACTCACCTAATCTGATTGAGTCCAAATCCTGGAAGCTTTATCTCAATAGTCTTAATCAAACTCGCTTTGCCAGCCAAGAAGAAGTGCAAAGCACACTGATTAGCGACTTAGCCGCAGCGGCGGGTGCTTCAGTTGGCGTAGAGTTGTTAGCGGTAGATGACAGCGAGCTTACCCCCCAGCGCTTGCCGGGCGAGTGTCTGGATGACCTGGATATTGAAATAAGCGGTTACACCCCTAGCGCGGAGCATTTAGCAGCAGGGGAAGAGATCGTCGAAGAGACGCTGTATTCCCATTTGCTTAAATCTAACTGCCCTGTGACGGGCCAGCCTGATTGGGGCAGCGTGATGATTCGCTATAAAGGCCCTAAAATTGACCGCGAAGGGTTGCTGCACTATCTGATTGGCTATCGGCAGCATCAGGACTTTCACGAGCACTGCGTCGAGCACATTTTCACCGATTTAATGGAGAAGATTAAACTAGATGAGCTGCTGGTGCTGGCCCGCTACGTGCGGCGCGGCGGGCTAGATATAAGCCCTTGGCGGGCGACCCCTGGTCTAACACCGCCCAGCCCTCTGCGACTAGCAAGGCAGTAAGCGACTGCGCTAACGTAGCGCCCAACGATAAATGAAAAGGGGAGTGATAATGGATGCACTAACGCTACTTCACGAGCGCAGTTCTATGGGCAAACTGACTGAGCCTGCGCCCACTGCCGAACAGCTGAGCGCTATTTACCAAGCGGCGCTGCGCGCTCCAGATCATAAGGAGCTGCGCCCCTGGCGCTTTATTGAATTTATCGGCGAAGGGCGCGAGCGTCTGGGCGAGTTGTTTGCGGAAGCAGAGTTTCAAGAAGATCCCAGTGCCAGCGACGACACGCTAAATTCCGCGCGTAAAAAACCGCTACGTGCGCCGATGATAATCGCCGTGATTGCCAAGGTAACGCCTGATATCCCCAAAGTACCCAAAATTGAGCAGGTTATTTCTGCCGGGTGTGCCGCCCACGGTATTTTGCTGGCCGCCCACGCGTTGGGCTTAGGCGCCATGTGGCGCAGCGGAAAATATGCCTTTGACCCTGTGGTGCGCAAAGGCTTAGAACTTAATGAAGAGGATGAAGTAGTGGCCTTTATTTACTTGGGTAGCTTAGCAGGCCGCCACAAGCCACTAGCGAAACACAACCAGGCCGACTTTGTTGAGCGTTGGGATTAGCACTGGTGGAGTTAACACACAGGGATATTCTATGAGCCAGTTACGCCAACCGGGAGTGCCTTACCCACGCTTGCCGTTACCGAAAAGCCAAGAAGACCTTGCCGCCTTTCAGCAGTGGCTAGGCGAGGCGATTCCTATGGTAGGCGCGCTTGGCATTCAACGCATGGCCCAAGAGGGAGGGATGCTGAGCTGGCAGCTGGCGCTTAGCCCCAACCTAAACGACAAAGGCACGGGCTTTGGCGGCGCGCTAACGGCGCAAACCACGCTACTGGGCTGGTGTTGGGTAACGTTGTGGCTGCGTGCTCAGGGGCGGGCACAAGATGTGGTGGTGGCCGAAGCCAGTCAGCGTTTCCTTGCGCCAGTCACTGGAGACTATCGCATAACCTGCGCGCCGAGCGATCCCTTCGGCCCCGAGCAACTAGCGGATAAGCTAAATGCACGGGGCAAGGGCAGCATTGCACTGACCCAGAAGCTCTACTGCGGCGACACGCTTTGCCTAGAAGCCAGCGGGCGCTACGCCGTACTGCCTGTTGGTTAAATCTTTAAAAGGCTTGCTATTTTAGGGCTTGGGAAATAGAATATGCGCCGTTCTGTTGGGAAAGGCAACGCCCTAACAACCGAGCAAAAAGTGGAGAGGTGTCCGAGTGGTCGAAGGAGCACGCCTGGAAAGTGTGTAAGTCGAAAGGCTTCGAGGGTTCGAATCCCTCCCTCTCCGCCAAGAATATAGATTAAGCCGCTGATTTCAGCGGCTTTTTTGTGTCTATAATTAATCTAGTCCCCCAATTAGTCCCCCAGTGAAATATTCAACATTGGCATACATTTTTTCTCGAAAATTTTCACTTTTAGTGCTTCGTCTATACAAGAGATGCATGTAGATCTTGTAGCCGCAACTTTTAGCTTTGCGTTAGGTAATGACAAATTGGATAAAAGTGCTTTTAACTAGAGCATTCATTTATCAAAGTTAAGGGGTGAAGAGAAATTACTGGCTGGTTTTAAACAATGAGAGTATTACGCTTAGCGCAGGCTATGACCACCCAGAAGTCAAAGTGGGCGGTGGAAGGCATTGACAGGAGACGATACGGCTTCACAGTAAGCCGGTATCTGACTCTACAGTACCTTTAATAATTGCCTGTTCTCGCATCTGCATGCGAAGTTTAGAGAAAGCACAGCAATTTAACGATTTAAGTTTGGTAGTAGTCATCTCTATCTGAGAGATACGCTTTTCTACCAAATCGAGATATGTCTGCTTATCATTGTTACCCAATTCTGAATCATCCCACTCTCCTACAAACGCTTCTAGACGGCAGTGATAACTTATTTCTTCTGCCAGGATATTTAGCAAGCTATTTACAACGGTCTCGTGGTCTTGCTCTATTTGCTGAGCTTTCTCATGCTGTTCATTTAACTGTTTTCTCAGTTTTTCTCGATCTTCTTTGGCTTGCGCGGTGTCACGCTTTTGATCATCAATCGCGTTGTTGATGATTTTACTAAGGGTATTTCCCTGAGATTGCCCACGGTTTTTGGCCAAAGCATTTAGCTTCCTCAAAGACTCTTTTGGCATCTGAATGGATACTGGGTTGCCATGTTTTTTCCGGTGTTGGCGGGTTTGCCAAGCACTTCTCATCTGTCTGCTCGCCTCTCGATACTCTGCATTATCTGGAAGCAAATTTAAGCTTTTAGCCATTTCTTGATAGCCAAATTGAGTGTGATTCTTCACTAATGTGAACAGAGAAGAACCGGCAGTTGCCTTACGGCTCATGTAAGAAGTGATCCAAGCCAACTGGTCATCATTACTCTTATTTATCCAATCAAACGGCTGTGTCATTAGCGATAACCAATAATGATGTTGCTTATAAATTGAGTGAGCATCATAGCTGCATTCACATTTAAAAACCAGCTGTCACGTTGTAATATCACAATGTGCTTTTACTGATTGATCACAATGTAATCAAACAATGTAATGAATTTATTTTTTCTAAGTTATCAAATCGGATTTTAATTACCTCATAAACCGCCTATATTGGTAGGAATGGACACAACGCTGCTTACCTATCAAAACACCCAATTGACACCTGAAGCTCGTTGGTTAGTGATGCAATGGTCGTCGCTTATCGGCCTTGATCAAAGTGTCGAGTGCTCGCTGCAAACCCTCTTTGCTCGTCTAGGCCTAACCTATGCGCAGGGGCGCCGTGCTTGGGATGTACTCACCGGTGAAAAGGGAGAAAATCGAGAGCGATTCGTTGATATCGAGCGCCTACCAAGCCATGGCCCAGGGAGACCTCAATCGCGTTACCGCTTATCAGCCAAGCTGGTTAAGGAACTTGCAGATACCCTGGCACCTGCTTGCGAGCAGCATGCTGAAGAAATCTTCACACTGGCAAAAACGACACGCTTATCTACCGCAGAAGATAAAGTTGATTTGATTGAGGGTGGCCGACTTCGCAGCACTGGTTTGACGCTGCCTAATCGCTGGCTGCTGATGGTGCTATTAGCTCATGCTGACTCGCCAGGAATTGTTACAGGTCTTAGCGTATCCGCGATACACCGTCTAACTGGGATGTCGCGTTATCGCATTACCAGTCAGTTGAACAAACTGAGCGACTTGGGAATCATTGCTCATCACCAACCGGGGCGGTATTCACCCCAGGCTAGTGTTCGTAAGACATCCATCTATTTGCTTGATCTGGCGCACCCATCACTCGGGACTTTCAAAAGAGCACCGCTCACCATCGTGTCGCCTCCTTCAACCACGAATCCTAAGCAAACGGAACTGGTGGGAGGGATTGTTGATGCAGTGATGACCTCAGGGGTATGCAGATTGCAAATCGAAGCATTGTTGAAGGAGTACGATGCCAACAAGGATTCTGATAGTACCGTGTCAGACGATACTAAGGATGAATCAAAACGAGAGCATGATCCTTATCGCGAGGCTAAAAAATACCAAGAGAGATATAACGAAATTAAAATGGTTTTTGACCTAGCGTTATCAATGCTGCCAAACACACGTTATCTAGAAGGCGGCATTGAAGAACTGCTTAAACGCTACGATGCGGAGGATGCAAACTGGTTACTTACCAGTGTTCATATCGATACTTGTCGTCTGCTAACGTCCTCCTGGAATGAATTGAAAGAAGGTTTTTCCGGGCCTGAACAGCCACAACATGACGTCATAGTGGCGACTGCTCGTCGTTTAGGCATAACGCCTGAATATGTGATCGAAGCGAAACCTGAGCAGGAATCAGAATGGGCGTCTGAAAAAGCAGACAACGATACAAAGGCCTTGGACGGTAAGCCTCCCACAGTAGAACCAATAACAGAACAATTCTCTTACCACCCCTTGGCGCTACTGTTTTATGCCCTGTCACATCACCTAGCCAAACAGCTTCAGCGTGACATCATCCGTAATGGACACGGAGATGACGAAGCAATGACCTACATGCTTGTGCCTGTTTTTCCCAATTCACCTAACGGCCCGACCTTACCCGCGTTTCAACTACGTAGCTATGGCCTGCGTTCCGAAGATGCCGATAAAGAGCCAACGACCACTATATCCCGCAGCCTTGTCAGCGAGGATCTAAAAACCTATTGGCAAACACATCATCAGGATTGCCTTTCAGCCATCAATGATGAGCCAGATGATGCAACCGCGTTAGATGCTCAAGAGCCTAGCGACGCATAACCTCCAGTCGCTAAGGCCACTCTCCAATTAAAAAATACTCACCAGCCTCATCTCATGAACGAATAACAGGAGTTCGTCATGAGCACTAAACTGATCCGCATCAAAGACGTCATGGAACGCACTGGGCTGGCTAGATCGACGATCTACAAGTACATCAGCCTTGGGCAGTTTCCCCCGTCTATTAAACTTGGAACACGAGCGGTTGCCTGGGTTGAAAGTGAGATCGAGGCTTGGATTAATGACAGCATTAAGCGTAGGGACGAAGTGGTTGCTTAATGCTTATCTATTTAGATTTTTCTAATTTAATTGAAGAGCTGCTTGCCTACCACCTATCCCCAGCTCAACCCGCACGACAGCTAGCTTGACGATCACTAACTCAGCCTTTTCGACCCTTGTTTAATTATTATTAATATAATCATAGGGTAAGGGGAGGGGCCTCAAGCCCCGTACCTAAGTAGCCGCCGAAAGGCTAATAACCGTTATACCACCACCGTATTGAATCCAGTAACCGCTGGAGGATTCGTCATGCCTGTCATAAACGCCCATGCGGCAGAAGCCATGGGCTACTACACCTATCGAGGAGCTTTAAATGCTACAACTTCACCCATCTAACACTAACCTGCACTTAGCCTATTCCCCAGTGTTCAACGAACTGAGCACCCAAGAGAAATATCTGCCGATGGCAAGTGAATACCTCCAGGCGCTTTACGATACGATGCACAAGGCACTAGATGATTACCCACGTGTTCTAGCCTTCAGATTTGATCCTGTTATCCCTACGGCAATAAGCGACAGAATGACGCTAGAGGATCATAAAGGCCTTATCGCAAGGTTCATCGCTTCCTTGAAAGCGATTATTAAACATGACCATGAGTGTAAGCGCCAAGCTGGCTGGGTGCCTGATACCAAAGTGCGCTACGTGTGGTGCCGGGAGGTTGGCCTTAACGGTAAGCCGCACTACCACTTCTTTCTCTTATTGAATCGTGACGTCTATCACATGCCAGGTAAGGCATGCTCTCAAAACGAGAACCTCATCAGTCGCGTGTCACGCGCGTGGTACAGCGCGTTGAGGGTTACGTGGAATCCTCAAGAGCCATGGGTTCACGTACCTGATACTCCGCACTATTGGATCAGCCGAGATGATGCGAATAGCTTTCAGGAAGCGTTCTACCGTGCTTCTTACCTTTGCAAAGCTGATACAAAGCAGTATGGGCTAGGGATGCGGACGTTTGGCACTAGCCGCAACTAAGTGACGCTGTACATCATCCCTAGCTCGCTAGACCCATCAAGACCAATGGACACAGCTAACCGAGTATGGCTTTGCCCCCATGCCCCCACACCGCTAAACTCGGCTCACTATTTTGTGGGGGCTATGTATCAGCCATGCCCACGGTTACTGCCATACATGGAATCATCAATGAGCCACACCGTTACGCTGCAACAGCTGGAATCCTTCTTATGGGAAGCCGCCGATATTCTACGCGGCAATATGGATGCGTCCGAGTACAAGGATTACATCTTCGGCATGATGTTCTTGAAGCGTCTGTCGGATGCCTTCGAGGAAGCTCAAGAGTCAGTGGTTGCGTACTACCTCAGCAAAGGCAAAAGCGAAGCCCAGGCGCGTGAGCTGGCCGATGATGAGGACGAGTACGACAAAACCTTCTACATCCCGCCGGTTGCGCGCTGGGGTGCGATCAAAGACCTGAAGCACGACATTGGCGCGGAGCTGAACAAGGCCACCGAAGCGATTGAAGAGCACAACGCCACGCTGGAAGGCGTGCTGGTGTCTATCGACTTCAACATCAAGAACAAGCTCTCTGATAAGAAGTTGCGGGATCTGCTCAGCCATTTCAGCCGCTACCGATTACGCAACCAGGATTTCGAGCGGCCTGACCTGCTAGGCACGGCCTATGAATACCTGATCAAGATGTTCGCCGACAGCGCCGGTAAAAAAGGCGGCGAGTTCTATACGCCTTCTGAAGTGGTGCAGCTGCTGGTATCGCTGCTCAAGCCCCACGCGGGCATGCGCATATACGACCCCACGGCGGGGTCGGGTGGGATGTTGGTGCAAACCCGCAATCACCTAGCTACCAATGGCGAGAACCCGGCCAACTTATCGCTGTTTGGCCAAGAGATGAATCTGAACACCTGGGCCATCTGCAAGATGAACATGTTCTTGCACGGTGTTTACAGCGCCGATATTCGCAAGGGCGACACGCTAGGCGACCCGCAGCACACCCAAGGCGGTGAGCTGATGACCTTCGACCGGGTACTGGCCAATCCACCGTTCAGCTTGAAGAAGTGGGGCAAGGAAGAAGCCGATAACGACGCCTATGGCCGCTACCCCTACGGCACGCCGCCGAAAGATTCCGGCGACCTGGCCTTTGTGCAGCACATGATCGCCAGCCTAAATGCCGAAGGCATGATGGGCGTGGTGATGCCCCACGGTGTGCTGTTCCGGGGGGCCAGTGAAAAAGCCATCCGTCAGGGCATTCTTCAAGACGACCTGCTGGAAGCCGTGATTGGCCTGCCCCCGGCACTGTTCTATGGCACCGGCATTCCCGCCAGCCTGTTGATCATCAACAAGCAGAAACCAGCCGAACGTAAAGGCAAGGTGCTGTTTATCAACAGCGAGCTGGAATATGAGGAAGGCAAGAACCAGAACAAGCTGCGTCCGCAGGATATCGAGAAGATCGTCGCTACTTTTGACGATTACGCCGAGATCAAACGCTACTCCAAGGTCGTCACCCTGGCGGAGATTGCCGAGAACGACTACAACCTGAATATCCGCCGCTACGCCGACACCAGCCCCCCGCCAGAAATATTTGATGTGCGTGCCATCCTCCACGGCGGCATCCCCGTGCGGGAAGTAGAAAGAGAGTACATCCGCGAAGAAATCCTGATGGAGTTTGATGTTAGCTGCGTGTTTGATCGCCGTGATGAGGCCTACTACGACTTCAAACCTGCCATCGATAGCAAAGAGCAGCTGCGTGAGATCGTCCAGCAAGAAGCCCCCGATGCTGAAAACAACGCCACTATTATCAGCCAGCTAGAACGCTGGTGGGATAAGTACAAAGTCTCGTTGCACGAGCTAGATACCGAAGTAGCCCAAGCAGAAGGAGTGATGAAGGAATATCTACGGGAGCTGGGATATGAGTGATCAAATTCCTGAAGGATGGACTAGAACAAAGTTTCAGGACATTGCTGGCTTAGTAAAAGGCTTAACATATTCCACGGGAGACTATGCCTCTAAAGATGCTGGGCATCCGTTTATTACGCTAAAGTGCATTCAAAAAAATGGTGGATTCTCACCGCGAGGCCTTAAATATTATTCGGGAAAATACAAGGAAAGCCAAATAGTTAAGGCAGGAGATGTAGTATTCGCGAACACTGACCTTACGCGAGATGGTGATGTAGTCGGTAGCCCCCTTTTGGTTCCATTCATACCCAGTGACAAGCCTGCGTTAATATCTATGGATTTGTCCAAAGTTGTTCCTAAAAATCATCAAAATGGTGATTTTATCTACTTTTGGCTACAGATGGATGAAGTGAAACGGCAGATGATAAATTTGTCTGCTGGCTCAACGGTACTTCATCTGAATACCCACGACGTACCTTATTTACGCCTAGCCGCCCCCCCAATATCCGAACAGAAAAAAATCGCCGCCATCCTTTCATCTGTCGATGAGGTGATTGAAAAAACACGCGCCCAGATCGACAAGCTGAAAGACCTGAAAACCGGCATGATGCAGGAGCTGCTGACTAAGGGTATTGGGCATACAGAATTCAAAGATACGCTTATTGGACACATGCCAATGTCTTGGAGCTTTACGGAATTAGGAAAAGTGTTAATTGGTATTGACTCTGGATGGAGCCCCAGCTGCATGGAAGTAAAGCCAGGCACCGGTGAATGGGGCGTACTTAAAGTCAGCGCTGTTACACGTGGAGAGTTTTTAGAAAATCAATCCAAAGCTTTACCAAGGCATTTATCACCCCGAGAAAAAATTAAGGTGAATAAAGGTGATTTACTTTTGACACGTGCAAATGGAGTTGCAGATTTAGTGGGTAAATGTGTGATTGTAAGCAGAGAGCCTCAAGCAAAGCTAATGATGTCTGATAAAATCCTGCGCCTGAAACCAACTAAAATGCTATTTAATGAATTTCTTTTGCATGTTTTTAACTCAAGTTCAACCAGAAAACAGATCGAACTATGTTGGGGAGGCTCAAGTGGTCAAAAAAACATTAGCCAATCAGATATTAATAGGTTCTTAATTCCGCTCCCTCCTGTTGCTGAGCAAAAGGTGATTGCAAAGTCTATTACTCAAATAGACTACTTGTTATATGACAAAAATAGAAAACTACAGTCACTCGTAATCTCAAAAAAAGCCCTCATGCAAGACCTGCTCACCGGCATAGTCCGCGTACAAGTTGATACCCGCGAGCTAACCGACGCCTGATTTTTCTCTCCCAATTGACCCCCTGCCTGAGTTGACAGGTCTGTGTTTTAACCCATACTTGTCAACTCAATTCCTCGTCACTAAGGTGCCCCTCATGCTGCATGATCGTTTGCATCGTGCGCGTGTCCTCAAGAACATGACCCTGCAGCAGGTGGCCGACCAGCTGGGGGACATTACCAAGCAGGCTCTGTCCAAATATGAGCAGGGCAAGGACGCGCCCAATTCCACTCGCTTAATCCAGCTCGCCGATGTGCTGGGGGTTAGCCCTGAATATTTTTTCCGCCCTGACTCCGTGGCATTAGGCACAGTCGATTTCCGCAAGCACTCCGCCTTTGGTAAACGCAAGCAGGAAGCCGTGAAAGAGCAGGTGCGCGAACATCTTGAGCGCTATTTGGCAGCGGAAAGCGTGTTCGACACTGAACCACGCCGCCGTGGCTTTACCCAATGGCATCGCCGTTTTGCGGTCGCTAACGCTGAGGAAATCGAACAGGCGGCGGAAGCGTTGCGCCACGCCTGGAGCCTGGGGCTAAACCCGATTGCCAACCTGACCGAAACCCTGGAAGAAAACGACATCAAGGTCGTGGGCCTGCACGCCCACCAAAAGTTTGATGGCCTGTGTGCGCTGGTCAACGGTGGCGCGGATGCGGTGATTGTGAGCAACACTGACCGCCCCGGTGAACGCCAACGCTTTAACCTCGCCCATGAGCTAGGCCACCTCGTCATGGCTATGCCTGACGCCATTCACGGCACTCGGGAAGAAGAGAACAATTGCCACCGCTTTGCCGGTGCCTTTCTGTTTCCTGCCAGCCAAGTACGCGCCATTTTCGGCGAGCACCGCAAGCGTGTGTTGTTTGACGAGTTCCTGTTGGCAAAACAAGAGTGGGGTATTTCCATTCAGGCGATTCTACGGCGGCTGCATGACCTGGGCATCATCAACCCGAACCTCTACCAAAGCACCGTCAAATACTGGTCAATGCAGGGCTACCGCACCAGTGAGCCTAACCCCTTGCCCTCAGAGACTTCTTACCGCCTGCGGCAGTTGGTATACCGGGCACTTGCGGAAGGGTTAGTGACTCCCTCTCGGGCAGCGGAATTACTTAATACCGGCCTGGGGGAAATCCAGGAGGTCATGGCCAACGGACAGACAGGTGGCGCCGCGCATGTCAGCGAAAATACTTGTCTCTGATACCAATATTTGGATTGATCTTCATCGTAGTGGCCTGCTTTCAACCGTCTTTGAACTGCCCCATCACTTCGTCACCACGGATTTTGTATGGCGTGAGTTAAGGCAGCCCCCCGGCCAGCAGCTGACGGATCTGGGGCTGAGGATAGAAGGCTTAAGTGGCGATGAGGTGGTGTCGCTTTTTGAACTTCGCCAAACCCTGGGCAACTCTTCACTGGCCGATGTGTCCTGCTATTTTCTGGCCAGAGAGCGACGCTGGCCGCTATTAACCGGTGACGGTGCGCTGCGCAAATCCGGCCAACAAGGCCAGCTTGAGGTGCGGGGTGTGCTCTGGATTTTGGACGAGCTGGAA
Organism: Halomonas sp.; assembly: GCF_017515565.1. Classification (GTDB taxonomy): domain Bacteria; phylum Pseudomonadota; class Gammaproteobacteria; order Pseudomonadales; family Halomonadaceae; genus Vreelandella. Next base: position 44,926 of record NZ_JAFWFN010000049.1, read on the forward strand.
CGCCACGCCTTGCTATCGACGCAACAGCTCGCTGATGCGTTAGACAGCATGCTGAAGGCAGGTGCCCGATTACCAAAAGAGGAATGCCGTAAACGGCTGAACCGATGGCGGTAGCATGCTAGGCTGAGCAAAAAGTATGACAAAGGATACTTACCTTGTTTCAGGATGAAGTCGAAAAGGTCGAGCTGCCTGCCATTGCCCAACTCCAGCAACTGGGGTGGCGTTATGTTCCTGGGGCCAGTTTATCCCCTGTGCTGCCTATTGACGGTGCTCCTTCTACCGGTGAGCGCGGCTACTATCGTGATGTCGTGCTGGTCAAACAGTTAGAAGCCGCATTGCGGCGCTTGAACCCCTGGATCAGTGAAGAAAACCTGCGCAAGGTTCTGCGGGAGATTACTCATCCCCATCACGCAGGCCTGATGGAGTACAACCACGCGATTTACCAGCATCTGGTCAACTACCTCTCGGTAGAGCAGGACGTGGGCAAGGGGCGAAAAGGGCAGACGGTCAAAATCATCGACTTCGACCAGCCTGACAACAACGACTTCATCTGCACCAACCAATTCAAGATTGAAGGCCTCAATCAGAACATCATCCCGGATATCGTTTGCTTCGTGAACGGCCTGCCGTTGGCAGTAATTGAGTGCAAATCGCCCTATATTGCCGATGCTCTGGCGCAAGGTATTGACCAGTTACGGCGCTACGCCAACCTGCGCTATCCCGAAGATGACGAAGGTGCCCAAAAGCTGTTCTGGTATAACCAACTGATGGTCTCCACCTGCCGCGACCACGCCAGGGTCGGTACGATTAGCTCCAGCGCCCAACATTACGGCGATTGGAAAGATGCCTACCCCTTTACCGACGGGGATATCCGCCAGTTACTCGCTTCCACTCTGGTAGAACAGCATCCACTACCTGCCGACACTGCTTACCAAGTTACCGATGTGCCTTCCCCCGCTTACCTGCTAGAAGCGCAACGTATTGCTGCGGGCCAACCGGCTCACGCAGATATCAACGCTCAAGAGCGCCTGCTGGCAGGGCTTTTCTCACCCGCTAACTTTCTCGATGTACTGCAGAACTTCACCCTGTTTGAAGCCGTGGATGGGCGCCTGATTAAAAAGATCGCCCGCTACCAGCAGTACCGCGCTGTTAACAAGGTAATTGAGCGCCTGAAAGCAGGCCGGGATCGTAAGGAAAAATCGGGGGTGGTGTGGCATACCCAAGGCTCTGGTAAGTCGCTCACCATGGTCATGCTGGCGGTGAAGATGCGCCGCGACCCAGAACTACAGCAGTACAAGCTGGTGTTCATCACTGACCGCACACAGCTGGATAGTCAGCTCTCCGCGACGTTCCGCGATGCTCAAAATGAAACCATTCACAATGCTGGCTCTGTTGCTCAGCTAAAAACGCTGCTGCAGCGAGATTCATCCGATATCGTCACTGCCATGGTGCAGAAATTTCAGGATGCCGAAGCCGAAGGCGATTTCAGCGACCTGAACCCCAGCGAGAAAGTGATCGTGCTGGCCGATGAAGCCCACCGCACCCAGTTCGGTAACCTCGCGGCCACCATTAACGCGGCGCTACCTAATGCGCCCAAGATTGGCTTTACCGGCACGCCGTTGCTGAAAACGCAGAAAATGAGCCAGGCGTTTGGTGGCTACATTGATCAATACAAAATTAACGAAGCCGTGGCCGATGGGGCCACGGTGCGTATTCTCTACGAAGGCCGTCAGGTGCTCACCGATGTAGTGGGCGATTCGCTGGATGCGCTTTTCGACGAGTACTTTCGTGATTACAGCGATGACGAAAAAAAAGAGATCCGCAAAAAGTACGGGGTGGAACGTGCGATACGCGAGGCACCGGCCCGTATCCGCTGGGTATGTATCGACCTGCTGAAACACTACCGCGAGCATATTCAGCCCAACGGCTTTAAGGCGATGATTGTGGTCGGTAGCCGCTATGCTGCCACGCTGTTCAAGAAAACCCTGGATGAGCTGGATGCGCCACCGTCTGAGGTAATTGTTTCCGGTAGCCACAATGACCCCGCTTACTTGGCGCAGTACACCGATAAAGCCCGCCAGAAACAGGTCATCGGCAACTTCACCAAGCCGTTAAGTGAAGACCCAACGGCTTTTTTGATCGTGAAAGATATGTTGTTGACGGGCTTTGATGCGCCTATTGCTCAAGCCATGTATATCGACCGCAACCTGAAAGATCACACGTTGATGCAGGCGATTGCGCGGGTTAACCGCACCTGTGCGTCACCTAACGGCCAGGGGGCAAAGCAGGCAGGCTTTATTGTCGATTACTACGGGCTATCTGATCAGCTGACTGAAGCGCTGGAGATGTTCAGTAACGACGACGCCGAAGGCACCTACCACAGCCTGAAAGACGAGATCCCCAAGCTGAAGGCCGCCCATACGCGGGTGGCTAAGCTATTTGCAGGGGTGAAAGAGAAGGATATTGATACCTACGTCCTGTTTCTCAAAGACGAAGACAAACGCCAGCAGTTTGAGCTGGCCTATAAAGCCTTTGCCAAGCAGATGGATATCATTCTGCCGGATACAGCGGCCAGACCGTTTGTGCCTGACCTGAAATTCTGGGGCAAGGTGCAAAACGCGGCGAGAAACCGCTACCGCGATCCAGGCCTTAACCTGGCGGATGTAGGTGAAAAAGTTCGCAAGCTGGTGGAAGACCACATTATCAGCACGGGGGTAGACCCCAAGATCCCACCAGTGGATTTAATGGATTCCAACTTCAAGCAAACCGTGGAGCAGATAAAATCCCCGGAGTCTAAGGCGTCCGAGATTGAGAGTGCCATCAAGCATCACATTACCGTCAACCTGGAAGAAGACCCCGAGTATTACAAATCGCTCAGCCTACGCCTGCGGGATATCATCGAGAAAACGGCGGGCAAGTGGGATCAACAGCTGGAACTGCTCTCGCAGATGGTCAGCACCATTAATACCGAGCGTAAACAGGAAGCCGATGCCCTGGGGCTGAGTGAAACCGAGTTCGCGTTCTACAACATCCTGATGGCGGAAGTGACCCACCATGCCGGGGAAGATGCCATCAGCGAAGCGGTGCATGATGAGATCAAAGCTATCAGTCAGCACCTTGTCGATATGTTTGATGAAGCCACCCAGATCGTCGACTTCTTTGATAAGCAGGATCAGGTCAAACGTATGAAAAAAGAGATCAAGCGCGCCGTGCTGGATGGCTCCTTTGCGGATAAAGCCCTGGTCACCGTCGTGCAAGAGCGCTTTATGGAGCTGGCCAAAAACCGTTTCGGCAAAGCAACCCCATGACCGCCATGGCAAACCCAACCGAATACCGAGAGGCCTCGGGTTTTATTGCCGAAATCATCCGCACCAATCGCCGTAAATCGGCGGATATTCGCGTGGAAGAAGGGGCGGTCTCTATCGTCGTACCCAGCGACACCCCGCTAGAAAAGATCGACCAGCTGTTGGCCAGCAAGCGGCGTTGGATCAAAGAAAAAATGGCCTTACACCAGCTGGCCGCGCCTGCCAGTAGTCGAGAGTTTGTCTCCGGTGAAGCGTTCCCCTACCTGGGGCGCAACTACCGCCTGAAGATAGAAACCGGCGCCTTTGCCCCAGTAAAGCTGCTACACGGCAGATTGTTAATAACGCTACCCAGCGGCCCGGAACGACGGCACATGGTACGCAACGCCCTGGTGCGCTGGTACAAACGCCAAGCCGAACAAAAAATAAAAGAGAAAGTGACGCGCTTCGCCCCCGTTGTGGGGGTATCACCGATGGGCGTAGGCATTCGCACGTTTAAATCACGCTGGGGAAGCTGCACCACCAAGGGCAAGCTGGAGTTTAACTGGCAGATCATGATGGCCCCCAACCGCATGGTTGATTACGTCGTGATGCACGAGCTTTGCCACCTCATCCGCCACGATCACTCCCCCGAGTTTTGGAATGAGCTTGGGCGGGTGATGCCTGACTATCAGCAGTGTCGTGAGTGGTTGAGGGAGCATGCAGAGAGGGTGAGGTTTTGATGATTTCTCAATCACCAATTGTGCCATTTTTTTTGTGTAACGACAGTGCAGCTTTCGATCCAAACCAGTCTTTTAGATGTTCTGCATGTGCGCCCGGTGAGTCCCTTCCCGGTGAATATGGGCACGTGGATAACTACCAAAACCTTTTGATACCTTAATACGACAGCCACAACTATTGTAGCGATCTCATGTGCTGACCTCAGAGCTTACTGCTGCTGACGGTGACGCTACCAAGCTCGTTACTGATGTTTTCGTCGTCAATCAGACCAATAGGATAAATTTTTTCCCGCCCTGCCATAGCTATCGCCCTATCTTTGAAACCAAATGTTCGCTTAAACCCTGTGTCTACTATTGCTGGGTAAAATCAAATTGAGCCTAACCGGCCAGTCAGGTCATCTACAAAAATTGAGATAGAAAGATCCGGCTCCTGCATTCTTCACTTTGTGATCAGATCTAAATTTGCAATATATACTGTAGCTTATTTAGCAATGACTACGATGCTAGCTTTTAAGTGCTTTCAGGCCTTCAAAAAACATTATGGATTACTTGCTTTATACGATTCCAGTCTAAAAATAATCTTTGTTATTGTTAAATTAAAGGTTCGCGGGTTTTTATTGAATTTTAATTTTTCTGTAACATGAAAACATCAGTAATAGTGCTAATTTATTATTGGGTGACTCATTATTTTTAGTAATAAAAAAGGTTATTACTAATGCTTAACGATATGAAGGTCTCGCATCAGCTGGCAGTATTAGTGGGTGTCTTTAGTGTTGCCATACTGATCATTGGCACCTTAGGCGTGACGGGGAAAAAAGCCACGCTGGATAGCCTCAAAACGGTCTATGAAGACCGCGTGGTGCCTGTAAAACAGCTATCGACCATCGTCGGGGCATATGCCATCAATATCGTTGATACCGCTCACAAAGTTAGCAACGGGAATATTCAGTGGGAACAAGCATCTCGTAATTTGGCCGAGGCACAAGTCACGATTGCACAAGAGTGGCAAGCCTATTTGGGCACGGAGTTGGTTGCAGCAGAAGAACGCCTAGTTACGGAGCTAAAGCCGTTGCTCGAAAACGCTAATAATGTAGAAGCACAGTTAGCAAATATCATTCAACGGCAGGACTTTGCTGCTTTAGATGATCTTATCGTGAATGACCTTTACCAAAGCATTGATCCTGTATCTGAGAAGTTCGATGAACTCATGACGGTTCAGCTCAACGTGGCAGAGCGTGAATACGATCAAGGGTTGGCGCAATACGATACGATGCGATTGGCATTCATTGCCGCCATCGCGGTCGTACTGGCGATAGGCATTTTATTGGCCTGGTATATTATTTCCCGTCTCAGTCGCCAGCTGGGCGCAGAGCCCGCTCGCGTAGCGAATATAGCGAGCCAGGTAGCAAACCAGAACCTGGATATCGACATCCAAACCCGCACAGACAAGGATGATGGCAGTGTGCTATTTGCCATGAAACGTATGGTCGATAATTTATCTAGCGTTATTCTCAGTGTGCGTGAGAGCGCTAATTCGATTCATGTTGGCACGCGCGAGATCGCCAGGGGCAATGCTGATCTCTCTTCACGGACAGAGGAGCAGGCTTCTGCTCTTCAGCAGACCGCTGCTAGCATGGAAGAGATGACCGCAACGGTAAAGCAGAACGCTGAGAACGCGAAGCAGGCCAGCGGCTTAGCTCAACAAGCGTCGAGCACCGCCGAGCGAGGTGGTGATGAGGTGCTTCGTGTAGTGAAAACTATGCATGACATTGCCAGCAGCTCAAAGCAGGTGTCGGATATTATCAGTGTTATCGACTCTATTTCCTTTCAGACCAATATTCTTGCCCTCAATGCTTCCGTTGAGGCCGCCCGTGCAGGAGAGCAAGGCCGAGGGTTTGCCGTAGTCGCCAGCGAAGTACGCAATCTTGCTAGCCGTAGCTCAGAAGCGGCGAAAGAAATCAGAACGCTCATTGAGAGTTCGGTGGCCCAAGTGCAGCAAGGCTCAGCCTTGGTCGAGCAGACAGGCAGTACGATGACAGAAGTGGTTAGTGCGATTCGTCGCGTTAACGACATCATGGACGAAATATCCGCTGCCTCCCAGGAACAAAGCGACGGTATTGAACAGGTCGCCCAAGCCGTCGGCGAGATGGATCAAGTAACACAGCAGAATGCCGCCCTCGTTCAGGAGGCGTCGTCGGCGTCGGCTTCATTGGATGAGCAGGCTGATCGTCTGGAAGCCGCCGTGGCCGTTTTTCAGCTGTCGGCAGGCCGATACAACGCCGGATCATCAAGGAGTAGTGCTGATGCGGGCAGGTTTGAAGAACGTTTTAGAATTGGCAGTGGCGACACTCGGGTAGCGTCGTCCTCACCGAAACAACAGCGTTCTCATAACGACTCATCGCATAGACTCTCGTCGGATGAATGGGAAGAGTTCTGATGGCATATTTGGAAGCTTAAGCGCAGACACATTGCCGCTGATTACCATAACGTTTTGCGAGACGCGCTTACTACGTTAGTGAAGTAATTGGCAGAGTATTTCGTTTCTTAGAGCCCGTTGATATGCATTAGCAAACCGCTGTACGGGTCGTTGGGACTGGGCACTTGCTAAATTTAATATTTGATTCTGAAAGGCTTGTAGCGCGCGCGGACTGCCTGGCAAAAGACGCTTTATGTACCGAGTCCCTCGCCAATACTCCCGAATATCTTGCGGTCTTTAGCAAGCTTACGCTTTGCAAAGTGGGCGGCTAAATAAGTAACGGCTTAATTTCTGAAAAACTCATACAAATAATGTCTGTAGGTAAGCGTTTGCCTAATACTTTGTAACAATAGACGTAATTTACTCACCAGAATAATGTTATTTGCGTACTTCTTGACACAGATCAAATTATTATTTTTAGTATATGTCACTTTCCGACTTTAGTACCAAATTCAAGGTATTTTTAATGATCGATAAGGTTTACAAAAATACTCATTAAGATTGACCATTCGTAATCGAGGCTCATCCGTGCGATCAAACCTTCCTGTGACTCAAAGCGAAGTTCAGCTCAGCGAATCTGATTTGCTGATTTCGCGTACCAACCTTCAGGGCAAAATTACCTATGCCAATCCTGCTTTTGTCAGGATCAGCGGGTTCAGTTTGGATGAGCTGATTGATGCCGATCACAATCTTGTACGACACCCCGACATGCCTCCTGCCGCGTTTGCTGATTTCTGGAACACCATCAAGCTGGGCCATGTATGGACGGGGTTGGTCAAGAACCGCTGTAAAAATGGTGACCACTACTGGGTACGCGCTAACGTTGTCCCTATTGAAGAGGCTGGAAATATTATTGGCTATGCTTCTCTTCGTGTTCGCCCAGAGCCTAAGGAAATCGAACATGCTGAACGTGTCTATCGTGAATGGCGTGAGGGAGCGGGCAAGCGATATCGACTGTACCGGGGACGTGTACTGCGCAGAGGTTTTCTAGCCACCCTTGGTCGACTTAACGTGGTATCCACTAAGGCCCACACATATTGGTTAACCGCCTTCTCGCTAGCCAGCATTATGGCGTTTGCCATTCCTCAAGGCTTGAGAGACAACAACCCTCTCGTCTTAGCTGTGGCGGGTATCATGGCGCTGATCGTTTTTGTGCTCGGTTTGACCCAACAGCGGCGGGTGGCCAAGGCAATGAGCGAGTCGCGGCGTTTTGTGCTGCAAGTGGCAGCTGGCAACCTCACCGTGAGTGTGCCAGAGCATGGTCATGATGCTATCGGCGAATTAATGGAAGCGCTTTCCTCCATGAAGAAAGGGCTTGGCGGAATTGTTGAAGACGTGAATGCCGGAATCAACAAAGTACGACCAGCCGTATCCAACATTCGCACCAGCAACGAGGAAATTGGCCTGCGCAGCGATGACCAGGCTGCATCTGTACAGGAGACAGCTGCCAGCACCGAAGAACTAACCGCTACGGTGAAGCAAAACGCGGACAATGCCCATCAAGCCAGCGAGCTCTCACTCTCTAATGTGAAGGAGGTTGAGTCAGCGGGTGAAGCTATGAACCAGGTTGTCCAGCGAATGTCTGCGATTGCTGCCAGCGCGCAGCAAATGAGCGAAATGGTGTCGACGATAGACTCCATTGCTTTTCAGACGAATATTCTTGCCCTCAATGCTTCCGTTGAGGCCGCCCGTGCAGGAGAGCAAGGCCGAGGATTTGCGGTCGTTGCCGCAGAAGTGCGCAATTTAGCAAGTCGGTCTTCAGACGCCGCCAAAGAGGTTCATCGCCTCATCAACACGTCCCACGAGGAAATCGAGAAAGGGTCACAAGTAGTTTCGGAAACCGAGTCTGCAATTGGCCGCGTGGAAGCCGCTAGTCGTCAGGTACACACGATTATGGAAGAGATTACCGCCGCCTCTCGCGAGCAAAGTCATGGCATTTCACAAATAGGCGATGCGATCAATCAGATGGAGCAAAGTCTTCAACACAGTGCTCTGCAATTGCAATCAACCACCGATGCGACCAAAGCACTGGAGAGTCAGACAATACAACTGGTCAATGCCATTCGTGCGTTTCGTACTAAGCCCACCGGTCGAGAGTTGACGGCCGAAATCAGTCGTTCTGGATCAAGTATTCCGTCGTCTGCTTCTAGGTCTTTACCAAAACCTTTAACGTCCTCGCCTGGGACTGATGAATGGGTACCCTTTGTCAATCATAGGTAGCCAGGACCATTTTCGTAGAAAGCAAAAAATGTTGTTTAGATATCGAATTCTCGCACACGAAGGCATCTGTTATGAACTTATCCGACGATCCAATGTTTCACGCCTGGGACCGCTCGCTCTTCGAAGCAGCGATGTGGAACTCACCTGATGCTGTGATCGTCACCACCACCGAGCTTGAGCTGCCTGGCCCACGTATTCTCTATGCCAACCCTGCCTTCTGCCGAATGACAGGCTATGAGGTTGAGGAGCTTCTTGGGCAAACACCTCGCATGCTTCAAGGGCCTGAAACAGATCCGAAGGTATTGGAGGCATTACGCGAGTCCTTGATATGTCAGGAACCCTTTTTAGGTTCCACCATCAACTACCGCAAGGACGGTATTCCCTATCAAGTCGAGTGGAGCATCTCTCATGTGCGAGATAAGGCAGATGATAGAGCACTCTACGTTTCCATCCAGCGTGTTGTTAACGCCAACTCAGCCCGCCTAAAGCATATGGAGACGATACTGCGTGCTGCTCCGGTTGGCTTGATGTTAACAGGCCCCGGTGGTCTCATCGAATCCGCCAATAAGATCGCTGAGCAGGCGTTCGGTTACTTGCCTGGCAAACTGAAAGGGGTGTCGGTTGATATGCTTGTGCCCGAAAAGTTTAGGGCACAGCACCCCCATCATCGTCATGACTTTGCACGAGCCCCAAAGGCACGCTTAATGATGCCGCAAAGAGAACTTCAGGGGCAGCGTCAAGATGGGAGTCTTTTTCCATTAGAAGTCGGGCTCGCCCCAATAACGATTGATGGTGTGCCACACACACTCGCCTCGGTAATCGACATTAGCGAGCGAAAAAAGACAGAACAGTCAATGGCCTTTCATGCTCAGCTACAAGCTTCACTGGCAGCATTTGGTCAGGCGGGGCTAAAGGGCGCTTCTCTTAACGAGCTTTACCGGCAGACGGTCGAATTGACCATTAACCTCTTCGGCTTCGAGGCGGCGCTGCTGGTCGAATTAGATTCGTCGAGACATCAAGGCACCGTGGTGGCAGCCTCCAGCACGCTAACCATAGTCTGGCCAGAGAATCTAACGCTGAACGGCGACATGCTTGCCACAGCTGCAATGAAAAATAGTGAGTGTGCTATCGATGAACTTCCGTCAACGCTGCGTGAGACGTTAAAAAAGTGGCCTCAGCTCACTAAGGCCCTGTGCATCCCGGTACAAGAGCCAGACCGATGCTGGGGTCTGCTATATGTCTTTAATAAGGGCCAGACGCCGCTTAATGACAGTGGCTTACAGGGGCTATCGAGTCTTACTCATACGTTGGCTTCGGCGACACGAAGAAAACGTGACCAACGAGAAAGACGGCAGGTTACTCACTTGCAATCAATGGCTGGTCAAATGGCTAACCTGGGAGGATGGAGCTACGACACGCAGAGTAAGAAAGTGCTCTTTTCAGATGAGGTATGCGCCATCCATGAACTGCCTTATGGTTCCCAGTTAACGTTCGATGAAGCGCTTGCCTTTTATCTACCCGAGCATCAGCAGCGTATTGCTGAACGGGGGCAGGCCTGCATAAGTACGGGCATGCCTTTCGATGAGGAAGCCGAGATCCTCACGGCTAAAGGCAATCAGCGGCTGGTTCGCGTCATTGGGGCTTGTATAAGTGATAAGGCCAATGCGGTCTTTAAAGTTCAGGGCGCTTTTCAAGACATCACTGATCAACGCCGCGTTGAACAGAGTTTGGTGCTTAGTCAGGAGCGGTTCAGGCAGCTCTCGGAGGCGATGCCAACGATTGTTTGGACTGCTGACGCCGATGGTCGTCTAGATTATGCTAATGGTCGTCTCCAAGAGGCCACCGGCATCAGCAATGATGTATTGCCTGAGGGAGGGTGGATTCATGCCCTCCATCCCGATGATGTGGCACGGTGCAAAAAAATGTGGGGAGTCGCCGTCGCTACGCAAAAAAACTATCACATCGATCTTCGCCTATACCACAAAATCGATAATCACTACCGCTGGTATCGGGTCAGTGCAGTGCCCGCTCGTGATGAGCATGGCCTAGTCAATAAGTGGTATGGCAGCGCGCAGGACATTCATGATCGTAAAGTATTGGAAGAAGAACTCACTCAGTCAGCCAACACCCTAACCCAGACACTGGAGAGTATCACCGACGGTTTCTTCACGTTGGACAGGCATTGGAATTTTCAATATTTCAATCTTGAAGCCGAGCGTTTGCTAGCCAAGCCGCGTGATGCCGTGCTGAACCAACTTCTTTGGGAAATTTTTCCCGAAATAACAGGATCTCACGCTGGTGACGAGTTTCGTCAGGCAATGACCGAGCGGGCTACTCGGCACTTCGAATATTTTTTTGCTGTTTTAGACACGTGGCTTGAAATTCACGCCTACCCATCAAACGATGGGCTTTCGGTCTATTTCCGGGATGTGACAGATCGAAAACGGAGCGAAGCGCAGATTGAGTTTTTGGCATTTCACGACACGCTGACGCATTTGCCTAATCGTCGACTTTTCCAGAAACGGCTTGATAGCATCATTACAACCCAGCATAAAACCAAAGCTTACGCTGGGGTGATGCTCATTGATTTGGATCACTTTAAAGTCCTCAATGATACTTGGGGGCATAATCGAGGGGATCAGCTTCTCAAAGCCTTAGCCCGCCGGCTCGAAAGCCTTGAAAATGAGGGGCTCCATGTCGCACGTCTAGGTGGCGATGAGTTTACGGTTCTGCTGAAACATCTTTCCCCTTTACCAGAAGAAGCTACCCATCAACTTCAGCTAGCCGCAGAGAGAGTGCGTGCGCTACTCAATGAACCCTATGAAACCGAGGGTCTGGGTATGCGACGTACCTGTAGCATCGGGGCCACATTGGTGGGGCTAGACAGCGACAGCTTGGAAGAGGTGATGAAGCGCCTTGACCTTGCCCTCTATGATGTTAAACATCGGAATCGCAATGCCGTCGTTCTATTTGATCCTATGATGCAAGCGAAAGCTGATGCAAGAGCATGGCTTGAAGACGGTATTTTGGCGGGGATTCAGGCGAATGAATTCATTCCTTATTATCAACCTAAGATAGACAGCTCGGGGCGTTGTGTGGGGGCAGAAGCTTTAGTGCGCTGGCTTCATCCTGAGAAAGGTCTTATTCCGCCAGGAGACTTCATCCCTATTGCCGAAGAGATCGGTTTAATCGGCATTCTTGGGAAGGAAATTTTTAGGAAAGTATGTGAGCAAATGGCTCACTGGATGAAACTGAATGTTCTTGGCGACTTGGAAATATCCGTTAACGTTAGCGTAAGACAGTTCCATGAGGGAGATTTTGTTAATGATGTCGTCACCGTCATCAACGAGACCGGAATCGATCCTACCAAGCTCCAGTTGGAAGTGACGGAGACCCTTCTCCTCGATAAGCTGGAACAGACCGTGGAAAGAATGCATGCCTTGCGTAAATTGGGCATCAGCTTTGCTCTAGATGACTTTGGTACTGGTTATTCATCCCTGGCTTATCTCAAGCAGCTACCGCTTGATGTGCTCAAAATCGACCAAAGTTTCGTTAAGGATCTTCCTGACGACAGCAACGATGTCGCTATCGTCCAAACGATCATTGCGCTTGCTAACAGCTTGGGTCTTGACGTGCTAGCTGAGGGCGTAGAAACAGTAGAAATTCAAGATTTCTTGATACAAGAACACTGCCATGTCTTTCAGGGTTACCTCTACAGTCGGCCTTTGTCACCGAAAGACTTCGAACATTATTTGAAAACCACTGCTACCGTAAACCCGGCCAACCAATGAACGGCTCACTACTTGGATTTGGCATAAGGGTCGTTGCCATTATCCCTAGCATCATTTTTACTGCTTCCTACCGGGTTGAAGGTCATCAATTAAAGGATGTCAGGTATACCAAATATGATAGGGATAAGTCTGCTGTTACTATGATTTATTACAAGATTACGCTACATGCCCTGGTAACCATGAATGATACGATAGCCTTACTAAAAGGCGATTTTGCTCATGTCTAAAAAAGTCAATCTTTGTTCAGTCGAGCAGGAACAGCAGCGTTTATTGACGTTGGCCAACTATCAGATCCTTGATACCCCTGAGGAACCGGCGTTTGATGACATTGTTGAAGTGGTTTCAATAATTTGTGAGGCTCCCATTGCTGTTATTAATTTCATTGATCGCGACCGGCAATGGTTTAAAGCAGAAAAAGGGTTAGGTGTGCGGGAAACTCCACTGGATATCTCGATCTGTGCGCATGCCATTCTTCAACCGGGGCTATTCATTGTAACCGACACGACGCTGGATCCCCGTTTTGCTAATAATCCCTTGGTGACCGGCGAACCCCATCTGCGTTTTTACGCAGGGGCGCTGCTGGAAAGTAGCGATGGTTATCCACTGGGGACGCTCTGTGTACTCGACTACCAGCCCCGCGAGCTGACGGAACGCCAACGCTTCGCGCTCCAAGCCCTCGCCAATCAAGTGATGGCACACATGGAGCTGATGCACGCCCACCGGGAGCAAGCCGAACTAATACGTGAACTCAAGATAACGCGGCACGAACTGACCAAGTATGCCAGTACTGACCCGCTTACCGGCTTGCTCAATCGCCGGGCTTTTGAGCAGCGTCTCAATCAAGAACTGGCGCTGATCCAGCGCGGCACTCACTTCGCCTCGCTTATGCTCATCGACCTAGATCATTTCAAGGTTGTCAACGATACCCTTGGCCACCAAGCGGGGGATAAGGTGCTTGTACGCTTTACTGAGCTATGTCAGATAGCATTTCGTCAGGCTGATGTCATTAGCCGCTGGGGCGGAGAAGAGTTTTTAGTCTTGCTACCGATGACCACGGTGAAAGAGGCGCAATATGCGACAGAGCGACTTCACCAACTTCTGGTCATCACCCCCATGCTGGATGACACACCTTTACCCCTGCATATCACCGCGAGCATTGGTGTTTGTTCGCTGACAGACGCCAGTACCGTGAATAACAGTTTGCAGAGAGTTGACGAGCTTCTCTATCGAGCCAAGAAACAGGGCCGTAATCGAACAGTTTTTGAAATGGAAGAACCACCTTCTCAATGTCAGTTTGGGTAGAACCCAGCGACAAAACTAGTTCACAAGGTAATGTAAGAATAATGCTTTTCATCTATGGGAAAGCAGCATAAATTCTGCCGTTACGGTAGCTAAATGTGGCGTTATATCAGTGTCGTCTTAAAGTCAGCTCCTGGCCGTTTGCCGTCTTAACCAAAAAATAAAGCTTGTGTCATTACTGGAGCTGCCTTGCTGGGCAGCTCCATTCTTATCCCAATACTCAACTACAAATACCCCATCTCAGCAAACGACTTACACCCATCACTCCCCACCACTACGTGATCAATCACCCGTATATCCATCAGTCCAAGCGCTTCTTTCAGTCGCTCGGTAATACGGCGATCCGCATCGCTAGGCTCAGGATCGCCACTAGGGTGGTTATGAACGAGGATGACCGCAGCGGCGTTGTAGGTCAGTGCCGCTTTGAGTACTTCCCGTGGATAGACGCTGGCTGAATCAATTGTGCCGCGAAACAGCTCTTCAAAACAGATGACACGGTGTTGGCTGTCGAGAAACAGCACGCTGAATACTTCATGCTCGTAGTCTTGAAGCAGAAGTTGTAGATGCTCAAATGCTTGCGAGGGCTTTGTAATCTTGCGGCCTTTAGTGAGCTTACGCCGTGCGAAGCGCTTGGCCATAGTGATGATGTCAGTTTCCGTGACCGGTGAAGTGACTAAGTAGGTGCCCGCCACTTCACCGGCTTTGAGTTTGCTATGGGGCATGATGACCTCCAAAAAATAAAAAATGCCGGGGTGGTGGCCCAGGCATCTATGTCGTTAATGGTTGAAAGGAATATCTGTGAGAGTAACTGTTCACGCAGCCATCACTTGGTTCATCCGCCGCTCCATCTCTTCATGAAAGGCCTCCACCCGCTCGGCAATCGTGCGGATCATGATGTCGTCACGGTAGGCACGCTTAATAAACAGCGGCATGCCAGGCCAATAGCTCACAAAGTCGATCCACTCCCGCTCGCTAACCCACAGTCCTCCTTGGCACTGAGCAACATGCTCGGCGGGAATCTCCCCGCTCAGCAGCACCTCTATCTGGTACTTGGGCAGTTTGGTTTTGATTTCCAGCAAGCCGTTATCACCCACCAAACTGTCGGGCGAGTAACCCACGTTGTGGTTGAGGATAATGCCCACTTCCTGGGGTTCCGGTTCGCCAGTGGCGTGGCGGTAGAGCTCGCGGGCCACACTTTCTAGCTCGTGGCCCCGTCGGGTATGTGCGTTACCCTGAAACGGTTCAGCTAGTTCGCCGGTAATCCGCTCGCCAATCAGCTGATGCATATACGAAAAGGCCCCGGTGCCAAATCCACCGGAGCCTTTGCCGTTGACCAATAACGTCTTGAGTTCCGACATAGTGACGCGCCCTAAGCGCGCCGCCAGCCATTCAGGGGAGCCTTGCTCCATGTTGAGTACCTGCATGGATGCCTCCTTTACTCAGGTAGGGTTGATACGCCGTTTTACTTAACAGCTCGCTTGGTGAGGGATGCCCGCAGCTTGTCAAAGTCAACCTGAGGCACCTGAACGGCGGAACCGTATTTGCCGCTGAACCACTCCTGGGTCGTGGCGGGGCATTGGCTGATCAGGCGTTGAATTTGGCCTGCCTGGAACGGTGTTACTAGCCTGACCCCACTGGCAGCGTTGCCGTTATCGTCCTGGCCTCGCGTGGTGATGTTCAGCAGGGCACTCAATACGTAGCGTTTGCCATAGCTAGTAGAAGACCCAAACGCCTGGACTGCGTTTTTGTTGCCGCTTATATCCGCAGGCAGAAGCATACTGGTCTCTTCACGGTGGCCGTCCTTGTGCATCAACACACCAGTGACCTGAATGCCGCGCTCCTGCGTCTGAATACGGAAGCTCACTGCAAAGCCGTGCTTCTGCATAATGGGTCGCACGGTATCTACGATATCTTCCAGCGTGGCGTACTTACCGTTATTGCTTTGGCCATGTTCTTCGATGCTGGGTAACTCGGTCTGCATCGCCGCCATCGCGGCGCTATACGCCATCATGGCTTGGCGATCCATCACCCGTTCCTGCATCTGTAATAAGCGTTCCATCTTGTCGATATCAACGTCTGGGTTAAGCGCCGCACGCTCAATGACCTGAATGATAGCGGTGCTGTCGGCAAGCGCCGGGGCTGAATTAGCCGGAACGGCCTGGAGAGAGGGGGTCGTTGTCTCGCGATTTACCACATTAGTGTTGGTTGCCATGAGGATGCTCCTTGAACAGTCTTTAAATGTCGCTGGGTAGGTCGTTGGGGGAAATAGGGGTTAGGCGCAGCTCAGCGCGATAGAACTGGCCTTTAGCTATCACATAGGTCTCAGCGTGGGTTTGCTCTTTGGTGAGCAGGCGCTCGGTGAGCTGAGTGAGGGCAATATCGAGATCACGGTGAAGCGGTGCCATGGTGTACTCCTAACCAATAAAAACGCCCAGCCGGTAAGGGCTGGGCGTATGGTGTGATAGTGGAAAAACGTTAAACGATGATGAGAACCTGCGTTCCGGAGCGATAAAGCCAACGCCGGTCAACTCACCAAGGCCAGCGCTGTATTGAGAGCTTCCTGCTTCAGCTGTGCGCCTTGGCCAAACCATGCAGAATCCATGCGGGTATCGTTACTGCGTGCCCGCTTGTCGTGATCGACGTACTCCGTTACGGCATTGAGCAGGCCCCAGGCGGTTTCTTTAGCGGTGACCAAGTGAGAACCGCGTCCTTCCCCCTGGTACAGCTTCTGCACTTTATTCAGCGCCCGGTAATTCGGTAGCTTGGAAGGGTCATCTATTGGCTTATCGATACCGCAGAGCACCGACTGAAAATACTGCTGCGCCTCGCGGTGGTTGATCTTACGTTCCGCCAGTGCCTTCATCTGGTACATGAAGTCGTTCCACTGAGAGACCGAAATCCCCAGTTGACGCTTCACGGCACGCGGATCGAACTCTGAGCGGTGGGGTACCTTTACCGCCTGCGTGGTGCCATCCACCGCAATCTGCAGCGTGTTATTACACACCACCCTTACCGTAGTAGGCGTGGCCATCGTGGCTAGGGTGCCATCACAGGAGGTAGCCAACAGCAGGTAGTCGTTCACCTCATCCTGGCCTTTCAGCGAGGTGCTTAAGCCGCTACGGGCTAACGCCCAGAATTTACGACCGCCTTTCAGTACCCCCGCAGTTTCCAGCTCATACCCGGCGTATTCGGTGAGATCGCGGTAAAACTCCAGAATCTCTTCAGGCTGCACCACCTTATAACGCTGCGATACCACGGACAGTGGTGCCTTGGTATCCGAGCGATAGAGCACCTTCTGTTCCGGGAACGAGTGAATACTGCCTAGGTGGCTGGCACCCTCGGCAATAAAGCGCACCGGGGCTTCTTCAATATGCCAGTTCATACCCGCCTGTTGCTGCCAAACCTCCAGCGGTTGATGACGAGACAGCTGTTGCCCCAGGCCATGCCAAGGTGTATCGCCAACGTAAGCCATGTGTTCAACGAGATGTGCCATGAGTCATTCTCCAGACATAAAAAACGCCGACGAAATGTCAGCGCTAATAAGTGGTTAAGTAAGGGAGCCGCCGATAGGCGAAGGTAAAAGCCGTGGTTTAGTGGGCAGACGCTAAAGGCGGATAGGGATAGCGAAACGCTTGACCGCACGACAGGCATAGCCACGGGGTGCCGTTACCTAAGGGCAACCACTGTTCAAACAGCGAGTGGGCAATACGGGAGCCGCTTTGGCCACCGGCAACCGCGCCCATCATCGCGGCAGGCAGCTTTGCGAGGGGAAAGCGAGTAACAGCAAGCGACAGTGGGCTGGTGATGGCCGTCGCCCGCCAGGCACCAATGGCACCGCCTAACAGGGTGCTGCCCACGACGCCAACGCGTTGGGCAGTCTCAAGGTTCAATGTGCGCGGTGATGCACAGCGTGTGCAGGATGGGGGCATAAACAGAGCTCCTATGTGGTTAAAAGGGTATCCAGGGTGGTGGATGCATAGGAGTGATATAGATTTCAAAATAGGTGGGATATGCGCGTTTTCACTATATGGCTTAGCGCTTTATCGCAGGCTTCGAATTTTAGAGTTGGTATTGATGAGTTGCGCAGAGTTTGGCCAGAATTCCCTTATTGAACATACAAAAGACAGGGGGCTTGATTATGTGGACAAAGAAATTTATTCACCCATACAGAGTTTCCCAGTGGATATCCAGCTCAGGTACTCCGTCAAGCTCCAACGCGCTTTCGATATGTGCCAAATGGTGCAGCATAAGACGAATAGCCGTTTCTTGATCTTGCCGTGCGATGGCCTCAACAATTTGGCTATGTTCATCATCTGGGCAAGCTGGGGTCTGGGGCGAATCATAAAGCGCAATGATCAAGCAGGTCAGTGGGCAAAGTTCAGCCATCAGTTTTTCAATAAATTTATTGCCGCTGACTTCTGCTAACAACATATGAAATTGACCAGAGAGGCGGATTATTCTTCGTCGGTCTCCATCCTCCCGAGCATCCGCCTCGGCGACTAGGTGTTTACGCAACCGTACTAAGTCGTGTTCGCAGGCACGAGCGATAACATTACGTACAATTTCAGGTTCTACCAGCCTCCGAGTAGCGAATAAGTCGCGTGCTTCAGCAGCACTCGGGCGGGTCACAAAGGCGCCTCGATTAGCATGCAAAGTTACTAGCCCTTCTTTAGCAAGCAGGGTAAGGGCCTGACGAATCTTTGTACGGCTAACACCAAAAGCGCTTGCCAATTTCTCCTCAACTAACTTAATTCCGGGTGGTAGCCGATGCTCCATCACTGCGTCAGTAATTCGCTCGGCTATTTGCTCAATAGCTAACTTGGTAGTGGGGGCGGCGTCCATGAATATCTTTTCCTTTCGAAAGCTGTGCTCAGTATGCCGTAAAGGCAAGGCTGTCTGTAGTGCTGTGCTTAAAACGGTATGAAATCGCGCTTTAGCACTATAACTGTGCGTTTTTTGAATATTTGGCATCATTTCGGTGCGCAAATATGTTTTATAGATTGTATGCAATTTATAAAACAATATCATCATACTATTTTTTAATAATTTTAAAATCCTATTTAAATCATTTTGTTAAGTGATTATTGCAATAGTTTTTTGCTAGGCGGCAACCGCTATGGCACGAGGATTGCTCTTTCATTTTCAGGTAATCGCTTGCATGAGCAGGCGATAACGATTTTATGAAACCGATGGAGCCTCCCATGATCTTTAAAGCTAACGTTGTAAAGCTGGCGTCTCTGCTGACAGCCGCCACCCTTTTCTCCTCATCGTTACAGGCGGCTGAGCGACTGCGTATCGCGGGCAACTTCCCCACCGATCACTCTGTTTCTCGCGCAATGGAGGTGTTTAAAGAGCAGGTAGAGCGAGAGTCTGATGGGGAAATTCAAATTGATCTTTTTCCTGCTATGCAGCTAGGGGGCGCCACCGAGAATGTTGATCAGGTGCGTTCCGGCACTATCTTTGCAGTGTTCACTTCGATTGCTTACTTCACGCGCTCAATACCGGAGTATGAAGCAGTAAGCCTACCCTTCTTATTCGATAACCGTGAGCAGGCGTTTGCTGTTATGGACGGTCCTGTTGGTGAGCAACTGGACGAAAAGATGCTAGAGCTTGGATTCGTTAATCTGGGCTATGGCGAGTTGGGTTTTCGGCATGTAACGAATAGCTTGCGCCCGATTACCTCGGTTGACGATTTTGCGGGCATGCGAATTCGCCTTCAGCCCAACGAAGTTCATCTGCAGACCTTCCGTGCTTTGGGCGCCAACCCTGTATCAATGGATGTGTCCGAGCTGTATTCAGCACTGCAGCAGGGCGTACTTGACGGCCAAGAAAACCCTTACAACATCATCGCCAGCCGTCGCTTTAACGAAGTGCAAGAGTATTTATCTGACAGTGGTCATTTCTATGACTTTATCAATGCCGTTGCTAACCAGCGTAGCTACGAGCGTCTCTCAGAAGAGCACCGCGCCATTATTGATGCCGCCATGACGGATGCAATGGCGTGGCAGCGGGAAGCCGCCGCAGATGAAGAAGAGCAGTGGCGTGATCAGTTAATTGCAGACGGCATGGAGTTTACCCCGGTCTCACCTGAGCTACGGGCTGAACTGCGCGAAGCGACTCTGGAAGTCACTGAAAGTCTCAAAGCGCGTATAGATCCTGCGTTTATTGAGTTGGTTACCCAGGAAGCTGAAGCGGCACTGTGAGACCAGCCATGACACCTAGCTCTGCATCACCTCAAAATGATATTAAGCGGGGGCCTGAGCCCCCGCATCTGGGCACTGTCTTTCAGCGTGCAAAATGGGTCGTTGAACGCTTAGATGCCATTACCTATTGGGGCATTGTAGTGGTGATGGGGTTAATGGCCACCATCGTCGCGCTCCAGGTTTTCTGGCGCTATGTGCTTGGCTCCTCTATTGACGCTGCCGATGAACTCTCGCGCTTATGTTTTGTATGGGCGATTTTCCTGGCTATTCCCCATGGCGTGAAACACGGGGTACATGTCGGCATTGACCTGTTTGTCATGATGATGCCCGCTTGGGTGAAAGAGGTTCTCTTTCGTCTGATGGCTGGCGTTTCGACACTTCTAATGCTGATGGTGATGGTAGGAGCTTGGGTTGCAACGATGGATCGCTGGCCGGAGCTTATGCCAACCCTGCCTGTTACCTCTGCTATTTACTACATCGCTGTACTGATTTGTGGCACCCACGCCTTTTTGCACCTAGCACTGTTGGCATGGGGTGGATCGCGTACATGGGAGGGCCTGTCATGACATGGATGGCGATTGGTTTGTTTCTGGCGCTAGCTTTCTTCGGTATGCCGCTGGCCTTTGCACTTGGGTTTGGCTCGCTAGCGGGCTTGTGGATGCTCGATTTTGAACTGGTGGTTATGCCTCAGCGCATGATGCATGCGGTAAATAGCTTCCCCTTAATGGCTATTCCACTATTTATGTTAGCCGGTGAGCTAATGGTTCGCGCGGGCATTATGGATCGCTTAATTGCCTTTGCAAACAGTTTGGTAGGGCGAATGCACGGCGGTCTGGCCCATGTAACGATTACCTCAGGGACTATTTTTGCCTCCGTCAGTGGCGCCGCAGTAGCGAGTGCCAGCGCCATGGGCAGTACCTTGGTTCCCTCACTGCGTAAGTACTATCCCGATGCTTACTCAGGTGCCGTTATTGCTTCCGCAGCTAACTTGGGGCCAGTGATTCCTCCCAGCAATGCCATGATCGTATATGCGCTGATGGCCGGTTCTTCTGTCTCTGTGGGTGGGCTCTTTATTGCCGGTATTCTGCCCGGCATTTTGCTAGCGATTGGCTTTATGGTGATTGCCAGCTGGATCTCTTGGAAGCGGGGTTATCCGCTGACCGGTGAGCGCTTTAATTTGGCCAATGTTTTACACCAGGGGCGTCGTGCCATCGTCATCATCATGATGCCAGTGATTGTGGTGGGGGGCATTGTAGGCGGTGTTTTTACTGCTACTGAGGGTGCGGCAATCGCTGTTGTGTATTCAGCACTAATTGGTTTTGTCATCACACGACGGTTAAAAATCGCTGATTTGCCAGGTTGCCTTTACCGTGCCGCCGTAACTTCGGCCATGGTTGGTGCGCTGATTGCGTTTGCTTCGGTTCTAACATTCGTCTTCACCATCGAAATGGTGCCGATGATGCTGTCTAATTTTATTCAGGAACTGACCAGTGACCCGATGATGTTCATTCTGCTGACCATGGCGCTGCTAATCGTAGTTGGCATGCTCATTGAATCGAATGCTGCTTACATCATGCTGGTACCACTGTTTGCTCCTGTTGCGCTTACCTACGGCATTGACCCGCTCTATTTCGGCTTTCTGTTTATGTACAACCTGGTCGTCGGCATGATGACGCCGCCGGTGGGCGTGCTTTATTTCGTCATGAGTGGCATCACGAAAGTACCCATGATGCAGCTTGTGAAAGAGTCGCTGCCCTTTGTGGCTTTCCAGTTTGCCGTGCTGGCCCTATGCATCTTCGTTCCCCAACTGGTCACCGCGCTGCCACGCGCGCTTGGCTACTAAATGTCATCGGAGCAAATAATGACGCACCTATTCGATGCTCAGCATCCGGCTGATTTGGTTATTCATGGCGCTCGTGTGCTGACAGTTGATCCACAGCTTGGCGAAATTCCAAATGCTCGCTTGGTAATTCATAAAGGTCGATTAGTAGAAGTGGGGTCAGACGATTCGTCACAGCCGTTGCCACCCGCGCGCCGCACTATGAATTTAACCGGCCGAGTGATTACCCCAGGCTTCGTTAATGTGCATACCCACACCATTCTGAGCATGGTGCGCGGCGTTGCTGAAGATATGGGCTTCGCACCGGCCTATACCCCCGGCGTGCCCCACGGTCATGAAGTGAGTGAGGAGGAGGCCGTTGCCCTAGCGCGGCTAGGGGCCGCCGAAGCGCTTTTATTTGGCTCAACACTGATTAATGACAGCTATGTGCATGCTGACTTAACGCTTCCCGCCATGGGGGAGCTAGGCATGCGAGTGATTACCTGTGGACGTATCCACGATGTGGATTTCAGTCGTGTGCACGAAGGGATCTGGGAGCATAGCGATGCGATTGGCGAGCGAACGCTGAATGATGCCATCGCGCTTCACGACCGCTGGCAGGGCAAGCTAGATGGACGATTAGGCGTAGAGCTTGCTGCCCATGCCCCTGATACCTGCTCCCGTGCCTTGTTAGCCAAAGTTACCAATACCCGCGATGCATTGGGTATTCACGTTAATGGTCACCTTTCCCAAAGTGTTAAAGAGAACCGTCGAGTGATAGAGCGTGACGGTATGACGCCAAGCGAGCTGTTGGAAGATGTGGGGCTGCTGGGCCCGCGTTTTACCGCCGCCCACTGTATGTACGTTACTGACAGTGATATTGAGCGCATTGGCCGTACAGGCACCAACGTTGCCCATATACCCCGAGGGAATGCCACGGGTGGTCGGATTGCCCCGACCACCCGTTTACGTGCAGCGGGCGCGAACCTTGCCCTAGGCACTGACAACATGCATGGCGATATGGTGGAAGTGATGCGCTGGGCGCTGATCATGGGCCGGGTGCAAGAGAGCGAGATTAACGACACCTGGCAGCCTCATCACGTGCTGGAAATGGCGACCTTAGGGGGAGCTAAAGCGTTAGGCCTGGATTCTGAACTGGGGTCACTCACTCCCGGTAAGCGTGCTGATCTAGTGGTGTTTGACTTTCGCCGCCCGCACTTGGTGCCACTGATTAATGCCCTTGGCAACTTAGTGCATACCGCCCAGGGCCGAGATGTCGAGATAGTGATATGCAACGGCCAGATAGTAGTAGAAGGCGGGGAGCTGTGCTTGGCCAATACGCCTGCGCTGTTGGCCGATGCGCAGCACGCGGCTGAAGCGCTCTGGGCGCGTGCACGGGCTCAGGTTTAATGCGTTGGAGACTCCATTTATGAAGCTACTGATTGTTAATCCCAATATCTCTCAAAGTGTCACCGACCTTATCGCTGCTGAGGCGCACCGCTCGGCAAGCAGTAACACACAGCTAACGTTGCGTACGGCCGCATTTGGGGTGGCCTATATCGAAACCCGCGCGGAAGCAGCGGTTGGGGCCTATGCGACATTGAATGAACTTGCAGAACACTACGCCGGCCATGACGCCGCCATTATCGCGGCCTTTGGTGATCCGGGCTTAGAAGCCGCCCGTGAGATGCTACCGATCCCGGTGGTAGGACTAACAGAAAGCGCCTTGATGAGTGCTGCCATGCTGGGTGGGCGTATCGGTATTGTGGCGATTTCACGACGAATTCGCGCTTGGTACAGCGAAACTGTTGACCGTTACGGAATGGCTTCGCGGCTAGCGGGCATTCGCTGTTTAGACGAACCGCTGCCCAACATTGGCAGCGTTCAGCAGGACAAAGGTGAACAGCTAGTGGCGCTATGTGAAGCCGCCGTGCGCGAAGACGGGGCAGATGTGTTGATTATTGCAGGTGCACCGCTAGCAGGGTTGGCTCGCAGCGTAGCAGAGCGGATTCCGGTGCCCGTGGTGGATGGTGTGAGTTGTGCCGTTCATCAGGCGGAACTGCTGGCACGGTTGAATCCTTATAAAGCGACGGCGGGCAGCTATGCCGCGCCGCCGAAGAAAAACGCCGTAGGTTTATCGCCGGCACTGGCCCAGTTGATTGGCAGGGAGGGCGAGCTATGAGTCGCACTGGGCTAATAGAGAGTGTCGTACGCCTGCATCTAATCTCCAACGATCTCGAATTCATAGCCGAGACTCGGCCCGATGCGCCGCACAGTGTGGCGGCCTTTCTGGCGCTGCTGCCTTGGGAAACGCAACTAGTACATGTGCGCTGGAGTGGTGAGGGAGTGTGGATACCTCTGGGTGAAAAGGACTTCGCGCTGCCCTGGGAGAACCCTACATGCTATCCCTCTCCTGGCGACGTGCTGTTTTATCCCGGCGGATACAGCGAGACAGAGATCCTGTTGGCCTATGGGCCATGTAGCTTCGCCAGCAAGCTTGGCCCAATCGCCGGCAATCATTTTATGAGCCTGACTGAAGGGCTCGAGCAGCTTCCAGAGCTTGGGCGACGCTGTCTATGGCAAGGGGCCCAGCCGTTGACCATCACCGCTCACTCAATGTCAGGAGGTTCCCAGTGACCGTAACCCGCCGCCGATTTGGCGTTCTCACGCCCTCGTCTAATACAGCTCTTGAGCCGCTCACCTCGGCCATGGTGGCTATGGTACCCGGTGTAAGTGCGCACTTCTCCCGGTTTACCGTGACAGAAATCGCACTCAGTGCCAGAGCGCTCGGACAGTTCGACGACAGTCATGTGCTGGCGGCAGCCAGATTGTTGGCTGATGCCAAGGTCGATGTGATTGGTTGGAGCGGTACCTCAGCTGGCTGGCTGGGATTTGAGCATGACGTCACTTTGTGCGAGAGGATAAGCGAAGAGACCGGCATTCCGGCCACCACTTCGATGCTAGCGCTGAATGAGATCCTCACCTATTACGGGCTTCGTGAGTTCGGACTGGTGACGCCTTATACCGACGACGTGCAACAGCGAATTCTCGATAACTATCGCGATGCAGGATTTACCGTTGTGGCTGAGGATCATCTAGGCATCAGTGAAAACTTCGCCTACGCCGAGGTCACCGCGGAAACGCTCACCGCTCAGGTGCGCCGTGTGGCGCAAGCTGGGGCGCCGGCCATCGTAGTTGCCTGCACAAATCTATGCTCGGCCGACTTGGTGCCTACCTGGGAAGCAGAGTTGGGAGTGCCGGTGCTGGACACTACGGCCACCGTGGTATGGAAGATGCTACGCATGACCGGCCACGTCGACATTCCAGTGTCCGGTTGGGGCCAACTAATGGAAGGAGTGGTGGGGCATGGCTGAATTCGATCTAGTAATTCGGCGCGCGCGCTGTGCCACCGCTGCTGACGTATTCGAAGCCGATATTGGCATTCGCAACGGTACCATCGCATCGCTGGGTAGCGATCTTGGCGACGGTCTCGAGGAAATCGATGCCGCCGGCCGCTGGGTATTGCCGGGGGGTATAGATGGGCACTGCCACCTGGATCAGCCCACCTCCGATGGCTCCAAGATGGCCGACGACTTTCTCAGCGGCACTCGTTCGGCAGCCTGCGGTGGAACCACCACGGTGTTTCCGTTCGCCTGTCAGCAAAAAGGCCAGAGCTTGCGCGCGGCAGTCGATGACTATCATAAACGAGCCGAAGGCAAAGCATGTATTGACTATGCCTTCCACCTGATCGTGACTGACGCGACCCCCGAGGTACTGGCAAATGAACTGCCAGCGCTGATCCGTGAGGGCTATACCTCGTTCAAGATCTACATGACTTATGACGATCTAAAGCTGTCAGACCGCGAGATAATCGATGTGCTGGCGGTGGCACGAGAGCATGGCGCCATGGTCATGGTACATGCTGAAAATGCCGACTGTATTGCCTGGCTTACCGATCGACTGCTCGCACATGGTCACACCGCGCCCCGCTACCACGCTGAGGCGAGGCCGATGCTGGTAGAACGTGAGGCCACTCATCGCGCCATTGCCTACGCCGAGCTTGTTGATGTGCCGATTTTGATTGTGCACGTCTCTGGGCGTGAGGCGATAGAGCAGTTGCGTTGGGCCCACAGTCACGGCCTACGTATCTATGCTGAGACCTGTCCCCAGTATCTTTTCCTGACCGCTGATGACCTTGGTATCGATGACGATGATCATCACGGAGCCAAGTGTATATGTAGCCCGCCGCCTCGCGATAAAGCCAATCAACAGGTGGTCTGGGATGGACTGGAGAGCAGCGCCTTCCAGATATTCTCTTCGGATCATGCCCCTTTCACATTCGAGGGCCCCCAAGGCAAGTTCTCCGCCGGTAGTGAGGCCAGCTTTGATCGCATTCCTAACGGCATCCCAGGGTTAGAAACGCGGCTTGCCCTACTGTTTAGCCACGGGGTGGAGACAGGCCGCTTGAGCATGCAACAGTTCGTGGCGCTCACCGCTACCAATGTGGCTCGCATGTATGGCCTTTACCCGCGAAAAGGCTCTATCGCCGTAGGCGCAGACGCTGACCTAGTGATCTGGGAAACAGGTCTGGATCGACGCATTCGAAACAGCGACCTTCATCACAATGTGGATTACACCCCTTACGAAGGCATCCCAGTGACGGCCTGGCCAGCTCTGACGCTGTCACGTGGCGAAGTGGTGTGGCGCGATGGCAACTACCTGGGCAGCGCCGGGCGCGGTGAGTTCCTGCCCTGCGCACTTCCCGAACCAGCACGGCCTAAGCCACAGCCATCGGGAGGTGATACGTGGTAAGCCAATCGAATATTACCGATCTTACCGAAGCACTCGCCACTGTGTGGCGAGGTGGCCCCTTAATAACGGCAGAGGCAGCACAGCGGCTGTCACCGCAAAGCGATGCCGAGGCCTATGCCGTACAGGCTGCTCTGGGAGCAACAATGGGCTGGTGGGCCAAGGGTCGTCCGCGTGCTTGGAAGCTTGGTATAGCTCCGGTAACCGCGGCACCAATTCCTGACCATTGTTTGATGGCTTCGCCAGTACGGTTAAATGAGACCGACTGCTTCAGTCTGTTCGGCATTGAGGTAGAGCTAGCCGTACGTCTCAAACGCCCGCTCTACCCGGGATGTCGGCAAGGCGAAGCCGCCTTGGCCATAGGAGAAACAATGGCTGTTATCGAACTCTTTGACGTACGGGCCGCCAACTGGCAACAGCTACCACGAACCTTTCTCTTGGCAGACTTGCAAATGCATGGACGGTTGATCATTGGGGATGGGGTAGCAGGGCCCTGGCAGTCGCATTTTGCAGATAGTGCCCTGTCGGTGAGCGTCAATGATCAACCTATGACTGGCTTAGCACTCCGACATCCAATGGGCGATCCCCTGGCACTGCTCCCATGGCTGGCCATGCATACTGATGCCGCCGGTTGGGGGCTGGCAGAAGGGGATGTGATCAGTACAGGTTCCTGGACGGGCATGTTCGAGGCTAAGCAAGGTCAACGTATTGAAGCCAGCTTTGCAAATATTGGCAGTGTTTCGCTTGAAATTGACGCTGCCATGACAGACAGGGTGCCTACATGAGTATATGCACTGGCTTGCGATTGCCGGGAAGCCGGTTGATCGAAACGATATTGGCATTTGCAGTAATCGCAGTGGGGGTGGTCTTCCTGCGCATTGTGCATGGCACGCCACCTCCGTTTGGAGACCCCCGTGATATCGGCTCGGCGGCGTTCTTTCCCGGCTTGATCGCACTGCTGGTGACCGGCCTCGGGGTTGTGCTGCTGCTATCCGCTTGGCGGCCAGCGTTTTCGGTAGCGTTCGAGTCTGGACATACTGCCCGAGCACTTGTTGCCTATGTGCTGATGGTGGCTATGGTTGTATCACTCCGCTTCCTAGGCATCTGGCTGGTCACCATGATGGCCGTGCCGCTGCTGGCACTCTGCTTTGGCGAACGCCGCTGGTATGTGCTGCTAGCACTGGCGGTGGTGCCGCCGGCGCTGGTGATCCATCTCTTCGAGGGTGTTATGGGCGTCTACTTTCCTCGGGGAGTTGTGCTGTGATGGATATAGCCGTGCTCCAGCAAGGGCTGGCAATGTTGGCCAGTCCTTGGACCTTCCTGGCACTGTCGGCAGGGCTTGCCGGTGGTATTTTGATCGGCGCATTGCCTGGACTCACAGCCACCATGGCAGTGGCGGTTCTAGCACCCTTTACCTTTTTTATGGAGGCGACCATTGGCATCCCCTTTTTGCTGGGGATATACAAGGGTGCTATCTACGGTGGCTCGATACCGGCCATTCTAGTTAATACCCCGGGCACTGCGGCAGCAGCGGCTACCGCCCGCGACGGCTATGCGCTGACGCAGCAAGGTAAGTCGCGCAAAGCGTTGGAACTAAGCCTTTATAGCTCGGTGGTGGCGGATTTCATGGCTACCCTAGTGCTGATCATGGTGGCCATTCCGCTGGCAAGCATCGCGATACGTTTCGGCTCCCCCGAGTTCGCACTGCTCTACCTGATCGCCTTGACCATGATCGCCACGGTCAGCGGCGAAAGCTTCCTCAAGGGGCTGATCGCTGCGGGTCTCGGACTGCTAGTCGCTTCCATCGGACTCGACCCGATGTCGGGCTACCAGCGCTTTACCTTCGGCAATACCGATTTGCTAGGAGGCGTTTCACTGATTCCCCTGCTGATCGGCATGTTTGCGCTCAGCGAAATTCTCATGCAGCTGACGCATCCACCTGAGCGTCCGAGTGGTAACCGAAAAGTTGTGGAGCACGGCGGAGAGCGGCTCAAGTGGGCGGAATTCTGGGCGCTGCGGCCGACCATCCTGCGTTCGACCTCGCTGGGTACCTTTTTGGGGTCGCTGCCGGGCCTGGGCGCTGAAATCGCCTGCTGGATTGCCTATGGCTTGGCCCGCGGTCGCTCCCGCGAACCGGATAAGTTCGGCAAGGGGTCGCTCGAGGGCCTGGCAGCGGCAGAGTCCGGCAACAACGCCGTGGTGCCCGCGGCGCTGATTCCCATGACCGTGTTCGGTATTCCCGGTGACACCATTACCGCGGTATTGATCGGCGCTTTGATGGCGCAAGGCATGATGCCGGGGCCGCTGCTGATTCAGCAGAACCCTGGCTTCCTGTTCGGGCTGTTTCTGGTGCTGTTGGTCACCAACGTGCTGCTGTTGATATTCGGTTTGGCGGCGATTCGCTGGCTGAAGCAGGTCACGCGGATCCCGTCCACGGTGCTCTATCCCTGCGTCTTGCTGCTCTGCGTTTGCGGCGCCTATGCGGTCAACTCTAGCACCTTCGATCTGCTGATTCTGGTGGTTGGCGGTGGCCTGGGCTACGTGATGCGCCGTACCCATTTTCCAATTGCCCCGTTGATCATCGGCCTGCTGCTGGGGCCGGGTTTTGAGAGCGCTGTGCGTCAGTCGCTAGTGTTCTCCAATGGCAGCCTGGCGATCTTCTGGTCGCGGCCAGGCAGCCTCATCCTGCTGATCCTGCTAGCGCTGGTCATTCTTACGATGGCATGGCGTGGCCTAGTGAAAGCAGGTGTCATCCGTAAGCGTTCCAACGCCCATCCACCGAAGTCCAACAACACCTGAGGTATACAACCATGTCCCACCTCGTTCTATCCCGTACTATTCTAGCCGCGTCACTCGCAGCCGCTGCTACCCTCACCACCGGCCAGGTTTTCGCTGAGGAGAGCCACCTGCCCGATGAGCCGATCCGCTTCGTCACGCCCTATCCGGCGGGAGGCTCTCACTCCTTGCATGCCGGTATTATTACCGCGGTTGGTGAAGACTTTCTGGGCCGACCGCTGATCTCGGTAATCCGTGGCGGCGGCGGCGGTGCGGTGGCCGCCGCCGAGGTAGCAGGCAGTACGCCAAACGGCACCATGCTGCTGTTTGGTGATCCAACCATTAATTCACTGCGCCCACAGGTCGAAGACCTACCCTATCAGATGGATGACTTCGTGCCGGTAGCGCGCATCAACTATAGCCCAGCCATATTTGTCACCACACCCGATCAACCTTTTCAGAGCATCACTGAACTGGTTGAGTACGCTGAGGAAAACCCTAACGAGATAGTCTACAGTTCCGACAACCGTAACGGCTTCACCTACACCGTGTTCGAGATGCTCAAGGCCACAGCCGGTATTGACATGCGTGGCGTGGAACTAGGCGGTGGCGGCCCCGCAGTGACTCAACTGCTAGGGGGCAATACCATGGCCTATGCTGGCGATCCCAGTGTAGTGGGTGAGCATCTCGAAGCGGGGAGTCTGGTTGGCCTGTGCGTCACGGATACCGAGCGTTTCGAGGCTTATGGCGATATCCCCACTTGTCAGGAAGAGGGCTACGACGTGGTATTCCAGTTCTGGCGCGGTGTGATGGCACCATCCGGCACTCCGGACGAAGTCATCGCCGAACTGAGCGACGGTTTCCAGCGCCTGACCGAGGATGAAGGATTCCTGCGTCTGATCGGCCAGATTGGCTCAGGCATTCAATTCCTCGGCCATGAGGACTTCGCTGAAGCGCTGTCGGCGGAGCAAGCGGCACTGCGCGAAGCCTATCTCGGCGAATAGACTTTTCACAGCACAGGAGAGTGTCGGCGGCCCCATGTATGGGGCCGTTGGCCGTTTGTAATGACAAAGAACGCTGATAATACCACAACGCTGATGGGCACCCGGCCGCTTAGTGAGGACGGCACCCACGTCATCCAGACGCCGATGGATATCATAATCTGTGATGGTATCATCCAGTCGATACACTTGGCTGGGGCGTCTCCCCCCAAGGGCAAGGTTGTCGATGCCTCTGGCACGCTAGCCATGCCGGGCTTTATCAATGGCCACCACCACTCCCACGAAAATTTCCACAAGGGCCGCTATGATCGCCTGCCCCTTGAGCTGTGGATGAACTATGTTCGTCCGGCAAAGCCTTTACCGCTGACCGCCGACGACGTTTACTTACGCACATTAGTTGGCGCTTGCCAAGCGCTGCTATCAGGCACTACTTGTATCGTTGACGACTTCAATGCATCGCCTGTACTCAATCAAGAGCACATCGAGGCAGCGCTTGCCGCTTATGAAGATATCGGCATACGCGCATTGCTAGGACCTACGCTATTTGACGTTCCATTTCACAAGAGCGTGCCGTTTATTCAAGAGGAATGTAGTCCTGAGACGCTGGCAAGCCTAGCTCCTAGCAAGGCGACTCCGGCAACTGAATACCTGCGCTTAGTCGAGTCGCTCTCGGTAACTCGTCATCCGCGCGATAATCGAGTCGGCGTACTGCTTGCCCCCTCCGCACCGCAGCGCTGCAGTGATAATTTGCTGCGAGAGGTGAGGGCGGTAGCTGACCGAACCGAGTTGCCGGTGATTATCCACGTCCAGGAAACTAGGCTTCAAGCAGCCTCGGCATGGCACGAGCGGGGCAAGACGCTGTTCCAGCATCTTGACGAGCTAGGATTTCTAGCGCCCGGTACCTCATTGATCCATGCGGTGTGGCTCACTGTAGACGATATAGCACGGATTGCTGCCAGTGGTGCCAGCGTACAACACAACCCCAACAGCAATCTCAAGCTAGGTTCTGGGCTGATGCCCATGCGCGCGCTATTGGATGCTGGGGTCAATGTAAGCCTGGGCACTGACGGTTGCGGCTCACTGGAGTCTACCGATATGCTCCGGGTAGTAGCCAATACGGCACTTATTCATAAGCTGCGCGGTGATGACTACCGTCACTGGATTGGTGCTGAGGAAGCGCTGGAAGCCGCTACTGTGGGCGGTGCCAAAGCGCTGGGCTTGGCGGAGCAATTGGGCCGGGTGAAGACTGGCATGCGCGCCGACCTAGTACTCTATCGGCTTGATGCACCGGCTTTCACGCCACTCAATGACCCTCTGCGTCAGCTAGTATTTGGGGAGAGTGGTGATGGTATCCATTCGGTATGGGTGGAAGGCGAGCAGATCGTTGCTGATGGTCAACTGACTCGGCTAGATCAACGCGTTATATCACAGCGTATTGAACAGGCCATGCAGCGGCTGAGGCCAGCCATTGATGCTGCAGAGGGTATGACCGAAACACTGCGACCGGCCTATGAGCGTATCTGGTCTCGTTGCCAGGCCCTTTCCTTGGCGCCGGGTACCATTCCGGCGCGGTTCGACGAATGAGCCTCGAATGGTTGGGAATACAGTTACTCGGCGGTGTGGCAGCGCTGCTCGGCGTACTTGCATTTCAGTGTCGCTATGATGTGCGAATGTTGGTGATGCTATCTGGCTCATGCTTAGTTTGGAGCCTGCATTTTCTGCTGTTGTTGCAGCCTACGGCGGCTTTTCTCAACCTGATTACAGCTGTACGAAATCTTGTAGGCATGCGCTATCGCGGTGCTTGGTTCGCCTCAGGCTTCATTGGCCTGTATCTCGTCACTGGAGGTTACAGCTGGCAGAGTAGCTGGGATATTTTGCCAGTTGTTGCGGTGATTTCGGGAAGCGTCGGGGTATTCTTTTTTGTTGGTTTGCCACGGCGTGGCGCTCTGCTGGTTGGAAGTTTGCTGTGGTTGGTGTTCAACTGGCAAGCAGGCTCGTTACCAGGCGTAGTCATGATGGGTGCAGATGCATTATCCAACATGTATCGGATTTTGCGCTGGAGAAGTCGAGCCAGTTAGTAAGGTCAAGATAGCAATCTTGTAATAAGTATTGATGAGGAGCATCAAGCAATTTTAAATCAGATTAAAGCTGAGTATGACGCTATAGGCAGTATGATGGAGGCTGCTTTCATGTTGGAGCTCAACTGTGGCCTGCGGGAGCGCAGCATAGAACTTGCTGTAACTGTTGATGTGCCTCACGAGCTCTTGATTCATAGTGACAGTGAATTAGATGATTTCATGCTTTCTTAAATCATGAAGTAATGAGTTCTGCTGGACTTCTAGTCTTGATAGTGCCGAAATAAACACCTCGGCACTATTATGGTCATTGAATATAATCAGCCCACTCCTGCATCATCGCTCTGCGTTTTTCAAAAAGATCACCACGCCGATAGGCGGCTTCTACCTTGTTTTCTATAGCATGCGCTAACGCCATCTCAGCAACATCGCGTGGATAGCTGGTCACTTCACCTGTCCAGTCGCGAAAACTTGAACGAAAGCCATGAGGTACATAGTTGCCTTTGTCGCCGCTAGGGCCGTAACCAAGGCCGCGCATAAACTGCAGAAGTGACATATTGGAAAGAGGGCGACCAGGTTTCATACCCGGAAATACATATGAATTGCCTTTAACACTTGGAAGGTTAGAGATCAGCGCTAAAGCTTGGTGGGAGAGAGGGATACGATGTTCGCGGCTAGCTTTCATGCGCTTAGCAGGAATTGTCCACGTGGCGGTAACAAGGTCAATCTCATGCCACTCGGCATTGAGGACTTCCGACGTTCGTGTTGCTGTCAGGATCAGCAACTGCAGCGCTTTTGATGACATGCTGTTGTAATCTTGTACAGCCCCCATGAATGCAGCAACTTGTTCGTAGGGCATTGCAGGGTGATGAGTAACTTTCTGAACCTTTGATGGTTTTGGCAACAGTTTATCTAGGTGACCACGCCAACGAGCTGGATTGGCTTCATCGCGATATTTGTGTGCTGAAGCAAAGTCCAACACATTCTCAATTCGGCCTTGAACACGCTTAGCAGTTTCAGTCTTAGTTACCCATATGGGGCTAAGTATATTGAGTATTTGATGAGTATCGATTTCATCAACAGGCATTTCGCCAATGACTGGCCTTGCGTAAGTCTTTAATGTGCTAACCCATTGTCGAGCATGCTTAGCATTTCGCCAGCTACGCCGGTGAGACTGAATATACCGTGCAGCGCAATTTGTAAACGTAGGGGTCGATTGTTGCTGCGTTTCCAGCTCGCGAGCGTGAATTGGGTCAGTGCCTTCTTTGGCCAGCTTTCTATAGTTTTCAGCTTTACGACGAGCCTCGGCTAAGCCTGTGTCCGGGAAGCTGCCAAGCCCCATTTCTCGGCGCTTACTTTTTAAAGTAAATCTAAGCACCCATTTCTTAGCCCCACCTTCAGAAACCACTAGGCGTAAGCCGCCACCATCTTCATGTTTGCCCGGTTCAGCAGTAGCTACTTTGCGTGGGCTAAGCTTGTGTATCGCCATGGCTTACCTCTCTAAAAATGGGGGGCTAGTCCCCCAAGTAGTCCCCCATACGCTATAGATCAACATAGACTTCAATAGACAAAAATACAATACAAGCAAATGATTTTGTTGATAGTTGTGTTTTTTAATAGATGGTGGTGGATGTTAAGTCAGCGGACTCCCTCTCCGCCACAGAATATAGAAAAAGCCCGCTGAGCAATCAGCGGGCTTTTTTGTCGTCTGGAAAACATTCAAGATTAGCCCCTTTTACAACGGTTGCTGCAATTAGAATATGTACATCTGGTCTTTTCTAGATAGAGCTGGGCTCTCTCGGCACACAACTCCTTCAAGCGATGCTTGATTCTGCCGTGAAGATAACAGAGCAGCTATTTATGAAAGTAACTACAGTGATGTTTTATATATGAGGACCTCTTGAGGCTTTAAGCCAGTTTATACACTTATTGCGGACAAGAGGGCATGTCTTTGGTGCTCGAAAAACCTAAATGGGTAAACCAAGCCGTTGCGTTAACGCCTGCATTATCGCCATCGCTCATTAAAGCAATGCCATCTATTTTGCTAGGGTTGCTTCCGAAGAGTGCAGCAAAGTCGGCACGTACATCGCGAACTTCAGCGACCCAATCACCAACACGATTTTCACCGCTTTGCAGAGCTATTAGCTGCGCCCGCTGAGTAAATGCATTGGGCCATGTGGCGCCCTGTGGCTGGGTAGAAGCCCACACATAGTTCACAGACTCAACCTGCCAAGGTAAAAACCCTGTTTTATGAGCAACATAGACGCGAGCAGGGTAGTCATCGCCAGCTTTAGTGGTTTCGTCCAACCCCGGGTAGGTGTTACTCACTTGCCAGCACCATTGCAGGTAAGGCGTTTCATTAAGATCAATTTCACGCTCAAGGTAGCGCGCTGATGCTTGCCCTTGGGACTCGGCTTCCAGTACTCGACGCCCTGATTTCTCAACAACAGCGTATCGGGTTTCACCCTCAAAGCTGCGTGTGGGCCAGGTCATGATCTGGTTGGGGGTGAAATACACTTCCTGGGCCAGAGCGGTGCTTAAAAAAAGTGGTGTGCTGCATAAACCACCCACTATCACTGCCATCACATTCTTACGATTAATGAGGGTCATGACGATTACCATTATCGATGGGTGCGCTAGGTACGGATGGGTGATGACGACCGATCTTGTGTAAAAGGTCGAATTGGCGCATGCAGGCACGGCATGCGCCGCACATTGAAAGGTGGAATCGCAGGGCTGTGCGTTCACGAAATCCGAGCGCTCGGTCTTGTTTGAGCGACATTAAACGCGTTGCTTCACGGCACATAATCATAGCGTTACCCTTTCGTGACTATTGATAGGTATTCAGTGAACGCCCATGAGAGAAATACTTATAGACGCTATATCACCTAGTATTCGGTGGCATTTGAACTAATTTCCTTACAATTTTAATTGCTAACTTTAATTGTTGTTTGTAATTAAAACAGCGGCGGCTAGTCGTTATTAGCGGCGAGAAGAGATCAACTGTTCAAATGAGTCGCGTAACGCGTTAACACCCGTCACTCCCTGAATAGTTTCTTGATGATTTCCTTGGCGGTCAAATAGCAAAATCGTCACATGGCCTACATTATGCTGATTGGCGAAGCTGGCGCCTTGTGTGGTGTTGATATCCACAATGCGCCAGGCTGGCGGAGCCTCCATTTGGGCTAACGCATTTTCAGCATTGGCCTTTAATCGTTGGCAAAGTGGGCAGCTATTGTCGTGAATTTGAACGGCCACCGGCGTTCCGCTGCCAATAACGCTAAGATCCGACGCTTTACGTACGCTATGCTCATTAGCAATTAGCCATGCAATCGGAACGGCTAGAAATGCTAGTACAATGAGCGTTTTTTTAACAAGGCCTGACAGTTTTTTAGCGGTACTACTCGATGTTTTCCTTTGCCGCGGAGAGGGCGTTTTACGGTGTTTTTTCATTATGTTAACCAGCCTTTTTCAATACAGTCACGCAGCCGTAAGCGTGCTCGGTGCAATATCACCCAGCAGTTCGTGTCGCTAAGCGTTAATGCTTCACAAATTTCCTGAGTGGTCAGTCCCATTAACTCACGCATAGTAAAAACCTGGGCAGTATTATCGGGCAATACCATTAAACAGGTGTCGAGCAAACGCCAAAACGCCGCATTTTCGAGCACTTGGTCGGGTTCACCCCACGAGGTGGGGCTGCTGGCAGCTTGCCAACGCCCGTTTTCTTTAAACAGGCTTTCCAACGAATCTTCGTCACTCAGCTCATCATCTTGCCAAGAGAGATAGCGTCGCTCATGACGGAATCGCTCAAGTATTTTGTTTTTTAAAATGCCAAACACCCAAGTTTCAAACGCCGAACGCCCGGAAAAGGTCTGGTGCTTCTCTAATGCAATAACCAACGTATCCTGAACCGTGTCTTCAGCGGCGGTGTTGTCGCGTAACTGTAAGCGCGCGAAGGCAACAAGCTTAGGCCGTAGCGTAGCAATGTGCTCTTCAGTCGAGTGAGTAGCGGTCGTCACGGTAGAATCCTCACAGGTAATAATTAGTTAGCAATAGCATCCTATCCACACTTCTATGGAGCCTTAGTCGGGTTTAGCGATCATTTCACCATTAAGTGTGAGGGCGTCAGAGTTGGGGGAAGCGACCATAACGTCATTCATTACTGTTACCTTATTGAAAATGCCTGTGGTCGCAACGGCGGCCACAGGTAAACATTCGTTATGACGCGGGGGCTTCCCAGGCTAACGACTTAAGTTCTTCATTAAGCGGTGTGCCAGCAACGTGGTTGGTGTAGTTGGAAAGTGTTTTCAGAGCACAGGCGATCACCAGCTCAAGGACTTGCTGCTGAGTAAAACCTGCCTCAAGAAAAGCGTGCAGCTCTTCTTGCTCAGGCCAGCCGCGCTGTTCGTTTAAGTGGCGAGCAAAGCGTGTCACAGCAGCAAGCTTGGCATCGTTGGGCGTTTTGCGCGCACGTAAATCTTTGATAACTGCATCATCAGCACCGGCCTTTTTAATTCCACCGGTGTGAGCTGCCACGCAAAATTCGCAGCGGTTATCAGCACTGATGGCGAGCAACGCTGCTTGTTGTTCGACAGGACTCAGACTGGTTTTGGCATAAATACCGTCAAGTGTTAAATAGGCTTCAAGTAGCGTCGGTGTTTCCGCCATTTTGGCAAAGATATTAGGCAGGAAGCCCATCTTTTTTTCAGCGGCTTGAAGGTTTGCTTGTGCTTCTTTAGGCGCACTCTCAACGGTATGTAGCTGAAAATCTGTCATTTCATACTCCTTCTGATCAAAAAGTGATCGTTTGCGCTACGTAGTCAACTAACCAAATTATTATGGAACAATTGATACATAATTGACAATGTGGCGCAAAAAAAGCAGAAAACGTGTAAGGAGGCCGGGACGACACTCACTCATATAGCGAAACAGAGACAAAAATAATTGGACGCTAGGGTGAACACCATGGCGCTAACTAAACGAAAACGCAGCGATTTACTGGATAAACTTCGCCGGCAGGTTCGTTGCATCGCTCCCGTTTTTTGTCTTTTTCGCTATTTTTGGGAGTCGCCTGTTTTAGACTGATCGTTCTTTTCGTGTTAAAACTTCAATAGCTCACTCTATTAAATATATGAAAGGATGCTTGATGTTGGTTAGCGTAGCGGAAAATGCATAACATGATTGCCAAGCAACTAATCGTCATTGTCATGATGGTGGTGGTGGCTCTTTCCGGTACGACCCTGAGTAGTGCTGCTAAAGGCAGCTGTCTGGTTGACGTTCCCGTTGCTGCTACTCAGGCCATTGATAGCCATTGCGTTAATAGTTCGCCAGCTGAGGAAGCTGCTGAGTACACGGAAGCTTTTTGTACGCCCTTTGCGTTGGCTGGCGCCAGCTCAATATCCGGTAATATTTCTATCCAATCCCCTAATTGGCTGATATTTCAGTCTTATCCCCAGTTGTTCCTTGAGCGTTTAGATAAACCTCCTCGTCTTTCATTGCCTCTCTAGTCGCTATTTCAATACCACCTCATCTTCTGTGTGAATCGCACGCGAGGTGAAGGTATGTCTGCTAAGCACTTACGGAGAAAGCAATGGAATATCCTGTTATCGATCCGATTGCAGTGGCTATTGGGCCGCTGGTGATCCATTGGTACGGTTTAATGTACGTGGTGGGTTTTTTATCAGCGTGGTGGTTAGGCCGTCTGCGCGCTGATTATCTTGATCTCAGCAAAGAGGATATAAGCGATCTGATTTTTTATAGCGCCATAGGCGTGATCGCTGGTGGCCGAGTGGGGTATGCGATTTTTTATGGCATGGAGCAGTGGCTAAGTAACCCTCTTTGGATATTTCAGGTGTGGGATGGCGGCATGAGCTTCCATGGCGGGCTGCTGGGTGTTGCGGCGGCGGCTGTCATTTTTGCGCGCAAAAAGCGCCTAGCTTTTATCGATATCGCCGATTTTATAGCGCCTCTCGTGCCCATTGGCTTAGGGGCGGGTCGGCTGGGTAATTTCATCAACCAAGAACTGCCTGGACGGGTTAGCGATGCTCCTTGGGCGCTGATATTCCCGCAGCTAGGGCCGGAACCACGCCATCCCTCAGCGTTGTATGAACTGATGTTGGAAGGTGTCGTGCTGTTTGGCTTGCTGTACTGGCTAGCTCGTAAACCTACCCGCAGGGGGCTCTTATCAGGCATTTTCTTACTGGGTTACGGCATTTTTCGATTTGCCGTGGAGTTTGTACGCATGCCGGATGCGCATCTGGGGTTTATCGCGTTCGGTTGGGTCACGATGGGCCATTTGCTCACAGTGCCCATGATATTGGGTGGGGTAGGTTTACTTTTATGGTCTCGCCATCAGTCAGTGGCCAACAATCAGGAGGCGAAATAATGAGCATATTTATGAACCGCAACACAAAGCATGTAGCCTTAAAAATTAGTGTGTCTGCGGTAAGCAGAACGACCCTATTGGGTGTGCTGGCGCGGCCATTATGGGCGTATGGCAATGAGGTAACGCTACCTGACAACCGTTATCCGCTACCTGAAAGGGGGGATATCATCGGTCAGGATTATCAAGTGATTGCTAGTAAAGAAGATACGCTGATCGATATTGCCCGTGTTCACAAGGTTGGGTATGAAGAGATCCGTGCGGCCAATCCTGATGTAAGCCTTTGGGTGCCGGGGGAGGGCACAGCGGTGACGATACCCAGGCAGCATATTTTGCCCCACGTAGATCGCACTGGCATTGTGATTAACGTCGCTGAGTTACGGCTTTATTACTACCCCGATGTTTCTGAAGGTGAAGCACCATGGGTAGAAACCTATCCCATCGGGATTGGCCGTGATGGTTACGATACGCCGTTAGGTATTACTGAAACCACTATTCGCTTAGAGAATCCTGCCTGGTACCCGCCGCGCTCCATGCGTGAAGAAGCCGCTGCACGCGGTGAGCCAGCTCCAGCCGTTGTGCCTCCTGGTCCTGGTAACCCGTTGGGAGAGCATGCCATTCTTTTGGATACTCCCGGCTATTTAATCCATGGCACGAACCAGCCGGATGGCATTGGGATGCGTGCGAGCCGCGGCTGCATTCGGATGTATCCAGAGGATATCGGCTCGATATTTGATAACGTGCCCCGCGGTACCCAGGTCAATATTATCGATCAACCCATAAAAGTGGGTGCTAATGAGCAGGGCGATGCCTTTGTGCAAGTGTTCAATACTGTTGACGAAGAGCGGGCAAATATAGATACATTAAAAGCGATGCTGCTATCGCAGTTACTTGTTGAGGAAAATGACCTGGCGGCGTTGGATAACCAACGGCTAAATGACTTATTTGAGCGGCCCGATGATCAAATCCGGACGTTATCATCGTTTTATCAATCTCAAAACGAGAGCGATGAAGGGCCAGCGGATATGGATATCTATCAAATGATTAGTCAGGTAAGCCACGCCGACTGCTAATAGCGGTACGCGATGTAAATTTTACCGCCATGGTGCTTTCGGGGCATGGCGGTAAGATGCCCATTTCACCGCTTATTAAGGCTCAGCGCTATCGCTGATCTGTTGAAATCCTAATTCATGGTTCTAGTTTTTAGTGGTGCTGCTTTGGAAATACTTATATTTGCAGGGCAAATAAACATCGAGATTAAATTGGGTTCGCTATGGTCTTCTACTGATGATGGCTGGCGTGAAACGCGCAACAATGTGGCAGGGCTAATGCCTGAAATAAGCGCTCTGGAAGAGACGACAGGCAACTTGGGCATGATGACGTGGCAATTCTTAACTGTGGTTTTGCAAACTGGCAGCAGCAAGGGAGCGACATCACCGGCAGCGACGCCGCACCGTTTGATTTGACAAACTTCGAAGTGAGCCTGCGCGAGAAATTAGTGGCGAATGCAGAAGAGGTTAAGGCTGCTGGTATTAAATATGGGCGTTTTTGTATGCCTGCGATGGGCGTTAACGGTGTGTTATATTAGGTCGCTAACCGTTAATACAGGTATTGAGGTGGTCAAAATGAGCGTTGGTCGACCTATTCAGCATCAACCAGAAGCAGCACTAAGCGCTGCTATGCATGCATTTTGGCGTTCGGGATATCACCACACATCGCTTCGTGATTTATTAGGCACCATGAAAATTTCACGTAGCTCTCTCTACCACTGCTATGGTAACAAAGAGGCGCTGTTTACGAAGGCGCTTACACGTTACCGCGAACAGCTACTGGCTCAACTTACATC
This sequence comes from Halomonas sp., assembly GCF_017515565.1. GTDB lineage: Bacteria > Pseudomonadota > Gammaproteobacteria > Pseudomonadales > Halomonadaceae > Vreelandella. The sequence continues at coordinate 85,643 of NZ_JAFWFN010000049.1, forward strand.
GTCGTTAGCACAAGAAAAGAGTGCTTGGTGTTTTATTGAGCGTCTTCTTATGCGAACGGCCGAACAGGCTGAAAGCGAACAAGCCGCACTTGGGTGCCTTATATTTAACTCAGCCACCGAGCTTGGTAGCCGAGACTCTCCAGAAGCAGAAGCCGCGACTCAAAGCGTTCATGCGATCACCCATTTTTTTGTAGCGGTCATTGAGCAAGCGCAGAGAGAGGGCTCTATTCCCGCCCAGCGTGATTCCAAAAGCTTAGCCTACTTTTTGACTCTCTCCATGTCTGGGCTACGCATGCTGTTAAAAAGTGGTGCAACCCAGGAGCAGGCAAGGCTTCAGGTGGCGCATATTTTGCGTGGGTTGGGTTAAGTCTTATCGTTAAGTCAACAATAAGTTAATGCACATCTCTATTAGGCATGAGGCTGTGTAACGGCTAATTAATCTTTTTTGATCAAAATGCGCGTCAAACCTCGTACTTTTAGTGCGAGGAAGGAAAGCGCGAGGCGCGCAGCGCCTCTTGGTTGAAATGCTATATTTACTGCGTTAGCTTTTAAACATGACGACCGTACATCGCGCCTATCGTTATCGGTTTTATCCCACGCCCGAGCAGGCCGACCAGCTTGCCCGAACGTTTGGCTGTGTGCGGTACGTTTACAACCACTTCCTCCGCCAACGCACCGATGCCTGGTTCGAGCATCAAGAGCGGATGGGCTACAACGCCACCGCTAAAGCGCTCACTACCCTCAAGAAACAGCCGGACACCGTCTTCCTGGCCGAGGTCTCCAATGTTTGTTTGCAACAATCGCTCCGGCATCTGGATCGAGCGTTCAGCAACTTCTTCAAAGGCCAGGCGCGGTATCCCACCTTCAAGAAAAAACAGCGCAAGCAATCAGCCACTTACATGGCCAATGGTTTTCGCTGGCGCGATGGCAAGCTGTGGCTCGCCAAGCACAAAGACCCGCTGGCTATCCGCTGGAGTCGGCATTTTTCCGGCACACCGAGCAGCATCACGGTGAGCTGCGATACCACTGGCCGTTACCACGTCAGCTTTTTGGTGGAAGAAGCGGTCACACCGCTGCCCGTGACACCGAAGATGGTGGGTATCGACCTGGGGCTGACGCATCGCGTTATCACCAGTCACGGCGACAAAATCCCCAACCCGCGTTTTCTACGTCGTACCGAGCGCAAGCTGGCGCGGGCACAGCGCCAGCTATCACGCAAACAGAAAGGCTCGAATAACCGCGCCAAGGCGCGGCATCGGGTGGCTAAGGTGCAGCTAAGCTGGCCGACCAACGCCGCGACGCCACCCACAAACTCTCCACGCAGCTTATTCACGAGAACCAAGTCATTGCTGCCGAGAGCTTGCAGATCAAGAACCTGCTGAAAAACCGCTCACTGGCCAAAGCCATCAGCGACGTGGGCTGGCATCAGCTCACGCAACAACTGGCGTACAAGGCCGAGCGGTACGGGCGCGATTTCGTCCAGATCGACAAGTGGTATCCCAGTTCGAAGCGCTGCTTTCACTGTGGCCATATCACCGAGAAGATGCCGCTCAATATCCGCACCTGGGATTGCCCTGGCTGCGGCACCCAAGGCATCGATCGGGACGTGAACGCTGCCCGCAATATTTTGCAATCGGGCAAAGCCATTCTGGCGGGTGCTGACAAGCTCCGCCAGCATGAGAAAACTACCGTAGGGCTTACGGGAGGTTAAGCCTGTGGAGCTTGTGTAAGACCCGAGGTGCCATCACCAAGGGCAACGGGCTGCGAAGCAGGAACCTGGAAGGCAACAACCAGGGAATCCCCTTCCTATATCCGCCGCAGGCGGCAGCTTCCTGAGAAGCTGAGGGAGGGGAGGAGGTCAAACTTATACGCTGTCATATAAGTCACTGGGCTCAGTCGCGAAAGCTAGAACGGAAGCTGACTGACAGGAGTGCGTTGAGAAGCAGGTGCAAGTCACATTTATTCACCGCTGAACCATTATTCCAAGCGTCACGTTTGCATGAACTGGTCTTGGCTCCTATCTTGGTTGTAAGGAACCTAACATCGGCGAGCAGCACGATGGCGATGTTTTATCCGTTATCTCAATATGAGCTAACCAATGGAGAAATGAAATGTTGAAATTCTTGGCGAGTACAGTAGGTATAATTTTCATGATTGGCCTACTAGTGGTCATCGGTCTTTTAATGCTTATTTTTTAAAAAGACTTACAATTTATTATGTTTACAGGCTTTGTCTTTCTAAAGGAGGGGTAAAGCCTATTGGTAAGTATGGCATTAAAAATGGTGCCGGTATTTTTGGTCACCATTTAGCGGTTCTACCCAACAGTGCCGGTTAGTGCTTGGTGATGGGCGTTTGATTTTGTAGCCATTTTTCGAATACGTTGGGCAAGAGCGGCTTAGCTATAAGGTACCCCTGTACTTCGTCGCTACCCAACTGTGCGAGCCGATGGTAGGCGGCGTTAGTCTTTACTCCTTCGGCCACCACACGGTAACCTAGAGCATGAGCCATCGTGATCATGGAATTAACTAGCGTTGCGGTTCGTTCATCTTGTCCGAGATCGGTGATGAAGCAACGATCAATTTTCACGATATGGGCGGGAATTTCGTGTAAGTATGAGAGGCTGCTGTAACCGGTACCAAAATCATCAATGGCGATTTGCAGGCCTGCCGCTATCAATACCTTAAGTTGATTGACCGCTACTTCCCCCTGGCCTATGAGCGCACTTTCGGTAAGCTCTATTTCAATGGCAGTACTCGGTAGTGCCATGCCTGCCATTTCATCAAGCAGTCGCACGGCAAAATCTTCTTCTTCAAGATTGGTCGCTGACACATTGATCGAAATTCGCAGTCTTTCGCCTTGGTGATACCAAACTGAAGCTTGACGCACAGCATGGCGTAACACCCACTGCGTGAGAGGCTTAGCCATCGGCGTGTTCTCGATCAACGGAATAAACTCCCCAGGCGATACCTCGCCCAGCGTGGGGTGGCGCCAGCGCAATAGCGCTTCTACACCGGTACACTTTCCGCTATCAAGTGAGACCCGTGGTTGAAAAACCAAATACAGCTCACTGTCGTTTTCTAGTGCCCTGCCAATATCGCTTATCAGCATAAATCGCCGTTGGTAATGGGCATCCAGATCCAACGAGAAGAGGCCTGCGCCTTTTCCTGCTTGTCGCGCATCCAGACAAGCGGCATAGGCGCTCCGCAAAACATCTGCCGCTTTAACCTCACCTAAATGAAATGGCGCGATCCCCATCGTGGGGTGCACTAATATCGGGGCGTCACTGGCGTTTATAAGTGCGAGCAGCGCCTGTCGTATGCCAAGTGCCTCGTCCAGTAGGTGTTCATCACCCGTTTGGCTCATCAGATGTACAAATTGGCATCCGCCCAGGTGATAGAGCTTTATCGCTGAGCCTATGGCTTGTTGCAGGCAGCGAGCAGCAACTCTCGCTAGCTCATCAAGGCATGCAGGCCCCATGTTGCGATGAAGCGCGCTTAATTCATTAGCATCGACTAGCTCGGTATATAGTGCGACACGTCCGGCGTTCGGTTCATCGCGCTCCATGTCCTGTAAGTCTTCGGAAAACTGGTTGCGGTTGGATAACCCCGTCAACGGATCGACTCGGCCAAAAGCGTGCTGCAATTCAATCTGTGACATCACCATGGCCGCCAAGTCGCGGAGCGTTGTTTGCTCTTGCTCAGACACCTCACGTGGCTGCATCCCCAGTACGCACATAGCGCCTAGGGTATGTCCTTCTCGGGTAACTAGCGGCGCGCCAGCATAAAAACGAATACCGGTGCCCGCTAAAAAGCTATTACGGTAGGTGGCTGAGGAGAGCAGATCCGGAATAATAAGCAGTTGCGAAGTACTGCAGACATCCGCGCAAGGAGCCGTATCTCGGGGTATTTCCCAATGGTCGACCCCAATCCGAGACTTGAACCACTGACGGTTCTCGTCGGTGAGTGATACGGCTGCGATCGGCAAACCGAAAAGCTGGCTAGCCATTCGCGTGATCCGATCAAAACCCTCACTCGGAGAGGTGTCCAACAAGTTTAGCTGGCGGAGCGCGAAAAGACGGTCCTGTTCATGGGTATTCATTAAGCTAGCGGTGCTCAAAGGGGGGGCTTGGCTCTTGAGTAACAAATATACCACTCCTTAAAAAATACATTATTGAATATAGTGAGCTTTAGGGGGCTATTTTTAGGTTGATCAGAAGAGTCGCTGAAGGATAAGCATGAATGTTAATACTCTGTTTAGCTTACTGGGTGTTAACTAATTAAAGCTATCGAGCGCATAAAGTTTAATATATCAAGACGCTTCAGATTTATATGCCCCCAGCGACTGGTTAGCTGGGGGCGCTGTATCCTAATGATATTTTGTCTAAAACGGCAGGCCGCCGCTGAAGCCAATGCCTGCGACGGCAACGATCACAACAATAATAACGACGATTACGGTAGTGGAGGGCATGTTCTCGTCCTTTGAGAATGGGGTTTGTTCAGTCTAGCTGGCATCTCTCTTTTTCGCACACTTGGATACGGTGGGATAAGCAGCGGGGAGAGGAGGGTGACCAGAAGCCGACGTCAGTTGGCTGACTCACCACATTGGCAATCGTGGCCGCAGTCGCTGGAACCATCGGCGTGGCCGGTAGCGCAAGATTGACAGCAATAAAACTGCCCATCTTTCTCGATAGAGTGGCTATCGACGGAGCATTCACACTTGGGGCATGCGCACTGTTGCTGAGATATATGCTGCTGAGACATATGTTGCTGAGACATAGTTGATCTCCTGTGTTTATACCTTCAGTGTAGGTCGACTCCCCAATGTTATGTAATTGCGTAAATGAGGTTTTGTATTAGCGATGGGCTCGCGCTTCACGGGCTTGAATAAAATAGTCACGCAGGCGAGTGAGTTGCTGCTCATCCCAATCGGGTGGTTCGGAAAGTGCCGCCCAGGCATCAATGTAGTGTTCAGCTGCTATTTCATGACCATAGCCAGGTGGGGCGCTGCCGGTGGTTAGGTCAGCCAGCAGCTGCAACATGGTAACCACCGGATACCAGCGCAGCTGAGGGGAAACATCGGGGCCGCGTGGGGCGCGTAGCCACTCCGGTTCACGCCAGAAGGCTTCCGGCTCAAAAAATGTAATGGGGTCGCTGGCATACTGCAGATAGGCGATGCGGAAATCCCCCCATTCAGCAGGCGCAGCTTGAAGCCCTTGGGTTTGATTCATAAAGCGGACAACCGAACCACCGCGAAAGGTGGGCAGCCATGCTGGGCTGCCTGGGTCACGGTCAGCAGTCACCGAGCGCCAGGTATCGCTTCGAAAGGGAGGGCCGCTCCATAGGGCGCCGTGGAAGGGGTCGTCAATAATGTCGTAAAGGTCGAAGGAGAGGTCAGAGTTAAGGGCGCCTAAGCTAAGGCCGGTTAGATACAGCTTTGGGCGTTCATCGCTAGGTAGTGACGTCCAGTAATCGTATACCGTGGTAAACAGTGCTCGGGCGTTTTCAACACCGTATTCGGCGTCGGAAATGAGCGCCAGATGGCTGGGTAGGTAGGAGTACTGGGCTGCTACCGTGGCAATATCGCCTCGGTGCAGGTACTCCACGGTATCTTGGGCAGCAGGGTCTACCCAGCCGCGCCCTGTGGGGGTCGCGATAATCAAGACGGAACGCTCAAACCCGCCTATCCGGATTAGTTCTTCAAGGGCTAGCTCGGCTCGTTCAGCAGCGGTATCGGCGGCGTTGAGGCCCACATAAACCCGCACGGGGTCAAGGGCGGCTTCGCCTAGGAATTCACTGATTTGCCCGCTGTCCGGGCCTTGGGTAACAAAGCGCCGTCCACGGCTGCCTAGTGCCTCCCAGCTAATTAACGATTCAGCGCTGCCGGGCTTATTGGGTGCTTGGGGAGGCGATAGCTCATCCTGCATCAGCTCATCTACCTGCTGATAAGAACGGTCAGCTACCTTGAGCGCATAGGAAAAAATCACTCCTTCAATCACCGACCAAAATAGCGCCACGGCAGCGATGATGCCAAATACCTGTGCCGTACGACGCGGCAGTATGTGTGTCAGCTTATGGGAAAGCAGCCGAAAAGTGCGTTTGAAAAGCAGCGCAATTAACAGTAGGAAAATGAACACAGCCGCAGCGATCAGTGCTACCGATATTGGCCGCGTGCCGGGGGTGGGCTCCATTTCCATGAGTAGCCGGATGCTATTTTGCCACTCGGCGGCTTGCCAAAGAAAGATACTTGAGACGCCGAGGCAAAGCAGGGCGGCCAGCCATTTTAGGTAGCGCTCTACGTTCGGGTTGGGCTCGGGCAAGTGTAGGTAGTGCCACAGGAAGCGGCTTGTTACGCCTAGCGCATAGCCTGCCGTAAAGCTAAGCCCAGAAACAATGCCTTGGGCTACCAGTGGGCGGGGTATTAGGCTGGGGGTTAACGAAAACGCAAAGAATAGCGTGGCGACTATTAACCCTACCCCTGAAAAATGGCTGAAACGTGCAACTATCCATTGTCGTTTGGCGCTGTTACCCATATTTGCCTGTTTGCCCATATAAACGGTGTGTAGACGCTGTTTCGTTCAGCCCTGCTTTTTTCAAAGCTTGTCTAGTCTATTAAAAGCGATAGCTTAACGAAATACCGCCTAAGGCCTGCCACTCGCTGCCTAGCTCGTCAACAATCGGGCTATCTGTGGCGCTGCCGGTTAGGTAGGTAGTGCCTATGAAGCTGGTGGCTGTCCATTCGGGTGTTAAGGCGTAGCTGAGGCTTGCATTAACGCCCATGCGCCAGTAGCCACTATCGGGCGTGTACGTTGCGACCCCGCTGCGGGCACTGTCTTGTGCCGAAACGCCAAATAATGAGTCGGTCCACTTTTCGTTGGAGTAGGTTACGCTGGGCGATAAGGTAAATAGCGTACGCTGATTCACGGGCATGCGTAGAGCGGCTCTGGCGGAAAATTTAGCGCCCTCCACGTCGCCGCTAACAGGCGTACTGCCTGCAACGCTGTAGCGCCATGGCCCCTGCCGATAACTTACACGAAGACCCAGGGTAGCGCCGCCATCGACCTTTTCAAACTGGCTGATGTCGCCTTTATTATCGCGCCCGAAGGTGTAGCCGATGAACGGAGAGGCCGTCCAGTTGCCTTGGCGAACGGCATGCCACTCAATGCCATCACGCACGTTGATCGAAATCAGATCGCCGTAAGCCAGGTTAAGCACCGGCAGAATACGCGTATCGTAATCATCGCTACCCAAATAGTCCGGCGCATAGGTGGCGCCCGCGCCGAGGCTGCCTTGCCAGCTGTTACCCCAGGTGGGTGCGCTTAGGGCGATGCTAAAAGCCGCTACCAATAAGGGGGCTGCGCGTTTATGGGCGGCGCGGCGTAAGGTTGAGCAGCGGGCTGTTGTTGGCATGGAAAAGTCCTTTTTATTTGGCAAACGTGCTTGATTGTATGTTTCGATGTAAAGCTATCGCAAGCTTTCTTTATCGTATGACACAAAGCGGCAGAAGACTTTTTTAGCGTTTCATATCCCAGGTTAGATAACTCAACCGCTATAGGGCGCACTCTGTGCACATAGCGCAGGGATAGCGTTACAAGGAAGTGCAGGCAGGGATAGCTTGTGTAGCACATGGAAGCATGAACAGGATGTTCGTGAAGAAAGATTAGGGAGGACCTGATGAAGCCCTGGCCAGTAATGGCTGGGGTTTTTTTTATTCTGCTTTAATACCTCTGACACATTTAAAGTGCAATTTGGCCTAATAACACAAGGAGAGGTGTTAAGGCGCTTGAGTAAGCACGGAGCGCTTGAAAGACAGGGAGGTACGAACAGGACGTTCGTGAGTGAGGGTTAAGAAGGATTAGCTACTACCCCGGCCAGCGATGGCCGGGGTTTTTTTACGCCGTTTAGGCGGGTTTTGCTTCTGAGTCTTTTGTATCTTCGTCGCTCTCGGGTTTGGCGCTACCCTGGTGGTCAAGCGGGCTAGCCTGGTCAAGCCGCGGGTGATTGTCGAGAAACTCCCGCTGAAGGTCAGGCAGCTTATCTAATGCTTGGATAGTGTGGGTGAGCGCATGGATAGCGGCCATCACATCCTGGGTGTTGCCGGTTTCTGAAATAGTGTGCATGTTGCGGATAGGGAAGCCAATCGAGGTGGCTGCGCTGTCGATGGACGCTAACACGCCCGCCATGCCGTCGGTGCCGGTATCTACCCCTACGAGGTCCCGCTGCATGGGGATCTCTTGCTCCTTGGCGGCGCTGGCAATAATGCGGTTGAGCTGTTCGCTGGCAATCGACCCCACTGACATCGTGAAGCCTTTGCCCATCTCCAGCGGCTGCATACGCTTGTCGCCAATGCCGGGGGCGGCCACGTAGTCGTGATTAACATCCACGCCAATCAGCGCATCAGGTTTTAGCTCACCGGCCATGACGCGGCTGCCAAAACGGCCAATCTCTTCGTAGCTGGCAATGGCAAACAGCACACGTACCTTTTCGGTACCGCCTGCCTCGGCAATTAAGCGCGCCACTTCTGCGGTCACAAAACAACCTAAGCCATTATCCAGGTAGGCGCCGTAGAAGGTGTTAGGGCTAAAGCCAGGGCGGATTGGGCGGTCAAAAATAATTGAATCACCTGGGCGAACACCCAAGTTCAGCACCTGCTGCTTCTTGTTTTCGCCGTGGATCTGCAGATCCAGGTATATTTGCTCTTTCTTGATGCCTTTACTGCCATCGCGCTGTGCCGGGTCCGAGAAGTGAATCGCGCCCAGCGCTTCCACCGTGCCCCCTTGGATGATGCGGTAGCTGCCGGGGGCTTCGGGGTCTTCGCTGAACAACTTAACTTCATGACCGATCAGCACCGTGGGCAGAAAGGAGTCCGTATTGATCCAGATTTTGCCATCGTCGCCGATGGAGCGGACCTGCATGCGGATTTTATCCGCGTGGCCGATGATCATTAATGTGAACATATCATCACGGCCAGGGTGCGTATCCAGCACCACACCAGCGTTGCCCTTAAATTGATGCAGGTGCCAGTTACTGGGCGCGAAGCTCTCAAAGTGGGGCTTCAGTACGCCGTAGGTCATGGCGCCTTCCAGGCCTACTGGGCTTGGCGCGGCAAGAATATCGCGCATCAGTTTGAACTGCGCGTCGGGCATTGGCTGTGTCCAGGGGGTGGCGCTATTGCTCATGTAAGCACTCTCCGTTAAGTGGTGGTCATCACGCCCTAGTCTGCCAGATTCTTGGTTTAGATGCGCTGATCGACATGCCACGTTTGGGCGATGGTGTAGCCGACGTTTCCGCGTATTATTGATTCATTAAAAATGAATATAAAAACCAAGATGATATAAACGACGGTATCTTGACGAGGATGTCTCCATGACCATCGCAAGTCTTCAGTCGCAGCGCTTTAAAGTGCTGTTGGCCGGTGTCTTTAGCCAAATTCTGTGCATCGGCGTTGCCCGCTTTGCCTACACACCCCTACTCCCGGTGATGCAGCAGCAGAGTTGGATCGGCGATGCCGATGGGGGCTGGTTAGCGGCGTTAAACTATGCGGGCTATATGCTGGGGGCTGTGCTGGCGGCCTCTATTCGCAGTATTTACCTTAAAGACACGCTGTTTCGTATTGGGCTCGTGCTCGCCGTGCTGACCACAGCGGGGATGGCGCTGACTGAGCACTTCTGGCTATGGGCGGGGCTGCGTTTTCTGGCGGGGCTTTCCAGCAGCGGCTCAATGCTGTTGGCGTCAGGGTTGATTCTGCACTGGTTGATCCAGCACCAGCAGCGGGGCGAGCTGGGTATTCACTTTGCTGGGGTGGGCATTGGTATTGTTGTGGCGGCGTTAGCGGTCGAGCTGATGCTGGGGCTGTCTTTGAATTGGCAGGCGCAGTGGTGGGGCTTTAGTGCCCTGGGTGCGGCGCTGCTAGTGCCCGCGTGGCGCTGGTTGCCGCGTCCCGTGAAACCAGTGCCTGGGGCAGGCAAGGCTCATCAAGCGCCTGCTACACCGCCCTCACGCACGTTTATGCGCCTGATGCTGCCTGCCTACTTCTGTGCCGGTTACGGCTATGTGATTAGCGCCACGTTTATTGTCACTATTGTAGAGCGAGAGCCACTGCTTGCTGGGGCGGGTAACTGGACCTTTGCCTTAGTAGGGCTGGCGGCTGCGCCCGCGGTGATGCTGTGGGATTTGGTGGCCCGGCGCATTGGTTATCTAGGGGCGCTAAGCGTGGCAATGTGGATACAAGTGGTGGGCATTGTGCTGCCCGCCATCACTTCAAGCCTGGCTGGGGTGCTGTTTAGCGCGGTGCTTTATGGTGGCACTTTTTTAGGCTGCGTTAGCTTAGTGTTGACCATGGCGGGCAGGCTCTACCCTTCTAGCCCCGCTAAGTTAATGGGGCAAATGACGTTGGCCTACGGCGCGGCGCAAATTTTCGCCCCTGCGCTGACCGGTATGCTGGCGGAGGCCTCGGGGAATTACCGCTTAGGATTGTGGCTGGCAGGGGGCTTTGTTGCCGTAGGGGCGCTGCTCTTGATGTGGTTAAGAAAGGTTGATCAAACTGCCCAGCGGCTAGATGCAGAAGCCAAAGCGCTCAAGGTGGCCTAGCCGGTAAGTGCTCAGCGGCAACAGAGGCTTGGGCTTTGGGCAAAAAATCCTCTAGGATAGGCGCCTTTTTTCAACAGGGTGGAAGGACATGGCGTCTACTGGGCAACCTCGCATTCAGTGGCTAGGCCGCTGGGGCTTTATGTTGGCAGCCACCGGCTCGGCGGTGGGACTTGGCAATATTTGGAAATTTCCCTATATCACCGGGGAGTATGGTGGCGGCGCCTTTGTGCTGGTTTATTTAGCGTGCATCCTGGCCGTTGGCGTGCCGGTAATGATGACCGAGATCTCCTTTGGTCGTCGTGGCCGTGGTAGCCCTATTGATGCAATTCGACGCGTGGTGAATGAGTCGGGTCGTTCCTCTGCTTGGTCGCTCATTGGTTGGATGGCCATGTTGTGCGGTTTTATGATCCTGTCGTTCTATGTCGTCGTGGCAGGGTGGTCGTTCTCATATCTGTGGAAAATGCTAACCGGCGGCTTGAGCGGCGGCAGTGTCGATGAGATGGCTGCCGTATTTGGTGCCAACAATGCGAATCCACTCACCCTGGGGGGCTGGAGCACCCTAGTGACGCTGCTCACTATGCTGATCGTAGGAAAAGGCGTTCAAGAAGGCATCGAGAAGAGCGTTAGCTGGATGATGCCTGGTCTTGTGTTGATGCTGGTGCTACTGATTGTATTTGGGGTGTTTTCCGGCGGCTTTGGCGAAGCGGTGCGCTTTCTGTTCTCATTCAATGCGGGCAGCCTCTCCAGCGAGGGGATGCTGGCAGCGCTGGGCCACGCGTTTTTCACCCTTTCACTGGCTTCCGGTGCCATTCTTACCTACGGCAGTTACTTGCCCAAGGGCGCCTCTATTGGCCGAACCACGGTGAGCGTTGCGTTAGCAGATACCGCAGTAGCGCTAATGGCGGGGTTAGCCATTTTCCCGGTTATTTTTGCCAATGGCATGAATCCCGGTGAAGGCCCTGGGCTGATTTTTATGAGCCTGCCGTTGGCTTTCCAGGCGATGCCGCTGGGCACGCTGTTTGGCATTCTGTTTTTCTTAATGCTCTCTATGGCTGCGCTGACCTCCTCCATTTCCATGGTAGAGGCCACGGTGTCCTGGCTGTGTGATAACAAAGGGATGAGCCGTAAGTCGGCGTCCTGGGCGACGGGCATTGTGCTGTGGTTAATCAGCACCTTGGCCATGCTATCGTTTAATGTGGGTGCTGACTGGACCCTGGCAGGTAGAACGTTCTTTGATTGGCTGGATTACTTAACATCGCGCTGGATGATGCCGTTGGGCGGCTTAGGCATGGTGCTGCTGGCGGGCTTTGTGCTGAAAAGTGAGACCTTCCGAGATGAGCTGGGCCTGGCGCCACTGCCCTACGCGGTATGGCTTACCATGGTGCGCTACGTAAGCCCGTTGGGCATTTTAGTGATTTTTATGGATGCCTTGGGCATTTACCACGTGTCGTTTACTGCCCATTGGCCGTGGCTGCTGGCTATTTTGGTGGTAATGGCTGCCCTGGGGGAAACATTAAGCCCGCGCTTGCGTCAGGCGTTAAAACCCGCCTAAGACGTTAGAGCTTTTGACCAGATAATAAGCGCCGCTGCAGGGAGGCCACTTTCTCTTTTTGCAGCGGCGTTTGGCAGGTGGCAAAGACATCGTTTAAGAATCGCTTGCGTGAACCACGATAGCTGCCGCTAAGCAGAGTAGCTTGGGTAAGCGTATTAAGTAGCGTTTGGCGGTTGGGGTCGGTCAGCTGCGCATAGTCGTTTAGAGCGGCTGGCCAATCAACCTCAAGGGCGGTGGGTTTATCCGGTAGGCTATCCAGCAAGCGAGCCAATAACAGGACTAAGTTGGGGTGCGGGTGCTGGTTACGCATCATCAGCTCTCCCACGCCTTGGGCGACTAAATAGCGCGTATGCGCATCGCTGTTCGCCAGTGTTTCCATGATGTGCTGAACCAGTTCAGGACCGCGGGCCTGTAAGTAAGCCTCTTGCGTAATGCGTGCGGCAATCCAGGCGTTCCATACTGCGTATAGCGGCCCGGTGAGCACGGGCAGGAATCCGCGCAGCGTGAGGCGGCCGAGCAAGCGACGCAACACTAAACGCAGAATAAAACTGCTCAAGCTAATTTTTAAGCGATAAAGCAAGGCTTTAAAGGTGAGCTTCCAGCCGTGTAGGTAGGCATGGGGGTCAACGCCATAAATCAAGCTGCCTGGGCTTGGATACTCCAACGCAACCCGTGAAACGCCATGAACCGTCAACTGTATTTCAGGGGGTAACGGTTCGCCCTGGCCGTAGCGCAGGCCTGCCAAGCGGCTAACTTTTGACACGCCGCGAAGCGCGTTCCAGTATAAAAAGCCAATCTCTAACACGGTAATTAAGCCCGCGAAGGCCATATACCCAGCCCAGTAGGGGAGCTGCTCTTTGAGGCTCATGGCCTCCCAGTCGTCGGCGGCGAAGGCCCGCATCCACCACTCGGCACCGCCAATCAGCGAGCCGGAGATAATGCCTGCCACGGCAGCCCAAACAATGATCCAGCGCCTTGCCTGCTTTAGTGTTTGAGGGTTAGGTGCGTCAAACGCAGGGTGTCGGCGAAAATAGTGCCTGATATAGCGACTTGCCCAACGCTGAGGCAGGTCGGGATCGGGGGCATACTCTGTATCAGGACGGGTAAGAGACATAACAGCAAGATTTTCCGCGCATTGAACGTCAAGCGTAGCGGTTACGGGCGAGAAGTACACGCTTGTATAGCGCCGGGGTGTGTGCCGGCCTCCATTAATTCATCCCACCGAGTCGTATAACGCCGCGAGCGATGCGCGCAACGTAGTTGCCATGGCGCTTGGGCATCCGTCATCCCAAAACGTATTGTGCCTTGGCCCATGCGCTGATTAATCGCATCTACCGTTCCCATCAAATGTGGGTGCGTTTGTGATGTTGGCTGGAGTAGCGAAAGCTGATGCTGCTGGGCATCAACTAAGTCCAGCAGCATGACACCCGCTTTTATAAAGTGATGCTGAGGGCGGTATATCTGGGTTAGCCCTTCACGTACGGCCTGAAGAATAAGCCGCGTATCGTCGCTGGGGGTAGGCAACGAGATCATTGCCCGGGGGTAATACTGTGGTTGGTCTTTGCGGTGCCGGTTGGTACTTAAAAAGAGCAGTACAGCGCGGGCCAAGCTATGCTGTTGGCGAAGTTTTTCGGCGCTACGCTGAGCGTGGCGGCGCAGTGCTGCATGTAGCTCTGCTTTGACGCCGGTTGCCTTACCAAAGGAGCGGGAGGTCATAATCCGCTGGCGCGGTTGCTCCACGGCGTTCATTTCCAGGCAGGGTGTGCCGCGTAGCTCTAAAGCCGTGCGAGCCAGCACCACGGAAAAGCGCTTGCGCAGCGCTTTGGGATCACTCTCCCGCAGCTCCCACGCTGTGCGTATGCCGCAAATGGCGAGCCGCTCGGACAGCCGCCTTCCTACGCCCCATACAACGCTGACCGGCAGCTGTTTAAGCAGCGCCGTGGTGGTGTTGCTATTGGCGTTAAGCAAGCAGACGCCCTGGTAGCGTGGCTGTTTTTTAGCCACATGGTTGGCGAGCTTTGCCAGTGTATGGGTGGGGGCAAGCCCTACGCATACCGGTAGCCCCAGGTGTCGGCGAATGCGTCGGCGTAGCGCTTCACCTATAGCCTGGCACTGGGGCTCGCTCAAGCCGTCTAGATAGATGAACATTTCATCAATGGAGTAGGGCGCCACCTCTGGGCAGGCGTCCTCCAACAGCTGGGCAAGCCGCGCTGACATATCGCCGTATAGCTCGTAATTGGATGACAGTAGATAAATCTCACCCCGGCGCCGTAACCCTTCCAACTGGAAAGATGGAGTACCCATGGGGATCTCCATCGCCTTCATTTCAGCCGAGCGGGCAATAACACAGCCATCGTTGTTGGACATCACACCAACGGCTTTACCTTCAAGCGAGGGGGCAAATATCCGCTCACAACTGACATAAAAGTTGTTGGCATCGACGAGTCCGATCATGGCAAGTACTCATGAACCACGGCACGTACCACCCCCCATAGCTGGCACACCGTGCCTTCTAAAGGCAGCGGCGGGTAGTGAGGGTGGGCCGAGCAGAGGTGCGGTGTACCGCCATGTAGCGCGTAGCGCTTAATCAGTACTTCTTCATTAAACATGGCCACCAGTATATGGCCAAGGCGCGGCTGCACGCTGCGGTCCACTACTAGCAGGTCGCCGTCGAAAATACCCCAGCCCTCCATGCTGTCGCCTCTGGCGGTAAGATAAAACGTTTGAGTGGGGTTTTTGATTAGCCGAACGTTGAGATCCAGCGTGCGCTGTTCATAATCCTGAGCGGGGGAAGGAAAGCCGCTAAAACCAGCGCGACCATGTAGCGGAGGAAAGGGCAGCGGCTGAGACGTTAACGGCTGGGCTGTCGCAACGGTAGTGGGTTGAGACGGCATCGTCAGCATCCTCATGAATAAATAGTGTGTTTATATACAGTATTTGTAGACAGTATTTATCCATGAGTAAAAAAATGCAAGCGCCTAACTTAGCCAATCAGGGTTAGCGGGCTAGCCAAAGGCCCACCACTAACGCGCTTACGATGGTAATCAAGAACACTAAATTACGGGCACGGGTGTCACGGCGGGGTTTCATAGCAAACTCCAAAGCAGTAGGTGGCATCAAAAGCGGCAGAAGCCTTGCGCTGGGCATGGTAACGTCTACGCCGTATAGCGTCATCTGACAAACTATAAATCACCTGCTTACCCCACAAGCACTTAGGGCTTTCGCTTAGAGATACTGTTTATGACTAACCCCACTTTTTCTACGGCAACAGGCAGTGCCGCGCAGCCGCTTTCGTTAGCCCAGGGGCGGCTAGCAGCCCTGAGCTGGGGGCGTGCCAATGCGCCCACTTGGCTTGCGCTACATGGCTGGCTAGATAACGCGGCAAGTTTTACGCGCCTAGCGCCGCGCTTAGTGGAGGCGCTGGATGTCCGTATTGTGGCTATCGATTTTCGTGGCCACGGCCACTCTGCGCATTCGCCTGCAGGTAGCGACTACGCGCTGTGGGACTATAGCCACGATGTGCTAGATGTCATGGATGAGCTAAACATTGAACAGGCTGTGCTGCTTGCCCACTCCATGGGGGCGGCGGTGGCCTGTTTACTCGCCTCAGCGCTACCCGAGCGGTTTGAGCGGTTGGTCTTGCTGGATGGGCTAGGCGCACTTAATACTGAAGCGGAAGAGACGGCCAGTCAGTTGCGTAAGGGGTTACTGGCCTATCGCCGCCCGCTTTCCCGCGCGCCCCGCTATCCTGATATTGACAGTGCAGTCGCCGCGCGAGTGGCCGGTGGGGTAACCCCGCTAGACACGATGACCGCCACTCCACTGGTGGAACGTAACACCCAGGCGACTTCAGACGGGCATGTGCAGATGCGCACCGATTCTCGCCTGCTAAAGCCTTCGCTGGTGCGCTTTACCCCTCAGCAGGTGTTGGCATTACTGGCGGAGATTCAAGCGCCGGTGCTATTGATAGAAGGAGCGCGCGGTATTTTAGGCGAGCGAGCCTGGGCGGAAAAGGCGCGCCAAGCGGTGCCTCATTTAACCCGCCAGGTACTTGCGGGTGGCCACCACCTACACCTTGAACCTAAAGCCGTTGATCAAGTAGCCAGTGTGGTGATCCAACACTGGCATAAAGAAACGGCGGGGCAGCCGTAGGACTAACGACATGAATAAACTAACGCGCGTCGCGGGTAGCCAAGTGAGTGCTAGCAGCGCCAGCGGTATTGAGCGTAACGGCAATAAAGTGGCGCTGGTGTTGGGTAGTGGTGGCGCCAGGGGCTATGCCCATATCGGTGTTATTGAAGAGCTTGAAGCGCGCGGCTTTGAAATAATTTCTATTGCTGGGTGCTCCATGGGCGCGCTTATTGGCGGTGTTTACGCATCAGGGAAACTACCCGAGTACCGGGAGTGGGTGTGTAACCTGGACTACCTGGATGTGCTTAAGCTCGTCGATGTCACTTGGAGCCCGATGGGGGCCATGCGAGCAAATAAAGTGATGAGCAAGCTGGAATCCCTGGTAGGCGATACGCTGATCGAAGATCTGCCGATTCCTGTCACCACAGTAGCGACCGACTTAGTGCGCCAGCGTGAAGTGTGGTTTCAGAATGGCCCGCTGTTAAGAGCGATTCGAGCCTCTATTGCGGTGCCGGGCGTAATTACGCCGGTACATATCGGTGACCAGGTGTTGGTGGATGGCGGCTTGCTGAACCCGCTGCCGATGATGCCGATTCTCGCCGCTCACGAAGCTGACTTTGTGGTGGCTGTCAACGTCACCGCTCACAGCCCCCAGCCAATCTCATTAGAAGAGCTGTTACCCAGTGAGGAGGCCAGCGACACCCGCACCGCCTTAGAGCGCGACCGGGATGCCAATATTGGCGGTTGGATGGACGATGTGCGCGCCACCACGCGGCGGCTATGGGATGGGCTGGGCAGCAACAACGGCGAAGAGAGCGACGTTGATGAAACGGTTGATCTACGTGGTAAGCGCGAGTGGGGCAAGCTTGATATGATTTTAGAGTCGTTTGATATTACGCAAGCGGCGCTAGCGAAGTATAAAATCGCGGGTTACCCACCGGATGTGTTGATCGAAATTCCCAAAACGGTTTGCAGTACCTATGAGTTTCACCGCGCCAAAGACTTAATTCGCCTGGGGCGTCATTTGGCGAATCAAGCATTGGAGCGCAGGATGCCCGGCATCGCCTCCGACGCGACGCAGTAAGCTATTGCCCACGTTTACGCAGCAGAATATAGACGGCCCCGGTGCCACCATCGACATCGGTGGCGGAGCAGAAAGCCAGCACGCCGGGCCATTCACGCAGCCACGTATTGGTATGGCTTTTGAGTACTGGAAAGTCCGAGGTCGTCCCCCAGGCCTTGCCGTGAACCACCAGTACGCAGCGCAGCCCCTGGGCGGCAGAGTCGCTTAGAAAGCTTTCAAGCTCAATGCGGGCCTCTTCCAGGGTATAACCGTGCAGGTCTAGCCCTGCTTGCCAAACGGTTTGACCACGCTTTAGCTGGCTAAAGGTGCGCCAGGGGAGGTCGGGGACGCTGAACTCTAAATACTCCGAAGGCCGAACGGCTTCCACTCGGCCATCGGAGGTGCGGCCGCTGGTTTGGGTGGTACTGCTTTCTACCGCCGCCCGCCGCCGAGCTTCTTGAGCATCTTTATTACGCTTAGGCTTGCCTAGGTCGGCTTGATTAGAGGCAATACGGCGCACGCCTGCCGCTTGCAGCGCTTGGCGAAATGCACTGATATCGTCGTCGTTGGGCAGGTGTCGCGTCATGGTCGGCTCAAATAGCAAAAATTAACGGTTAGCGAAACAGCATAAGCGAGAAGCGCACAGTAAAGCGAGACAGTATAGCTAGCTTGACGTGACTGTGAACCGCTGCGTTGAGAACTACCTCGCTATAAACAGACTGTGAAGCATCTAGCTGTGAACCGGGTAGCGTCAAAGGTACAATCCTTCTACGAACTTTTACGCCAGGAGCCGCTGTGACTACGCATCTCAATGATGAGACCTCCCACTCAACGCTTTTGCTGCCAGACTCAACGCTGCTGAGCGATCTTTTGACACTGCGCGACTATCTGCGCTGGGTGTCCAGCGAATTCTATTTGGCGGGCTTGCACTATGGTCACGGCACCGAGTCTCCTTGGGATGAGGCGGTAGCGCTCTGTCTAGGTGCGCTGCATCTGCCGTGGAATGTCGACCCCGCGGTGCTAGACGCTCGGCTTTTGCCGATTGAGCGCGAACGCATTATTCGCCTAGCGCGAGAGCGGGTGACTACTCGCCGCCCTTTGCCCTACCTGTTGGGGGAGGCTTTTTTTGCGGGCTACCCCTTCAGCGTTGACGAACGGGTGCTTATTCCGCGCTCGCCTATTGGCGAACTAATTGAGGATGGCTTTGCCGCCTGGTTCCCGGAAGAGCCGCCTGCCCGCGTGCTGGATTTATGCACTGGCTCTGGTTGCATTGGTATAGCCACCGCGCTAGTACTGCCCACCTGTGAAGTTGCCCTGGCGGATATTAGCCAGGATGCCCTGGCCGTTGCCCGGCAAAACATCACCCGCCACGACGTGGGCGACCGAGTCCGCGCGGTGGAATCGGACGTGTTTGACGGATTGGAAGGCCAGCGTTTTGACCTGATTGTCTCTAACCCGCCCTATGTGGATGCCCGTGACTTGGCCACCATGCCCGCTGAGTTTCGGCATGAACCGTCGCTAGCGTTAGGGGCGGGTAGCGACGGTTTGGATATTGTGCGGCGCATTCTGCGTGAAGCGCGGCCGCACTTGACCGATGAGGGCTGGCTGATTGTCGAAGTCGGTAACTCTGACCGCCATGTAGAGGCTGCTTTCCCCGAGGTGCCCTTTATTTGGCTTGAATTCGAGCGTGGCGGCCAGGGCGTGTTTGCCTTGAGCGCCGCTGAACTCGACGCCCATGCGGCGTCTTTTGCGTGAGGAATTAACGCCCATGTCTGGCAATACGTTTGGCAAGCTATTTACTGTCACTACCTTTGGCGAGAGCCACGGCCCCGCTTTGGGAGCCATTGTCGACGGATGCCCTCCCGGCATCCCAATCAGCGAAGAAGATTTGCAGGGGGATTTAGACCGCCGCCGTCCCGGCAGCTCCCGCCACACTACTCAGCGCAAAGAACCCGACCAAGTGCGGATTCTTTCGGGCGTATTTGAAGGTAAAACCACCGGGACGTCGATTGGCCTGTTAATTGAGAACACCGATCAGCGCTCCAAAGACTACTCCAAGATAAAAGACCAGTTCCGGCCTGCCCATGCCGACTACACCTATCATCATAAGTACGGCCACCGAGACTACCGTGGGGGCGGCCGTTCCAGCGCGCGGGAAACCGCGATGCGCGTCGCGGCGGGTGCCATCGCTAAAAAAGTGTTGGCGGCGCAAGGTGTTCAGGTTCGTGGCTATATGAGCCAGTTGGGACCCATCAAAATCGACTTTAAAACCTGGGATGCGGTAGGAGAGAATGCCTTCTTCTGCCCCGACCCGGATAAAGTTACCGAACTTGAAGCCTATATGGATCAACTGCGTCGGGATCAAGACTCCGTGGGTGCAGAAATTACCGTCATTGCCGACGGCGTCCCGGTCGGGCTAGGTGAGCCAGTGTTTGACCGGCTGGATGCTGATCTCGCCCACGGCTTAATGAGTATTAATGCGGTGAAAGGCATTGAGATTGGTGCGGGGTTTGGCTCGGTAGCCCAGCGCGGCAGCGAGCACCGTGATGAAATGACGCCGGAAGGCTTTCTTTCCAACCACGCAGGCGGCGTGCTAGGTGGTATTTCCAGTGGTCAGCCTATTGTCGCTCGCTTAGCGCTCAAGCCCACGTCGAGCATTACCACGCCGGGGCGCTCCATTGATGTACACGGTCAGCCGGTAGAGGTTATTACCAAAGGGCGCCACGACCCCTGCGTGGGTATTCGGGCAACGCCGATTGCCGAAGCGATGATGGCGATCACGCTGCTTGACCACTGGCTACGTCACCGTGGTCAAAATGCAGACGTTAGCGTTGATACGCCGCGTTTAAATCAGCGGTAACGTCTCGGTTGAGCAAGTGCGTTCACTGCTACACTCAAATGAGACGGTTAAGGAGTCGCCTATGAAAATTAACGTTGAGTTTGACCTAACGCCGGATGAGTTTCGGCAATCCCTGGGGCTGCCTGATGTGGAGGCGTTCCAGCAAAGCTTGCTGGAAAATATTCAGCGGCAAATGGAGTCGGGTGTGGAGGGGTACGACCCGATGAGCTTAATGCGTCCCTATCTGCAGCAGCCGATGATGCAGCAGGGGCTTTCACAAGGGCTTGCTAACTTCGGCACCTATCAGCAAATGATGCTGGATATGCTGCGCCAAGCCGGTTCTGCCAGCAGTGATAGCGGTAGCGACACGAACAATAACGAAACCAGCCAAGAAGACGCCAGCAAAAGCACCTCGAGCGAGAGAAGTACCAAGGCTAAAGCCACGGCCTCTTCCCGCTCTCGGGCAAAAGGGTAAGCGTTAAAAAAGTAGTCGTTACATCAGCTGTTAAAAGCGCAGTTGAAAGCGTACTGGAAAGCGTACTTGTAAACCTGTTGAGAAAGTTCTGGCAGGGGGGTTAATGCAGCGATTGTGTCAATTAACGCTCCCTGTCAGTTACTTTTGGTTAATGGCTAACACCCCCGCGCGGATCACACTCTGATGCTCAATCAGGGGATTCACAACCTCCCGGCAAGCCTTGTAATGAGCTGTCTGTTTATGTTCGGCCAAGGCCGATTCATCCCGGTATATTTCATAAAGATAAAAGAGATTTGGATCCTGCTGGTCTTCTAGCACGTCGAAAACATGGCAGCCCGGCTCGTCGCGCACTGAGGCGGCGGCATTGGGCAGCATCGCTTCCAGAAAGTATTCCCGCTGATCAGGTTTGAGTTGTGTCTTGACGATGATACAGAACATCCAAGGCTCCTTGGCTTGACGAGAAGGTTAAATGGAAATATTTTCCATAAAGTATCATAAACACATTAACGACCAAAGGAAGTACCTATGAAACGCCCAGCTCCCCTCAATGGCATGCGTCATATCGCCCTGCAGACCCAGAACTTGGAAGCCTCTGAACGCTTTTATGTAGAGCTACTGGGCATGGAAGTGCTGCGCCGCGCCCATGACGATTTGGTTTACCTGACTTTGGGTAATGACAATCTCTCTTTAAGTCGCGCAACATCCCCCATAGGAGAGGCTCCTCAGCGCCTGGATCACTTTGGCTTTGTGGTAGATACCCCCGAGGACGTGGACGCTTGGTATGACTATTTAAAGGCGCAGGGCGTTGAGGTAACCGGAACCCCTCATGACCACCCTGATGGTGCACGCAGCTTTTACTGCCTGGATCCGGACGGTAATAGCGTTCAACCGCTCTATCACCCTTGTGTCTCTGGTCAGCGTTTAGCGTAAACTGATTAAACTATCCACATTAGCGTTGCCTCGGCAGCGGTGGATGCTGGTTATAAGAGACAGCCCTGCTAGACTCATAAAAGCGACGCTAAAAGCAGTGAGGAAAGTATCGCCATTTCTAATTGATTTGGATGGGCCTTGCGATAAAGTGGCTATCCGTAACAAGCCCTTTCTCGCAAGAATGTTGCAAAGCATCATGCCAACGATTACTCTTTTTGCAGTGCAGCAATGCGCCGTGTGATGAGCCTCTCCAGGCTCATGCCAAGGAACGAGAGACAGGAGCAAATACAATGCAAGATAAAATGATGGACGCCTTCAACACTCAGACCCGCCAGATGTTTGAGCCAATGCGTAAGATGAATTCGCTGATGCTCAACAACATGGAAAAGCTGACGCAATACCAGTTAGAAGCCATGAAGCGTTACAGCCAAATGGGAACTGAGCGCATTCGCAGTGCCACCGAGATTAAAGACGCAGAAAGTCTGCGCGATTTTGGCACTAAACAAGCCGAAATGATGAACGAGCTATCTCAACAAATGCAGGAAGATGCTCGCGTTATGGGCGAAATGAGCCTGCAGTTTAAATCCGAAATGGAAAAGCTGTTCAGCGACGCTGGGCAGAAAATGAGCGAGCAGGCAACCTCCGCTGTTAAAGGCGAGCAGCCCGCGAAAGCCTCCAGCCAGTCTTCACGCAAAAACTAACGTAGCAGTGTTCGCGGCGCCTTTAAAGGCGTCGCGTTGTTTCTGAATGATGTAGCCTGGGCGTAAGCCACGCCATATAAGCAGGTGAGGGGAGAGCGAGTATGCAGTCAGGGTGGAAATTGCCGTCTAAAGCAATGTCTCAAGAAGATATGGAGACATGGAAGGCGCAGATTAGTGATATCGGCGAACAGTACCGAGGTCTCTTTGAGGATCTACTGACGCGGATGGCACCCAGTGAAGCCGCAGACTCCGTTCATAGTGACATGCGCGAGAGCTTTGAAGCCGCCGCGAAGTCGCTAATGAGCGACCCTAACTTGCTGTGGCAAACCCAGTCACGGTTGTTACAAGACCAGTGGTTGCTATGGCAGCAGGGTATTCGCGCGATGGCTGGCGAGCAGGTGACGCCATTGGTAACGCCGGCAAAAGGTGATCGTCGCTTTAAAGATGAAGCCTGGACACAAGAACCCTACTACTTATCGATTATGCAGCAGTACCTGCTGTTTTCGCAGATGGTAGAAGAGCTGATTGATGGGCTGGATACGCTAGATCCTATCCATAAGCGTAATCTGGCTTTTTATGCGCGCCAGTTGGTCAACGCCATGGCGCCCACCAACTTTGTCTCTACCAATCCGGAAGTCATGCGCTGTACGCTGGAAACCCGGGGGCAGAATCTTGTCGACGGCCTTACCCGCCTACGGGAAGATTTAGCCAACTCCGCAGAAGGCATTAACGTGCGCATGACCGATCGCAGCGCCTTTGGCGTAGGCGATAATATTGCTGTCACGCCCGGTGCTGTCGTGTATGAGAATGAGCTGATTCAGTTAATTCAATACACGCCTACTACGGAAAAAACCTTTAAGACACCGCTGTTAATCGTGCCACCGTGGATCAATAAATATTACATATTGGATCTGCGGGAAGATAACTCGTTAGTGAAATGGATGGTAGATCAGGGACATACCGTTTTCTTGATTTCCTGGCGTAACCCCGGCCCAGAGCAGCGCGACATCACCTGGGCTGATTACATGCAAATGGGCCCCATCAGCGCGATGGAAGCCATTGAGCAGGCCTGTGGCGAGAAGTCGGTCAATCTGTTGAGCTACTGTGTGGGTGGGACGCTAACTGCGTCCACCGTGGCCTACCTAACGAGTACGCGGCGCGCGCGCAAAGTGAAGTCCGTTACCTACATGGCAACGCTGCAAGATTTCCGCGACCCCGGTGATATAGGCGTATTCTTAAACGAGCGCGTGGTGGAAGGGATTGAGAATACGCTAGAAAAGAAGGGGTATTTAGATGGCCGCTCGATGGCCTATACCTTTAATTTATTGCGTGAGAATGATCTATTCTGGTCGTTCTATATCAATAACTACCTGAAAGGTGAAATACCCGCAGCGTTTGATTTACTGTATTGGAATACCGATGGTACCAACCTGCCAGCGGGTACACACGCTTGGTACCTGCGCCATATGTACCTGGAA
Source organism: Halomonas sp. (assembly GCF_017515565.1). Classification (GTDB taxonomy): domain Bacteria; phylum Pseudomonadota; class Gammaproteobacteria; order Pseudomonadales; family Halomonadaceae; genus Vreelandella. The sequence continues at coordinate 109,398 of NZ_JAFWFN010000049.1, forward strand.
AACCGCTTGGTAGAGCCAGGTGGTATTGAGTTAGACGAGGTGAAGATTGACCTGCGTAAAGTATCGGCGCCGTGCTACTTCGTATCGACTAAAGAAGACCATATCGCCAAATGGAACAGTACCTATTACGGTGCGCTGTTGCCCAAAGGGCCGGTGACGTTTGTCTTGGGTGGCTCTGGCCATATCGCAGGTATTGTGAACCCGCCCCATAAAAATAAGTACGGTTACTGGACCAACGATGCGTTGCCCGAAACGCATGAGGCATGGCAGGAGGGGTCGACGTTTAATGAAGGTTCTTGGTGGCCACACTGGCAGGCGTGGGTCACTGAGAACGGCTATGCTGACGCTGACCCGAAAAAAATGGTGCCCGTTCGCCAGCCAGGAGAGGGCGAGCTAAAGGTGATTGAACCTGCGCCAGGCCGCTACGTAAAAATGACGATTCCCGAGGTGCTGGGCGAAACGCCTAACGCTTGATTCTCTTGTTGTTTTTACACGGTTAGCTGAGTTAATAGCCCTAAAAAAAGACCCTGCCACCCAAAGGGTGGCAGGGTCTTTTGGGTTCTTGCTAGGCGACTAGAGCTAACGGCGGCGGGACAGCCCAGGTAACAGTAGCAAGCCAGCTAATAACCACGTGGGCCAGCTACCTATGCGAGTGAAAGGCGTTAGCCCTTCCATGGCGTAGAACTCGCCGGTTAAGTAGGTGGTTTCAAACTGTGGCGCTCGGTCCACCAGTTCACCTCTTGGATCAATAATCGCGGTAATGCCATTGCTGGTGGCGCGCACTACATAGCGGCCGTTTTCCAGCGCGCGCAGGCGGGCCATTTGCAGGTGCTGGTGAGGCCCGATTGAGGCGCCAAACCACGTATCGTTAGACACCGTCACAATCACCTCGCTATCAGCTGCACGCCGTGCAACAAGCTGCGGATAGATAATTTCATAGCAAATAGCGTTGCCAATGCTTATGCCCGCGGCCTGCATAGGGGCTTGTTCAGAGGCGCCCTTGGTAAAGCTCGACATGGGGAGATCAAAAAAGTTAATAGCGCCGCGCAATACGCTTTCTAACGGAAGATACTCACCAAACGGCACTAGGTGCTCTTTTTGATAACTGCCTTCTACATTGCCTACCCCGATCACGCTGTTGAAGTAACGATTCTGTTCATCTAACTGAACAATGCCTGTCATTAATGCGGCGCCGGGGGGCAAATTGGCCTGCACCCGCTCAAGTACAGGCTGGGCTTGATGCTCCATCATGGGTAGCGCGGTTTCGGGCCACAGGATAAGGTCTGCGTTATCGGCGACCTCGCGGGTTAGATCGCTATAGGTATTAGCGGCCACCCGCTGGCCTTCTGGCGTCCACTTTAAAAGCTGCGGCAGGTTGCCTTGCAGCAGCGCAACGCGAGTAGGCTCATCAACCGGTGTTGTCCATAGCGTAGGTAGGGCCAGCGGCGCCAGCCAAATAGCGGCGATGGGCGCTAGCGCCCACCACTGGCGACGCAATAGCTCTGCCCCTAAGGTACCCGTGAGCACGACGAATAGCGAAAGCAGGTAAACACCGCCGATGGGCGCCCAGCTGGCAAGGGGGGAATCGACATAGCTTGAGCCAACCAGCAGCCAAGGAAAGCCGGTAAACAGGTAAGTGCGTAGTACTTCCCCTAATACCCAGGCACCAGCGAAGGTTAACAACGCCCAGCGGGGGCCAAAAAAGCGTCGGTAGAGCCAGAAGGTGCCTGCAAAAAACAGGGCTAAAATAGCCACAAATAGCGCGGTAAGAAACACCGCCAAGGGCATGCCGGTATAGCCATAGTCATGAATAGAGACATACACCCAAGAAGTACCGCTGGCAAACAGCGCTACTCCATATAACCAGCCTTTTAGCGCCGCTTGGGCCGGGGTTAAGGTGTGCAGGCCAGCGTATAAAAGGGCAATCGCAACGGGGCCCAGCCACCACAGTTCAAACGGTGAGGCGGTGAGCGTAGTAAAGCCGCCCGCCACCAGGGCGGCCAGCAGCTGAAGCGCAAATGTGGGCGTCAACCCCATGGTGATATCCTATCGAAAAGTAATCTGAATAGACGGTTAGTCGTCTTCCGCGTCGTCACTGTCGGTGTTTTGATCGGGATACGCTTCAAGTAAGCGGATTCGCCGGTTGTCAGCATTAAGGATGACAAAGCGCCAGCCGCCGAAGCAGGTATGCTCGCCGCGACCGGGCAAGTGACCAAACTGCTGCATCACCAAGCCGCCAACGGTGTCAAACTCGTCATCGGAGAACTCGGTGCCGAACCGTTCGTTGAAGTCTTCAATGGGGGTTAAAGCGCGAATAGCGAAGTGGCCGTTATCCAGCGTGCGGATATCGTCCTCTTCGTCGGTATCGTGTTCATCTTCGATATCCCCGACAATCTGCTCCAGAATGTCCTCGATGGTGATAATGCCCGCGGTGCCACCGTACTCATCCACCACAATTGCCATGTGGTTGTGGGTGTCTCGGAACTCCTTGAGGAGGCTGTTTAAGCGCTTGGACTCCGGAATAAACATGGCCGGACGTAGCACATCTTCCAGCTTAAAGGCATCACGGCTCTCTTGGGTCTGCGAGAGCAGGGGAAGCAGGTCTTTAACCAGTAGAATACCTTTAACATCATCAAGGTTTTCACCGATCACCGGATAGCGGGAGTGGCCGGTTTCCTTAATGAGCGGCAGGTAGCCGTCGCTGGTTTGATCAAGGGTAATGGCCGACACCTGGGAGCGTGGAATTAATATTTCCCGCACCTGCTGGTCGCTAATCTCAAGCGCGCCTTCAATAATCATGATGGCGTCTTGGTCAAGCTTCAGCTTTCCTGCAGTGTGGCGTAAAAACGTCATCAGCTCATCCCGTGAGCTGGGTTCGTCATTGTCACCGGAAAGGGCGCCAAAGAGTTTCTCGAGCCAGGATTTTTGATTGGGGTTGCTCGATCGGTCTTCGCTCATTGCGTCTCATCTCTCAGTTACGGGCAGATACGTTAGGTGTAACAAGTGACGTGTGGGCAGTCACAGACAGTTACTCATGGTAAGGATCAGGAATGTCCAGCGAGGCGAGAAGCTCACGCTCGATCTGCTCCATCTCCTCTGCCTCTTGCTCGTCAATATGATCGTAGCCCATTAAATGCAGGGTGCCGTGGATGACCATGTGGGCATAATGATGCGTCAGCGACTTGTGTTGCTCGCTTGCCTCCTGGGCGACGATATCGTGACAAATAATTAGATCGCCCAGCAGCGGTAGCGTCACGCCTGGTGGGTTCTCAAAAGGGAAGGAGAGCACATTGGTGGGCTTATCCTTACCTCGATAGTCGCGGTTCAGCGCTTGGCTTTCGGCGTTGCCGACCAAACGAATGGTCAGTTCTAAGCGCTCGTCATCCGGGTGGCGTGAAAACACACAGCCCACCCAAAGGGTGAGCTGTTCAAGAGAGGGTAGCTGCGGCTCATTAATAGCTACCTGGCGATCGATCACAATATCGCTCATTGCGGTGCGTTTCCTGCGCGTTCAAGCGCGTGTAGGCGGGCTTCGCGCTCCTGTTGGCGAGTCTCACGGCGGGCGCGCTCTTCCACTTCCTGCTGAGATTCAAACTCATCGTAGGCTTCGATGATGCGCTGAACCAAGGGGTGACGCACGACATCTTTGGCTGCAAAGTGGGTCACGCCGATCCCCGGCGTTTCTTTAAGCACGTCTAGCACCTGAGACAAACCAGAGCGCTGCCCGCGAGGAAGATCTACCTGGGTGATGTCACCGGTAATTACCGCTGTCGAACCAAAACCAATCCGCGTTAGGAACATCTTCATCTGCTCCGGCGTGGTGTTTTGGCTCTCATCCAAAATAATGTAAGAGTTATTCAGCGTGCGCCCGCGCATATAAGCCAGCGGGGCGATTTCAATCACCTGGCGCTCAATCAGCTTGGCGACCTGCTCAAAACCGATCATCTCATACAGCGCGTCATACAGCGGGCGCAGGTAAGGGTCGATCTTCTGAGCGAGATCCCCAGGCAGGAAGCCTAGCTTTTCACCAGCTTCTACCGCTGGGCGCACCAGTAGAATACGGCGTACTTCCTGCTGGTTGAGTGCTTCCACGGCAGCGGCTACGGCTAGGTAGGTTTTACCGGTACCGGCTGGCCCAATGCCAAAGTTAATATCGTGCTCACGGATGCTTTGTACGTAGCGCTGCTGATTCAACCCGCGGGGCTTGATCATGGTGCGCGGCGTACGCATCACCACGTCGTCACCACCGCCTTCGCCATCCACCTCTTCCTCTAGCGCTTCCAGGCCAGACTCTTGGAGAAATAAGTGCACAGTGTCAGCTTCAAGTTCGCTAGCCGCTGTTTCACGGTAGAGATGCTCCAGCACGTTAGCAGCCGCTTTAATGCGGTTCGCAGCACCGGCCAACTGAAAAATATTGCCCCGGTTGCGCAGTGTCACGTCCAGGCGGCTCTCAATCAGTTTTAGGTGCTCGTCCTGTTGGCCGCATAGGCTGGCAAGCCGCTGCGGGTCATTGGGTTCAAGGCTTAGGGTGATAATGCGATTGGCCTGAGGTGATGGCTGGCTCAAGAGTAAAAAACCCGTTAGTTGATGTGTGTGAGCTTCAGCTTACTGCCCCGGCGGTGCCGGGGCAATTACCTAGGATAGCGAATCGTTAATAACGCTCTGCGGAGGCGAGTTCACCACGCAGTGAATTGGGCAGTGCTTCGGTGATTTCCACGTCCACAAAGTAGCCAATAAGCTCCGTAGGGTTGGCCGCGCGGAAGTTAACCACGCGGTTATTTTCGGTACGGCCCGAGAGTTGGCCAGGGTCTCTTGGTGAGAAGCCGGAGACCAATACGCGCTGAGTAGTGCCGACCATGCGGCGGCTGATCTGCGCGGTCTGCTGCAGAATCCGTTCCTGCAAAATGGCGAGGCGCTGCTTTTTAACGCTTTCTGGCGTTTCATCCGGCAGGCCAGAAGCGGGCGTGCCTGGGCGGGCTGAGTAAACAAAGCTGAAGGAGTGGTCAAAGCCGATGCGATGAATCAGATCCATCGTCGCTTCGAAATCCTCTTCGGTCTCGCCAGGGAAGCCAATAATAAAGTCAGAGGAGAAGCTAATATCCGGACGATTAGCGCGGATTCGCTCCATTTTCTCAATGTACTCTTCGGCGGTATGGCCCCGCTTCATAGCACTCAAGATGCGGTCAGAGCCAGACTGCACGGGAAGGTGCAGGTGGCTGACCAGCTCTGGAATATCGGCAAAGGCGTCGACCAAGCTGTCGGTGAACTCCACTGGGTGCGAAGTAGTAAAGCGGATACGGTCGATACCATCGACGGCGGCGACACAGGCGATCAGCTCGGCAAGGTCAATCTCATCTCCATCCTCGTTATCGCCGCGGTAGGCGTTAACGTTTTGGCCCAACAGGTTGACCTCTCGCACGCCTTGGTCGGCTAAGTGAATCACCTCGTCCATCACGGCCTCGAAGGGGCGGGAGACCTCTTCACCGCGGGTATAGGGCACTACACAGAAGGTGCAGTATTTCGAACAGCCTTCCATGATCGAAACAAACGCCGTCGCGCCGTCGGATGTTGGCTGAGGCAGGTGATCAAATTTTTCGATTTCAGGGAAGGTGACATCCACCGCAGCAATTTGGTTATTGTTGCGGGCGTCGAGCATCTTGGGCACGCGGTGTAGCGTTTGTGGGCCGAATATCATATCCACAAAGGGCGCGCGTTTACGCAGCGCTTCGCCTTCTTGGCTAGCTACGCAGCCGCCTACGCCAATCACTAGGTCTGGGTTGGCGTCTTTAAGCTTTTTCCAGCGACCCAATTGGTGGTAGACCTTGTCCTGGGCCTTTTCGCGAATCGAGCAGGTGTTCAGCAGAATCACGTCTGCTTCTTTCTCGTTATCGGTCAATTCCAGCTGATGAGATTCGCCGAGCATATCCGCCATACGGGAGGAGTCGTACTCGTTCATTTGGCAGCCGTGCGTTTTGATAAAAAGCTTCTTCGCCATCGGTACCTGTCGTCTATGGGTCGTCGGGGGACGAGGGATGAATGAAAACTCATGAGCAGCTAATGGCTGCCGTAGAATGAAGGGCATTATACGGGCACAAGAAACCAGGGGCTAGCGTTCACCAGGAAACGATACTTGACCTAAGCGTTTCAATCAGTATACTACGCACCGTGTTTGAGCAGTTCCTCGATAGCTCAGTTGGTAGAGCAAATGACTGTTAATCATTGGGTCGCAGGTTCGAGTCCTGCTCGAGGAGCCAACATTCTGAAGTAGGCTGTTTGTAGCTTCAGTGGCTTTGCTCTCAACACACCAGCAATATGTTATGTTCCTCGATAGCTCAGTTGGTAGAGCAAATGACTGTTAATCATTGGGTCGCAGGTTCGAGTCCTGCTCGAGGAGCCAAATTGCTGTTCTGCTATAATTACCGCTTACGGTAAACATTCCCCGATAGCTCAGTTGGTAGAGCAAATGACTGTTAATCATTGGGTCGCAGGTTCGAGTCCTGCTCGGGGAGCCACTAAGCACTTCACACTCTTTTTCATACCCTTCTGCTTTACTACTGCCTGATTTTTTACGCCGTTATTATCGATAAACAATAACACCCGCTGCGATTAGCATCTTGGGTGATTTTTGTGCCTTACCGTTGGCTATTTTAGTAGCGTAAACTATGTGCATCATTCACTGGTTAGGAAGAGTGTCGTGGGCAAAGTAGCGAGCCTGGAAGCGTTACAGGTGTTTAAGTGTTTAAGCGATGAGACACGGCTAATGCTGGTATTGCTGATCGCCAAAGAGCAGTCGCTGTGCGTCTGTGAGATGACCTATGCACTGGACGAGTCACAGCCAAAGGTGTCGCGCCATTTGGCTCAGCTGCGTCAATGTGGCTTGCTTAGCGACCAGCGGGAAGGGCAGTGGGTGTACTACCGTTTGGCGCCACAGCTGCCTGAATGGGTGCAAGTCATCATCCAGGCCGGTAGTGATGGTAGTGCCTTGCGGGTCAACGAGCTCAGCCAGCGGCTCGCTAAGATGGGTGACCGGCCTGCGCGTCGCGCAGCCCTCTGCTAGTTAAGCGTTACAGAAAGCTTTCGATCGACAATTTCTTGTAAACACTCGTGTGGCGTAAGTCAGCGTGGGTTGTAAGCGCGCATAAAAAAACGCCAGCCTGCTAGGAATAAATAGCGGGCTGGCGTTTTCGTTGGGTAATGCGCCTGCCTAGCGTGTAGGCAGAATGCGTTTAGCGCTTGGCCATCCGTTGGATAGCTTGCAGGTGAGCGTAGTCGAGTAAGATCTCGGCAGCTTCCAGCGCGTGGGCGCGGTCAACGGGCATATCGTCGCTGTTATCGTCCTCGTCTGAACTACCTGACTCGGTACCATCACCCCGTGCGTCCATCCACTCTTCCAGTTCAGGTAAGCCCAGGGCGCGGCGGCGTTGGTTCTCAAGGGAGAGTTGCTCGGCCTCCCTGGCTTCCATCTCACGCTGGCGCTGTTCGCGGTTCAGGCTCACGCTAGTATGCTGCTCGCGTAGCTGACGGGAAAGCGTAGACTGGCGCTCAAGGTAGCGGAAGTTGGCGTTTTCTTCGGCCCGTGCTTCGTGCTGGGAAAGCAGCGTAGCGAGTACATCCTCAGGAGAGCCGTAGCGACGGTACTGGACATTTTGTACCGTGTCCCAGGCCAGCGCGTTATCCAGGCTGCTTTCACCGATGCGCTCGGGGTCGATCAAACTAGGGAAGCTGATATCCGGCACGACGCCACGGTTTTGAGTGCTATCGCCAGAAATGCGGTAAAACTTAGCGCGGGTCAGCTTGATCTGGCCGTGGCTCAAGTCGTTTAAGGTTTGTACGGTGCCTTTACCAAACGTAGAAGTGCCCACCACAATGCCACGGCCATAGTCTTGAATAGCACCGGCAAAAATTTCAGAGGCAGAGGCGGAAAGACGGTTGACCAGTACGGTTAGCGGGCCGTCGTATAGTGTACCGGCTTCGGTGTCGCCATAGAGTTGAATGCGCCCCTGGGCGTCGCGCACTTGCACCGTGGGGCCGCGGTCTATAAACAGGCCGATGAGTGAGTTAGCTTCCTGGAGGGCACCGCCGCCGTTGTTACGCAGGTCGAGCACAATACCTTCGACCCCTTCCTGCTTGAGTTTCTCAACTTCGCGTGCAACATCTCGTGTGGTGCTGCGGTACTCCTCTTCACCGGCCTGCCAGGCATCAAAATCCACGTAGAAAGTGGGGATGTTGATAATGCCAATACGGTGAGGTTTGCCATCCCGACTGACTTCGACAATTTCGCTCTTGGCGGCCTGGTCTTCCAGGCTTACCGTGTCACGGGTAATTTCGACAATTTGCGAACGGGTCATATCCACCGCTTGGGCGGGCACGACGTCGAGACGTACAGTCGAGCCTTTAGGGCCGCGAATCAGGTCTACGACGTTATCCAGGCGCATGCCCACCACGTTAACCATCTCGCCATCTTCCTGGCCCACTGCAATAATGCGGTCGGCAGGCTCTAGCACGCCGGCGCGGTCAGCAGGGCCGCCAGGTACCAGGCTAGATACTTTGACGTATTCGCCGTCGGCTTGCAGCAGTGCGCCAATGCCTTCAAGGGAGAGGCTCATTTGAATATCGAACGATTCTCCTTGGCGGGGTGAGAGGTAGCCTGTGTGAGGATCGATGGTGCTTGAAACAGAGGCCATCAATAAGCCGAATACGTCCTCAGGCTCTGTTTGGCGCAGCCGTGTAAGCTGCCCTTCGTAGCGCTGGCGCAGGTTGGCTTCAATTTGCTCATCGTCCTGGTCCGTTAAGGCCAGGGTGAGCGCATCGTTTTTAAGCCGCTTGCGCCACAGCTCATCCAGTTCACTCTCGCGGTTAGCCCAGGGGGCGTCTTCGCGGTCTACTTCCAGGCGCTCGTCGCTGTCGAACTCGAAAGAGAGGCCGGCATCAATGCGCGCTAAAAGCCACTCAAGGCGCGCTACATGGCGATCACTCAGGCGGTTGTAAAGTTCAAATGCGTCGTCTAGATTGCCGTCGAAAAGTACCTCCACCATGCTGGTTTCCAGGTGGCGGTAGGGTTCTATATCGCGGCTCAGAAGATATGAACGCTGGCCATCTAAAATATCTAGATAGCGCTGGAAAGCTTCCTGAGACCACTGCTCGTCGAAGGTAATATCAGCATAGTGGCCGTAGCGGAGCGAGTCCGCAATTTCTACTGCCGCTTGGCGTTGTTCGTCGGTCGGCGCGAGTTGCGCCAGCGCTGCCGGGCTGGTGATGACCAGCATTACGGCAAGGGCGACCGAGCGTGAAAGCGTTGCAAACAAGCTCATCAGTCAAGCTCTCCCGGATTTGTGTAAACTCATTCTTCCCTAGACCCGCAGATAGCCTATGAGTTGCGTAGGCCGAGGGAGCATTGTAGCAGGTCATTTAGCCTGTGAGACTCAATCATTACAGTTATGAGGATTTCCATGTCCGAAGCTTTCAACGCAGAACGTTTAACGCGGCTATGTGATTTTCTGCACCAGTCGCCCACGCCATGGCACGCGACGCGTAGTATGGCGCAGCGTTTGGAGCAGGCGGGCTTTCAGCGCTTGGATGAAGCAGCGAATTGGCAGCTTTCACCGGGAAAACGCTACTACGTGACGCGTAACGACTCCTCGGTTATCGCTTTTCAACTGCCTGCAGGCAAGTTATCCAGTCTACGCATGCTGGGTGCTCATACCGACAGCCCTGGGCTGCATTTAAAACCAAATGCCACGCAGTATGCTGCTGGCTGGCTGCAGTTGGGGGTGCAAGTGTATGGCGGCGTGCTGTTAACTCCCTGGTTTGACAGGGATTTAGGCTTGGCAGGGCGCGTTCATGTGCGTCACGCAGATGGGCGGCTGGAGAGCGTGCTGTTAAATGTCGACCGTCCTATCGCGATGATCCCTAGCTTGGCGATACATTTGGATCGCGAAGTAAATGCGGGGCGTGTAATTAACCCGCAAACGCAAATGTCGCCGGTGTTGATACAAAGCGATACCGCGCGTCTTAATGATCTGCTTGCCCAGTGGTTAGAGGAGCAGCATGGACTGCGTGCCGTTGAAGTAGTGGATTTTGAACTCAGCTTTTACGATGTTCAGCCTCCGTCGTTGATAGGGTTGCGCCAGGAGCTGGTGGCGAGTGCCCGCTTGGATAATCTGTTGTCATGCTTTGTAGGGTTAGAGGCGCTGCTTGATTGTGATGCAAGCCAAGGTGCGTTGCTGGTCGCAAATGATCATGAAGAAGTGGGCAGTGCGAGCGCCTGTGGCGCCCAGGGGCCATTTCTAGGGGATGTGCTAAAGCGCTTAAATGCCCAAGTGGGGGGCGGCTCAGAGGAGTCGCTGATACAGCTAATTCAGTCGTCTTTAATGATTTCTTGCGACAACGCTCATGCGCTGCACCCTAACTTCCAGGATAAGCACGACGAGCGACATGGCCCGGCAATAAACGGTGGCCCGGTTATCAAAGTAAACAGCAGCCAGCGCTATGCAACGAATAGCGTCACAGGCGCGCTGTTCCGCGACGTGTGCCGTAAAGCAGAGGTGCCGGTGCAGTCGTTTGTGACCCGGGCAGATATGGGGTGTGGTAGCACTATTGGGCCAATTACCGCAACAGAAGTGGGGGTGCCGACCATTGATGTGGGGCTACCCCAGTGGGCGATGCACTCTATTCGTGAAACAGCGGGCACGAAAGATGTTGATTACCTAACCCGAGCGTTAACGGCGTTTTTAGACCGCCCTGAGTTGCGCTGATGCGCTGAGCGTTAGCCGCCAACGAAAAAGCCCGCTGACATGTCAGCGGGCTTTTCTGTGTTCTGTAGGTTCGCAGTCTGTATGTGCGAGAGGTTGGTGGCTACGCCCTGATTTGAACAGGGGACCCCATCATTATGAGTGATGTGCTCTAACCAGCTGAGCTACGTAGCCATTCAACGGGGGCGAATGATACTCACCGCCTTGCTGCTCGTCAAGTATTTGTTGTTTCAAACCCCAGGTCGTCACTTATCCTCAAGCGGTGTCCACACGATTGCCGCGCTAATCACATCCTGATAGTTGCGGATTCGCTGAACAAAATGCACGGGTTCATAGCCGCGCGCATAGCCATAGCGGGTCTGTGGGTAATAGCGTTTGTCAGCCTTAAGTGGCAGTACCTCTTGCATATCTTCCCAGGAGTCTGGGTCTTTGCCTAGCTTCCGGGCTAACTGTCGAGCATCTAGAACGTGGCCACGGCCAATGTTATAGCTTGCCAGTGCTAGGTAGGTGCGATCCGGTTCGGGGAGAGAGTCAGGTAGACGCTGATGGCGGTCGGCGAGATAGCGAGCGCCCCCGTCGATGGCCGCTGCTGGGTTCAAGCGATTATCGACGCCAAGGGATTCGGCGGTATTTTGGGTTAGCATCATGATGCCGCGCACGCCGGTAGGGGAAGCGGCCTGTGGGTCCCAGTGCGACTCTTGGTAAGCCAGGGAGGCGAGCAGTTCTGCGGGCATGCCGGTTTCGGCTTCAGCCTCTAGGAACAGATCAAGAAAGTTAGGCAAGCGCTCGTCGATGCGTTCGTTGAGCGCGCGCAGGTCAACAAAATCGAACTCACTGATATAGGCATAGTAGCGCTGTGTGACTTTCGCGATGTTTTCTTGCCCCTCGGTGCTTTCCATCCATTGATTAGCCATGTTAGCGAGCGCTTGTTGGTCATGTGGCAGGTACCAGCCCAACTGGTCACCGCTGGTAAGGTTCATGGCGATTTCCAAGTGGGGGAAGTGGCGCCGTACTACCCTGACGATATTGGAATCAGCCATGGTGCAGTCGATACGCTTTTCTGCGACTTCGGTCAGCAGTATCTCTGTGGTGCGAGGATCTTCTTTGAAGGCGATGCCGGTGTGCTGGTTGACCAGGCTCTGGAGCTTTTCCGCGTAGCTGGAGTCCGCCGTGACGCGGATGTCAATTCCTGCCATCTCATCCACTTGGCGGGGTAGGGGGCGCATGTCGCGGTGACAGACCAACTGTTCAACGATATCGGTGTGGGTGGGGCCTCGTTGAAGGTATTCATCCCGTGAGGGGAGGTGGGTCAGGCCAGCAGCAGCGAGCTGAATATTGCCTTCTCTTATGGCGTTTAGCACGTCAGCGGTGGACTCAAAAAGCGTCCATTCGACCTGCCAATTGTGGGCTTCAGCGAACGACTCGACTAGATCGTACTCCGGGCCAGCCGGTGTATTATCGCGATCAAGGTAGTAGGTGGTGGCGCTGTTGCGAGAGGCCACTTGAAGAGTCCCGCCCGGTTCGGGCGGTTCGAGTTGTGTGACCGTCAGCTCGCTGGGTTCACAGCCCAGGAGTATGAGCAATGGCAGCAAGCTGATAGTTAACCGGCAGGAACGGGATACTGGGCAAATATCCCGGTCACTGGGTGAGCGAGAGAAAGACATATACTAACCCTAGCAGGCTTTTGTGCTGCCAGGAAGGCAGCGCTTAAACGCTAGACATGCCTGTCGGATTGGTTTTCGTGCACCGCTCTCTGCCCGTATAAGGTGAGTTTTCTACTTGTTACACATTAAAGCGGAAGTGGATAACGTCGCCATCTTTAACAATGTACTCTTTGCCTTCCAGACGCCATTTGCCGGCATCTTTGGCACCTTGCTCGCCACCAAGAGTAACGTAGTCGTCATAGGCAATCACTTCGGCACGAATAAAGCCTTTCTGGAAGTCGGTGTGAATAACCCCCGCTGCTTCTGGTGCGCTGGCACCTTGCTTCACTGTCCAGGCGCGCACTTCTTTTACCCCGGCAGTAAAGTAAGTTTGCAGGCCGAGCAGAGCGTAGCCTGCACGAATTACGCGATCCAGCCCCGGCTCTTCCATACCCATTTCGGCCAAAAACATGCTGCGCTCTTCGTCCTCTAGCTCGGCAATTTCTGCTTCAAGCTGGTTACACACCGGCACCACTACGGCGCCTTCTTCGGCGGCGATCTCTTTGACGATGTCCAGGTAAGGATTGTCTTCAAAGCCATCTTCATTGACGTTAGCAATGTACATGGTGGGTTTGAGCGTCAAAAAACCAAAGCTCTTTACCTGGTGCTTTTCATCGTCAGTTAGCTCAAAGCTACGCAACGGCTGCCCCTCGGCGAGGTGGGGCTGGATTTTATCGAGTATCGCTTTGGTGGCGGTGGCGTCTTTATCGCCGCCCTTAACCGAGCGAAGCAGGCGCTGGCTGGCTTTTTCGACGGTATCTAAGTCGGCAAGCGCTAGCTCAATATTAATGGTTTCGATATCTGCCCGAGGGTCGACCTGGTTGGCGACGTGGATAACGTTATCGTTATCAAAGCAGCGCACCACGTGGGCGATCGCCTGAGTTTCGCGGATGTTAGCCAGGAACTTGTTGCCTAAGCCTTCACCTTTGGAAGCGCCGGCCACTAAGCCAGCAATATCCACAAATTCCATGGTGGTTGGCAGGATTTTCTGCGGTTTAACGATCGCTGCCAGTTTGTCCAGGCGTGGATCGGGCATCGGCACGATACCCACGTTGGGTTCGATGGTGCAGAACGGGAAATTTTCCGCATCAATGCCGGATTTTGTCAGCGCATTGAAAAGCGTGGATTTACCTACGTTAGGTAGGCCGACGATGCCGCAATTAAAGCCCATAAATAACTTCCTGGCCGCTAGGGCAGCGCCATTAACGAGGCGCGTGCCGCAATTGAAAAAAAGAGAGTGCTAAAAGCGCGTACTGTTAAGCGTTTGCCGCTATTTTACGCTATGTAGGCGGTTCATGGCTTTGGCCCATTCGCCTTTTAACACAAAAGGTAGGGTGGCCTGGCACTCATCCAGGGCGTGCTCGATGGCTTCCTGGTCTGCTTTGCCTGGGCGCCCAAGCACATAGTTAGTGACTTGGCGCGCTTCGCCGGGGTGGCCGATACCAACGCGAACCCGGTGAAATGTATTCTGATTGCCGAGTGCGCTAATGATGTCTCGCAGGCCGTTGTGCCCGCCGTGCCCGCCGCCGGTTTTGTAACGTGCTTGCCCTGGCGGTAGGTCTAATTCGTCGTGAGCGACCAGCAGGTTCTCTGGGTTCAGTTTAAAAAACTGGGTGAGGGCCGCGACGGCAGCACCGCTACGATTCATAAAAGTGGAGGGGTTGAGTAGGTGCACATCCTGGTCGCCAATACGTGCTTTGGCATAAAGGCCTAAGAATTTTTTCTCAGGGCGAAGCTCCGTATGGGCGCTGCGTGCAATGGCGTCTACCAGCCAAAAACCAGCGTTATGGCGCGTGGCGTCATACTCTGCGCCGGGGTTGCCCAGCCCGATAATGGCCGTTACCTGGCTCATTTTCCCACCTCCAAAAACGTCTGGGAGAAATTTTGACATCGTGTCAGGCAGCCTTAAAAGCAGCTGCCACGGCTGGCAAGCCGCAAAAAAAATCAAGCGCCTAAGCGCTTGATTTTAACATCCTTGGGCCATAAGGGCAGCCCAAGCTCAACGCTGCTTGGTGGGTCATTAGGCGGCACCCAGCAAAGCAGCGTTAATTTACCAGTGCTTACTCAGCGCTGGACTCTTCTTCGCCTTCGCCTTCACTTTCTTCGTCATCGCCACCGCGGACTTTCACTTTGGTGATGCTCAGAACGGCGTTGTCGTGCTCTTCACCGTGTGACAGGTCAACAGACGTTACGCCAGCTGGCAGCGTCAGGTCAGACAGGTGCAGAGTTGTGCCGAGTTCAACTTTGCTGATGTCAACTTCCAGGAAGTCTGGAAGGTTTTTCGGCAAGCAGCTGATAGCGACTTCGTTAGCCAGGACGTGCAGTTCGCCGCCTTGGTCTTTGATGCCTACACACTTCTCTTCATTCACTACGTGCAGCGGCACGTTCATGGTGATTTCGTGAGTGGCGTCAACACGCATGAAGTCAGCGTGGGTCAGAAGCGGTTTGAAGGGGTGACGCTGCAGGTCACGTACAACCACCTGCTCTTCGGTACCATCGATAACCAGTTTGATTACTGAGGAGAAGAAGGACTCATCTTCAATGGCTTTGTAGAAAGCAGTTTTTTCTACAGAGATTGATTGAGCACCTTTCTCGCCACCGTATACAACGGCCGGTACGAGTTGGTTCGCACGACGCAGGCGGCGGCTCGCACCTTTCCCCAGGTCGTTACGAACGCTGGCTTTCAGGATAAAATCAGACATGGAATTGCCTCTTAGTTTAAGTAAGGAAGCGCCGCCGACCGCGACCAGGCGACGACGCTTCCAGGGCCCCCAAGTGGAGGCTATGTTGTCAGGCGATTAATGGAACATCGCGCTGACAGATTCTTCGTTGCTCACCCGGCGGATCGCTTCCGCAATCAGGCCAGCAACGCTCAACTGACGAATTTTTCCACTCCGACGTGCGTAGTCAGAAAGTGGAATAGTGTCGGTCACGACGACTTCGTCCAATACAGAGTTCGTGATGTTGTCGACCGCAGGGCCAGACAAAATCGGGTGTGTCGCATAGGCCACAACGCGTGCGGCGCCATGCTCTTTTAGCGCTTCACCCGCTTTGCAAAGCGTGCCAGCGGTATCGATCATGTCATCGACAACAACGCAGGTGCGGCCTTCGATTTCACCGATAATATGCATGACCTGGGCTTGGTTAGCCTGTGGACGACGCTTATCAATAATGGCCAAGTCAGCGTTTAGCTGTTTGGCAATGGCGCGGGCACGCACAACGCCGCCAACATCGGGGGAAACAACGACTAGATCGCTGTAGTTTTGGCGCTCGATGTCGTCAAGCAAAATGGGCGAGCCGTAGACGTTATCAACCGGCACATCGAAGAAACCTTGGATTTGGTCAGCGTGCAGGTCCATGGTCATAACGCGGTCAACGCCCCCCTTCACCATCATGTCAGCAACGACTTTTGCTGAGATGGGAACGCGGGCGGAGCGTACACGACGATCCTGGCGAGCATAGCCAAAGTAGGGAACTACCGCGGTAATACGAGCGGCTGAGGCGCGACGCAGGGCATCGACCATCAGAATCAGTTCCATCAGGTTGTCATTCGTAGGTGCACAGGTGGATTGAAGGATGAATACATCCTTACCGCGCACGTTCTCATTGATCTCGACCGCGATTTCGCCGTCGCTAAATTGACCAACCGTGGCATTGCCCATACGGCTGTCCAAGCTCTCGGCAATCTTTTGAGCGAGTTCGGGATTGGCATTCCCGGTGAAAACCATCAATTTTGACACGCGCAGCCACCTTTGCAGTGTTGGGGATCAGGGGAGAAAACGCAGATCATAATCAGGTTGGCTGGGGTACCAGGATTCGAACCTGGGAATGCCGATACCAAAAACCGGTGCCTTACCACTTGGCGATACCCCAGCAATAAACCTAATGCGATGACCGGGCGCTTTCAGCAGCCCAGAGCATCTTGTAGGGGAGAGGTGTTGAGCCCGCGTGCTACCCATGCGTGCCAGTGTTGCCCGGTCAGTTCAGCGACGACAGCTTGTGCGGCTTGCTGTGAATCAAAGGCCGCAAACAAACAGGCGCCGGTACCGGTCAGCTGGCTAGGTGCATACTGCGTGAGCCAATCAAGCGCTTCCGCAATGGGCGGGTAGCGTTTTTTGACGATGGCTTCACAGTCGTTACGCCACTCCGGCGCTCCCCCCTGCAATGCGCGCGCCATAGTAATGGGGTGGCTGTCGCGTGTCAATTCTGGGTCTTGGAAGACCGCACCGGTAGCGACGCTGACATGGGGATGGATCACCACAAACCAGGGAGTGTCCAGGGTGACTGTGGTTAGTTTTTCACCCACACCTTCTGCCCAGGCGCTGTGGCCATGAATAAATACAGGTACATCGGCACCTAGGGTAAGCCCGAGCGTGGCTAGCTCAGCTTTGTTGAGGCCAAGCTGCCATAAATGGTTAAGCCCCAGCAGTACCGTTGCCGCATTTGAGCTGCCGCCGCCTAAGCCGCCGCCCATGGGCAGGCGCTTATCAATGGTTATAGTGGCACCATAATGGGTGCCGCTTGCCTGTTGAAGTAGCCGTGCCGCGCGGACAATTAAATTGTCATCATGGGCGACGCCTATCACATGGCTAGCCAGTTCAATTTTACTATCTTGACGCAGGGTGAAGTGAAGCTGGTCGGACAGATCAATAAACTGAAAAATGGTTTGCAGTTCGTGGTAACCGTCTTGTCGACGGCCCACAATGTGCAGCATCCGGTTAAGCTTCCCTGGAGCGGGAAGCGTTAAAGAGGTGGTGACAGGCATTCAATGTCTCAGTCAGTGCATCAATTAACTATTTGTAGGGCGCCACTGGTTGACCACCAAGGTAATGCGCACATCCCCATAGTTCATTACCAACCGGCGGGGTAGCCACATGCCTTCTACTTGCTCCCAGTCGCGGTAATCAATTTCCCAGCCATCTTGCTGGAGAAAGTTAGGGTAGCCAAGCTCATCGGTTTCCATTTGGTAGCTGGCGTGGTCGCCGGGTAGGCCGCGAACCCAATCAGGCATGGCGCTTACCGGCAGCGACCAGCCTAACTGCTCTTCCATTAAGGCTTCGGGTGTCTCTGCCTCAAAGCGGCCGTCGCTGGTGGTAAGCGAAAAACGTCCTTCACGACCTTCCAGTACGCTTCGACCACCGCCAAATGGCCCGCTAATCAGCATGCGGAAATAGTGGGGGTGCTGGTTCCAGTCTAAATTAGCGCTGGTACTTTCTTCGGGGGTTCTTAGGCCCGCTTTGCCTACCATTGTCCAAGTGTTGAAGGCTTCAACGTCGGCTTGCTGACGTTCCCACTGACCTGCTTGGCGGCCGCTTTCGTCAACCGGCGCCTGGCTGGCACAACCAGCAAGTGCCAGCAGAGCAATGCTCGTTACCCACAGGCGGGCGGTGCGTTTTGCCTTAAAAAAACAGGGTGTAGGTACGCGAGAAGCGGCGGGGTGCGTGGTCAACATAAACAAACTCCATGTCAGTACTGCGTAATATAGGTGTAGTTAATAGGTGTGGTTAATAGGTGCGGTGAGTCACTACCATTAAAGACAAGCGTTAGGGCGTATCTGTTGGTGTTAGTTCAGGATGACGCTCAAGTAGCTCATCGATTTGTGGATGCTGAGTAGTGCGCTGGCGTATTTGCCGAATGATGCGGCGCGCCTCATCGCTGCGCCCGAGCGCATGCAGAACTTCGGCGAGGTGCGCAGCGATCTCTTGATCGGGCATTTGAGCGTAGGCGCTTTCTAGCCAGGCAAGCGCGTCTTCAGGTTGGCCAAGCCGAAAGTAGACCCAGCCCATGCTATCGAGTATTGCAGGGTTTTCCGGGTCAACTTCGTAGGCGCGCTCTATGAGTTCGCGAGCTTCTTCTAGGCGTCCAGGCACGTTGAGATCCGCGAGGGTGTAGCCCAGCGCATTAAGCGCCATTGCGTCATTGGGCTCGGTGCGCAAAATCTGGAGCAAATCCTGTTCCATAGCGGCAACGTCGCCCAGCTCCCAAAAGCGCATCGCCCGTAAATAGAGCAGCGTGGTGTCGTCGGGGGTGCGGGTGAGTTCCCGGTTTAGCAGTGTGGTGGCATCTTCTTGAAAACCTAGCTCGTCTAATAGCTGTACTTCAAGCAGTACTAGGTCGCCAAAATAGTCATCGTGACGCATCCGTTCAATGCGCAGCAGGGCGCGGGCGTCTAGCAAGCGGTCGTCTTCAATCAACATGCGCGCCGCGGTCGCACGGGCGGGCAGGAACTCATCGCCATCGTGCACCTGGCGGTAGTAGAGCAGGGCATCATCAACTTCACCCTGGGATTGGGCAATGGCGCCGAGCAAGTAGTAGGCAATGTTAGGAACGGTGTCTTGGCCAATTAGTGGTTGGAGTAGCCGGTAAGCAGGCTCGCTGTGGCCCTCTTCCAGATACAGCTGGGCCAACGCAATGCGCAGATCCTGATTGCCGCCGTGGTTTTCCAGCAGCGTATTAGTTTGCTCTTCGGCAGCGGCAATGTTGTTTAGGCGAATTTCCGCCTGAGCCAGCATTAGCACAAAGCGGACATCATCAGGTGATAGTTCAAGCCCCGCTTGGGCTGCCCGCTGCGCTGTTTGGTGATTGCCGGTTTCCAAGGCAAGGCGCGCCTTGGCAAGCCATAGCTGGGCAGAGGCGGGTTCTCGCTGGGCAACTTGGTCAAGGCGCTGCTGTGCTTGGTGCGTATCGCCAAGGGCAGCTTCCATAAGGGCGGTGCCGAGCAATACATCGCTATGAAACTCAAGCTGGTCAGCGTTGGGTTGAGCAAGATGCGCCCGCAGTGGCTGAATAAGCAGATTTAGAGGAGCTTCTTCGGCTACCGCTAACTCAGCGAAGGCGGCTATTTCGCCATTGCCACCTGCCTGGGTAATAGCCAGGCGTTGCTCTAGGCTGTCGTACCAATCGCCGCGTTGCAAAGAGAGCGCCGCAAGCAGACGATTAGGGGCCTCTGCGTTGGGGGCCAGCTCACGCCAGCGCAGTGCAGATGCCTCAATTAACGCGATATCGTTGCCAAACCGGGCAGCAAAGGTGGCGCGTTCAGCAAGTGCCGGTGCGCTATAGCGTTGGGCAGCTTCTAAATAGCCTTGGCTAGCGGAGCGGTAGTCACCCCGCTGGCCAGCAAACTCGGCTGTCAGCAAAGTGCGAAGCCCTGCCGCATCAAGGCCGCGGGTAATCGGCGGCGCCGACTGCATGGGGTCGCTCGTATGGGTAGGCAAACCGCCCTCTGTGAAAGAGGCTGAAGATTGGCAGCCGCTCATTAAGAATAGCGTGGTGGCCAATGGCAGTAGGGATAAACCCGATAGTGGTGCGCGAAGGGGCATGCGTCTCTCGATCAAGTGGCCGAGTGCTCAGCATAGCGGCTTGGCTGCCTGCGGCAAAGTGGTGTGGGCCAGATCATGCTCTGCTGTGGTAGGATATCCCACCTTGAAAAAGAGCAGCGTCAGCGCAATTTCTTAACGGCGGCGCCCGATAGACTTGCTTTAGCAAGCCAGACACATAGACGAGTGACGTGACGACCGATCCACTAGCGAAGACGCATATCGCATGACGCTTCTTGCCCTGGGAATAAATCATCGTACTGCCAGTGTGGCCGTGCGTGAGCAGGTGGCCTTTACGCCGACGCAGCTGGAAAGTGCGTTGGCTGAACTGCGTAGCCTGCCACAAATCAACGAAGCAGCCGTGCTCTCGACCTGTAACCGTACCGAGCTTTACTGCGTGACAGATGCTGCCGGTGAGCAGGTTGTGCTGGATTGGCTTGGACGCTTTCATAACTTGCGCGTCGAAGACCTTTCCCGTTGTGCCTACCATTATCTAGACAACGATGCTGCACGCCATTTGATGCGCGTAGCCGTTGGCCTGGACTCTATGGTGCTGGGCGAGCCGCAAATTCTTGGGCAACTAAAAGATGCCTACCAACAAGCGCGCCAGGCGAAAGGCTTAGGCGGCGAGTTGGAGCGTCTGTTTCAGCATACCTTTGCGGTGGCTAAACAGGTGCGTACAGAAACCGGTATTGGTAAAAACCCGGTCTCAGTCGCCTATGCCGCAGTGAGTATGGCCAGCCGCATTTTTGATGACTTTAGCCGAGCCCGTGCGCTGCTGATTGGTGCGGGAGAGACTATCGAACTGGTGGCGCGCCATCTACATGAAGCCGGTGTGCGTCAACTCACGGTAGCGAACCGCACCCGTGAGCGGGCCGAGCAGGTCTCATCGCCGTTAGGCGGTAATGCGATCACGCTGTCTGAAATTCCTGATGCGCTAGAGTATGCCGATATTGTCATCTCCTCGACGGCCTCTCCGCTGCCGATCCTAGGTAAAGGGATGGTGGAGAGGGCGCTGAAAAAACGCCGCCACCGCCCTGTGTTCATGGTGGATATTGCTGTTCCCAGGGACATTGAGCCGCAGGTAGGCGAGCTTGCCGATGTTTTCCTCTACACCGTTGATGACCTGGAAGAGGTTATTCAAGAGAATCGGCGTCATCGCCAAGTAGCCGCTGACCAGGCTGAATCGCTGATTGAGCATGGTGTGGGTAATTGGCTTCACGAGCGCCGTATTCGCAAAGGCGGTGAGTTGATTCGCGACTACCGTCGTCACGGTGAAGCGATACGCGACCACTCTCGGGAGCAAGCGCTTGAGCGTTTAGCGCGTGGGGAAGACCCCGCTAAAGTGATTGAGCGTATGGCGCATCAATTAGCCAACCGCTTGATGCACCATCCGACGCTTGCGCTGCGAGAAGCGGCCTCCCAGGAAAACCACGAATTGCTGAACGCCATGCCGCAGTTACTACTACCCGCTAAACCTGCGTTTGAGCAGCCCGCACGCCCGGTAAAACGCCAGAAGGATGATACACCCGCATGAAAGAGACTTTGCGCCAACGCTTAGATAGCTTTACCGAACGCTTTGAAGAGCTGGCAATGCTGTTGTCTGATCCTGAGGTGATTAACAACCAACAGCGTTTCCGTGACTACTCCCGTGAATACGCTGAGCTGGAGGAACTGGTTGCCACCTGGCAGCGTTATCGTGAGGTTGAGGTTAGTATTGAAGAGGCTGAACAGCTCAGCCGCGACAGCGACCCAGAAATGCGTGAACTGGCAGAGATGGAAATCAGCGACGGGCGTGAGCAGCTTGAACAGCTGGATATCGAGCTTAAGCGTTTGCTAGTGCCCAAAGACCCCGATGACGGCCGTGGAGTATTTTTAGAAGTGCGCGCGGGCACCGGTGGCGATGAAGCCGCGATCTTTGCCGGCGACCTGTTTCGTATGTACTCCCGCTATGCCGAGAAGCGTGGCTGGCGCGTTGAAGTGATTAGTGCCAGCCACGGCGAGCAGGGCGGCTATAAAGAGGTCATTTCCCGAGTTAAAGGTGATGGTGTTTATGCCCGCTTGAAGTTTGAGTCAGGTGCCCACCGGGTGCAGCGAGTACCGGCCACTGAGTCCCAAGGGCGGATTCATACCTCGGCCTGCACGGTGGCGGTGATGCCGGAAGTGGATGACGTGGGCGATATTGACATTAATCCTTCCGATTTGCGCGTGGATACCTACCGTTCAAGCGGTGCGGGTGGTCAGCACGTTAACACCACCGACTCTGCTATTCGTATTACCCACTTGCCCTCCGGCGTAGTGGTGGAGTGCCAGGAAGAGCGTAGCCAGCATAAAAACCGAGCCAAAGCGATGTCGTTACTGGCTGCTAAGCTCAAGCGCAATGCGGTGGATTCCCAGCGACAAGAGCAGGCCGACGCCCGCCGCTCGCTGGTGGGCTCTGGGGATCGTAGCGAACGTATTCGTACCTACAACTTCCCCCAAGGTCGCATTACCGACCACCGCATTAATCTAACGCTCTATAAGCTAACGGAAGTTGTTAGCGGTGAGCAGTTAGATGAAGTAATCGAGCCGCTGATCCACGAGTATCAAGCAGAGCAGCTTTCCGCCCTTCAGGAAGCCTAATGGGTGCGTCGTCTGTCATGACCTACGATGCCCTACTGCGAAACGCAGTGCTGCGACTACAAGCCGCGAGTTCGCCCTCCGCGCGAATAGATGCTGAAGTGCTGCTTAGCCATGCAACGGGGTATAACCGCACCTGGCTTTATACCTGGGGCGACCGTGAATGTGCTACCTGGGAACATGCGCGGTTTGATGCTCTGGTTGCCGCTCGCGCCCAGGGGCAACCGGTGGCCTATTTAACCGGTGAACGTGAGTTTTGGGGCCTGCAATTTGCCACGTCGGCTGATACGCTTATCCCC
The DNA here is from genome assembly GCF_017515565.1 of Halomonas sp. GTDB lineage: Bacteria > Pseudomonadota > Gammaproteobacteria > Pseudomonadales > Halomonadaceae > Vreelandella. The sequence continues at coordinate 132,086 of NZ_JAFWFN010000049.1, forward strand.
CGGCCTGATACGGAAACACTGGTAGAAGCGGTGCTGGTTCGCGCGCAGGCAGAAGCCGGCCGGCTGCTTGACTTGGGCACCGGAACAGGCGCTATTGCGCTGGCCTTTGCCAGTGAAAAACCTGGTTGGCACGTGATGGGCGCGGATATTCGCCCGGAAGCGGTTCGCCTTGCGGCTCGCAACGCCCAGGTGCTGGCTATTGCCAATGCACAGTTTGTACAAAGCGACTGGTTCAGCGCTTTTTCAGCGCCTGAATACGCTAATAAATTCAATATCATTGTTAGTAACCCGCCCTATATTGCTGCTGACGATCCCCACTTGTGCCAAGGTGATGTGCGCTTTGAGCCGCGTTCTGCATTGGTAGCCGAAGCCAATGGTATGGCTGATTTAATTCATTTAGCCAATACCGCCAGCGTGTATCTCTCCTCCGGAGGGTGGCTAGCACTAGAGCACGGCTATTCCCAGGCTGGCCAGGTGCGCGAAGCGCTTGTACTGGCTGGCTATCAGAACGTTGAAAGTGTGCGAGACGTAGGCGGTCATGAACGGGTTACCCTAGGGCACCTTTAAAACTGCCTGATTCATCAGTAATGGATCCTGCCATGAAACCTAAAAATAGAACGCTGGACCGTATCGATCTTAAAATTTTGCGATGTCTGCAGGAAAATGCGCGTATTTCCTACGTGGATCTTGCTTCAGAGGTTGGTTTATCCACAACCCCTTGCTTAGAGCGCGTCAAGCGCCTTGAGCGAGCCGGTATTATTCGCGGCTACCAAGCGATTCTCGACCCACGAGCCTTAAAAGCTAATCTGCTGGTGTTTGTAGAAATCAGCCTGGAAACCCAGTCGCCTGCAGTATTTGATGAGTTCCGCCGCGCGGTGGAAACGCTCCCGCAGATACAAGAGTGCCACTTAGTCTCTGGTCAATTTGATTACATTTTGAAGTGCCGGATTCCTGAGATGGCGGCCTACCGCCAGTTGCTGGGCGATGTGGTACTGACCCTGCCTGGGGTAAAAGAGTCGAAAAGCTACGTGGTCATGGAAGAGGTGAAAGAGAGCTTCAGCCTGCACATACCCGACTTTGAGGAATTTGAGGATAAGTAAGCCAATGATGGACGATCAGGCGCTGCTGCGCTATAGCCGCCAAATCATGCTGCCCGAGGTTGATATCGACGGGCAGGAGCGCCTGCGAAGCGCCCACGCGCTGATTATAGGTGCTGGCGGGCTGGGTTCGCCTGTAGCCCTTTATTTAGCGGCAGCGGGCGTTGGGCGTATAACTATTGCCGATGCAGATGTCGTTGAGCTTTCCAACCTGCAGCGGCAAATTGCCCACCAGCAGGCAAGCATTGGCGTTAATAAAGCATGTTCAGCGAAAGCCAGCATGGAGGCGCTGAACCCTGAGTGCCAGGTAGTGGCTGTGGAGCAGCACGCAGCCGGCGAGCAGTTACAGACGTTAGTGGCTTCGGCAGATGTTGTGCTGGATTGCACCGATCGCTTTTCAAGCCGCTACGCGATTAATGCTGCTACACAGCAGGCGGGCGTGCCGCTTGTTTCTGGTGCGGCGATACGCTTTTCCGGGCAGCTGGCGGTATTTGACCCCCGTAACTCAGAAAGCCCCTGTTACGCCTGCCTTTATCCACCTGACGATAGCGATGACGAAGCCCTTAGCTGTGCTGAAAGCGGTGTAATGGCGCCGCTCGTTGGTTTAATTGGCTGCTTTCAAGCGGTAGAAGCCTTCAAGCTTTTAAGCGGCGCTGGAAAGCCTCACCAAGGGCTTTCTACCTTTGAGGGCCTGAGTGGACAATGGCGCCACTTCCAGGTGCCCCGCGACCCCGCCTGTAAGGTGTGTGGGAAGCGTGAGCAAAAAAAGCCCGCTAAGTAGCGGGCGTGACGTCACGGTCTTACACGTCAAAAGAACGATCCCAAAGGGCGGGAGCCCGCCCTTTGGCTAGTTAATTTCGAATCAGATAACCAAAGGCGCCTAGCGAGGCTTTGGCGCCTTCGCCCATGGCGATAATGATCTGCTTATAGGGCACGGTGGTGACATCCCCCGCAGCAAATACACCGGGTACCGAGGTCATCCCATGGGCGTCGACAATAATCTCTCCGCGGGGCGTCATCTCAATCGGGGAGCCTTTTAGCCACTCGGTATTAGGTACCAAGCCGATTTGAACAAAAATACCCTCTAACGCGATGGTTTTAATGTCATCGGTAGTGCGGTCTTTATAGGTTAGGCCGTTAACGCGGCTGCCATCGCCGGTTACTTCGGTGGTTTGCGCGTTCAAAATAATATCGACGTTGGGCAGGCTCTTGAGCTTTTTCTGCAGCACGGCATCTGCGCGCATTTCACCCATGAACTCCACCAGCGTTACGTGACCCACGATGCCCGCAAGATCAATGGCCGCTTCTACGCCAGAGTTGCCGCCACCAATGACGGCAACGCGCTTGCCTTTGACCAGTGGGCCATCGCAGTGGGGGCAATAAGCCACGCCTTTGTTACGGTACTGCTGCTCACCGGGAACATTCATTTCACGCCAGCGTGCGCCGGTGGCTAGCACGAGGGTTTTGCTCTTCAGCTTCGCGCCGGACTCCAGGGTGACTTCATGCAAACCGCCTTCCGCTTCAGCAGCCTTGAACGACGTAGCGCGCTGAAGGTTCATTACGTCAACTTCGTACTCTTTGACGTGCTCTTCCAATGCGCTGACGAGCTTAGGGCCTTCGGTATGAGAAACTGAAATAAAGTTCTCAATGCCCATAGTGTCGGCCACTTGGCCACCAAAGCGCTCTGCAGCAACGCCGGTGTTAATGCCTTTGCGGGCAGAGTAAATGGCCGCTGATGCACCGGCGGGGCCACCACCAATCACTAGCGTATCAAAGGCGGCTTTCTCGCTAAGCTTTTTCGCTTCACGCTCGGCAGCGCCTGTGTCTACTTTGGCTAAGATTTGCTCAAGTGTCATACGACCCTGGTCAAAAGGCTTACCGTTTAAGTAGATGCTGGGCACCGACATAATTTCCCGCGCTTCCACTTCATCCTGGAACAGCGCGCCATCAATGGCGACGTGACGCACGTTCGGGTTAAAGATCGCCATTAAGTTGAGTGCTTGAACGACGTCAGGGCAGTTTTGGCACGAAAGCGAGTAGTAAGTCTCGAACAGCATGTCGCCGTCCAGGGACTTAATTTGATTCAGAATCTCTTCTGAGGTTTTAGGCGGGTGGCCGCCCACTTGCAGCAGCGCCAGAACCAGCGAGGTAAACTCGTGGCCCATGGGGATGCCAGCAAACACCACGCCGGTCTCTTCACCGGGGCGGTTAATAGCAAACGATGGCTTGCGGCTATCTTGGCCATCGCTGTGAAGGGTGATTTTGTCGCTTAGGCTACTGATGTCTTCCAGCAGGCCCAGCAGTTCTTTTGACTTGGCACCGTCATCGAGGGACGCAACGATCTCGAACGGTTGAGTCACTTTTTCCAGATAAGCTTTCAACTGGTTTTTTAAATTAGCGTCCAGCATGACAGTGGTTTCCTCGCGATCTGCTTGTCAATGTTCTCGACCTTAAACGCCGCTCACTGAAAAACACACAGCGTAAATAGTGGCGTAAGGGAAAACGATAGTTGCGTAAAAATAGTGCTTAAAGAAAAACACCCGGAACGATGCCCGGGTGTCTTACTGCCTATAGGGCCACCTTGGTTTGGCAGCTTTGTGCTGGCAATCCCAGGCTGGCAGCTAAGGGCGAGTTAGATTTTGCCTACTAGATCCAGAGAAGGAGCCAGCGTCTCTTCGCCTTCTTTCCATTTGGCCGGGCAAACTTCGTTCGGGTTAGCGCGAACGTATTGAGCGGCTTTCACTTTACGCAGAAGCTCTTCGGCATTACGGCCGATATTGCCAGCATTGATTTCAACAATCTGGATTTTGCCATCTGGGTCAACAACAAAGGTGCCGCGCTCAGCAAGACCCGCTTCCTCGATGAGGACGTCGAAGTTGCGCGAAATGCGCAGCGTTGGGTCAGCAATCATTGGGTACTGCAGCTTGCCGATAGTGTCAGAGCTGTCGTGCCACGCTTTGTGAGTGAAGTGGGTATCGGTTGAAACGCTGTAAATTTCAACGCCCAGCTTCTTGAATTCTGCGTAGTTGTCGGCCAGGTCGCCAAGCTCAGTCGGGCAAACAAATGTGAAGTCAGCGGGATAGAAGAAAAATACTGACCACTGGCCTTTAAGATCTGCTTCGGTTACGTCAACAAACTCACCGTTCAGGTAGGCAGTCGCTTTAAACGGTTTTACTTCAGTGTTGATCAAAGACATTTAAATAATCTCCGTGTTAAGTGATTGGTAGGGGAATGATTTGTCCTACATGTTAACGCTCTACTACTAATAGCTAAAATTGAAAAAAACAATCTTATTGATAGTGAGCTTATATAGTGACGTTTTACTGGCGACACAGAGGGTGAGATGGGGGCGCTGACAGCATAAGACAAGAATTTTTCACATTGACTTGCGGTTGACCGCACTGCACCGCAAAATTCGCACGGTTCGCAGAATCGCCTAAGCTATTTCGGGTGGTGACATAGGGGCTGAAGCGAGTAACTGGCCATTGAATGTTTGCGATAATTGTTTTAATTGAGGAGGAGTGACATGAGGAACATCCACAAACTTTCCGGGGCCGTTGCGGCCATCTCTTTTGCCGTAGCGGCCACTGCTGCCCATGCTGATGAAGTGCGGGTGTATAACTGGTCAGACTATATTGCACCGGAAACTCTGGAGAAATTTACCGAGCGCACCGGTATTAGTGTCACTTATGATGTTTATGACAGTAATGAGATTCTTGATGCTGCGTTGTTATCAGGGCGCTCAGGATACGATGTCGTCGTTCCGTCAACCCACTACTTCACTCGTCAATTGAGAGCCGGCGTTTACCAGCCACTCAATCATGACCTGCTGCCTAATTTAGGCAACCTAGACCCTGATTTGATGAGCAATTTAGAAGCCATTGACCAGGGTAGCGAATACTCAGTGCCCTACATGTGGGGAACCAATGGTCTTGGCTATAACGTCGATCGCGTCACTGAGATACTAGGTGACGATGCTCCACTGGATAGTTGGGCGCTGCTGTTTGACCCTGAAATTACGACTAAGCTTAGCGATGCGGGCTGCGGATTGTCCATGCTCGACTCTGGTGACGAAATGCTGTCACCCGCCATGGCCTACCTAGGCCTTAGCCCCTTAAGCGAAAATGTTGAAGATTTAGAAGCCGCTGGCGAGCTGATTGCGGCCATTCGTGGCAACATCACCTACTTTCACTCTTCGCGCTATGTGTCTGACTTAGCTAATGGCGATATTTGTGTGGCTGCTGGCTATTCCGGCGATATTTTTCAGGCAGCTGATCGTGCTGAAGAAGCGGGCCGTGATTTTACGATCGGCTACAGCATTCCCAAAGAAGGGGCGGCATTATGGTTTGATATGATGGCGATTCCAGCGGATGCGCCCAACACTGAAAATGCTCATGCCTTTATTAACTTTATTCTTGAGCCGGAAATTGCCGCCGAAATTAGCGAATACGTGCGCTATGCTAACCCGAACGCAGCGGCTAACGAGTTTGTCTCCGAAGAGCTGTTAAACGATCCTGCTGTTTATCCTGAAACTGACGTTTTGCAGAACCTCTACGTCGCGGTAGAAAAACCCCAGGAAGTTCAGCGTGCCCGCACGCGTATCTGGAACCGCGTTAAGTCCGGCCGTTAATTTACCCACCGTCTGATGGCGAGCCAGGCCGTGTGCCTGGCTCGCTGTTTGTCTTTTTAACGCCCGGTTTCTCGGGCCTTTTGATGGGAGTGGCGAATGGTCACTACTCCCCTGTCGAACGCGTCGTCCTCTTCACCATTGGAAACCTCGTCGGCTCCGCGGCCCCAGGGAAAAACTCCGCGGTTTGCTGAGGACGTCGTGCTAGAGGTAAAGCGACTTAGTAAGCGTTTTGACGATGCTTTAGCGGTGGATGACGTAAACCTAACGGTCAAGCGTGGCGAGATTTTTGCGCTGCTGGGTGGGTCGGGGTCAGGTAAATCAACGCTGCTACGCATGCTGGCAGGTTTTGAAACGCCCAGTGAAGGCAAGATCTTATTGAGCGGTGAAAATATTACCGATATGCCGCCTCATAAACGCCCGATCAATATGATGTTCCAGTCCTATGCGCTGTTCCCCCATATGACCGTGGCGCAAAACATTGCCTTTGGGCTGAAGCAAGACAAACTCTCCAAAGCAGACATTGAGGCACGAGTGGCCCAAATGCTCAAGCTGGTTCACATGGAGCGGTTTGCCAAACGTAAGCCGCACCAGCTTTCCGGCGGCCAGCGCCAGCGAGTGGCATTGGCGCGGTCGCTGGCTAAGCGTCCCAAGCTACTATTACTCGATGAGCCAATGGGGGCGTTGGATAAAAAGCTGCGTACCGAAATGCAGTTGGAAGTGGTCGAAATCATCGAGCAAGTAGGGGTGACCTGCATCATGGTGACCCATGATCAAGAAGAAGCCATGACCATGGCGGATCGCGTGGCCATTATGGCCGACGGCTGGATTGAGCAGGTAGGCTCGCCGGTGGATATTTACGAGAGCCCAGCCAGCCGCATGGTGGCGGAATTTGTTGGCACCGTAAATTTGTTTGAAGGGGAGATCGTCGAAGATGCTGCCGACCACTGCCGTATTAGCTCGCCTGCTCTCTCTCGGCCGCTCTATATCGACCACGGCATTACCACCCAAGCGGTAGATCGTCGGGTGTGGGCCGCGCTTCGCCCAGAAAAAATCTGGCTAACCCGTGAAAAGCCCACCACGGAGCACAACTGGGAAGAGGGGAAGGTAGACGATATTGCTTATCTGGGCGGCTACTCGCTCTACTACGTGCGCACCGCATCGGGGCAGCGGATAAAAGTCAGCATGGCCAATACCGAGCGTCGTGGCGACCGTCCAACCTGGGAGGATAGCGTCTACGTCTATTGGGAAGACCATAGCGCTATCGTGCTGAATCGCTAATGCCCTGTTGGCCCTTAGGAGATCGCCTTAAATGATGCCATCTCGTGTGACTGGTTTTATGAAGCGCCTGCAGCTAGGCCGCCGGGGAGTAATTGCGCTTCCGCTGGTGTGGCTGACGCTGTTCTTTTTGTTGCCGTTTGCGTTGGTGCTTAAAATCAGCTTGTCTGAGTCCGTCATCGCCATTCCGCCCTATGGGCCGCTGGTGGAGTACGCTGACCAAACGCTGCATGTGTTTCTCAATATGGGGAACTACCTTTTCTTACTCTCGGACTCCTTGTACCTTGCCGCGTACTGGGGCTCGATTAAAACCGCGTTTATTTCAACCACGGTCTGTTTATTGATTGGCTACCCTATGGCTTACGCCATGGCCCGGGCACCGGGGCGATGGCAGCTTATCTTGCTGCTGCTGGTTATGCTGCCCTCCTGGACATCGTTTTTGATTCGGGTGTATGCCTGGATGGGGATTTTGAGCAATAGTGGGCTAATCAATAACTTCCTAATGGGGGTCGGGTTGATTGACTCACCGCTACGGATGATGAATACCCAGTTTGCGGTCATCATTGGAATTGTCTATGCCTACCTGCCGTTTATGGTGTTGCCGCTTTATGCCCACCTAACACGACTGGACAATTCTCTATTAGAGGCGGCATCTGATCTTGGATCGCGCAAGCTCAATACCTTTATCACGGTCACGCTACCGCTCTCAATGGGAGGGATAGTGGCAGGCTCTATGCTGGTGTTTATTCCCGCTGTGGGTGAGTTTGTCATCCCGGAACTACTGGGTGGGCCCAATACACTGATGATCGGTAAAGTGCTTTGGGAAGAGTTCTTCTTAAATCGCGACTGGCCGGTCGCCTCTGCGCTAGCAATGGTAATGCTACTGCTGCTGCTAATACCTATCGTGTGGTTTCACCGTTACCAATCACGGGAGCTTGAAAAATGAGCAGCGCTCGCCGTCGTCCTAATTTTACCACTGTGATGCTGGTGCTGGGCCTGCTGTTTCTCTATCTGCCCATGGTGGTGTTGGTGGTTTACTCCTTTAACGCCTCACGGTTAGTCACCGTGTGGGCTGGGTTTTCCACTCAGTGGTACGGGGAGTTATTCCGCGACAAACAGATATTGGCAGCGGTATGGACTAGTCTCAAAATCGCTTTCTTTGCTGCCAGCATGGCGGTGTGTCTGGGTACGATTGCCGCGTTTGTAATGACGCGCTATGGTCAGTTTCGGGGCAAAACGGCGCTTTCGAGCATGGTGACAGCGCCACTGGTCATGCCGGAAGTCATTACGGGGCTGTCGTTGCTGTTGCTTTTTGTGCAGATGGCACAGCTAATTGGCTGGCCCGCTGATCGCGGCATGGCGACTATTTGGATTGCCCATACTACCTTCTGCAGTGCCTATGTGGCGGTGGTTGTCGCCGCACGCCTGCGCGAAGTTGACCGCTCGATAGAAGAAGCGGCCATGGACCTTGGTTCTCCGCCGGTGAAAACGTTCTTCTTTGTGACTCTGCCGGTCATTGCGCCTGCGCTGGCCGCCGGTTGGCTACTGGCATTTACCCTGTCGTTAGACGACTTGGTTATCGCCAGTTTCGTCTCTGGCCCAGGGGCAAATACCCTTCCTATGGTGGTATTTTCATCGGTGCGTATGGGGGTGTCGCCGAAGATCAATGCGTTAGCCACGCTGATCATATTGACCGTCTCATTGGTAACGCTATTGGCGTGGTACTTTATGCGCCGCAACGAGGCCAAACGCATAATGCTCTTAAAGCAGGCGGATAACGCCTAGTTCACAGTGCCCGGTTCATAGTCCATAGTTCATAATTCATAGCTCACAGCACGTCGTCGTCACGGCCGGTGACGACGGCTTCAAGCTCACCGGTCATGGGTGAGATAATCACCTGCAACTGAATGGGCGCGCAGCACTGGTGGCAGTCCTCCCACGTGTCGTGGCTCCCTTGGGAGGTGTCGATGACAAAAGTAAGCGTTGTGTCGCAGTAGGGGCAGTCAAAGGTGTGGTTCACTAAGGCATCGTCTTGCATAGCGGCTTCCCTTAAGCGGATACTTTAAGGCTTGAGTGTAGCAGCGCATCTCTTGCGCGGGCATCGCTTTGCCGAATCAGGTAGGATAATAAAGGTTTTCTAAAGCAACGCAGTGAGTATAACGATGATGATACGTAACATGGCAGTAGCAGCCTTTTTGGCTTTCCCGATGGTCGCCCTGGCAGAAACACCTAACGTAACGCCTGGCGAGTGGGAGTTCGTCAGCGTGACCACGATGAGTGGCGATATGCAGATTCCGGATCAAACCGAAACCGAGCGCCAGTGCATTACTCAAGATGAGTTAAACAGCGCCGAGTTTGGGTTTATCGAAGAAGAAGCGGGCTGCGAGCTGCTGAATCAGGACATGAATGCCGACGGCCTCTCCTACAGCATGGTGTGCCGTGCTGAAGGTGGCGAAGCCACTATTGATGGTGAAATGCGCTTTATGGGCGAGCAGATTGAAGGCACCGTTGATATTTTTACGCAGTCGCCCATGGGTGAGCTAACCATGCAGACTGTGATTGAAGGCGAGCGTATTGGCGACTGCTAATAAGTGAAATGCGCCACTGGCTAACTAGCAATATTAAGTAAACCAGCCGTATCGCCAAACGCAAAGCGCGCCCCTAATAAGGGGCGCGCTTTGCGTTTAACAGCGGTAATTAATAGTTTGCGCAATAACTGTATTCACCAGTGTGTTGAAGAATGACACCACCTGTAAAGCGCAAAACAGTGTTATCGATCCGGCGTTTCAAGGGGCTCGTGGTGTGCCGTCGGAGCGTTTGCGATCTCATCTTCGAGCCTGCGTTTAACCGCCCCAGGCGACCCCGTATAACGTGCTAGCAGGTCATACGCTACGGGTACGACAAACAGGGTGAAGATCGTGGCTGACCCAACGCCCGCCATAATCACGGTGCCGATAACCAGGCGCGATTCTGCACCTGGGCCACTTGATAAAATCAGTGGAATTGACCCGGCCATGGTGGTGATAGCGGTCATTAGAATGGGTCTTAGCCGCGTTACCGAGGCTTCAATAAGCGCAGAACGAAACGCCTGGCCCTCATCGCGCAGCTGGTTGGCGAACTCCACAATCAATATGCCGTTTTTAGCCGCCAAGCCAATCAACAACACAAGCCCTACCTGGCTGTAGATATTAAGTGATTGGCCCGTTAGCAGTAGGGCAAGCAGCGCACCGCTCATGGCTAACGGCACGGTGAGCATGATCACAAAGGGATGGATTAAGCTTTCAAACTGCGCAGCAAGCACCAGGAAGACCACCACCGCGCCAAGCACCAGTAAAAAGGTAGTGGCACCGCTGGCCTGTTGGAAATCCCGCGATGGCCCTGCCAGGTTGGTTTGAGCCTCCTCCGGCAGAATGTCATCAGCGGTTTGCTGAAGGTAGGCAAGCGCTTCGCCCAAGGGGTAACCATCGGCCAAATTAGCTTCAATAGTAATTGCCCTAACCCGGTCAAAGCGGTTAAGCGTGCTAGCGCCAGCAAAGTCTGAAAGTGTCACTAAGCTGGCCAGCGGGATCAGTTCACCAGAGCGGGCCGAACGCACCTGAATATTATCCAGCGCACGGGGGCTATTTTGCCGGCCCCGGTCGCCTTCTAAAATGACATCGTACTCCTCGCCGTCATCCACGTAGCGGGTGACATTGCGCCCACCCAGCAACACTTCAAGGGTGCGGCCTATCTCCGTTACGGTAACGCCAAGGTCGGCAGCACGCTCGTAGTTGATATCTACACGAAGCTGAGGCTGTGTTTCGTCGTAATTGCTCTCTAGGGCTGTTAGGCGAGGGTTATCTTCGCGCACATGGTTAAGTAGCCTGTCTCGCCAACTGGCGAGCTCTTCATAGGTGCCGCCGCCCAGTACAAACTGGACGGGCTTCTGGGTACGCTGACCAAAGCCTTGCCGCATCACAGGAAATGCCTGGACCCCGGGTAAAGGCCCTAAGGTTTGACGAACATCCGCCATAATCTCCCACGCGCTGCGACGGCTTCCCCAGTCCGCCATATTGACGATGATAAAACCGCTGTTAAAGTTTTCGATGTTGCCAAACCCCCGTGGGGCGCGTACCACGATACGCTCCAGCTCGCCGCTTTCAACGAAGGGCGTTAAGCGGGCTTCGATCTCATCCATGTAGTCCATCATGTAGTCGAACGTTGCCCCTTCAGGGCCGTTCACCAACACGATAAAATTGCCACGATCCTCCTGAGGGGTGTACTCGTTGGGTAATTCGGTTACTAGCCACGCCGTTGCGGCCAGCAGCAGTACAAACAGTGCAACGACGACCCATTTAAACCGCAGTACCGCTTCTAAACCGTGCTGGTAGCGGCGCTGGGTGCCGGTCAGTACCCACTGCACGCCTTGGCCAATACGGCTGTCGTGCATACCGGGTTTGAGGATTTTGGACGCCATCATGGGCGTGAGGGTAAGCGCCAGCAGCGTTGATACCACCACGGCCGCTGCCATGGTAAGCGCGAACTCTGAAAACAGCCGACCGATATCGCCCTGTAGCATGCTTAAGGGTAGAAACACTGCTACCAGCACCAGGGTGGTGGCAATCACCGCAAAGGCAATTTGGCGTGTACCGCGAAACGCCGCGACCAGCGGTGTTTCTCCGTAGTCGTGCATGCGCCGGTTAATGTTCTCAAGCACCACAATGGCGTCATCGACAATTAAGCCAATCGCTAGCACTAATGCCAGCAGTGTCAGCAGATTGATCGAAAAGTTCATGGCCGCCAGGGCAGTAAAGGCACCAATCACTGCAATAGGCACCGTCACCGCGGGGACGAGCGTTGTACGCAGGTTGCCTAGAAAGAGGAAAATCACTACCACCACCAGCCCCATGGCAATGAACAGCGTCATCACGACCTGCTTAATGGCTCCCGATACGAAGACCGACGCATCAAAATTCAGGTTGAGCGACATGCCTTCAGGCAGCGTGCTCTGTAGTCGGGTCATCTCCTGCTGGACGGCTGCTGATAGCTCTACGATGTTAGCGGTAGACTGCATAATGATGCCCAAACCTACCATGGGCACACCATTGGCGCGGAACACGGAGCGGTCTTCAACCGAGCCAATTTCGACCCTGGCGACTTCTGATAAACGCATCAAGTGACCGTTATCGCCTCGGCTTAAAGCGAGCTGTTTAAAGTCATCTGGGGTAGCAAAGCTGCGTGGAAGGCGCACAATAAACTGGCGGTCTTCAGACTCAATAGAGCCTGCGGGTAGTTCAACGTTTTCAGCGCGTAGCGCGTCTTCGATATCGCCCACCGTTAAGCCTCGGGCGGCGAGGGCATTGCGGTCTAGCCAGACGCGCATGGCATAATCACGACCGCCACCTACCCGCACCCTGGCAACCCCGCTTTGCACGGAAAGGCTGTCGACTAAAAAGCGGTTGGCGTAATCGGTGAGTTCGGTAATGGTGTAGTCTGCCCCTGAAAGGCTCAGCCACATGACCACTGTTTCACTGCTGTCGGTTTTGGTGACTTCCGGGTTGTCGGCATCATCGGGTAGGTTACGCAGTGCCCCAGAAATACGGTCGCGCACATCGTTGGCGGCGGCATCAATATCACGGGTAATGGCAAACTCGATCTCGATGCGTGAGCGGCCGTCTTCGCTTCGAGAGGTGATTAGCTCAATGCCTTCAACCCCAGCGATGCGGTCTTCCAATACCTGGGTAATACGGGTTTCAACAACGCTTGCAGAGGCACCGGGATAGCGGGTGTCGATACTAACGATGGGGGGATCAACGGTAGGGTATTCCTGAAGCGGCAACCGGTTGAGCGCCAGTAGTCCGAAGGCAACGATAAGCGCTGCAATTACCATGGCTAGTACGGGCCGTTGAACCGAAATATCTGATAAGCGCATTAGCGATCAGCCTCCAGCAGCGCACGGATACTGGTATCGCTATCGACCACGCCTAGCAAGCGGACTTTCTGGCCATCCCGGGCCATCTGCAGGCCATGTACGACGACCAAATCACCCGACTCGATGCCTTCGAGAATCTCTACCTCCCCATGGCGTCGTTCGCCGATGGAGACCTCCCGCTGCTCAAGGCGCAAAGATTCATCGTCCTGTTCATGAATCACCATCACGTAGTGGCGGTCACCGCTGGGCTCAAGCGCTGCTTCAGGAAGTACCACGGCGTCACGGGCGCGTTGTTGCACGATAACTTCCATCAGCATACCGGGACGTAACCGAAGGCCAGGGTTATCAAGCTCTGCGCGAACCCTCACGCTGCGCGAAACAGGGTCAATACGGGTGCCAATACTGGCAATTTGACCGCTGAAAATCTCATCGGGGAAGGCAGCGGTTTTGGCACTTAATGAAAGCCCGGAGGATAAGCGCCCCAAAAACACCTCGGGAACGCTAAAATCAAGCTTCATTACGTTGAGCTTATCCAGGGTGACGAGCTCCATGCCTGGCGTCACTAGTGCGCCGACGCTAACGTTGCGAAAACCTACGCGCCCGCTAAAAGGGGCCTGTATTTGATAATTGGCCAGTCGCGCTTCCAGTGCCTGAGCATCGGCCTCTGCTTGGCGAAGCCGCGCTTGGGTATCCTCTACATCAGCCCGGGCGGCTAGGTTGCGCTGCTGCAGCTGTGCCGCTCGTTCTGACGCATTGCGACGCTCATCGGTTAGCGCTTGTGCGGCCCTTAACTGAGCCTGCTCTTCGGCGTCCTGCAAGCGAATAAGTAACTGCCCGCGCTCAACCTGTTGACCATCTTGAAAGTTGATTTCGGCAATTGTTTCGGTAACCGTGGCAGAAAGTGTGACGCTCTCGTCAGCACCCAGGGTGCCAAGGGCTTCCAAGGGGTCAGACCAAGTAGTAAGCTCGGCGCGGCTTCCAATAACGGAAGGTAGCGACTGGGCGTAGAGTGAGGTGGAGCACAGTAGTGCCAACAGAAAAATAAGTACGATACGTCTATAAACGTGCATCAGCGTCTCAGCGTAGTAAGCTATAAAGTAACAGCGCGTAAAAAGGCCCTAAGGGGCCTTGTGAGTTCTGTAATTGATACATTTTTGTACTTTAATTGTACGGCGTGCTTTTAAAGTACAGCAAACCATCCCGCGTTACCTGTTAAAATGCCTGACTTTACTTGTTGGGAACCTCTTTTATGGTCTACGACGTCGTAGTAATTGGCGCTGGTGCCGCAGGTTTAATGTGTGCGGCCCAGGCAGGCTACGCAGGGCGGCGTGTGCTGGTGCTGGATCATGCCAAAAAAGCAGGCAAGAAAATTCTTATGTCAGGCGGCGGACGCTGCAACTTTACCAACCTTGGCACCACACCTCAGCACTTTTACGCGGAAAATCCGTATTTTTGTATTTCTGCGCTAAAGCGTTATCGACCAGAGCATTTTGTTTCTCTGGTGGAGCGCCATGGTGTCGAGTACGTAGAAAAGGCGCCGGGGCAGCTGTTTTGTGCAACCTCTGCCAAAGAGATCGTAAGGGTACTGCTCACCGAGTGCGAATGGGCAGGCGCAGAGATTGCTCTTGGCACTCATATTACGTCCGTTGAGCGAGTCGGGGAGGGTATGCGCTTAGTTACTTCCCTAGGCCGCATTGATGCAGGCGTGGTAGTGGTGGCGACGGGAGGGCTCTCCATTCCTACTATGGGCGCGACGGGATTTGGCTATGAACTCGCGCGGCAATTTGGCTTAGAGGTATTGCCTACCCGGCCTGGTTTGGTGCCCTTTACCTTAAGCGATACCTGGAAAGCCCGGGCTGCTGAGCTTTCAGGTATGAGCTTGCCGGCAGCGGTGAGCTGCAATGGGCGCCAGTTTGTCGAGCCGATGCTATTTACCCATCGCGGGTTATCGGGGCCATCAATGCTGCAAATATCCAGCGTTTGGCAGCCCGGTGAGCCCATTGAAATTAATCTGTTGCCAGATGAAGACGCAGCAGCATCCCTACGAGATGCCCGGGCGGCCACGCCGAAACGGCAGCTCTCCACATGGCTGGGGGAACGTTTTCCTAAACGATTTTCCCAGGCGCTGCTTGAGTGGATGCCCGAGAATGACCCGACTCGCCCTTTGGCTCACTATAGCAACGATGCCCTGAACAGCTGGGCAGAACGGCTAAATCGCTGGCAGCTCAAGCCCGCAGGTACGGAAGGGTGGAGGACGGCTGAAGTGACCATGGGGGGCGTCAATACTGAGGCGATTTCTTCAAAAACCTTTGAAGTAAAACACCTACCGCAACTGCGTTTTATTGGAGAAGTGCTGGACGTTACCGGCGAGCTTGGGGGATACAACTTCCAATGGGCATGGGCAAGTGGAGTGGCCTGTGGCGAGTCGTGTTAACCCTTGGATGAAAAAGCCCTAAGCGAAAACGGCAAAGGCCGCATCGGTTGGATAACCTTTGATGCGGCCTTTATCGTTTTCAAGCTATGGGTAGCTTTTGAAGTCTTTGTTTAAGAGGCCACTTTCGCCAGCAGCTTAAACTTACGGAACAGCATATAGCCTGCCAATGCTTTGCGGCCTGCTGCCATCATTCCGCCAGGGTGGCGTATTAGCCGAAATGCCACTACACCTCCAACAGCGTATAAGGGCAGTTTTAAGCTGTTCCAGTGTTTATCTAGTGGGGCAGTCGCCCGCAGTAAGTAATCGCTACTGACCAGTATATCCACGCGCTGCTGCTCTAAATCAGCAAGCAGGGCCGCTTTTCGCTCAGCACGGGTAAGTGGCTTATCGACGGTGGGTGATGTCATCTTCATTTGCCTCCAACAGCGCACGGTCAGCGGCTAGCTGTTTTAATGTCTCTTTCAACAGCGTATGACGTTTAGCTTGACGAAGCGCAACAACCGCCAACAGGAAGCTTGAGGCGATCAGCACAAACGCACTTACGCTGATAGCCGTAAGGCGATACGTGTCCCAAAAAAGCACGACCACAAGCGCCGTTAACGTTGCCACGCCCAGAAGCAGCAGCAAAAGACTCGCACCCGCTAATAACAGCAGCGTGAGTAAACGTGCGCGCTCCTCTTCAAGTTCCAACACCGCCAAACGCAGGCGGGTTTCACCATTCGCTATCAGTGAATTCAGCAGGCGTTTAGCGGCAGAGAATACGCGTTGGGTTGGCCCCAAAGCCATTAGCGACGACCGAGCAGCATACCCACGATTAAGCCTGCAGCAGCGCCGATACCGATGCTGGTCCAGGGATTGTCGTGAACGTAACGGTCGCAGCAGTCCACTTGATGAGAGAGGGACTCGCGGGTTTCGTCATAAATGCGCTCGCCTTTTGCCTCAAGCCGTGCACGGGTATCTTTTAGGCGTCGCTCGGCGCGCTCACGAAGATCGTGCATTTCGCTGCTAGCATCCTTTGAGGTGGCATTGACCAGCTCTTCAACGGTTTCGCTGAGATAACGCAGATCTTCTTTAAGCTGATCAGCGCGAGTAGAGGAGTCAGTATTACGTTTAGCCATGATGTCTTCCTTTGACGAAGTGATAAGTGACGACTTCAAGCATAGCAGCCGACGCCGAGTAGACAACCCCTAAACCTTAACGGTTCAGTCCAGTAGCGCTGAACAGAGGATTTAAACTGAAGCCGAGGCTGATTCTGTGTATTCGGTTATCGTAATCAATCATGCTCTCGCCATAGCCGTAATAGTACTGCAGATGGGCTCGGACACTATTGAACGCAGGCCAGCTGTAATCGACTTGAGTGCCATAATTGCCTGCACTTGGATTGCCACGTACAAAGCCTGCTACTTCATGGTTATTATTCAGGCGTTTAGCTAAGCGTACGTCACCATATCCCATAAAGCGATGAATATCAGGGTTGTCGTCGCTGTTATCCGACTCAGGTATGCGCCAGTGCGGGGCTAATGCAAGCGCCCAGTCGCCACGCTGAAAGGTGCTTTCCATATACACCCGGTTCCAACTGCGGGACAGCGGGTCTGAACGGCCATTTGACTGGTGATTGAAGGAGAATCGGTTGCGGGTGTTCACCCAACCAAAGGCACGCCATGCATTATCAAAATCGATGAAGATTTCCGGTTCATAGTTGGTTTCCCTAAACGGGGAGGAGGCATCGGTATTATACGCCTGCCACCAGCTACGTTGCGTATAGCCAAAGTAGATATCGCCAACATCGCCAAAAACGTCTTCTGCAAGATTAAATTTGGCGCTGAATTGAAATTTCACTTCGGCACTATCCGCAGAGCTATCTTCGGTAACATTGCGAAAGTTCTCGGCGTTTTGCTTGGTGTTGTAGCTTACCGGGAATAAATAGTTGAGGCGGTGTGTGGTGATCGCAAAGGGGTTGCGTGAGGACTCCTGCTCCAATTGGCGGCGGTCGCTAAGATCCTCAAGCGCTACTTCTTCAGGAAGCAGTTCCACCGGTAAGCCCATCGCCGCCTCTTCGGGTGCGTCAATTTGCTGCAGCTGTTGGCGGAGATGATAAAGCTCAGTATTTAACGCACGAATACGCGCTTCGACATCCTCGCGGGATTCCGCTAGCGCACTGGTCGTGAACGTTTGTGCGCCTAAAAGTGCCATAACGCCGGTACATAATAATTTTCGGATGACCATCAAGGTGGCTCGCAAATAGAGAAAAAGCAGTTGTCAGGCTTGTTTCTATACAGGCTGCGGGCCTAAGTCAACTACTCTAGATTGCGCTGGGGGAAAGAACGTCTGACAATGGCGCTGTTTCCCGTAGTCGCGGGATTTCGGTGTCGATGAGGCATATAAGCGTGGTGAAATTCGCTGTAAAGGTGGTTGTAAAAACCGTTTGGGCATTAACGTTTATTATTGGTATCGGTGTTACTGCCGTACACGCGAATATCCCCAATGGGGTGCCGCCCAAGGCGCAACTTTCTGAGCGCTTGGCCGACTTGGTGGCTCAGGAAAGCGAGCTAAGCGCTCAGCAGCTCCGTGACAAAGAAACCTTAGAGGCCGCGCTTCAGACCTACGAGCGCTTGAACGCTGTTGATGAGCGCCTTAATGCCCTTGAGCAGCGTATAGCGCAAGCGCCGGAGTTGTTACTGCGTTTAGAGCGAGAGTTAAACGAAGCAGAAGAGGAGAGCCTGCAGCTCTCGGTAGATAATCTAAGTGATATGCCGCTTGAAGCGCTGGAGGCTCAGCAAGCGCAATCCGTGGTAGAGCTTCAGCAGTTGGAGAGCCAACTGGCTGATGTCAATTCCCAGCTGCTTGCCGCCCAAACGCTACCAGAACGTGCTCAGCAATCAATTTCCGACGCGCTACAGCGCGCCGAGACTCTACGACGCGACTACGACGAACGGGAATCATTGCTTGAAGGGCGGCAGCTTTCCGCTCAGAACGACCCGCGGCTGATTCAACTGCGCCTCGAACGGGTTCTGGCAGAGCGCGAAGTCAACTTAAATCAGCGCGAGCTAAGTGCTAACAGCCGATTACGTGAGTTAGCCCAGCAGCGCCGTGATTTGCTGTCGTTACAAATAGAGCATCAAGAGCAGCAGCTCAACCTGCTACGAGGGGTGATTGATCGCCAGCGGCGCTTGCAGTCTGAGCAGGCGATTGCCGATGCCGCCCGAGACGACCCGCTGATTGCTGAAGGTCACCCGGTGGTGCTGCGCGCCCAGCAAATTAACCAAGAGCTGAGTCTTGAGCTCTTGCGTGCTACCGATCGCGCCAACGGTATAGTGCGAGAAAACATTGAAGCCCATCGGCAGCTAGACCAGGTGCGTCAGCTGCAGCGCAGCCTAAATGAACAGCTAGATGCGATTCGCGGCAGTCAGCTGCTCTCACGCATTCTTCGCGAGCAGCGTCAGTCGTTGCCGACCATTGCTCCCCGGCGCGACTTACAGGACGAAATCGCAGACCTTCGCTTAAAGCAGTTTGATTTGATCCGCCAGCGTGACCAGCTACGCCAGGGCGAGCGCCTAGCCACCCAGCGCCTGCAAGAAGCTGGGGTAGAGGTTACACCTGGCTTGGTTAACTCCCTCACCCGGCTGTATCAATCCCGTCGCGAGCTGGTCGAACAGCTCGAACAGTCTTATGGCAGCTTGTTAAGTGCCGCCATCGAATTGCAGCTCAATCAGCAGCAGTTACTAATGACCACGCGTAGCTTACGCGCCACTATTGATGAGCAGTTGTTCTGGGTCGCCAATAGCCGCCCGTTAGATTTGAATTGGCTGCGTCAGGTGCCTAACAATGTTCGGGCTGAATGGCGGGAGGGCGAATGGCGCGCTATTTTGCCGAACCGTTGGGAGGGGCTTTCTTGGCAAATGCTTGGCGGAGCGCCGCTGGTATTGATAGGCCTTCTACTCGTTGGCTTGCGTCGTCGCATTAAAACACGACTAGCGCTTATTCACTCGCAAATTGGGCGATTAAAAAGCGATACCCAGCTCCATACCCCTAAAGCGGTGCTGCTCAATGCCTTACTGGCCATTCCTGGTCCGCTTGCGTTAGCGGGCATCGGCGTTGGGCTGCAGGCGGGGCAAGGCGCGTTGGCAAATAGCGTGGCGCCAGCGCTGTTACAGCTAGGCTTAAGCTGGGGCGTAGTGGCGCTCGGGCGCCGATTGCTTATACCTGACGGGGTAGCCGAGCGACACTTTACCTGGTCTCCCGGCTATAACGCACGGCTGCGTAAGTTGCTTGGCGGATTAGGTGTCGCGCTGGCCCCTGTGGTGGCCATTGCCGCCATGTCGGAGCAGATGGAAACACCCTTGGCGCTGCGACCGGTGGCCATGGGGCTGTTCTCTGTGGGGCTACTCGCCATGAGCTGGTGGTTGGGGAAATTGATCTTATCCCATGTGCCATTTTTTGGCGTAAGGCTCTTTCGTTTGATACTGGGGCTAACGATGGCCTCGGTGCCTCTGATGTTGCTGGGTTTAGTCGCCTGGGGGTACGAGTATACTGCGCTGCGCTTAGTCGGGCGCTTTGCCAGTACGCTCTACCTCTTAGGATTATGGGTAGTGGTTGAAGCTACCGTCGTGCGTAGCCTGGCAGTGGCGGCGCGCAGGCTTGCGTATCGTCGCGCGCTGGCCCGGCGCCGCGCCATGGTGCAAGAAGGTGCCGAAGGCGGGCTGGAGGTTGTGGAGGAGCCGCCGCTGGATATGGAGAAGATTAATACCCAGTCGCTGCGGCTCTCTAAACTTATCTTGTTAATTGGGTTCAGCGCGCTGCTCTATTTGGTGTGGGCGGATCTGCTCACGGTGTTGGGCTACTTAGATCACGTAGCGCTATGGGATGCCGAGGAGGGCGACTTAGTTGGCGATACGCTATCGATTTCGGATGTGTTCGCCGCGCTGCTTGTGATTGGGCTAACGTTTATTATGGCTAGCAACCTACCGGGCTTGCTGGAAGTGATGGTGCTTTCGCGTTTAGCGCTTAAGCAGGGCAGTGCCTATGCGATTAGCTCGCTGCTTTCCTACACCATCGTCGGTACGGGCGTGGTGATGGCATTGGCCACGCTGGGCGTTTCCTGGGATAAGTTGCAGTGGCTGGTGGCGGCGCTGAGTGTCGGCCTGGGCTTTGGTTTGCAGGAGATCTTTGCCAACTTTATTTCCGGCCTGATTATTCTGTTTGAGCGCCCCATTCGGATTGGTGACACGATTACCATTGGCAACCTTCATGGCACCGTCAGCCGAATACGCATTCGGGCCACCACGGTAACCGACTTTGATCGCAAAGAGATTATTATTCCTAATAAAACCTTTGTCACCGACCAGCTTATCAACTGGTCGCTGTCGGATAACGTTACCCGTGTGGTGCTCACTTATGGTGTCTCCCACGGGTCTGACCTGCCGTTAGTACATCAATTACTGCGCCAGGCCGCCGATGAGAATGAGCGAGTACTAACAGACCCGGAGCCTCAAGTGTTCTGCCTAAGCTATGGGCAGCACAGTATGAACTTTGAGCTGCGTATCTTTGTTAATGACTTGGTTGACCGGCTGTTTGCCGCCGATGAGGTTAACTGCCGTGTTGATCAGCTATTTCGGGAAGCGGGCGTGCGGGTAGCCTTCGAACAGATGGATGTGTGGCTGCACCCCGATGATGGAAAGTCCGTCAAAGTGCAGTCCGCCAAGCGGCTACCCCCCGCTAACCTAAGCTAAGTAACCTCCAGCTTAATACGTTGCCTATCGCTTACTGGCGAGCAGTAAAAACTCCCGATTACCGTCACCGCCGGTAATCGGGCTCTCTTGCCAATGGCTAATATGCAGCCCGCACTGCTCACAGGCGCCACGAATTTTCTGCTCTACCTCGGCATAGCGGCTGAGGTTGCGCACCACGCCGCGCTTATCCAACGCGCCGGGCTCAAGCTCAAACTGCGGCTTTACCAGCGAGAGAAGCTGGCCTGCCTGGGGCAGCAGTGCAGCAATCTCGGGCAAAATAAGTGTTTGCGAAATAAACGAGACATCCATGACGGCAAGGTCAATTGGGTGCTCTGTGAGCGCCTGGAGAAGGGCTTTCGAGGTGCTCATATGGCGGGCGTTCAAACCTTCCAGGCAGGCTACCCTGGAGTCGGCGCGCAGTGTGTCTGCTAACTGGCCGTGGCCCACCTCAACGCCAACCACATGTCGCGCGCCAAACGTCAACGCGCAGTCGGTAAAGCCGCCCGTGGACTGGCCAATATCCAGCACGCCACGCCCATCCAGGCGCATCTCAAGTGCCTTAAGTACGCCTTCCAGCTTTAAGCCCGCGCGAGAGACATAGCGCTCCTCCGGGTCATCTTCTACCTGTAACGGAGTATTGGCGGGCCACTTTTCCGAAGGTTTGATAAGCGCGCGCCCATCGGCAAGGTGAACGCGGCCATTACGAATCAGCCGCTGGGCGCGGGTGCGTGAGTTGGCCAGCCCTTGGCTGACCAACAATTGATCGAGTCGAATCATGGGGTCTATGGGGTTATTAATGGCAGCTATTAAGGCCCTTCTGGCGGCGTGTTGGGGCCTTCGTCAGCCTGAAGCTCGGTAGGCGGCAGTCGTGCACCCCCCCAGCTACGGTGAAGATAGCCTTTAACGCTTTCAAGCTCCTCATCCGATACTTTGGCAAGCTCGCCCCGTTCCAGTGGGTCGTAGTGGTAAATGTACAGTCGGGAGGTGAACTGGTCGAAGGGCAGTGAGGCTTCGCCAAACCGTTCGCCGTTACCGGAGGTGCCAACTTTTACGTCGTCGCCCCAGTTTTGTCCGCTATCGTTGTTGGGGTTATAGAAGTAGATACGCATGACGTCATTTGGGTCTAATGAGGCGCGTAAAATCGTAATCGCATGCCAGCCAATAAAGCGGGCGGCACTGTCGGTCACCGCAATGCCGGCTGGCTGCGGGTGAATCAGCGGTTGATTACCATTGTAGTAAGGGTGGTAGCTGGCGTAGAAGTGGCGCACAAAGTCATCCACGTTGCAGAGTTGACCTGTCGCAACGTCGACATTGATGCTAAAACCACGACCAGACCACCACCCGTGAAACTCGGGGTTTACCCAGCGGTGGGGGTCGCCTTCGCGGCCAATACAGCGCCTGCCCATTTCGGCATAAATACGATCCAGGTGGGGCACAACAATCAGCGAGACCGGATCTAGATCCATAGGCAGCTCGGCGGCAACGCCCAGCGCGCTTTCCATGGAAGAGATGGGCTGGCCTTCGAAATGCATAATAATTTCGTCGTCACGCGCCGCCCAGGTCACCATTTGCAGCAGGTAGTCGGGGTCGTTATAGGCCCACATGGAAAGTGCCCGAGCCGACTGGCAAGTGGGGTTGTTGCCTTGGCCAACGCCTAGCGGAAGCCCCAGCATACACAGTACGCCTTCAATTAAGCGTGCCCGTGGAGAAGCATAATCGCCGTAGGCAATAGTAAGCCGCGCCTCTGCCCACTCAGAAAGCTGCAGGTTAAGCTGGCGCCACATGGCGGGTGCTACCGGGGCTTGATAGAGAATACCCCGCTCAAGTAGCAGTGCCAGGCCATAAACGGCCTGGGCGGTAGCCGGATAAACGCCGCTACGAATGAGCGCGTGTACCAGCTCGCGATAGCACAACAGGCAGTCGCGGCCGGTGGCCGACAGCCCCAGTGCTTCAGAAAGCAGGTGGTCACCCTCTTCCAGCAAATAGCGCATCAGCACGGCATGGTAGGGTGATACTAGCCCTGTATCGTGCATGGCGCGGGCAAAGCCGGTGGATTCCGCTTGCAATGCAGCGCTGTCCATCCGCTCCAGCCGTTCTCGGTAAAGCGCAACGCCTGGGTCCTCCCGGCAGGCCTGGGTTGGCCCGTAAAGCGAGCTGACCAGCCTATCGGCGCCTTGACCGCTTGAGCCCAGGTCTATCTCTGGGTTGGATTGGCACAAGGCGATTTGGGTAATCATCTGCTTAATAGCATCTACCTGAATCGGACGCTGCTTAAGGATCCGCCAGATTTCATCAATCAGTTGATCAATAACATGTTCGTAGCCAATACGCTCGGCCAAGTGCTGGAAGAGCTGGCGGGGGATGTTAGCTAACCGACCCTGAGTTTCACGTTCTGCTTCGCTTGGCGCGTTGAACAGCAGCCACAGGTTAATGGCCATCACTTGGGTTAAATAGTGATGAGCATGCTCCTGGGAGACCAGCGAATGCAGATAATCGCCCTTAGCAACGGCCAGAAGTCGCAGTTCGCTCAATGCTTCGATCACCACGACATTCGCATCGGCACTTTTTAGCGCAAATGGGGTAAGCGTAGGGATTAAATATTGGGGGGTTGCCCAATCAGACCCTTCAAATATCCCGGCGGATTCAAAATCCGCCGCGCGTGCCTCAAGGGCGGCGCAGCCGCCGTCCAACATCAAGACACGCCGCGCGGTATCCATTACCCGGGGGAGTTTCGCTACTTTGGAGAAATCAGGCGCCTGCGAAAGCAGGCGCACCGCGTCATCAAAGTTGCTCAATAGATCGTTGAGCTTGGCATCTTCAGGTGAAGAGGCTTCTTGGTGGTTCGTCACATAGACTCCTTACCCTTACCGTAGCGGGGATTATACATAGAAGTCGAGATCCTCTTGGCGTTTTAAAAGATCGCGGATGGTATGCGCATCTTCACCTTTAAAATAGATTAAGCCCCAGTGGGTACCAAACGCGGTGCGTTTAGTGACAGTCTCTTCCATTGGGGTGCTTAGTTCATGAGACTCAAAATAGGGGTGATCCTCGGTCTCCTCGGGAATCTCCAGGCGGCTGACAACGCGACGGCGTGGATAAACGCCAAAGCAGCCTGCGAAGCCGTCTGCATCTTCGACCTCTTTGGGGAAGAAGGCGGACACTTCTTCCTGGGTACTTTTCGGGTCAAAAACAAGCATTGTAGCTTGATAAGCGTTGAAGCCGTATACACGTTCCAGTAACTCAAAGACTTTAAAACCTGGCGGACGGTAAGCAACCTCACCAAAGTACATCTCACCATCATTGGTAACAAAATACTCGGGGTGAATCAGACCAAACTCGATATCAAACGCCTTAATCAGTTTTTCGATCTGCGCAACAATTTGCTCGCGATACTGTTCAAGTTCTGGTGACGCAGGCACAAACACCGAATAGCCGAGGGTCACGTACTCAGAAATATTCAAAAAGGCAATCTTGCCATTGTGGATCCATGCTTCAACGGCAAATTCCCAGCCGTCCAAGTGGGATTCCATCAATACCGGAAACTCTTCATCGGGGATAGAGTCCACTTGATCTGGCGTGCGAATAACCCGGTGGCCCAGGCAGCCAGCTTTATCAAATGCTTTAAGGTGAATCGGGTCGTTGGGGTCACCGTCCAGCTTAAGCAGGGTCTGATTAACCCGTTTGAGGAAGCGAACAACGTCCTCTTTATCGTGGGCTTCTTCGAAAATGCCGACGCGAATGCCGCCTAGCTGTGCACGACGCTTCATCAGTGCTTTATCGCGTAGCAGCAGTGACTGGCCATAGATGCGTGGGTTATCCAGCAGTAGTGAGTTAACCGCTCCGGCCCACTCAACGGTTTCTTCATACAGTGGGATGGCAACATCAACGCCTTTCTCTTTCAGCGTTTCAGCGATTTCCATTGAGCGGTCGTTGAGACGCTCAAAATTCCACGGTACGTAAGGAATGTCATGTTTCTGGCAATACTCTTCTGCCCAATCGGGTGCCACCACTATGTAGCGTCGGTCAAACTTCTCTGCGGCTTCGATCGCATTGAGGCTCCAACCTAATAGGGCGATGTAACCCTTATTGGGATCTTTTTGCATAGATGGTAACTCCTGTGGGTGGGTGAAAAAAATTGCCTTACCACGGGCTCACCATACACGATGGGCGCTACTATCGGCTAATCACTCCCCTCTGAGGCTGTCAAACAAGGAAAGCGCTGTTTTCGATGATGACTGCTAAAGGCGCTACCCTGGAATATGGTAGGCTAGGCGGGATAACGTTACCTTCAAGTGGCAAGAGGAATAGGCCAAGATGGCGGCCAAGCCGATTTACCGTGTAGTGGTTCACCAACAGGGTGAAATTTGGGATTTATATGTAAGAGAGATCTTTCAAAGCGAACTCTGGGGCTTTATTGAAGTCGAGGAGTTTGTCTTTGACGATGCATCGCGGGTAGTAGTTGATCCAGGAGCGGAAAAACTACAGCGAACCTTTGAGGGAGTGAAGCGAAGTTATCTGCCTCTCAACGCCATCGTGCGCATTGATGAAGTAGAGCGCGAAGGTCCTTTAAAGGCAGTAAAAAGCGATGCCCGTGTTGCGGAGTTTCCTCGTCCCTTTCCGTTACCTCCCCGCGGAGAAGGGTAAGCGCCTAAGACAAGCGCAAAGCTTAGCGATACGTGCGGTTGACTTCGTCGGCCACCGCCCGTTTTTACGATCAGGACATGACGTCATGCCAGTAGAAAAATTTCGTTTGAGTTGTTACGCCGCTGCCGTAGGTGTGTTGTTAAGCATTAGCGGCACCTCAGCGTTTGCCCAATCTGATAGCCAGGCCTGGGTGAGCGATGAGCTAAACACCTATGTACGCAGCGGCCCTACCGATGGTTACCGCATCGTGGGAACGCTGAATGCCGGTGAGCAGGTAGAAATGCTTGAAACCAGCGGTAATTACACCCGCGTTCGCAGCAGTAGCGGTGATACGGTGTGGGTGCTAAGCAGCGAGTTACAGCAAACCCCAAGCGCCCGTGAACAGCTGCCGGTGCTTGAGAGCCAAGTGGGCGAGCTGACCGAAGAGCTGGACGGTATCAATGCTACCTGGGAGCAGCGGGTTAGCTCTATGCGGGAAACCCTGGAAGTGCGCGAGCAGCGTATTGCCGAGCTAGAAGCACGCAACCGCGAGCTTGATAGCGCAGCAGACCAGTCTCGCCAGCAGGTGCGGGCACTCCAGGCGCGCTTGGATACGCAAGAAGAAGACCTGCTAATGCGCTACTTCATGTACGGCGGTGGTGTGGCGGGCGCTGGCCTGCTGGTGGGATTGATTGTTCCCCATCTGCCGCGCCGTCGTAAAAAGCGCGACCGCTGGTTTTAAACGAGCGCCTTAATAGAGGGCTTTGAACGAGGGTATAGCGATGGAAAACCCATGGCGCCAGCGCTGGCAAGAGGGGCGTATCGGCTTTCACTTATCCGACACTCATCCCGCATTGGCGCGCTATTGGTCAACGCTAGACGTAACGCCCGGCGCCAAAGTGCTGGTGCCGCTATGTGGTAAAAGTCTGGATATGCGCTGGTTGGCTGAGCAGGGGCACCCGGTGCTGGGTATTGAGCTGGCGCCGGAAGCAATTGAGCAGTTTTTTGCCCAGCGGAGCGCCGGTGTGTCTCGCTATACCCAGGCAGGCTTTGATGTGTCTCGTCAGGGTAGCGTTGAGCTGTGGTGCGGAGATTTCTTTCATCTGCATATCAAGCAGGCGGCGGAAGTGGGGGCGTTTTACGACCGCGCCTCACTAATTGCTTTGCCAACGGCCACCCGCGAGCGCTATGCATTTCATTTAGCCCAGCTGGTTCCGCCTGGGGCCCAAGGCCTGCTCGTCAGCTTATCCCACGAGGATCAGGAGGCTGGGCCGCCATTTAGCGTTCCCAGCAGAGAAGTTGAACGCTTGCTGGCGCCTAACTTTCAGGTCGAGCTGTTAGAAAACGGTGAAGCCGACGAGCGAGGGTGCAGTGAAAGCGTATGGGCATTAAAAAGGCGCGGCCCACACGTTTAGTGTGTCCGCGCCCTTTAGCGTTCTAACGAGAGCCGTTCTGGCGAGAGCGATCGAATGTCTTGCTAACCGACTTTTGCGAGCCGGTTTTTGTGAGTTGGTGTTGCTAGCACGATTCAGCGAGCAAGCAGGCGACCCAGCTCTGGGTCGCTGAACGCGCGGTTCAAACCATCGCTTAGCAGGTCATTCAGCATACGCGTATTAGCGTCTTCACCGGGTTTGATGGCATAGCCCTGGGTGCGCCGAGACGTGTAGGTGCCTGTGTAGGTGGAACCTTTATTTTCGGCGATGGCCCGAAACACCCCTTCAATGCGTGCTTCATCCACCAGCGGCTGGCCGCTATCACCACGGGCGTAGTGAAGGCTGGCAAGCTCGAGCTTCAGCGTCGGGCGTCCTTGTGCGGCTTCACGGGTGGGGTTGAACCCCATATCGCGTACAGCGCGCTCGGCTTCTGCCTGCAAACGCGGGATCAGCTCATGGCTATTGACGGTAATTTGCGCGGTGGACATCGTGCCGCCAGAGCGAGTGCCAATAACCTCACTGCTTCGTGCATCGGCCGCAATGACGGTCACCTGCTGTCCTGAGCCCGTTTGCGGCACGTTAGCACTGCGTTCGGGGCTAAGCTGAAGATATTGGGGGCTGGCACAGCCTGCTAATAAAACGCTGGCCAGTAGTGCCCCAGAAAAGCGTAAAAAGTGGCGCCGACGCATAGGATTCTCCGCAGTCACCGTGATGAATAGTTATCGCCCTTTAGGGCGTTAAGCCACAATATGCAAAAAAAGCTTGGCCGACAACACGTTGGCGTATCTTTATAAGCAAAACCTAACGCCAGTATAGCGGCTTACGCCGCCCGAGTTTGCTTCTCGGACGTGGGTGCGTCCTCTTTAAATCGATGCCACTGGCGGGGGTGGGCAAACAGTCGCTGCCCGCGACGCATCTCTAGCCGTTCGAAATCCGCATGGCGCACGGTGGCAAGCCATGGTTTAGCCAGCCAGTCGGCTTCCAGTTCAACACGCACTTCTGCCCCCACCGGGGAAATAGCAGTAATCGTCACCGGCAAGTGGCTCTCTGAGCTAGGCTGCTCCGCAAGGCGTACCTCATGGGGGCGCAGCAGCAGCTCTTCATCGCCATCGGGTAGGTCAACGTTTAAGTGGGCGTCGCCACAGGTAAGCACGCCGTCGCGCACGCGGCCCTCTAAGTGGTTTACATCACCCAGAAACTCAAACACAAAGCGGTTTTTCGGCGAGCGGTAGAGCGTGTCCGGCGTGTCAATCTGCTCGATGCGGCCGTTGCTCATCACCACAACGCGGTCGGATAGCTCTAATGCTTCTTCCTGGTCGTGGGTGACAAACACATTGGTGAAGTTTAACTCTTCGTGCAGTCGACGCAGCCAGCGGCGCAGATCCTGGCGTACTTTGGCATCCAGCGCCCCAAACGGTTCGTCCAGCAGCAGCACATCGGGCTCAACAGCCAGGGCGCGAGCCAGCGATACGCGTTGCTGCTGGCCACCCGAGAGTTGAGCGGGC
This sequence comes from Halomonas sp., assembly GCF_017515565.1. Classification (GTDB taxonomy): domain Bacteria; phylum Pseudomonadota; class Gammaproteobacteria; order Pseudomonadales; family Halomonadaceae; genus Vreelandella. The sequence continues at coordinate 160,723 of NZ_JAFWFN010000049.1, forward strand.
AGGCGGTTGGCAAAATTTTGCAGTTGGACCATTTCCAAAAGCCTAAACACCCGCGCGCGAATTTCACCGCTGGAAGGGCGCCGCTTTCTAGGCATGACGGTTAAGCCAAACGCTACGTTGTCGTACACGCTCATGTGGCGAAATAGCGCGTAGTGCTGGAAGACAAAGCCAATCCGGCGGTCGCGCACGTGGACGTTGGTCACATCGCGATCACCAAAGATGATTTTACCCGGCGTAGGCGAGCGGTCCGCATTCTCAAGCCCGGCAATAATGCGCAGCAGGGTGGTTTTTCCTGAACCAGAGGGGCCTAGCAAGCCCACCAGTTCACCCTCGTGGATATCGAGGTTGATGGGCTCCAGTGCCTGGGTATTGGCAAAGTGCTTGGCAATATTCTCTAAGCGAATACTCATAAGAAAGCCTCCCGGCGCGATGCGCGCCATTCCAGGCCTGCCTTGGCCGCAAGGGTTAACAGGGCAATAAGGGCCAGCAGTGCGGCGCTGGCAAACGCGCCCACCGTGTTGTAATCCTGATAAAGCTGCTCTAGATGCAGCGGCAACGTGTTTGTTTTCCCGCGAATAGCCCCTGCGACCACCGATACGGCACCAAATTCACCCACCGCTCGGGCGTTGGTGAGAATGATCCCGTACAGCAGCGCCCAGCGAATGTTGGGTAGCGTGACACGCCGGAAGGTGGTCCAGCCGCCAGCGCCGAGAGTCACGGCTGCTTCCTCTTCTCGCGAGCCTTGGGCCTGCATCAGCGGAATCAGTTCGCGCGCAACGAAGGGGCAGGTGACGAAAATAGTCACCATGAGGATGCCGGGCCAGGCAAACATCAGCTGAATGTCATAGGTATCTAACCAACTACCAATCCAGCCATTACGCCCGTAGAGCAGCAGATAAATAAGCCCGGCTACCACCGGTGAAACGGCAAACGGAATATCAATCAGCGTTTGCAAGATGCGCCGACCAGGGAAACTAAAGCGGGTTACCAGCCACGCAAGCGCCACACCAAATACCAGACACACGGGAATCGTCAGTAGCGCGATTACCAGTGTTAAACCGATGGCATGCAAGGTGAACGTATTGCTAACGTTGGCCCAAAAGACCATCACGCCCTGGGAAAATGCCTGGGCAAAAATAGCCACCAGCGGCAGCAGCAAAAACAGCGCTGAGAGAATCAGCGCCGCGCCAATCAATAGGCGCCGCACAGAGGGCGCATCACCAATTCTGCGCATTAACCTTTTCCTCCATGCAAGCGGCGCACGAAGCGGCCTTGCCAAATGTTGATCGCCAGCAGCAGGGCAAGCGATACCATCAGTACCACCGAGGCAATCGCAGAGGCACCGGCGTAGTCATACTCTTGCAGCTTGACGAAAATCATCAGCGCGGTAATTTCCGTTTCGTAGGGCATATTACCGGCGATAAAAATAATCGCCCCGAATTCGCCCAGCGAGCGTACAAAGGCAAGCCCGGTGCCGGTGACCAGTGCGGGCCAAAGGTGCGGCATGATCACCCGGCGAAACGCTACGCCGTCGGTTGCACCCAGAGACATAGCGGCCTCGTCTACCTCGGCAGGCAGGTCTTCGAGTACTGGCTGCACGGTGCGCACCACAAAAGGAATGCTGGTAAACGCCATGGCCAGGGCGATACCCACCCAGGTATACGCCACTTGAAAGCCTAACGGCTCTAGCAGTTGGCCCATCCAGCTACTGCCCGCATATAGCGTAGCAAGGGTGATACCCGCCACGGCCGTGGGCAGCGCAAAGGGTAAATCCATTAAGGCGTCTAATAGGCGCTTACCGGGGAACTCGTAGCGCACCAGCACCCAGGCCAGCAACAGGCCAAATACCGCGTTAACCAGCGCGGCTACGGCCGCCGCGCCGATGGTGACCATGTAGCTGGCCACCACGCGGCCCTCGGTAATAATCGCCCAATACTCGGCAAGGCTAAGCCCCGCCAACTGGCCAAACAGACCCGTGATCGGTAGTAGCAGTACCAGCGAGATAAACATCACGCTGATACCCATTGAAAGGCCAAAGCCCGGCAGCACGCGTGTGCTGCCGGGCCGCCATAATGCTAATTGGCGCATGGGATACCGTTAACGACGCTGCAGTTGGTCAAGGAGGGCACCACCTGCAAAGTGGTTTTCCATCGCTTCTTCCCAGCTACCGAACACGTCTTCTACTTCAAACAGCTCGGTTTCGGGGAACTGGTCAGCAAACTCTGCTACCACGGTTTCGTTGTGAACCCGGTAGTTAAAGCCTGCCAACTGGCGCTGGGCATCTTCGCTGTACAAATACTCAAGGTAGCTCTGGGCCAAGTCGCTATTGCCGTTGCGTTCGGCGTTAGGACCTACCACTGCTACTGGGAACTCGGCCAAGACGCTGACCGGCGGCACGATAACTTCGTAATCGTCGCTGCCGTATTCGCTACGGATGTTGTTCACTTCCGACTCGAAGCTGATCAGGACATCGCCGATACCGCGCTCGATAAAGCTAGTCGTAGCGCCACGACCGCCGGTATCAAAGACCGCTACGTTGCGCAGGAAGGTGCGCATAAAGTCCTGGATTTGCTCTTCATCGCCATCAAATTCATTTTCAGCAAAGCCCCAGGCGGCTAAGTAGGTGTAGCGGCCATTACCGGAGGTTTTAGGGTTAGGGAAGACCATCTGAATGTCTTCCTTAACTAAATCATCCCAGCTTTCGATGCCTTTAGGGTTATCTTTGCGTACCAAAAACGCGGTGGTGGAGTAGTAAGGAGACGCGTTGTTTTCAAACGCCTCCTGCCAATCATCCGCGACTAAACCAGCATCAGCGAGCACTTGAACATCAGTTACCTGATTAAAGGTGACGACATCTGCACGCAGGCCCTGCAGGATGGCGCGCGCTTGCGCAGAAGAGCCACCGTGGGACTGGTTAATATCAATCTCCTCACCGTGCTCTTCTTGCCACCACGCTTGGAACTCAGGGTTGATAGCGCTGAAAAGTTCACGGGCGATATCGTAGGAGGAGTTCAGTAGCTCGCGCTCTTGGGCAGCCGCTGTACTGGATAAAGCGGCGCTGGCAACCGTTGCACCCAGTGCAATCGACAGCAGACTGCGGCGGAAAAGGGGGCGTGAAAATGTTGGCAAAGGCATAGCAGGCTCCTTACATTCGGGGGCGATCTTGTCGCAATGGCACTAAGGTTATACCTGTGATTGTGGAATTACAATTGTGTTTTATATTCTTTTTAAGAATATGAGTGTATGGCTTCGTGCAGCGTGTCCGTTCACCAAGATGGGGCTTCGTGGATGGCTCTGGTAAGATGTGCACCTACTTCCCCCTGGTAACCAAGGAACGCATTATGTCCGCTGCGCACGATTTTCTGATTGCCCCTTCGATTCTCTCCGCTAATTTTGCGCGGCTTGGCGAGGAGGTTGATAACGTGTTGGCCGCCGGTGCTGATATTGTTCACTTCGACGTGATGGACAACCACTACGTACCCAACCTGACCATTGGCCCCATGGTGTGCAAAGCGCTTCGGCAGCACGGCGTTACCGCGCCCATTGATGTGCATCTAATGGTTAAGCCGGTTGACCGTATGATTGGCGACTTTATCGAGGCAGGGGCGAACTACATCACGTTTCACCCAGAGGCTTCTGAGCATATCGACCGGTCGCTGCAACTAATCCGTGACGGCGGTTGCAAAGCGGGGCTGGTGTTTAATCCAGCGACCCCGCTTTCGTACCTTGATTACGTGATGGACAAAATCGACATGGTTCTGCTGATGAGTGTTAACCCAGGCTTCGGCGGCCAGTCATTTATCCCTGGCACGCTGGATAAGCTGCGCGACGCGCGGGCACGTATAGATGCTTCTGGCCGACCGATCCGCTTAGAGATCGACGGTGGCGTAAAGGTAGATAACATTGCCGATATCGCCGCCGCCGGTGCCGATACCTTTGTCGCAGGCTCGGCCATTTTTAGTGCCCATCAAGCCAGCGACCCCTACGGTTACGACAGCGTTATTCAGCAGCTGCGTAACGAACTGGCCAAGGTGCAGGGTTAAAATGTGCAGGGCTAAAATAGCAGTTTAGTGCAGTTTCATGCGTGGTTTCAGGTAGCGGTTTAGCTTATCGACTAGCCAGGCAAGCCCGGTTTTGGGGGCGCCATGAATAGAGAGCTGGTGCATACGGTAAAGCGAAGCGTAGGCTTGGCGCGCCAGCCAGCCCTCTAGAAACAGTCCGCGAGAAGCGGAGCTGCGCATCAAGTTGCCTACCGCGTCATAGCGAGCCAGTGACACCAGCGAGCCGTGGTCGCGGTAAATAAACGGTTTCAGCGGCTTGCTCTCCAGCGCATTCACTAGATTTTTAGCCAGCAGCTTGGCTTGCTGGTGGGCTGCCTGGGCGCGGGGCGGCACGGTGCTATCCTCCCCTTGTGGGCAGCTGGCGCAATCGCCCATGGCAAAGATATTAGGGTCATCAACGCTTTGTAGCGTCTGCGCCACCTGGATTTGATTCTTCTTATTAGCCGTCAAACCAATCTCTGCTAAAAAAGGTGGCGCTTTAATCCCCGCCGCCCACACGTTTAGGTCGGTTTCGATGACCTCTCCATCACCGGTGATTAGCTGGTACTGCTGCGCCTGCTGAACAGTGGTGTCCACATGCACCTGTACTCCCATGCTCTCCAGCTCTTGCTGAACGGTGAGACCAATGCGCTCGGAAAGGGCAGGCAGTAAGCGGGGGGCGCCTTCGATTAGATGCACGCTGATATTCTGGTGGTCAAGAGCGGTAACGCCGTAGGCGTTGAGCAGGCGCGAGGCGTCTAACAGTTCGGCGGAAAGTTCTACGCCGGTAGCGCCGCCCCCCACGATGCCAATGGTTAATTGGGTATGTTGGCGTAGGGTGGGGTCGGTATAGCGTAAAAAGGTGTTAATCATGTGGTGCTGAAACGCCTTGGCCTGCTGGGGCGAGTCCATAAAGTGGCAGTGCTCTGCAACGCCTTCGGTGCCGAAATCGTTTGAAATGCTGCCGAGGGCTAGCACGAGGTAGTCGTAGGTAAGCTCCCGGGCGGGCAGTACTTCCTCACCGTCTTCGTCTAGAATCGGTGCTAGGTGAATGACTTTTTTCTCGCGATCAAGGCCATCCAATGAGCCGCGCTGGTAGCGGTAATGGTGGGCGGAGGAGTGTCCGCGGTAATCTACCTCATCCATGCTGGAGTTAAGCGCTCCGGTCGCCAATTCATGTAAAAGCGGCTTCCATACATGGGTGGCGTTGCGGTCCAACAGCACGACCTCCGCGCGCTTTTTTTTGCCTAGCGTCTGCCCAAGGCGTGTGGCAAGAGCCAACCCGCCCGCACCGCCACCAACGATCACAATTCTTGGAATGGCCATTCTGCTCTCCTTGCAAATATAGCCTCAGCATAGAACCTTCTAGCCTGCCTGACGACGTGTAAAAACGATAAGATAATAAAAGTAATGGCTATTACTTTGGCTTAGTCTTTGAGTTAGTAGCGCCTCATCGCGCCATATAGGAGAGCAGCAGCGTGCACACCATCTTGCAAGCAAAGCGGTTAATTGCATTTGATTTAGACGGCACTTTAATTGATTCAGTGCCGGATTTAACGGTAGCCGTACAAAAAGCGCTGAATGAGGTTGGCCTAGCAGCACCTAGTGAAGAGCACGTGCGCGACTGGGTGGGTAACGGCGCGCCGGTATTGGTGGAACGGGCGCTAACCTGGGCGGTTGAACAGGCGCCAGATCAAGCCTTACAGGCCAACGCGTATGACGCTTTTATGCATCACTACAGTGCAGCACCCAATGCGCTTACTCAGCTTTATCCAGGGGTGCAGCCGACACTAAATGCCTTGCACCAAAAGGGCTATGCACTGGTGTTGATCACTAATAAACCCGAGCGTTTTATTGCGCCAATCTTAAGCCACTTCGAACTGCTGCCGTTGTTTACTCTTTGCCTGGGCGGTGATTCGCTGGCCGAGAAAAAACCTAGCCCGGCGCCGCTGTTACACGCTGCACAAGCGCTGGATATTCCCCCTTCAGCCAGCGTGATGGTGGGGGACTCCCGTCACGACATAGCGGCGGGCAAAGCCGCGGGCTTTACCACCGTGGCGCTGCCCTACGGCTATAACCACGGTGAGCCCATTGAGCAGAGCCAGCCTGATCTGTTAATTAGCTCGCTGCTGGCACTGACAGAGTAATCCTCGCTAGCTATTACGTATTTGCGGTTCGCTATTAATTCAAGGAGCGCTGGCTAGTCTGCACGGGCCCCGCCCAACCCTTCGTGAAGCTGCTCCACGTTATGGCGCAGCATGGCGGGGTAGTTGTAGGCAGGGCTGTCGCTTGCCCCCAGTGTATCCACATAAAGCGGGCCTTTAAGGCTTGCGTTCACCTCTCGGGCAAGGGCGTCCATATGAATACACGGCACCGTGCTTTCATAAAACAGTGCCTGTGGGCGTTTTTCCGCCAAACGCATGCTCATTGACGCCATTGCCTCGGCGCTACCAAAGGTTTCATGGTTTACGCCCCAAATAGCGGTGTACTCAAACTCATAGGCGCGCGCGAAATAGCTCATGCCTGCCTCACTGGTCACCAGTAGGCGATTGGTCTGAGGTATGCCTTGCAGGCGCTCTAATAGTGTCCGATCCAGCTTCGCTAGCGCCTCATGGGCCTCTGTGGCTCGGGTGTTGAAGGCTTCGGCTTTCTCGGGGTAGTGCTCGCTTAGGGTTTGCGCAATCACGTCGATATAAGCGGCGGCCCCTTTAGGGTCCATCCACATATGGGGGTCAGGGTTGCCTTTAAACTGCCCTGTTGAAATAGGCAGCGGCGCATAGTCAGCGTTTTCGGCAAGGGCGGTCAGGGTAAGGCTGTCTCGGGCCATCGCTTCCACATGGCGCATCCAAGGCTCTAAGCCAAAACCGTTGTAAAACATGATATCCGCTTCTTCAATGGCCAGCACATTGGGGGGCGTTAACTCCCAGCGGTGGACATCTTTCCCCGTTGGCACAAGGTTGGTAATCGTGATGTCGCTGCCCGCTACCCGCTTAACCAGGTCTTCGATTACGCTAAATGAAGTAATTATCTTGAAGGAGCTAGTGCCAAACGCCTGCGGAGCGTTCAGTGCGGTTACTAATAAGAGCGTGATTATCCAGGGTGCTCGTTTATCCATGTCACGCTCCTAACCTATTAAAAAGACAGCCGATAATAAAGATTACCCACATACGTTGCCAGTAACATTGCACCCGGGTGCTGTTTGGCAGCGTGCCGCATTGCATCAGTCTAACGCCTTGGTTTCGCTAACGTGGGTTAACCTCTATGCTTTAAAACGTCGCTGAGCAACACTACGACCAGCAAAGTGGCCGCTCGTTGCAACCGGACGGATTATTAGTTCCATGCCAATAATAGAGGCCTGCTTTTACAGTGACAAAAGGCACCAAGCTGTAAGGTGTTTAAAGCTATTTGATTTATACAGCGCTAGATGCTGCTGCATCCTCTTCAGGTCATCGCCGAGTGTTTTTAGAAGATTACCGTTTGTTATGAATAAGGGTTAGCGTACGCGAGATATTGCTAAGCTCTGATAAAAGATAGGTATACATAGCATCTGCAGCAGGAGTGAGGCTTCGTCCAGCATGTTTCAGTAACCCAATTCGTCGTTCGAGATAGGGTTGAGCTAGTGGGATAAAGCGTAGCCGCTGATGCTCTTCCTGAAACGCCAACCGGGGCAATGTCGTCACACCTATACCGGCTTCTAGCATGGCAGTGAGCGAAATCATGTTGGAAATATACAGCGTGCTATGGGTTAAAAGTTCCGCGGCTGGCGATCCCTCAAGCAGGCGCGAGGTGCCATTGCGGATCAGTGTATAGGGCTTGAGCGCCTGCCAATGCAACGCACTCTGCTGGGCTAGCGGATGGTCATCACGACACACCACGCCAATATCATCGTTCAGTAGCGCATCGAAGCTGAGGGTGTCGTCGGGCAGCCATAGGCTGGTGATGCCAAGTTCAACCTCGCCTTTCAACACCATCTCATTGACCCGCTCGGAGTGACCGTCCTGCAAGCTGATATCAATACCGGGATAAGCCTTCAGAAATCCAACTAATAATGTGGGCATAAGACGGCTGGCGACCGATGGCACTGCAGCAATATCAACCCGCCCACGCTGGTGATGTGCGATGGCCAGCGCATCGCGACATACTCGGTCGTGATGGGCCACCAATTCGCGAAAGCGTGGTTCACACCAGCGGCCAAAGGGCGTTAACAGAGCTTTGCCACCACCTTTCTCAAACAGCGGTTGGCCAAGGCGCTCTTCGAGGTCGCGTACTGCCATAGAAATGGCTGGCTGACTGCGATGCAACTGCTTGGCTGCGGCGTGAAAGCCACCCGAATCAAGGATCGCTAGTACATAGCGTAAAGGTGCCAGTTTCAGCTCGGGAAGCATGGTCAGTGTTTCATCTCGTTATAGTGGTAAGTTTTGATAGTAAGTTTTGGTGGTAAGTTTTATTGATCATTTTATCTGAATTATTGATTATCCTTATCTTCCCGCCTTCTCTAGCATGTCGTCAACAGTCCGTTATCAATGCCATAAAAAGAGGTCGCTATGCCATCCCTCCACGCGCTCTATATCAACGGCCAATGGGTCGACAGCGAAAGCCACATTACCAACTCCAATCCCTCGGACCTTGCTGATGTGATTGGTGAGTATTCCCAAGCGAGCGCTGCCCAGGTTAAAGAGGCAATCAGTGCAGCGCGCCTGGGCCAGCGTGAGTGGGCCAAAACCGGGCTGGAGCAGCGCTACGGCATCTTGATGGCGATTGGCGATGAGCTGATGGCGCGCAAGGAAGAGTTGGGCCGTCTGCTGTCTCGCGAAGAAGGCAAACCGCTGGCAGAAGGTATGGGTGAAGTGGCGCGTTCGGCGCAGTTCTTCCACTACTACGCTGCTGAAGTGCTACGCCAGTTGGATGAGCGAGTAGACTCCGTGCGCCCTGGCGTTGAAGTTGATACCCGCCGGGAACCAGTGGGCGTGGTGGGCATCATCAGCCCGTGGAACTTCCCGATGGCTACCGCGGTATGGAAGATCGCCCCGGCACTGGCCTTTGGTAACGCGGTAATTTTCAAACCTGCCAACCTGGTGCCTGCCAGCGCCTGGGCCTTGACCGAAATCATCAGTCGCCAGGCCTTGCCCGCGGGTACCTTTAACCTACTGATGGGCAGCGGCGGCAGCGTCGGCGAAGCGCTGATCACCAGCCCCGCGATTAATGCACTGACCTTTACTGGCTCGCTGGAAGTGGGACGCCGTGTTGCCGCTGCTACCGCCGGTAACCTGGTTAAATGCCAGCTGGAAATGGGCTCCAAGAACGCCCTGATCGTCGCTGAAGATGCGAATTTGGATCTAGCGGTGGAAGCAGCCTTCAACGGCGCTTATTCCGGTACCGGACAGAAGTGCACGGCGTCTTCTCGATTGATTGTTCATGAAGCCGTCCACGATGCGTTTGTGGACAAGCTGACCGCGCGGCTAGCGAAAGCTAAAGTCGGGCCAGCGCTGGAAGAGGGTGTGCAGATTGGCCCCGTCGCCGATGCCCGTCAGTTGGAGTCCAACCTGAACTGGATTGAACGTGGCAAAGCTGATGGCGCCAAACTGGTGTTCGGCGGCGAACGGGTAAGTTGTGCCAGCGAAGGCTACTTTATGGCCCCCACGCTGTTTGTTGAGACCTCCAATGAGATGGCCATCAACCGCGAAGAGGTTTTCGGCCCAATAGCCTGTGTGATCAAGGTCGCCGATATGGATGAAGCCATCGCTACCCTGAACGATACTAACTTCGGCCTGACGGCGGGCATTATTACCGACTCCCTGGCGCTGGCGACTCGCTTCAAAGCTGAAGCTGAGACAGGTTGTGTGATGGTCAACCTGGCAACCGCTGGCACTGATTACCATGTACCGTTTGGCGGTCGCAAAGACTCCAGCTTCGGCCCGCGTGAACAAGGGCGCTATGCGCGTGAGTTCTACACTGTGGTCAAAACCTGTTACGTCAAGGCGTAAGGAGCGGGCTATGTCCAAGCAGATGCTGACCGTTGATGGGCTCCAGTACTCCAACTGGTCCCGGGAGATTTTCGAACAGATGCGCGAGGGCGGCGTGGACGCCGTCCACGCCACCCTGGTGTACCACGAGACGCTACGTGAAACCCTGACCCGCATCGGCGAGTGGAACCGCCGGTTTGAAGCCCATAGCGACTTGATCATGCCGGTGCATGCGCCGGGCGATATCGAACGCGCCCAGAAGGCGGGCAAGGTAGGCATCTTCTTCGGCGCCCAGAACTGCTCGCCGATTGAAGACGATATCGACATGGTCGCAGTGCTGCGCCAGCTGGGCCTTCTGATCATGCAGCTCACCTATAACAACCAGAGCCTGTTGGCGTGTGGTTGTTATGAGAGCGAGGACAGCGGTATTACTCGCTTTGGTCGCCAGGTGATTCGCGAGATGAACCGGGTCGGCATGGTGATTGATATGTCCCACAGCGGCGAACGCTCGACGCTTGAGGCGATCGAGACTTCCGAGCGCCCGGTGATCATCTCCCACGCTAACCCGAGCTTTTTCCACGACGCCAAGCGCAACAAGTCTGACAAGGTGCTCAAGGCGATTGCCGAAAATGACGGACTACTGGGCTTTTCGGCCTATCCATTCCATCTCAAAAACGGCCCAGACTGCACCCTGGAAGATTATTGCGACATGATTGCCCGTACGGTGGACATGATGGGTATTGAACACGTCGGCCTGGGGACTGACTTATGCCAGAACCAGCCGACCACAGTGCTGGAATGGATGCGCAATGGCCGCTGGTCAAAAGAGATGGATTACGGTGAAGGTAGTGCCAACAATGCCGGCTGGCCAAAGCCACTGGCTTGGCTGCGCGATAGCCGAGACTTTCCCAACCTGATTGATGGGTTGCTTGCCAAAGGGTTTGGCGAAGAAGAGGTCGCTCGCATTATGGGGCGCAACTGGGTCGAATTGCTGGAGCGCACGACAACCCGTGGTGGTGATTGAGCACGCCAGGACGCACTGCCCATCCGCCGTGCGTTGCCCGCAATAGCTAATATCCACAACAAGCAGTATTCGCAACAACTAATACCCACAATAATCAATAATGAGGTTTCCCCATGGACTCATCCAAAAAAAAGGACGATGCCTCAGGGCTGGGCAAGTTCGGTGACCCTGTTGTGCTCGGGCTTAGCGGCGGCTTTGTCGTTCTGTTTGTCGTTCTTTCACTGATCAGCACTGAGGGTGTGGCCGGTGCGATTTCAAACGGTTTTGCCTGGACCGCGGCGGTGTTGGGCTCGTATTTCCAGTTGCTGCTGTTACTGACCTTCTTTATCGCTATTGGCTTGGCTATCTCACCCGCAGCTAGCGCGAAAGTGGGTGGCCTGGATAAGCCTGAGCTGAGCACTTTCAAGTGGCTCTCGATCATTATGTGTACCCTGCTGGCTGGAGGAGGTGTCTTCTTTGCTGCCGGTGAGCCGGTGTATCACATCGTGGTCACGCCGCCCGCCTTCGACACCGAAGCAGGCACGGTGGAAGCGATTGCCAGCGCGCTGGCGCAGTCGTTCATGCACTGGGGCTTTCTGGCCTGGGCGGTACTTGGCTCGCTGACGGCTGTTGTACTGGCTTACTGGCACTACGACCGTGGCCTTCCGCTGCAGCCGCGAACTCTGCTGTATCCGGTACTTGGCGAGCGCCTGATGCGCAGCTGGGTGGGCGGCGTGGTCGATGCCTGCTGTGTAATTGCGGTGGTAGCAGGCACCGTTGGCCCGATTGGCTTTCTGGCCACCCAGGTCAGCTTTGGTCTGCATGAGCTGTTTGGCATCAGCGAAGGCTACACCACTCAGCTGATGATTCTGATAGTGCTGGGCGCCGTGTACGTCACCTCTGCGGCTACCGGTATTCATCGCGGCATTCAGCTGCTTAGCCGCTTCAATGTGTTTCTGGCCCTGGCTATCGCTGCGGTGATCTTTGTCTTTGGCCCAACGCTGTTCTTTGCCAATGCCTACCTGCAAGGCTTTGGTGTCTACATCAGTTCTTTCTTTGCCATGGCCACCATGACCTCGGAAACCGCGCCGGCCTGGTGGATGCAGTGGTGGACGGTGTTCTTCTTCGCCTGGTTTATCGGTTACGGCCCGCTGATGGCAATCTTCGTGGCGCGTATCTCTCGTGGTCGCACCATTCGGCAGATGATTCTAGCCGTTGCCGTGATGGCACCGATTGCCACCACCGTCTGGTTTACCCTGTTGGGTGGTTCCGGTATTTACTATCAGCTAACCGGAGCAATTGACTTGGCTGAGGCGCTGAATAACTTCCAGTTTGATGTAGCGACGCTCACCGTGGCCCAAGCACTGCCGGGCGGCGCCTTGATGGCGCTGGCCATTTTGCTGTTGACCACCATCTTTGTGGCCACTACCGGCGACTCCATGAGCTATGCAATTGCTGTGGTATGTACCGGTCACGATCAACCGCATACCGCTGTGCGCATTTTCTGGGGGGTTACCATGTCGTTGATGGCAGCGATCCTGCTTTATATGGGGGCTGGCCAGATCGGTGTGTTGCAGCAGTTTATCGTGATTACCGCCATTCCCGTTTCACTGGTGCTGTTGCCCTCGCTGTGGCTGGGCCCGCAAGCGGCTTATGCCATGGCGCGGGAGCAAGGGTTGAGCACCCGCAAAAAGGACGTTGTTCATGATTAATCGCGAATGGGGGCTGGCGCCGCTGGCCCCTCTTAACCTGCGTCCTGCGGATGATGTCATGCAGCTGGAACGCTTGGGCAGCCTCCACGCCTGCCGACTAAGCTTTGTGCGCACCCTGATGCGCCAGATGGGGCGCCAGCGCTGGCAGGTCAGTCGGGAGCATTTTGATCTGGATGAACACGGTTATGGCACCGCTATCTATCGGCTGCAGACACCTTATGGGCGCTACCATGGGGTGATGTTTGCCCAGGCATTGGACGACTCGCGACGCACCGACCGAGTGATTGCTGAAGCCTGGGATGTCACCTTCGGCCTAGTAGAAGGCGATGTGGACGATAGCTTGCTGGAGCAGATGGCTGCCAATGTGCCGCTGCAGGAAGCTGGCCGCCAGCATCCAAGGGTACTGGTGTTATCTCGCGCCAATAAAAGCCTGCGCAACTTTGCCCACTTTGTTGAAGCGCTTGCCAGCGGCCAGCAGCCGGACCCGCAGTGGCTGACTCGGGTAGGCTATCTTTACCGTACCACGGCGGTTTACGGCAACGGCAAATTCGGCATTGCTGATTTTGCCCGCCTGCATGAAAACCCAGACTTTCGGCGACCGTTCTCGCCGCAGATGGCCGGGGTCTATCTGCTGCGCCATTTCTCCATCGAGCAGGTGGAGCATTTGGCCCGCTCCCAGGCACCGCAAACTGCCTGTGCACTGGCCACCGAGCTGCGTCGATACTTGGGTATCGGCAACTCGACGGGCTTAGGGATGGCGCCTTTTCTGATTAGCCATCCGCAGTTAATCGCGCAATGGGTCAATCAGCGTGAAACCGCCCTGGCGCTTGCTCAGCGTCAGGCACCCAATGAAGAAGACCGCAAGCGGCTAATTGCGCTTACCCGCCGCGCCCTACAGCATCTGATGGAAACCGTCACCGAAGACACGGAGCAGACCGAACGCAACGGCGAGACCGTAGCCAGCCTGCCGGACGTGCTCGTTTGGTTGGAAAGTGCGCCGTTGGAAGACGACCTGTGGGCCCAGCTGGTTGCCTGGAGCGAGCGGACTCTGTCGCTGGAAGCCCAGGAGTTGATAAATACGCTGTTGATTGAGCTTTACCCTGAGCTGGTTGACCCGCTCGAAGAGCAGATGGGCGTCACCGAGAACCTGGATCTTCAGCCGGATATGGCCCTGATTCACCTTCGTCAATTGATCGAGACCCACTATAGCTGGGCGCTGGAGCATGACTACGAAAGCCGAGAAGGCAGCTACTGGTTCTGGTACCGCTCAACCGAAAAAGAAGAGCCGCGCCTGGGTATTCGCCATGCAGAGGCGGGCGTCGAGAAAGAAATGCTGATTGCCATGGGGCCAAGGGTTGCCCATAGCCATGCGGCGATCTGTGAGTTTCTTGAAGAAACACCGCGTGCCAAGGTAGTGGACTTCCTGCTGGCCAAACCGCGCCATAAAGAGATCATCCGCCGGGTGCAGACCCTGGTAAAGGATACCTACGGGGACATCCACGCCAATCTCTGGCACCAAGACATGAAGCCTATGCACCTTTTGCGCACCAAGCTTTCATTTTTCGGTGCTAGCCGCTTTGACCCCAAGTCTGACCGCTGGGTGCGGATTACCCTGTTCCAAGGCGCGCCGTTGGTGGAAGAGCTCAACGCCGAACCGGAAGACCTCAGCCATTTTGACGACTGGAGCTTTCCGCTGCAGCCAACGCTTGAAAATGGCGCGGTGGGGCCTGCTGGATTATCGCCCCATGCCAGCTCATCAGCGTCAACCGTTTATCAACCTGCTGCTGGTGGAGAAACATCATGAAAGTCTCCTTCAATGAGCTACAAGGGTTGTGCAGAAAAGCTTTCACTGGGATTGGCTTTGAAGACGGGGACGCAGCTGATGCCGCCGATATGGTGGCGTGGATGCAGTGTCATGGCTTCAATGCGATTGATCAGCTCAACCGCGGGCTGGATTTTTTACTGGAAGAAGACCCTGAAGCGTTGCCCGCCGTTATTTATCAGGATGGTGACTTAGCGGTACTGGATGGCCATGGCCAGAGCGTGCTGCGTAGTATCAGTCTGGCGACCGAGCTGGGCTTTGCCAAGGCCCGGGCGCGGGGGCTTTCGGTGGTTAAAATCCGCCGTTGCCACAATCGTCAGCTGATCATGGGCTATCTCTCACGCCTTGCGGGGCGTGGCATCAATATTACCGCTTTCTGGCGCAATGCCCAGGAGCCGCTTACCGAGCAGGTGGTGGGTTTTCGCGCGGGCCACCCAACGCCAGAAGTATGCATCTACTCGGTGCGCGATGTGCCGGAAGAAAACGAACCCAACGACGGCATTACCTTAGTGATGGCCAACCACGTTGAGCTATTGCCTTCCCTAGGCGAGGACCACGATCTGGATCTGTTAGCACGTCACTCTGAGTCCGATTTAATGGCCTGCCGCGAGCGCTCGCTACAGGAAGGCATTGAGGTAGATGATGCGATCTGGGCGCGTCTTAAAGCGCTGGCACATCGCATCCTGGTGGAGTCCTCCGAGGCTTCCCGAGGCGGCGCCGGCGCCGGTGCTGGTGTCAACGACAACGATTGATAGATAAATGAGAGCACTGTAATGATTCAACCGATAAAGACCGATCTTTATGCGGCCAAGGCGCCACTCGAATGGGCCGTGGTCGGCAATGGCATCTTATTTACCGCACAGATTCCCATCGGCGCCGACGGTACTGTGGTAGAAGGCGGTATCGAAGCACAAACGCGCCAGACGCTAGATAATCTGCAACATACTCTGGAAAGCGCTGGTGCGGGTATGCAGCAACTAACTCAGGTACTGATCTACGTGACTCAGCGCGAGGATCTGGCTACGGTTAACCGTGTCTATGCAGACTATGTCACCGCGCCTTACCCCAACCGTGCCGCCATTATTGTGTCTGGTTTTGCGCGAGAAGAAATGTTGGTAGAGATGGTAGCCTATGCTGCTATTGATTATGTTGCATAAAGATTGAATTTTTGATTATTGGCTAACGCAAAAAAGAGTATGCAAGTGTGAAACAAAAATCTGCTAAGCGGCAACTAGTAAACAAATCACCTCGCGGTAAGCCACGTGGCAGAGGGCTAAGCGTTATAGCCTTAGCAGCGCTACGCGACCTGCTGGGTGATGAGCGCACCAACCCCGCGCTCAAACGCCGCGATCTGTTGATTGAGCACCTGCACGCGATTCAAGATGCCCATGGCTATTTATCGTTGGTTGAACTGCGCGCGTTAGCGACCTATATGAACCTGCCCATGGCTGAGGTATACGAAACCGCTACCTTTTATGCTCACTTTGACGTGGTTCACGACCACCAGGCGCCTCCACCGGATACTACTATTCGCGTGTGCGATTCGCTCTCCTGCCAGTTAGCGGGGGCAAGGCAGCTGCACCACGCCTTGGAAGCACGGGTCGATCCAGCGTGTGTACGAGTGATTCGCGCCCCTTGTATGGGCCGCTGCGACAGCGCGCCGGTGGTGGAAGTAGGGCATCACCATGTGCGGTATGCCACTGCAGACGGCGTTGAGGCGGTGGTGGATACCGGCCACTTTCACCCGGAAGCGATTGCTTGGCAGCGGTTAGAGGCTTACCGGCAAGCCGGTGGCTTTGAGCTACTTAGCCAGTGCCGTAGTGGTCAGGTGACGGTTGAGACGCTTATGACGTTGCTTGAGCGCTCGATGCTACGCGGGCTGGGCGGGGCAGGCTTTCCCACCTTTAAGAAGTGGCATTTCGTGCGGCAAGAGGAAGGCCCACGTTACTGCGTTATCAATGCTGACGAGGGCGAGCCCGGCACCTTCAAAGACCGCTACTACCTGGAAAAAGCGCCGCATCAGTTTTTGGAAGGGGCGTTGGTCAGCGCCTGGGCCATTGAGGCCGAGCAGCTCTATATTTACCTGCGCGACGAGTACCCAGGGCTTCACCGGGTCCTAAACGAAGCAATTAATGAGCTGGAAAAAGCAGGGCTAGTGGTGCCAGGGTTTATTGTGCTGCGCCGGGGTGCAGGGGCCTATATCTGTGGGGAAGAGTCGGCGCTGATTGAGTCCCTTGCAGGCAAACCCGGCAAGCCTCGCCATCGGCCGCCTTATGTTGCCCAGCAGGGACTGTTTGGCCGCCCCACGCTGGTTAATAACGTCGAAACGGTGTATTGGATTCCACGCATTTGGAAAAAGGGCGCCGCGTGGTTTGCCGAGCAGGGGCGCAACGATAGAAGTGGGTTACGCAGCTTTTCTGTATCCGGCCGGGTAAAAAAGCCCGGAGTTTACCTAGCGCCCGCGGGTATTACCTTGGGCGAGCTCCTTGAAGAGTACTGTGGGGGAGTGACGGAGGGGCACACCCTGGCCGCCTACCTGCCCGGTGGCGCGTCGGGGGGGATTCTTCCCGCCAGTAAGGCGGATATTCCGCTGGATTTCGACACGCTACATGAGCACGGCTGTTTTATCGGCTCGGCGGCGATTGTGGTGCTTTCCGATCAAGACAACCTGCAGGCCGTGGCGACCAACCTATTGGCCTTCTTCGCCGATGAGTCTTGTGGGCAGTGCACGCCTTGCCGAGTGGGTACCGAAAAAATGCTCACCCTGCTGGAGAGTAACCGCTGGGATGTGCAGGCGCTCACCCGCTTGGCCCAAGTGATGCAAGACGCCTCAATTTGTGGGTTGGGGCAGGCGGCACCCAACCCGGTGCTGGGGCTCCTTAAAGATTTTCGAGCCGAACTTAGCCAGCAGCAGATTATCGTCAGCGATGCTGCTAGAGGGAGTACGCCATGACCGCCCCCTTTACGTTAACCCTGGATGGCCATGCGGTAACGGCTTACCCCGGCGAAACCCTATGGCAGGTGGCCAAGCGCAGCGGAGAAACCATCCCCCACCTGTGCTTTAAAGAGGCCCCCGGCTACCGTGCCGACGGCAACTGCCGGGCCTGTATGGTGGAAATTGACGGCGAGCGTGCCTTGGCCGCTAGCTGCCTACGTGAAGCGGCACCCGGTATGGTGGTGCGCAGCGCAAGCTCAAAGCGTGCGGTGCAGGCCCGGGAAACCGTGCTGGAACTGTTAATGGCCGACCAGCCCAGCCGGGCGGAAAGCCCTGACCGTTCCAGCCATTTCTGGGCCATGGCCGACCAGCTTGCGGTCAACGAAAACGCTGTGAAAGCTTGGCTACCGCCACGCAGGCTTTCATCGGTTAGCCATGCGGCGGTTGCGCCTACCATTGCGCAGCCGGATACCAGTCACCCGGCCATGCACGTTAATCTAGAGGCTTGCATCACCTGCAGCCTATGCGTGCGGGCGTGCCGCGAAGTGCAGAGTAACGATGTGATTGGTTTGGCGCAGCGCGACGCAGCCACCGCTGTCGTTTTTGATTTTAGCGACCCCATGGGCGACAGCACCTGTGTGGGCTGTGGCGAGTGCGTGCAGGCGTGTCCTACGGGTGCACTCATGCCCGCTACGCTAGTAGATGCGGCTGGGCGCGGTGATTCGAGCAGTCAGCGCCAGGTGGATTCCGTTTGCCCCTACTGCGGCGTGGGCTGTCAGCTTACCTACCATATAAATAACGATTCCCTAGCTTACGTGGAAGGGCGCAACGGCCCTGCCAACCAAGGGCGCCTGTGCGTGAAAGGGCGCTTTGGATTTGATTACGTCAGCCATCCAGCGCGCCTCACCAAGCCGCTGCTGCGTAAACCCGGCATACCCAAAACCCTCGACCCGAACTTCGACCCCAACCATCCATTGAGCCACTTCCGCGAAGCCAGTTGGGAGGAGGCGCTTGACGCGGCAGCCGGCGGATTAATCAACATCAAAACCGCCCATGGCCCAAAAGCGTTAGCGGGCTTTGGCAGTGCTAAGTGCTCAAATGAGGAGGCTTGGCTGTTCCAAAAGCTGGTGCGCACCGGGTTTGGCAGCAATAACGTCGACCACTGCACGCGGCTATGCCATGCCAGCTCCGTGGCCGCGCTGATGGAGTGTTTGGGTTCCGGGGCAGTTACCGCCTCGTTTATGCAGGCGCTTGATGCGGACGTGGTGATTCTCACCGGCTGCAACCCAGCGGTGAATCACCCGGTGGCGGCCACCTTCTTTAAGCAGGCGGCCAAACGCGGCACCGAGATTATTATTCTCGACCCTCGCGGGCAGGCATTAGATGCTTACGCTAGCCTAAGCGTGCGCTTTACACCGGGCGCCGATGTCTCGCTGTTTAATGCGCTCTTGCATGTGATTATTACCGAAGAACTGTATGACGAAGCGTATATCGGAGCCCATACCGAAGGTTTTGAAGCGCTTAAAAATAGCGTGGCCCACAGCACCCCTGAGGCCATGAGCGCGCTGTGCGGCGTAGCACCTGATACCCTTCGCGACGTGGCGCGCCGCTATGCCAATGCCGATAAAGCGATGATTTTCTGGGGCATGGGAATTTCTCAGCATACCCACGGCACCGACAACGCCCGCTGTTTAATCTCCCTGGCGCTGGCCTGCGGCCATACGGGGCGCCCTGGCACCGGCCTTCACCCACTGCGCGGGCAGAACAATGTCCAGGGGGCTTCTGATGCGGGGCTAATTCCTATGGTACTGCCGGACTATCAACCGGTGGGTGATAGCCAGCTGCGAGCCGCTTTTGAGGAGCTGTGGAACACGCCGCTGAGCGATGAGCCTGGGTTAACCGTTGTCGAGGTGATGGATGCCATCCATGCAGGCAGCGTGCGCGGTATGTATATTTTAGGGGAAAACCCCGCCATGTCTGACCCAGACCTGACCCACGCCCGGGCCGCGCTGGGTAAGCTTGAACAGTTAGTGGTGCAGGACCTGTTCGTTACCGAAACCGCCCAGTTGGCTGATGTGATTCTGCCCGCGTCCGCCTGGCCGGAAAAAGAGGGCACGGTGACGAACACTAACCGGCAAGTGCAGCTAGGCCGTGCAGCGCTGCCCTTGCCGGGGGATGCCAAGCCCGATGGGTGGATTATTCAAGAGATTGCCAACCGCTTTGGGCTCGACTGGCACTACGCTCACCCTAACGAGGTGTTCGCGGAGATGCAGCAGGGCATGACGTCGCTTAATCACATTAGCTGGGAGAGGCTGGCGCGGGAAGGCTCAGTGACGTACCCCTGCGCAGCAGAAGATGAACCCGGACAGGACGTGGTCTTCAGCGACGCTTTTCCCCGAAAAGGGGGGCGGGCGAGATTCTCCCCAACGCGCCCGATGCCACCGGATGAGCCGGTGGATGAGGCTTACCCCACGGTGCTTACCACCGGCCGGCAGCTGGAGCACTGGCACACTGGTTCTATGACCCGGCGCAGCCAGGCGTTGGATGCGTTAGAGCCAGTAGCGGTTGCCAGTCTTTCTCCCGGCGAGCTTTACCGGTTGGGGGTTTCCCCCGGTGAAAAGCTGACGATAACAACGCGACGAGGCACGATTACGCTAACTGCCCGCATGGATCCCAATATTCCCGATGGCATGGTATTTGTGCCGTTTGCCTATGTTGAAGCGGCGGCTAACCTGCTCACCAATCCAGCCCTTGACCCTTACGGCAAAATACCCGAGTTCAAGTATGCTGCCTGTAAGCTAACCCCGGCCTAAGCGATTGAAACTAGCTATGGAGGCCGCTGGGCTAGCGTCTAAGCCTCCCGCCAATGACCAGCATACATGGCGTTAGCAGCAGGGTAAGGCCAGTGGCGAAGGTGAGGCCACCGGCGATGGCACTGGACATTTGCGTCCACCACTGAGCGGAAGGGGCGTTAAAGCCAAGGGCTGGGGCAAACAGGTTCACGTTAATGCCCAACACCATGGGCATTAGCCCCAGCACCGTGGTAATCGCCGTCAGCAATACCGGGCGCAGGCGCAAACAGCCTGCTTCCAACGCTGCCTCTGGGGGCGTCATGCCATTGCTCCGTAGCTCATTATAAGTGTCAATCAAGACGATATTGTTGTTTACCACAATGCCTGCCAGGGCAATAACCCCCATGCCCACCATCACAATGCCAAAGGCTTGGCCGGTAATCAGCAAGCCCATCAGTACCCCAGCCGTTGAAAACACAATCGCAGAGAGCACCAGTGCCGCTTGGTAGTAGCTATTGAACTGGGTGACTAAGATCAGCGCCATGAGGCCAATGGCAATTAAAAATGCGCTAATCAAAAACTGCATCGCTTCTTGCTGGTCTTCCTGCTCCCCGGCCACGTTCACCATTAAGCCATCGGGCAGTTGGCCCTCGCCCGCTGAAAGCAGCGCCCGCAAGCGCTCGTCGGCAAGGTGACCGGGGGCTAAATCTGCCTCAAGAGTAATCGCCCGACGCCCATCAATGCGGTTTAGTGTGCCAACTTTAGGCGCTGGGGTAATCGTTACAAAGTGAGAGATAGGCACTTGGCCGCGCGGGGTATTAATGGTTAACCGCTCAAGTTGATCCAGCGATCGCCAGGACTTGGGCAGGCGAACGCGAATATCCACTTCATCGCTCACCGTAGGCGGGCGGTAGCTAGCTACCTGCAGCCCTGTGGTCAGCAGCTGTACCGCACTGCCAATGGTCGTAATGTCGGTGCCCATGCGGGCAGCGGCTTCACGATCAACGTTCACCCGTCACTCCACCCCCGGAAGGCTGCGGTTGTCCTGAATATCGGTAAACCCGCCCAGCTCGCGCATAAGCCCCACCAACTGATTAACCCCCGCATCGGCAACGTCCGGGTCGGTGGCGCTTATCTCTAGCACAATGGGTTTGCCGCCACCGGGGCCCATCTCCTGCTCCTGGAACTCCAGGGTTATGCCAGGTATATCCCGGGTGCGTTCAGCCATATCGTCTAATATCGCTTGTGCAGGACGGCGTTGGTACCAATCCACAAACTGAAACTGCAGCACGCCCACCACATCACTGCCCATCTGCTGGTCGGGCGCCGCAAATGAACGGGCATAGAGCGCTTCTACTTCGCTCATTCCACTCAGGCGGTTTTCCACTCGCTGCAGGATGGCATCAGCTTCCAGGGCAGAGAAATCTCCGCGGGCGCGCACTAATACCTGGGCGCTGTCTGGTTCCACGTTGGGAAAGAAATCCACCCCGTGATTGAAACGCGCATAGCCAGTGTAGAGCAGGGCAATCAGCAGTAGGGCGAACAGAAGCACCCAGCTAGGGTGTTGTAGCAGCCGCGCTAACAGGCTGCGGTAGTGGCGCCCAAGGGCCGTGCTTTCGGGTTTGGCGGTTCCCTCGCTGGTGGCGGCTTCTTCGTTAGAAGCGGGCGTGTCTGAAGCCGAATCATCAGAAACCAATTTGGCAGAAACTGCTTTGGCAGGGCGGGTCACCAGCCGCCCCAGCGTAGGTAGAAATATCAGCGCCATGGCCAACGATGCCAGCAAGCATAAGATCACCGTGGCGGGCAGGTACTTCATAAACTGCCCCACCATCCCTGGCCAAAACAGCAGCGGTACAAACACCGCCAACGTCGTCGCCGTAGAGGCAATGACCGGCCAACTCATGCGCGTGGCTGCGTTCAGCCACGCCTGATGGGGCGACTGCCCGTCATGCAAATGGCGGTCGGCCAGTTCACTAACCACAATGGCGCCGTCCACCAGCATGCCAGCGACTAAGATCAACGCGAACAGCACCACAACGTTGAGCGTAAAGCCAAAGGCCCATACCAGTAGAATGCCGGTTAAAAATGCCCCCGGTATGGTCAAGCCCACCAGCAGTGCCATGCGCCAGCCCATCACCGCCACTACCACAATCAGCACCAGCACGACGGCGGTCAGTACGTTGTTTAACAGCTCAGAGAGCATGTTCTGCACCGTGACTGATTCATCCAAAATAGTGGTCACGCTGAGCTGTTCCGGTAGCAGGTCGCCAGCTTGGGCAAAGCGTTCCCGTACGGCATCGATAGTGGCGATAATATTGGCCCCGGCGCGCTTAGAAATTTCCAGCACCACCGCTGGCTCGCCGTCAATACGGGCAAAGCCCTCGGCCTCTCTATAGGTGGGGTGAATCCAGGCCACATCGCCGAAGGTCACCACTTGGTCGCCTTCCACTTTCACCGGCATCTGCATCACATCATCAAGGGATTCAATAATGCCCGGCACCTTAAGTGCCAAACGCCCGGCGCCGGTGTCTAAACTGCCCGCCGCTACTAATCGATTATTACGCGATATCTGATTAAACAGCGTGTCAAAATCAACGCCGTAGCTCTCTAGTACCAACGGGTCCACGACGATTTCCAGCAGGTCTTCCCGCTCCCCGGCAATATCCACCTCTAGCACATTGGCGATGCCCTCAATCTCTTCTTTAAGGCGCCGGGCAATCGTAATGCGCTCGCGGGTATCTAACTGCCCGGAAAGGCCAATGGTAAGCACCGGAAATTCCGAGACGTTCACTTCCATCACCCGCGGCTCTTCAGCTTCAGCGGGCAAGCTGCTGCGGGCAATGTCTACGCGTTCACGTACATCAGAAAGGGCCGTGTTAGGGTTGAAACCTGGGTCAAACTCCAGGGTCACCGCGGCATGGCCTTCGCTGGACTGTGCGGTGAATTTGCGCAGCCCTTCGATTCCCCGTAGCTCCTGCTCCATGGGGCGAATTAAAAGCCGTTCGCCATCTTCGGGGCTAACCCCTTCCAGAGAGAGCGAAACGTAAACAATTGGGATAGTGACGTCGGGGTTGGCTTCCTTAGGAATGGTTTGCCAGGCAGCAATGCCCGCTAGCAGTAACCCGACGAGCAGCAGTAGCGTGGTGCGCGTGTGGGTAAGCGCCGCATTAATTAGTTGGCGCATAACCACCTTCCTGGCGGTTGGCAGGAACGGGCATGACGGTGTCGCCCGGGGCAACTAAGCCAGCGCCAAGGGTAATCAGCTGAAGCGGATCCGGTAGACCCGTCACGTAAGCGCGTTCGATATCGGCACTCACCAGTTCAATGGCCGTTTGGGCCACTTGGTTTTCACCTACTATATGCTTAACTGCTAACTGGCCGTGTTCGTCCAGGCTAAAAAGTGCGGGTGAGAGCGTATGTACGTGGCGCGGCGGTAGGGTAATGGTGAACTCCGCGCTGCCCCCTGCCAAACGTTGTCGGTCAGGGTTGTCCAGGGTTACTTCGATATAAAAGGTACGGGTGGCTTCTTCAGCTCGGCTACTGATATGGGTTATCTCACCGGTTAACGCGCGACCGTTTAACAGCCGTGCAGTGACCGGTAGGCCAACGCTGAGTTCGCCAATTTGCTGTTGAGATACCCAAGCGGTGCCGGTTAAACGGCGGTCGTCAATTAAGCGGCCCCACTCTTCGCCGGGCTGCAGCAAATCGCCTAGTTCCACCTGCACCCGGTCAAGGACGCCTTCAAAGGGGGCGGTAGGGCGGGTGTCGTTTAGCTGTTTTTCCAGCTGGGCAACCTGGGCAGCGCTGGCACTTAACGCGCTCTGTAGGCGCAGTAGTTCAGGCTGTGAAATGAGCTCCCGGCGGCGTAGGTTCTGCGCCCCGGAAAATTCAGCTTCTGCCACGGACAACTCATCCCTTGCTTGCTGCAAACGTTCGGGTAGGGCTTCGTTATCCAGCACCAGCAGGGTATCGCCTTGGGCCACTGTCGTCCCCTGGGCAATGGGCTTTTCCGCCACGAAGCCTGCCACGCTAGCGCGTAAGGTGGTTTCGCGCTGGGCGGTTAATTGGCCTTGGATAACCTGCTGAGGAACATAAGGGGTGCTTTGCTGAACTATCACCTCTACCCGTGGAAGCGCCTCGCTTTCTGAGCTGCTGCTCTCGGGTGGGTCGGTTTGAAAGCGCTGAAAATCGCCAAAGGCAAGCCATATTACCAGTGCTAGAACCAGCAGGCTGGCAAGGGCGTAAGAGTAGGGGATTCGTCGCATGGGGGTGCTATATCCGTATAAGCCCAGAAAACCGTATGTTAAAACTGTACGTTAAAGACAGTGCTGAAGGTGGGGCGCGCAGCCTGTCACACCATAGCGTAACCCGAGCTTCTCAGCGAGTAGCAAGCAGCTGCGGGAATGGTACTAGCCTCATGTCTGATTGAGTTTTTGCCCGGCTGGGCATACCATCTTGTCGTCTTAAGTTCTGTCGAACCACCCTCAGGCGAGCCATTACACTCGGCAAACCATCAAGGAGCAATGATGAAAGATCCAGTACGTATTGCGATTACCGGCGGCGCAGGCCAAATCAGTTACTCTCTTATTTTCCGCATCGCCGCAGGCGACATGTTGGGGCCGGATCAGCCTGTCATTCTTCAGCTTCTGGAAATCCCCCAGGCGATGGACGCCCTGAACGGCGTGGTGATGGAAGTCAACGACTGTGCCTTCCCGCTAGTACAAGATATTGTTGCGACTGACGACCCCAATGTCGCGTTCAAAGACGCTGACTTCGCCCTATTGGTAGGTGCCCGTCCGCGTGGCCCCGGCATGGAGCGTAAAGACCTGCTGGAAGCCAACGCAGCGATCTTCTCCGTACAGGGTAAAGCGCTGAACGATCACGCAAGCCGTGATGTAAAAGTGCTGGTAGTGGGTAACCCTGCCAACACTAACGCGCTGATTGCTTCTTGCAACGCGCCGGACCTGGACGCTGGTCAGTTTACCGCCATGACGCGTCTGGATCACAACCGCGCGCTGACGCAGCTGGCTCAGAAAACCGGCAAGCACGTCACCGACGTTGAAAACATGATCATCTGGGGCAACCACAGTGCCACCCAGTATCCAGATCTTGGCCAGTGCAAAGTTGACGGCAAAGCGGCGTTTGATCTGGTTGAGCGCGACTGGTACGAAAACGACTTCATCCCCACCGTTCAGCAGCGCGGCGCGGCGATCATTAAAGCACGCGGTGCGTCATCTGCAGCGTCTGCCGCTTCTTCTGCTATCGACCACATGCGCGATTGGGCGCTGGGCTCCAAAGGTATCGTCAGCATGGCGATTCCGTCTGATGGCAGCTACGGCATCGACGCAGGCATCATCTACTCCTACCCGGTGCGCTGCCAGGGTGGTAAGTACGAAATCGTTCAAGGTTTCGAGCTGGACGCGTTCAGCAAAGAGAAGATGCAAGCCACCGAGAAAGAACTGCGTGAAGAGCGCGCTGCCGTTGAGCACCTGCTCGGCTAAGCATGCCCGCTGGCGTTTTTAAAAGAACGCTCAGTAAACGCAAAACCCCGCAAGCATGCTTGCGGGGTTTTTTATTGCGATTTACTACTCACCACTCACCACGCTCAATCACGCAAACTCATAATCCGCCAATGGCGCGTTTCGGCGACTTCGCGGAGCGTATCGTCGGGGTCGACGGCGACGGGGTGCTCGACTTGCTCAAGCAGCGGCAGGTCGTTGTGGGAGTCGCTGTAAAACCAAGCGCCATCCATGGTTAAGTCTTGATCTTCAAGCCACTGCTTTAAACGAGTGACTTTGCCTTCGCGGTAGCTCGGCACTCCTGACACCCGCCCGGTATAGCGCCCATCAATCATTTCAGGGTCAACCGCGATTAAATCATCGACGCCCAAGCGCTCAGCAATAGGCGCGGTAATAAAGCGGTTGGTGGCGGTGATGATCAGCAGCGTATCGCCTTTGGTGCGGTGGCGGGCCAGAAGCTCTTCGGCCTTGGGGAGGATATGCGGTTCAATTTTGCTGGCCATAAACTGCTGATGCCAGGCGGCCAGCTGTTCCGGCGTGTTTTCTGCAAGCGGCTTCAGTGCCACCTCCAGAAACGCCGCCATATCCAGGGTGCCCGCGTTGTAATCGGCCATAAAGCGTTCGTTGGCTTCTCGGTAAGCAACAGGATCTACGGCGCCCTGTTCGAGTAGAAACTCACCCCAGGCGTGATCGCTGTCGATGGATAGCAGCGTATTATCCAAATCGAAAATGGCCAGACTCACGGCGCTCCCCTTATGGTTAATGTGATGGTTGATAGCGAGTTAATCGCGGGACACAAAGCGGCGGATTATCGCAGAGTCGCCATGGTTTAACCACTTAGCGTTTTATTGTATTGATACGCCTGTCTCCCTTGTGGAAAAATGGACACAACTGAAAATTTATTAAGGTGATGTCCGTGATCGACGCTGACGGCTTTCGCCCCAATGTTGGCATTATTATTGCCAATAGCCAGGGGCAGCTGCTCTGGGCGCGTCGTGTAGGACAAAATGCGTGGCAATTCCCTCAGGGAGGCATTAAAGCAAGCGAGACTCCACAACAAGCGCTTTTTCGTGAGCTTCACGAAGAGATCGGCCTAACCGCCGACGATGTTGATATTGTCGCCTGCACCCGGGGCTGGCTGCGCTACCGTCTTCCACGACGCATGATTCGTACCCACTCGCGACCGGTCTGTATCGGTCAGAAGCAGAAGTGGTTTTTACTTAGGATTCGCTGTCAAGAGAACCGAATCTGCATGACGGCTACGCCCAAGCCCGAATTCGATGGCTGGCGCTGGGTGAGCTACTGGTACCCGCTGGGGCAGGTCGTGCCGTTTAAACGAGAGGTATATCGACGCGCGTTACGAGAGCTTTCTCCGCGTGTACAGCGCCTAGCACAAGATAACGAAGGGTAATCGCGCTTTGCTGCCTAGGATGGGGCAGTCAAGCCAGCCGGAAATCCCTCAGCGAGGCAAATAATAGTGAAAAGTAAAACCTCCATGCTTGAGGTGTTACGTCGCGTCATTCAGGAAGTGAATGGCGCTCGAAACCTCGATGCCGCGCTGTCAACCATGGTTCGCCGCATACGCAAGGCCATGCAAACCGACGTGTGCTCTTTTTATCTTTACGATAAAGAGCTTGAGTCGTTAGTGTTGATGGAAACCATTGGCTTGCGTACTCAGGCGGTGGGCCGCGTGGTGCTGCCCCTGGGAGAAGGCTTGGTAGGGCTAGTCGCCAAGCGCAGTGAACCGCTTAATCTGGAAGACGCTCAGGCGCATTCCCATTTTCGCTATTTTGAGGCCACGGGTGAAGAGCGCTACTCAAGCTTCTTGGGGGTGCCGATTATTCACCAGCGCCTCATGCTTGGCGTATTAGTCGTACAGCAGGCTGAAAAACGCCAGTACGATGATGAAGACGAAGCCTTTCTGGTCACCATGGCTGCTCAGTTGGCAGGGGTGCTTGCCCATGCGTTAGCCACGGGTAATCTTTCCCGCCCTGCGCTGCCGGGTGGCCAAGCCATGTTCAAAGGCGTGGCGGCATCACCCGGTATGGCCATGGGCGAAGCGGTCGTGATTACCCCGCCCGCTGATCTTAATAGCGTCCCCGATCTGATCCCGAATGATCAGGATTATGAAGTCGCTCGCTTAAAAGAGGCCATCGGCAAAACGCGCAGCGAGATTCGCGCGGCGGCTGAGCGCTTGGCGAGCCGTATTTCTGCCCAAGAACTTGCCCTCTTTGATGTGTATCAACAAATGCTTGGGGAGGCAGCGCTCTCGGAAGAGGTGGAAAAACGTATTCGCGAAGGCCAGTGGGCACCTGGGGCTCTGGCCGATGTGGTGCGACGCCATGTGCAATATCTAGAGCGCGTCGATGACGACTACCTTCGCGAGCGGGCGGCGGATATTCGCGACTTGGGCCGCCGCGTGCTGTCGCATTTGCAGGAAGATACCCCCTCAACGCCTGAAACCTACCCAGATAACGCCATCTTGGTCGGTGACGAAATCAGCGTAGCCATGTTGGGTGAAGTGCCGCGGGATAAACTGAAAGGCCTGGTGTCGGTGCGCGGTTCAAGCACCTCTCACGTGGCGATTGTGGCTCGCGCCATGGGGATTCCCACCGTATTGGGCATGGTGGATTTACCGTTGCCGCGCTTAAACGGCGCCCCCGTCGTGCTGGATGGCCACCGTGGCCGCTTGTTTGTGCGACCGGCCGAAGAGCTGAAAACGCGCTACGCCAGTTTAATCGCCGAAGAGAAAGCCCTCAGTGAGGTGCTGGAGCACGAGCAAGACCAGCCCAGCGAAACCCCCGATGGCTATTCTATGCCGCTGATGGTCAACACGGGCTTAGCCGTCGATGCCAGCTCGCTGCTTAAAAGCCGTATTGGTGGTGTCGGGCTATACCGTACCGAAGTGCCGTTTATGATTACCGAGCGCTTCCCCGGTGAAAAAGAGCAAATGCGGATGTATCGCGAGCAGCTCGAAGGCTTTGCGCCGCTGCCGGTGGTAATGCGCACCCTGGATATTGGTGGCGATAAAGATCTACCGTATTTCCCTATTGAGGAAGCTAACCCGTTTTTGGGCTGGCGCGGCATGCGGGTAACCCTGGATCACCCCGAGGTGTTGATGGTGCAGCTGCGCGCCATGCTTAAAGCCTCCCATGATCTGGGCAACCTCTACGTGCTCTTCCCGATGATCACCAATGTGGAAGAGGTCGATGAGGCGTTGCGCCTGCTGGATCGTGCGATTGTCGAGCTAGGCGAGGAGGGTACCACCGTAATCCGGCCCCAGGTGGGCGTGATGATCGAAGTGCCTGCGACCATTTATCAAATGGACGCACTAGCCAAGCGGGTTGATTTCTTCTCAGTGGGCAGCAACGATTTAACGCAATATCTGCTAGCGGTAGACCGCAATAACCCGCGAGTCTCAAGCCTTTACGATGCGCTGCACCCAGCGCTTCTCGGTGCGCTGCAAGAGCTCTCCCAAGATGCCAAGCGGCTGAATAAGCCTATTTCGCTGTGTGGTGAGCTGGCAGGGGACCCCGCAGGGGCACTGTTATTGATGGCCATGGGCTTCACAAGCCTTTCCATGAACGCCCCCAGTTTGCCCAAAGTACGCGCGGCGATTCGCCGGGTAAGCTTTACGGATGCAAAGCAGCTGCTTGAAGAAATTATGCAGCAAGATACCCCCGCTCAAGTGCATGCCCATTTAAATATGCGCATGGATGAATGGCAGCTTTCGCATCTATTACCCCCGCGAGACTGAGCTTGAGAGCGTGGTTTCCCCTTCAAAACGGCCGAGCGGCCCAAATCGCTGCTCGGTCATTGCCACTTCCCCCTGCTGATTGAGCGTTAACCACGTTGTCGCCCGAGTACCGTACTGCTCACCGATAATAAAGGCGGCGGAAAGCTGGCGCTCAAGCGTTAAGCCAACCCCCGTATCGGGCAAGCCGGTGTCAGGTGCTATCAGCGGGCTATGCAAGGCATCTTGAGTAGCGTGGCGCCAGTTGTTAGGGCGGCTATGGGCCAAGGCCTGCTTTACGGCGGTTAACTTCGGCCAGGGGGTGTTTAGCGTCGCATTGGAGAGACCATGCACCCCGTTGGCTATCTCGGTCAGGTTAGTGCCATCGTAACCTCTGTGCAGATGCCATAAGCGCTCTGTTGTAGCGACGAGCAGGTTAAATCCTGCGTAGTGCTTAGCCTCGGTGTTAGCCAGTTTTATCAGCCAAGCATCAATGTCACTACATTGCAGGGCACTCGCCACCAGCTCTCCCCGGCTAGGTGCGTTGCTCGGCGTAGCAAGCCGGGGGTCGCGTACATTCGTTAGCGCGGCTACCCGACCCTGCTGGTTCGCCGCCAGCCAAGTGCCCCCCGCTTCTAAATCCCGTCCGCCCATCAGCCCGCGAGGCTTATCCCAAAAGGCTAATGGCGCCGTGGGGCGTGCGTGAAACTCATCACGGTTCGCCGCTAGGCGAAGAGGTTGGGTACTGCCAGGGTGCCAAGCAAAGGTTATTAAGCACATCGCGAACTCTGTCATCCTTCAGATTCAGTGAGCAACAGCGTCAACCTCTACAAGAGTGGAATGACAGCGTTGGTGTGTAGACGTACACTAACCTTAGAACAGGATGTTTGACCACCGATGCTTGACCGCAACCCAGGACTCTGAACATGCAATCCTATCAGCGAGAGCACTTTTGGAATGCCGTTACATGGCCGATTCTCTGGCCTTTGCTGCTTGTGCAAGCCGCACTGGTCATGCTGTGTGTGTTAGTGGGGCTCGTTATCTGGGGGATGTCGCCAAATCAAACGTCATGGAGTACAACGCTTTGGCTAACCCTTACCCTGTTATTAGGCAGCTGCATGAACGTAGCTGCCTTTCTTATGTTGCTTAAAAGCCGAGCCAAGCGGATAGATGTGCTATTCATGCATGAGTTAAAAGCACTTGAGCGCAACACTAAGGCGCTTAGCCATACAGTGGCGCGCGCGCCATCAGGTGAACAGCCAATTGCGTCTGTGGGCACTGAGCCGCTTTTTCCGCTACAGCGTGTGGCACTAGTCAACGAGCTACTGGCCAGGTTAGTGCGTGTTCAAGGCAAAGCGCCATTTATACCGCCAACGGCTGAGCAACCCAAGCAGGATCCAGCGTTGCTGGAAAATCTTCATCAACAGCAACAACAGCTTAAGCGCCTTATGGCAGGGCGAGACCGTGCGCGAGAAGAGTCACGATTGAAGTCAGACTATTTAACGCTTCTACAGCGGGAAGCCGATAATCTGTTTGCTTATCTGGGTGACTTAATACAGAAAGACCAGTGTAAAGAGTGCCATCAAGACATTAGCCACGTGCAAGACCGGCTGGCCGATATTCGTGCCCTGCTAGCCAATTTTGCCCTGGAAAGCGCCAGTGAAGCAGGAGGTGATCA
Source organism: Halomonas sp. (assembly GCF_017515565.1). Classification (GTDB taxonomy): domain Bacteria; phylum Pseudomonadota; class Gammaproteobacteria; order Pseudomonadales; family Halomonadaceae; genus Vreelandella. The sequence goes on from NZ_JAFWFN010000049.1 coordinate 191,920, forward strand.
GGCGTTGCCAGCCAGCACCAAACGGCAGCTCAAAGTGCTAGTGGTGGATGATGGCCCCGTAAATTTAATGCTGGCGCGGCAAATGCTCGAGGCCCAAGGGCTTTATGTAGAAGGAGTAAGCAGCGGCGAGCAGGCGCTGGAGCGACAACAAACCACGTTTTATGATTTGGTATTTATGGATATTTTTATGCCAACCTTAGACGGGTTTGAAACTGCGCAGCGGTGGCGCGACTATGAGCATAACAACGATAGTCCGCGCAGTGTGCTGGTCGCGTTAACCGCAAATGTTGATAACGCCAGGCGGGAAACCTGTGAGGCCGCCGGGTTAGACGATATGCTTGCCAAGCCCTATCAGCCCGAAACTCTCGTGGGCATGATCACCAAATGGGTACCTAATATAAACAACGAGACACCTACCTAATGACAGTAGTGGCTCTTATTGCAAGTTATTTAGTTTTAGGGGCTGCAGCAGGCACAATGGCGGGGCTATTTGGCGTTGGCGGGGGGCTTATCATTGTGCCTGCGCTGGTATTTGCATTCGGCCTTCAAAACATTGCCCCTGAAATCACCATGCATTTAGCGGTAGGCACGTCGCTGGCTACCATTGTGGTAACCGGTGCTTCTTCAGCGCTGGGCCATTTTCGCAAGGGAAGCGTGCACCGCCCCTGGTTTATGGCGTTACTACCTGGGTTGATGCTGGGGGCAATTGGCGGTGTATTTATTGCCGACAACCTGTCGGGCACTGTTTTGGGTACTCTGTTCGGTATCTTTGTGTTGCTGTTGGCAGTCAAAATGGTGCTAGGCCTTAACCCTAAACCGGGGGTGGGGTTGCCTGGCAAAGCAGCGATGACCGTAGCTGGTGGTGTTGTAGGCGCTATTTCTGCACTATTTGGGATTGGTGGCGGGGCAATGACTGTTCCTTGGTTATCGCGCTGTGGTGCTTCCATGACCCAAGCGGTAGGCACGTCAGCTGCCTGTGGGCTGCCCATCGCGGTGGTCGGCGCTATTACGTTTATCATCGTCGGGTGGGGTAACCCGCTGCTGCCCCCCTGGGCCACGGGTTTTGTTATGTGGCCAGCCTTTCTAGGGATTGTGCTAACCAGCGTGCCTTTTGCAAGGCTAGGGGTAAAACTTGCCCATGTACTTCCAGCCCAAGTGCTGCGGTTCTCATTTGCAGCGCTGCTTGCCGTCGTAAGGCATCGTTTTATTTTGGCATGATGGCTTTTCGGCTCACTTGTTGGCCGCTTTACTTCTTTTCGCTTAGAGATTTTTGATGATTAATTACCCAACGATTGACCCTGTTGCAATTTCACTCGGTCCGCTGCAAGTGCATTGGTATGGCCTCATGTACGTGGTGGGGTTTGTAGCTGCCTGGTGGTTAGGCTGTAAGCGAGCGCCGCGCATAGGGCTCACGAAAGACGATATTGGCGATTTACTGTTTTACTGTGCCATCGGCGTAGTGGCAGGGGGGCGTTTAGGCTACGCGCTATTTTATGGCCTGGAGCAGTGGGCGGCTGATCCCCTTTGGGTTTTCCGGGTATGGGATGGCGGTATGAGCTTCCACGGCGGCCTGCTGGGTGTACTGCTCGCCGCTTGGCTGTTTGCACGCCGCAAGCAGTTAGCGTTTTTTACCCTTACCGACTTTATAGCACCGCTAGTGCCGATTGGGTTAGGCGCGGGGCGTATAGGCAACTTTATCAATTATGAGTTGCCGGGGCGGGTAACGTCGCTGCCCTGGGGAATGCCTTTCCCAGGCATGGGGCCTGAGCCACGCCACCCCTCGGCGCTTTATGAGGCGTTGTTAGAAGGCGTTGTGCTGTTTGTCATTCTCTGGTGGGTGTCGTCCAAGCCTCGTGCGCGCGGCTTTGTATCGGGGCTGTTCCTGCTGGGCTATGGCGTATTCCGCTTCATGGTAGAGTTTGTACGCATGCCGGATGCGCACATTGGTTATCTCGCCTTCGGTTGGTTCACCATGGGGATGCTGCTAACGCTACCGATGATTGCGTTTGGCCTGTACCTGATTGCGTGGTCGCGTAACAACCCTGTCGACGCCAAAACTGAAGTAAGTAAATCGTAAGCGGTGAATAGCTATGTGCGACTCTCTGGTCGCATATAGCTTCTGGTCGCATATAGCTTCTGGTCGCATATGGCTTCCATGTATAGAATAGATTCCCACACTGCCTGACAATCTGGAAATTCTGTGACTGCAACAACGCCCGCGCCGAAAGAAGCGCTTGAACAGCCGTATCTTGACTTAATGCGCACTGTGTTAGAGGAGGGCGTTGACCGCAACGACCGGACTGGCACCGGCACGCGCTCAATTTTCGGCCATCAAATGCGTTTTGACCTCTCCCGGGGCTTTCCGCTGCTAACGACTAAAAAGCTGCATCTACGCTCTATTATCCATGAGCTGCTGTGGTTTTTGAAAGGCGATACCAATATTGGCTACCTCCAAGAAAATGGTGTGCGCATCTGGGATGAATGGGCGGATGAAAACGGCGATTTAGGGCCTGTTTACGGTTACCAATGGCGTAGCTGGCCAAGCCCTAAAGGGGGCAGCGTTGATCAAATTGCCAATGTGTTAGAGCAAATTCGCACATCGCCCCAGTCGCGCCGGTTGATTGTGTCCGCCTGGAACCCCGCCCAGGTAGATGAAATGAAGCTGCCGCCGTGCCACTGCTTATTCCAATTCTATGTGGCTAACGGGCGTCTTTCCTGTCAGCTTTATCAGCGCAGCGCGGATATTTTCCTAGGCGTGCCTTTTAATATTGCAAGCTATGCGCTGCTGCTTAGCATGGTCGCCCACGTAACAGGGTTAAAACCCGGCGAGTTTATCCATACGCTCGGCGATGCCCACTTATATAGCAATCATTTAGAGCAAGCCCAAGAGCAGCTAACACGTACGCCACTGGCGGCACCTAAGCTTATGCTTAATGATCAGGTAACCCGCTTATTTGATTTCTCTTTCGATGATATAGAGATCACCGGGTATGATTCACATCCCCACATAAAAGCGAAGGTGGCCGTATGAGCTCCCAAGAGAGCGAATTCGATTCGCTAGTGCCGGTCGCTATGATTGTTGCCATGGCGAAAAACCGTGTCATTGGCGTGAATGGCAAACTACCCTGGTACTTGCCTGAAGATTTAAAGTTCTTCAAGCGGATGACCCAAGCGAAGCCGCTGGTCATGGGGCGTAAAACCTATGCGTCTATTGGAAAGCCGCTACCTAACCGGCTTAATATCGTGGTAACGCGAGATACAAACTTTCAGGCAGCTGGCACGCGGGTATGCCATGACCTGCCGGCGGCGCTTGAGCTAGCGGATCAGCAGGCAACCATTGAAGCGGCTGAAGAGATCATGGTGATGGGGGGCGGTGAGATTTATCGCCAGGCGCTACCCTTTGCGCAACGCCTCTATATTACCGAAGTAGACATTGACGTTGATGGCGATGCGGCCTTCCCGGCGTTCTCTCTGGATGAATGGCGCGAAGTGCAGCGGGTTGCAGGAAGCCCAGCGGAAGGGCAGCCCCACTATGATTTCGTCGTATACGAGCGCTTCAACGACTGATTAGGACAAAGGAGGGGAGCATGGCCGCCAGCGTACTGCACTTATTAGAATCATTAGAGGCGCATCTTGAGCGCACAAAGACTGAGCTAAAAGCGCTTCGCGAAGAGAATGCCTGGCTCAAGCAGCAACTGGCTGCCCAAAGCGAACCAAATGACGATATACCCGTCCCTGAAGCGTCTATGGAAGTGCCGGAAAGCATCCCCCAGCAAAACGAGAAGACAAAGCCTGAGGCAGGCGCGGGAGACGCGGGAGAAGGAAGAGTCGGGCGTGAAGTTACAAAAGAAGCTGCACAAGAAACTGTGCAAGAAGTTGCAAAAGAAGCGGAAGCACCTTCACCCCAAGCGCTCCTAAATCAGTGGTACCAACGTTATCCGAAGGCTTTTTTTAAAGGGCACACCAAGCCGCTTAAGATAGGTATTCATCACGACCTTGCTCAGCGGGAGCCTTGGTCGGGTAAATTGATTCGGCGAGCGCTTGCTAACTACGTGAATTTGCCACGCTACGTAAAATCAATGCGCGAGGGCGCAGAGCGCTTCGACTTGGATGGCAATCCAGTAGGAAGGGTCGATAAAGAAGCCTCTTTACACGCCAGTCAGCGGCAAAAAGAGCGGCCCTCTAGTGGGTCGGCTATAGCCCCGCAAAAAAATGCGGCGAAACCGAAAAATGCCACTATAATGGTATCTTCAGCAGCGAATAGCGGAACTACCGCACAATCGCTTAATAAGCATGGTCTTAATAAGAATGGTGAGAAGGATGTTAGGCTGCATTCCTCGGAAGGTAATAAACAAAAGCCAATTAGTTTAGAAGAAAAACTTAAAGGGCTTCAGCAGAAATTTGAAGGCCACTGAGACCGGGTAAGTCTAGCTGGGTTCCCCAAAAAAGCATAAATCGTAAAAAAACACTGTTTTTTTCTATTGCGTTCATTGGGTTCACGGTATAGAGTTTGACCTGCGAGCATTGGAATATAACAAGGTTTAGCCGAGGACATGCCACATACCACCGGGAAAAACCGGAGGATGGAACAAGAGCATGACCCGCAAGCCAACTGCAGGCTTTACTTTTGAAAGCTTGTAAAAACGATCGAAACAGTAAGCTAGTTAAGGAACCTACATCATGAAAAAGACACTTTTAGCGACTGCTATCGTAAGTGCAATCGCCGCTATGGGCGCGACTACTAACGCTCAAGCAGCAACCGTTTACGATCAAGACGGCACCAAAATGGATATCTATGGTCGTATTGCCATGGGTATTCGCGGCGGTGGCCCTGAATTTAATGATGACGATCAACGGGTTGATAACAGCGCAGAATTTGTAGATGTTTACTCTCGCCTTGGCCTTCGCCTGAGTCACGAAGTAACTTCTGATCTAACTGCTTTTGGCCGCCTAGAATGGCGTTTTGATGGTGATGAGGCTAATACTGATTCCGGTTTCAGCCAAATCCGTCAGAGCTTTATCGGTCTTCAGAGCAAGCAGTTCGGTACTGTACAAGCTGGCAACTTTGACTCAATGTATAACACCTTTGTCTCTCTGCCTTTCGACGTATATATTGACGAAGGCTTAGAATTCCAAAAACACCCGAAGCAGTCTCGCGGTGACTCCATCGGTTATTACACGCCCGACCTGGACGGCTTTACAGCGTTCTTACAGCTTAAGCACTATAGCGAGCGTGGCCTTAATAAAGACGGCGATCGTTTCGACGAAGATGGTGAAATAGTTGGTGTCAGTGGCGAGGGTAACGTTGTGGCTGCCCAGGGTGGTGTGCGCTACGCTGAAGGTCCAGTGACCATTGGTTTGGGCTTTGTTGATGACGTGGTTCGTGGTGGCGGTAACGGCGAAATGCTTTACGGCCTGATCGGTTCTTACGATATCAACGATCAGTTTACTGCACGTTTAGGGTACGAGACTCGCGGCGACGATAACGTTCGTGGCGGTGGCTTTGATACTTGGGGTCTCGGTGGTACTTTTACCACAGGCCCGTGGGCATTCAATGCTGACATTTATGACGTAAGTCCTGATGGTGGTGACAGCCGTACATCTTGGGCACTTGGATCTTACTACAAAATCTCTAGTAGCTTTGATGTTTTTGCTGAGCTGTACCAAGCTGATCAGGCTACTATTAGAATTTTTGAAGATGATGAACTTGTTTCCACTGCTGATGGCGATGATATCCAATACTTGGTTGGCGCTCGTTACCACTTCTAAGCTTGGCGGAAACGCCTCGCTTTAAGTAGTAATCGCTAAAAGCAGTAATAGAACCGGTCTCTTTGAGGCCGGTTTTTTATTTTCAATATCCCAATTGTATTTAGGGGTTTATTGTGATAACCCTTACATTATCAGAAAATATCGTTTAAAATCAATAACTTAGCTTTTATGCTATAGCAATATTGCAAGCCTCTCCTGCAAAATTCCTAGGCTTTTGATGAAATGGCATTTCTTGCAAAATTGCAGACTTCCGATGTGATTGGTTTTGTGCTCCTTGCTCACGCTCTGCAAAACTGCAGTATTACGAAAAGTCGTAAGCGACTCTAAACTGACCAAAAAAAGCATGGCTAAACTGGATGAAGTCGAATCAAGCGATGAACTAGGTTATATCGAAACTGTCGAAACTTTAGGGTTAGGCTGAAGAAACACACACTTAGCCGATAACTTTCTTGCCATGGAAACTATCGCGTTCAAACTGCTTGCTAGCTACTTCGGAGGAGTATTTCAGTGCCAATTGGGAGCCCGATTGACGATGGCGTTTAATCACTTCTGACCTGAATATTTACCACTTCACGCTACACTTTATGGTGTTCTATATCATTGTTGTGAAGAGAGTTTTCTAGCATTTGACTCAGTTGTGAAAACCCTGTTCTTACATACGGAGCATAGACTCCTCTTTTTCAGTGAAGTAATATGTTGGGTTTATCTACGCTTGCCGTAGGGCAAGTATGAATCTGATATACACATAGCTCATAGCGCCGCAGCGCACTTTATCTTCTTCAGGGCATGGGAATGCGTCCGGTAATCCCCGGCGGTAGCGTATTCGTCACCAGCACTGCATCAGCGCCGCGCACTCTGATTTCATACCTTTCGTATTCACAAGACTGACAAGCAGAGATTAAATGAACGTCACCGTTTTCGGCACCGGCTATGTAGGCCTGGTACAGGGCGCCATCCTTGCGGATGTGGGCCATCATGTAATTTGCGTTGACGTGGACGCCGACAAAGTCGCACGGCTCGAGCAGGGCATCATCCCCATCTATGAGCCCGGCCTGGAGTCGCTGGTAAAGGAGAATCACGCCGCTGGCCGGCTGGAATTCACCACCGATGCCGAGGCCGGCGTCACTCACGGCCAGGTGCAGTTTATCGCCGTGGGCACACCGCCGGATGAAGATGGCAGCGCCGATCTGCAGTACGTGCTCAAGGTGGCCGAGACCATTGCCACCTATATGCAGCACGAGCAGATCATTATCGACAAATCCACCGTGCCGGTAGGCACCGCCGACAAGGTGTGGGCCAAGGTAGCCGAGGTACTGGTAGGGCGAGGCATGTCAACGCTTAGCTTCGATGTGGTCTCCAACCCGGAGTTTCTCAAGGAAGGCAGCGCGGTGGCCGACTGCCAGAAGCCCGACCGCATCATCATTGGCACCGAGAACGCCGAAACGATTGAGGTGATGCGAGAGCTCTACGCGCCGTTCAACCGCCATCACGACAAGATCATCGTGATGGACGTCAAGAGCGCCGAGCTGACCAAGTACGCCGCTAATTGCATGCTGGCGACGAAGATCAGCTTCATGAACGAGATCGCCAACCTGGCCGAACGGCTGGGGGCAGATATTGAAGCGGTACGCCAGGGCATCGGCAGCGACCCGCGTATTGGCTACAGCTTTATTTACCCCGGTGTGGGCTACGGTGGCTCCTGCTTTCCTAAAGACGTGCAGGCGCTGATCAGGACCGCCGACAATATTGGCTTCGACGCCAAAGTGCTCAAGGCCGTGGAAGCGCGCAACATGGAGCAGAAAACCACCCTGTTCCAGAAGATTCACAAGCACTATGGTGGCGACCTGGCCGGCAAGACCTTCGCCGTGTGGGGGCTCTCCTTCAAGCCTAACACTGACGATATGCGTGAAGCCCCCAGCCGCGTTTTGATGGACGCGCTATGGCAAGCCGGTGCCAAGGTGCAGGCTTACGACCCCGAAGCCATGAAAGAGACCCAGCGCCTCTACGGCAACCGAGACGACCTCAGCCTCTGCGGCACCAAGGAAGCCGCGCTCAAAGGGGCCGACGCCCTGGTCATCGTCACCGAGTGGCAGAGCTTCCGTGCCCCGGACTTCGAACTGATCAAAGCAGAGTTGACTGAGCCCGCTGTGTTCGACGGACGCAACATGTTTGAGCCCGCCCGCATGCAGCGCAAAGGCTTCACCTACTACTCCGTCGGCCGCCAGTAACGCCACTACCTAAAATGTGGCAGTGACGTCAGTGGCCATATCTCCTAACCGGATCCTCTCATTATGAAAGTACTTGTTACCGGCAACGCCGGCTTTATCGGCTTTCACGTCGCCAAGCGGCTGCTTGAGCGCGGCGACGAAGTAGTCGGTTTCGACAACGTCAACAACTACTACGACGTCTCGCTCAAGGAAGCTCGTCTGGCGCTGCTCGAAGAGACCGCCGAGCGCACCGGCAGCGGCTACACCTTTTATTGTGATGACTTGGCCGACCGCCAGGCAGTTGAGACCTGCTTTGCTGACCACGACTTCGACCGGGTGATCCATCTCGCCGCCCAGGCCGGGGTGCGTTATTCGCTGGAAAACCCCCATAGCTATGTGCAAAGCAACTTGGTAGGCTTTACCCATATCATAGAAGGTTGCCGGCACGCTAAGGTGCCGCACCTCACCTACGCCAGCACCAGCAGTGTCTACGGTGCCAACACCTCGATGCCATTCTCTGAGCAGCACGGGGTCGATCACCCGCTGCAGTTGTACGCCGCCACCAAGAAAGCCAACGAGCTGATGGCGCACAGCTACAGCCATCTGTACCAGCTGCCTACCACCGGCCTACGCTTCTTCACCGTCTACGGCCCCTGGGGCCGGCCGGACATGGCGCTATTCAAGTTCACTCAGAAGATCCTTGCCGGCGAGCCGATCCCTGTGTTCAATCACGGCAACCATAGCCGCGACTTCACCTACATCGACGATATCGTCGAAGGCGTGATCCGCGCCAGCGACGATGTCGCAGCACCGGACCCGAATTGGCGCAGCGATGCCCCGAGCCCTGCCACCAGCAACGCCCCGTACCGCATCTTCAACATCGGCAACAACAGCCCGGTCAAACTCAGCGCTTACATCGAAGCGCTGGAAGCCGCGCTGGGCAAGACGGCCATCAAGGACCTTCTCCCCCTGCAGCCCGGCGACGTGCCGGATACCTATGCTGATTCCAATGCGCTGAGGGAAGCCGTGGGCTATGCCCCCAGCACCCCGGTGGCCGAGGGGGTGGCGAGCTTCGTGCGCTGGTATCAAGACATTTATCTTACCTGACAGCCCTATGCGCAACTCAGGCATCACCAACGTCAATATTTTCGCTGTGTCGTTTAGCCACTCTTAACGTTGAGCCCGAATGTTCAAGTTACTAAAAGATCTTTACTCCCTGATGACGCCAACCCAGCGCAAGCGCTTTATGCGCTTGCAGGTGTTGGTAGTGATCATGGCCTTCGCCGAAATTGCCAGTGTGGCGGCCATTGCCCCGTTTATGGCGGTCGTGGGTGATATGAGTCGGCTGGAGGGCGAGAGCATCCTGGCTCAGCTCTACGTATTCTCCGGAGCCGAAAGCCCCCGTTCCTTCCTATTCTGGCTAGGCTCCGGTGTACTGCTGGTCATGGTCGTCGGCGCTGTATTCTCGATGATTACCACTTGGCGCATGAGCATGTTCGCTCACAGCATTGGTGCACAAATTAGTCAACGACTCTACGCTCACTATTTGCACCAGCCGTGGCTCTTTCACGCCAATACTAGCAGTAGCCAGCTCACCAAACAGGTAGCTCAGGAGACGGGGCGGGTGACGGGCAGCATTTTTCAGCCAGTAATGCAGATGAATGCCAAGCTAGTCATGGCATTGTTTATGATCATAGGTCTAGTGGCCTACGATCCATCAGTTGCGGCAGGCGGCTTGCTGGTGTTTGTACTAGCATATTCACTGCTTTACAAAGTGGTGCGTAAGCGGCTGGCCAATAACGGTAAGAACATCTCCCGGATGAACGCGCTACGTTACAAGCTAATGAATGAAGGCTTTGGCGGCATCAAGGATGTGTTGCTGCTAGGTCGGCAGCAGCTATTTGTAGATCGATTTCAGGTTACGAGCGATACACTGGCGCGAAGCCAGGGCGTGAACCATGCACTGGGAGAGGTACCGCGCTATGCCATGCAGCTGATCGCTTTTGGCAGTGTGATGGTACTGGTGCTCTATTTGCTGGGCGTGCATCAGGGCAACCTTGGAAATATTCTGCCGATACTCTCCGTCTATGCACTGGCCGGTTACAAGCTGATGCCTGCATTTCAGCAAGCTTACCAAAGCTTGGCCAAGATCAAAGGCAATATGGCGGCGTTCGAGTCTATACGCAGCGCGTTGCAGGAGAGCTATAAGCAAGCGGTGGCGGACGAGGCCTTGGGAGGCAAGCGTGAACGTATCAATGACAAAATGATGGTGAACGACGCAATAGCACTGCGTAACGTGACCTTCCACTATCCAGGCAAGCAGCTCCCGGCGCTGAACAGCGTCAATATCACCATTCCAGGCAAGCAGGTGATCGGTTTGGTAGGGGCCTCAGGTTCGGGTAAGTCGACCGCGATTGATATGATCTTGGGGCTAATCGAGCCACTGGGAGGTGGGCTGCTGGTAGATGGCGAACCGATCAGCGATGCCAACCGACGACAATGGCAGAACAGCGTGGGCTTTGTACCTCAGCATATTTTTTTAGCCGATGCCACGATTCGCGAGAATATTGCTTTTGGCATTCCCACAGAGGACATTGATGAGGCACGCATCAACCGAGCGGTGCAAATGGCCCACCTCGAGGAGCTAATGCAAGAACTCCCCGAAGGTCTGGAGACCTGTGTAGGCGAGCGCGGCGTTCAGCTCTCAGGAGGGCAGCGCCAACGTATCGGCATTGCCAGGGCGCTTTATGATGATGCTGATGTGCTGATTCTCGATGAGGCAACCAGTGCATTGGACGGCATTACCGAAAAGCTGATTATGGATGCGATTCATGATTTTTCTGGAAAGAAGACCATTATCATGATTGCCCATCGGTTAGCGACGGTGACACAGTGCGATAGCATTTATCTACTGGCGAACGGTCAAGTGATTGATCAAGGCTCATATAGTGAACTCTCATCGCGTAATCCCATCTTCCAGAGTATGACGGAACATGCGTAAACCTGCCTTTTTTATGACGTAGGCATGAAAACAAAAGCGAATGGTATTCTCTTTTAAAATCAAGATGTTCCGAAAAAAACGTGATAAAAGAGGACCATCCGCTATGGGTGAAATATTCACTTCCTGGTCACCGACCTGCAAAGGCTCTGTTTAAGTGCAATTAAGTGACGATGCCACTACCAGCGACGCAGGGGGTAATATTACGTGAAACGCTCGATATTAGTGGAGTGATTGGCGCGCTTGAATACCACTTGATTGACCCGCGCGATCCGTAGCGCGTACGCCATGGTTGCGGATGTTCTTGCGGTGTGAACTTTTCATCTATTTTCCCTTACAATGCCACTTGCCAAGTGTTCAAAGATTACAGCTTACCTAAAGATGTCGAAATTTCGTTGGTGATTGTCGCTACTGCCCCCTGACGAGATGCTATCAGGGCAAAGGAGGTCGAGCTGCCTTGGCACGCCAAAGTAGTGGTTAATGTCAACGTTAGATAGCAATATAAATAACATTAGGGAATGGTGTTTAGGCATCGAAGATAAACCAGAGTTTAAAGAATGTTTAATGACACACTGTAGCTGTTATTAATGCAATAAAATTTGAGGTTATCTCTGAATATTGTTAAATTATAATTAATTAGCTGTTCGTTTCTTAAATCAGTCGTGTGAGATTTTAAATTAACGGATTCTGAGATGCGTCATAGTATGCACAATCCTTAAATTTACTTCTTGGAATGAAATGATGAGAATTCTGTTTGTAGCTTCCAGGTTGCATCTCAATTACACGGACTCATTGCGTGCCTTAGCGAATAAGTTTTATCTAAAGGTGCTTGTATCATGGGGTGTCGAGAATGAGCGTCATAATGATTTGTCTATTAACCGGTTTCCAGAAGGATTGTTTAGTCGAGCACTAACGCCACTCCATCGCAGTGCTGGCCTTAAAACCGAACAGATTGCATATCGTAAACGTCATCCCTCCCTAGTCTGGCTGCTACGCTATATTCGTGAGCATCGTATCGACACAGTCTACGCCCGACGCGATAATAAGCACCTTTTACGAACAGCTTGGCTTGCGGCACGTTTGGCTGGATGTCGTTTTGTGACTTATCGCCAGCAGATCTTGGATTCGGCGAAACAGATGGATAGCCAAGCGATTTACCCACTCTGCAAGATCTCCGATGAAGTGAAGTCTCCTGTAAATTTTATTCCGCTCGCCATTGATTTGTCGCGAATCCCTACGCGTCCACTCCTGCCTTATTCGTCGGCTGGATCTGAACCCCTGCGAATCATGGCAGTCGGCAAGCTCATCGAACGTAAAGGTCATCAACTGTTGATCGAGGCTGCAGCGCAGTTGCGAGACCGCTTACCACTTCAAATTAGTATTTACGGGGCATATTCAGAATTTCACGCACATCAGTACGGCCAGCAGCTTGCCGAGATGATCGCGGATTATGGTCTGCAGAATAGGGTGAGGCTGATGCCACAGATCGCACCTGACGCGATGCTAGAGGAGTATGCTCGTCATCATCTTTTCGTCTATGCTGGATGGGTCCAGCTCAAGAGAGATGGAGAAGAAGAAACCTATGACCGTGCCAATGGTACTACAGGAACTCAGCTTTACTCACTTATAGAAGCGATGGCTACAGGGCTGCCAATAGTTTGCGCTTCGGAGCGAAGAGTTGTGGGTGCTGTTAATAACGGAAGCAACGGCTTAGTATTCGAAAAAGGTAATGCAGATGATTTGGTAAACAAAATTGAAGTCATCGCAAATATGGATCTAGCGGCCATGGGTGCTCGATCACGTGCTCTAGTAGAGATTCATTACAACGCCCAAGATTTTACTAAGAGGTTCTGTGAATTTACTAAAGACTAGAAAAGTAAAGCAGTTGAAAAAAGCCTATCGAATGTTGCGCAACTTGCTTTCTTCTGATCCATCAGTCCATGTACAAGCTCTTCTGTCTCTAGCTCATATCGGTAGATTAAGCGGTAAGCCGAAATGGCGTCGCTTTATCTCTCGAAAGTTACGCAAACAGTATGGTGTTTTTCTTAGCCCTGAATGTTTTTATGGTATTAATTTTCGTATAAAACACCCTGTTGGTGTTGTAATCGGGTCTGGTGTGAAAATAGGAGATAATGTGACGATTTTTCAAAATGTAACTCTAGGTGGTCGTCGCATGGGTGATGGCGGAGGGGAAAAATATCCATCAATAGACGATGGATCAGTCATCTTCGCAGGTGCTGTTATCTTAGGCGATGTAAAAGTTGGTAAGCATTGCACGGTCGGTGCAAACGCAGTTGTGCTACTTGATGTCCCCGACGGTTCAACGGTGGTTGGTGTTCCTGCACGAATAATCTCTCGAAGTGAGTTAATTTAATGAAGTCTGCGCTTTCTCAAAATCAGAGATCTTCCTCTGGGGCTCTCTCCATAACTCCGACCCGCCTTTATGGAAGTGTGCGGCTGTCGGGGGCTAAAAATGCTGCGCTGCGACATCTTGCGGCGAGCCTTCTAACTGATCAACCTCTGATACTCAGTAACTACCCTTCAAGTTTGCTGGATGCCCAGGTTCATGTCGAGATGTTGGAGGTTCTAGGTAAGCGTGCTGAACTACAGGGGCATGACCGGATTACTTTGTCACAGGTATCGGCGCCATCTTCGCGGCTGGAATGGGAGGGACGTTCCATCCGCAACACTCTGCTGATTCTGGGCGCCTTGGTGTCCCGCACCGGGGCCGGAGCTGTGCCTCTGCCTGGTGGTTGCAAGCTTGGAGAGCGTCAGTATGACCTGCATGTGATGTTGCTGAAATGTTTGGGCGCAGAGGTCTGGGAGGAGGGCGACATGCTCTGTGCCGCCGCTCCGGGTGGGCTCACAGGGGCTGATATTTATCTACCTATTCGTTCGACCGGGGCTACGGAAAACGCGCTTCTTGCCGGCAGTCTGGCGCGTGGTGTTACCCGTATCTGGAACCCACACATCCGCCCTGAGATTCTCGACTTGGTAGCACTACTGCGAAAGATGGGAGCTATAATTCGCGTTTTTGGCCAAGAGCACATCGAAATAACGGGCGTAGAGGCCCTTGGTGGCGCTGAGCATGAAGTTATACCCGATAATATGGAAGCTATTACTTGGCTGGTAGGTTCAGTAATTACTGGGGGTGATGTAGAAATTGAAGGTTTCCCAATTGAAGATCTAGAAGTGGTGCTGTCACACCTGAAAGCTGCGGGTGCAAAATTATATATTGGCGATGGATCGGTTATTGTTCGCGGTGGATCCTGTTTTCCGCTGGAAATCAGCACTGGTCCGCATCCGGGTATAAACTCTGATGTTCAGCCAATCCTTGCGGCTTGGGCCGCGCATGCAAAAGGTGAGTCGCGTATCGTCGATCTAAGATTTCCTGGGCGTTATGGCTATGCCGACGAATTAGCAAAAATGGGACTACGTCATGATGTGAAGGGCGACATGCTTTACATACATGGCCAGGGCGGTGGTTTACACGGTGCAGAAGTCCGCGCACTTGATCTGCGCGCTGGAGCAGCTCAGGTTTTGTGTGGACTAGCTGCTGAAGGTGAAACTGTTATTCACGATTCTTGGCAAATATTTCGTGGTTACGATCGATTTATTGAAAAGCTTAAAAATTTGGGCGTGAAGCTGGAAGTAAAATAAAAAAGCGTTAGTAATTTAATTGATCGATAGGATGCCTTTTTTTATTGTTTTTTGTGTTAGCATGATTTGTTATAAATTACCCCGTGCTAACTGCAGCTTGCGTGGTTCCGGTTTGGGGACAGGGTGTTGGCAAAGCTTCAAAAATCTTTGGTTCGAGTAAGGATTGAATCAACTATCGATTGATGTGAAAGTTGTTTCTAGCTTTGCTAGCAGGCTCTGACATGTCATATAAAGTAATGAAGTTGCTCTACAATTAACTATAAGAGTTTAATCGGTCAATAGTTAGAGAGTTTATAATGTCCAACTTTCATGACAGGCTTATACAGCACGGTAGCATTGCATATGAACTTTCTCGCCTGTGCCCGGGAGGTGTGCAGGTAGGTGTATCTTTAGCAGAAATCAGCCGATGGAAAATTGGAGGAAAGGCTGATGTTGTTGTCAGCCCTAGTTCTGTTGATGAGTTGCAAAAGGTGCGTTCTTGGATTTCTGCATCTGGTTTGGCCAGCGTGGTACTTGGTGGCACTAGTAATTTTTTATTCTCGGATCATGGGCTGCGAGCTATTTGCATCCAAGTTGGCCCAAAGCTTTCCGGAATCCATATCAATTCTAACCAAGTAACAGCAGAAGCTGGTGTTTGGGTGCCCTACCTTGCTCGGCGAGTAATGAAGGGTGGCCTGACTGGAGCTGAACATATTTGTGGGATACCGGGCACGCTGGGTGGGTTAGTTTGTATGAATGGAGGAAGTCAACGAAAGTCAATCGGTAGTGCGGTTCGACGAGTTACTGGGGTAGATTCGAAAGGTGAGATTATTTATCATCAAGGGAATGAATGCGAGTTTGATTACCGGACATCTATCTTTCAGAAAAATGATGTCGCCATTGCTTCCGTTGACTTAGAATTCTGTTTTGCTGATAACCAAAAGACTGTCTTAAAAGAAATGTTGAGTATCTTGCGCTCGAGAAGGCTTAAGTTTCCATTAAAGCAACCTAATTGTGGCTCTGTCTTCAAGAGTAATCCATCAATGTACTTGGAAGTTGGACCTCCTGGCTCTGTAATCGAGCGGTTGGGTTTTAAGGGTTATCGGATCGGTGGAGCGCAGGTCTCTCCGCAACACGCTAACTTTATGGTGAATAAGGGAAATGCTTGTGCCGAAGATATGCTATGTCTAATACGAAAGGTATCTCATGCAGTTCAAGATGCCACTGGATATCGTATGGAAACAGAAGTACGCTTTGTTAACTCCGATGGTGATATTATGCCAGCTGACTCTACTGAAGTTAGGGCTGGCTTATAGATAGTTGCAATAAGTATTTGTTCAGCAAGTAAATAATTTCTTGTTTTTGTGCTTTTTATTTAGATTGTATTATTGTACTTTAAAATGTTGGAGTTAGAATAAACTGTGGAAAAAAATGGCGGTAAATGTGTTGCCTTCGCTTGGAATTCTTCTAGCATTACAGGCGCGCAGAAACGTTTTATTAATATGGCTGAGGCGCTTATACGACGGGGCCAGCCTTCCATTATCCTTTTAGAAGAACATAATGCCCGTGTAGTACAAGGGATTCTAAAAGAGCCTAGTCAAGTAATTGTTTCCTATAAATATCCATGGTGGATTAAGTTTCTAAGGCGCGGAAAAACTAAATTTCCTTTATTGCATAGGCTTTTGGGTCTTGGGTATTTGTACAAGACTTTTTCAACTGATTATTGGAATAAGTTGCTCAAGGTAAATGATGTTGGTATTTTGCATATATCAATGAGTAGTGAAATAGCCAGTTTTATAAATTGCCCGGCAGTTTTTGAGGTGACAAGCCCTGATTGGGCAGATAA
>NZ_JAFWFN010000050.1 GCF_017515565.1 Halomonas sp.
ACATTGCTCAGCATCGCGCCCCTGCTGGTCGCTTTTCTGCTCTTTCCGCGCCAGTTCGTGCAGTCGTTTTTAAGAGCGGGGATTCGCTAGGCAAAATCCCTCAGGTTTTTCGTGCGACAATTCTCCCTCAAGCAAGAGACAAGGAGAGCATTGATGCACGGCGCCCCCCATCCGGCAGCCCTCAAGGTACTGCAGGAGGTATTTGGTTACGACAGCTTTCGCGGCCCACAGCAGGCCATCATTGAACATGTGATGGCCGGGGGCGATGCGCTGGTGCTGATGCCCACTGGCGGCGGCAAATCGCTGTGCTATCAAATCCCTGCGCTGCTGCGCGAAGGCACTGCCATTGTGGTCTCGCCGCTGATTGCGTTGATGCAGGACCAGGTAGCGGCACTGGAGCAGAATGGAGTCAGGGCAGCCTACCTCAACTCCAGCCTCGATTATCACGAGGCGGTTGAGGTGGAGAATCGCTTGCGGGCAGGCGAGCTGGATCTTTTGTATATTGCGCCCGAACGGCTCGCCACGCCGCGCATGCAGATGCTGCTGGAACAGACCCAGATCGCGCTGTTCGCCATTGATGAAGCCCACTGCGTCTCACAGTGGGGCCACGATTTTCGCCCAGAGTATCGCCAGCTCTCCCACCTGCATCAGCGTTTTCCCCAGGTGCCGCGCATCGCCCTGACCGCCACCGCCGACGTGCCCACCCGGGGCGATATTATGGAGCATCTGCAGCTTCAAAACGCGGCGCTTTACAACAGCGGCTTTGACCGACCCAACATTCGCTACCATATCGCCGAAAATCAGGGCAACGCTAAGGAACAGCTGCTGAGCTTTATCCGCGAGCACCACGATGGCGAGGCGGGTATCGTCTACTGCCTTTCCCGGCGCAAGGTGGAGGAGACCGCCGCCTGGCTGGAGCGCCAGGGGCTGACCGCACTGCCCTACCACGCCGGGCTGCCCGCTGAGCAGCGCCAGCACCACCAGACCCGCTTTCTGCGTGAAGATGGCGTGGTTATCGTGGCCACCATCGCCTTCGGCATGGGCATCGACAAACCCGACGTGCGTTTTGTGGCGCATCTCAATTTACCCAAGAGTATCGAAGCCTACTACCAAGAGACCGGCCGCGCCGGGCGTGATGGCCTGCACGCGGATGCCTGGATGGCCTATGGGCTCCAGGATGTGATCACGCTGCGCCAGATGCAACAGGGCTCCAGCGCCGCCGACCATCAAAAGCGCATCGAGCAGCAGAAACTAGACGCCATGCTGGGGCTGTGTGAAATCATCAGTTGCCGCCGTCAGGCGCTGCTTCATTACTTTGGCGATCACTTGGACGCGCCTTGCGCCAATTGCGACAACTGCCTGACCCCGCCCGACACCTGGGATGCCACCGTGGCGGCACAAAAGGCGCTGTCGTGCGTCTACCGCACTGAGCAGCGCTTCGGCGTGACCTATCTTGTGGATGTGCTGCTAGGTAAAAGCAACGAGCGCATCACCCGCTTTGGTCACGACAGACTCAGCACCTACGGCATAGGCAAAGACCTCTCCGCCAGCGAATGGAAGGCGCTCTTTCGGCAGTTGATTGCCAGCGGTTTTTTGAGCGTGGATATGGAGGGCCATGGCGGCATCAGGCTCACCGCTAACGCAAAGCCGGTACTGCGCGGCGAGCAGAATCTCACCCTGCGCAAGCCAAGCAAAAAACCCAGCAAAGCCAACGCCGCCCGCCGGGTAAGTAAAGGAGCCGCTGCCCCGCTGGGCCATGGCGAACTGTGGGAAGCCCTTCGCCAACACCGTAGAGAGCTGGCCGAAGCCCAGGGCGTACCTGCCTATGTGATTTTCCACGATGCCACCCTGGCTGAAATGGTCGAGCAGAAGCCCCAAAGCCTGGATGCCCTGGGCGCAATCTCCGGCATCGGCGCGCGCAAACTGGCGGATTACGGCGAGGGCTTTCTGGCCGTTATTCTGGCGCACCAGGAAGGCGAGTAAAACAGCTAAACCAGTGCCCACGGGCGATAGCGCTATGGAGCCCGCTGATCTGTTGCGTCCTTCAGTACTGCCGAGAACAGAGCAAGGGCGGCATCTTGGCTATGATTGGGATGGCCAACATATTCGCCATATTTTTGAGCTAACCCTACTGGACTAGCGACCCCCTTCACTCCTCGCGCGGTTTGGTTTCCTAACCTTTGTGACTACCTTTCTCGGCTCTACCCTGGCAGTGCTCTTCGCGTGCTATCGCGGCGGCATCAAATACGCCGGTGTCCAACACCCAAGCCGTCACGAGTTTAGCGGGGGTGACGTCAAAGGCAGGGTTCCACACCGGCGCATCTTCAGGCGCCCACACCACATTGCCAAAGGCACCCGCAGCACCACGGATCTCGGCAGGGTCACGCTGCTCAATAGGAATCTCAGCGCCGGTGGCACAAGCAGGGTCTACCGTGGTGTAGGGAGCCACCACATAGAACGGCACCTGATGGTAGTGAGCGATCACTGCCAGCATGTAAGTACCCACTTTGTTGGCGAAGTCGCCGTTGGCGCAGATACGGTCGGCGCCCACCATCACTTTATCTACCTTGCCCGTGGCCATCAGGCTTGCAGCCATGCTGTCGGTAATCAGTTGATAGGGAATCCCCAAGTCGGCCATTTCCCAGGCGGTTAAACGGCCACCCTGCAGCAGTGGGCGCGTTTCTCCCACATAAACATGTAGCTCAACGCCGCGCTGCTTGGCTACCGCCAGCGCGCCAATTGCCGTGCCCACCCCAGCCGTGGCCAGCGCCCCTGTGTTGCAGTGGGTGAGCACGCGATCGCCCGACTGTAATAAGTCTGCGCCCCGCTCGGCCATGCGCTGGCAAAGCTCGCGGTCTTCTGCATAAAGCTCGGCGGCGCGCTCGGCCAGGGCATTGGCGCCCTGCTCAAAGCAGGCCTCCATGGCATCCAAGCAGTACATCAAGTTAACCGCCGTGGGGCGAGTGGCGCGTAAGCGATCGCTCACCAACTGCCAATCGCTTTCAGGATGGCGGGCGGCAAATTGCGCCAGCACAAAAGCAGCGCTCAAGCCAATCAGCGGCGCGCCGCGAATTGCCAAGCTTTTCACCGCCACCTGCCACTCTTCTGGCGACTCACAGCGCACCCACCGCTCCGCCTGGGGCAGCTGTGTTTGATCCAAATACTCAAGATAGTCAGCATAGACCCGCAAACTGCGTGATTGAAGGTGAGGCATTGATGGGCTCCTTGAGCACTTGAGCGGAACAGCTGGCTTATCAGCCGCGAAGCTTATCATATAGAATGGCTGCCATTAGAAGAGGCGACGCAGATCCTATGATGACGCTACAGAATGAATTGCTGGCTGCCATTTCATGGGCGGCGCAGCAAGGCTGGACACCCGCTACCGGCGGCAACTTTTCCGCGCGCACCGAATCTGGCTACCTTGTCACTGCCTCTGGCCGGGATAAAACCCGCATTCAGGCCGATGATCTGTTGCTATGCGACGTTGATGGAAAAGTGCTTGAAGGTAGCGGCAAGCCTAGCGCAGAGAGCGACCTACATGCTGCTCTCTACCGTTTGGACAGCACCATTAACTGCGTTTTGCATACCCATACGGTGGCCAGCACGGTGCTGTCACGGCGCTTTCCAAAGGGTATCGAGCTCAGCGGCTTTGAAATGCAAAAAGCCTTAGCGGGCAACGTGACCCATGAGGCGACCATCCGCTTACCAGTGGTGCCCAACTCCCAGGATATGCAAGCGCTGGCCGAGCATGTACGCAGCGGTTGGCCAATGCCCTGGGGCTTTTTGGTCGCAGGCCACGGCATTTATGCCGTAGGCGATAGCATCGCCAGCTGCCGCCGCCACTTGGAAGCCATAGAGTTTTTACTAGCCTGTGTTCTTGAAGAGAGTCGCTGGTCTTAAAAGAGTAGCTTTAAATGAGTAGCCTTAAATGAGTAACCCATCCGTTCGCGCTATTGTGACCGATATTGAAGGCACCACCACGGATATTAACTTCGTCCATAAGGTGCTGTTTCCTTACGCCCACGCCAAGCTGCCCGACTTTCTTCGTGCAAATGCAGCTACCCCAGCAGTTGCCGAGCAGATCAACGCCGTGCGCAGTGAAATGGGTGACCCTGATGCCACGCTGGAAGCCGTGATTACTCAGTTGCTGCACTGGATCGAAACCGACCAAAAAGTCACCCCGCTGAAAGCACTGCAGGGCATGGTGTGGGCGGATGGTTACCAGCGCGGCGACTTTAAAGGCCACTTATACAGCGACGTTGCTCCCGCACTACGCCAATGGAAAGATACTGGCAAGGCGCTGTACGTCTATTCGTCCGGCTCCGTGCAGGCGCAGAAGCTGCTATTTGGCTACAGCGATGAAGGCGATTTGACCTCGCTGTTTAGCGGCTACTTTGATACCCATATAGGTCATAAACGCGAAGCCACTGCCTATCAGCGTATTGTCACTGAACTTGACCTACCTGCAAATGCAGTGCTGTTTTTGTCTGACGTGGTCGAAGAGCTGGACGCCGCCAAGCAGGCAGGCATGCAAACCCTACAATTAGTACGCGAAGGCACCCAGGCG
>NZ_JAFWFN010000051.1 GCF_017515565.1 Halomonas sp.
ACAATGGCAGAACAGGCATCGCCACGAGGGCGGGTAAGCGAAGTGTTTTGGGCGTTTTTGGCCCTGGGGCTGACCTCGTTTGGGGGGCCGGTGGCACACCTGGGCTATTTTCGGACGGCGTTTGTGGAACGTCGCCAGTGGTTAAGCGAAAGCGCCTACGCAGACCTTGTGGCGTTATGCCAATTTTTGCCGGGGCCTGCCAGTAGCCAGGTGGGCTTTGCCTTAGGCCTCATGCGCGCTGGGCCTTGGGGAGCGGCTATGGCGTGGCTGGCGTTTACGCTGCCATCCGCCATTGTGCTGGTGCTGTTTGCCTTAGGCGCGGCGGTGCTGGATGGCCCAATTGCCAGTGGCATTATTCACGGCTTGAAGATTGTGGCGGTGGCCATTGTGGCCCATGCGGTGTGGGGGATGGCGCGGAACCTCTGCCCAGATAAAACCCGTGCAGGTATTGCGCTGGCGGCGGTGTTTGCCGTGGTCATGGTGAGTGGGCCGCTGGGGCAGGTCGCCGCCATTGTGCTGGGCGGTGTGGCAGGGCTGGCGCTGTGCCGCAGTGTTGCCGCTGCTTCGCCCAGCGAGCCGCTGCCGTTTCCGGTGTCTCGCCGTGTAGGCACGATCTCGTTGGTGCTATTTGCGTCACTGCTGGGTTTGCTGCCGTTGTTGGCAGGCAGTGCTGCTTGGTTAGCCGTGGCAGATGCGTTTTACCGTTCCGGTGCGCTGGTGTTTGGCGGTGGGCACGTAGTGTTGCCGCTGTTGGAAGCGGAAGTGGTGCAGTCAGGTTGGGTTACTGCAGATGAATTCTTGGCAGGCTATGGCGCTGCGCAGGCGGTGCCAGGGCCTCTGTTTACTTTTGCTGCTTACTTGGGTGCGCTGCTACCGGGTATTAATAGCGGTGTCGGTGCGCTGTTAGCGCTACTAGCAATCTTTATCCCTGGTTTTTTGCTGTTGGTGGGGGTGTTGCCCTTTTGGAACGATTTTCGGCAGTGGGGCAGTGCCCAAGCGTTGATGCGCGGGGCTAACGCGGCGGTGGTGGGTATTTTAGGCGCGGCGCTGTATCAACCGGTATGGACCAGCGCGATTATTGGGCCTTATGAATTTGCTTTGGCGTTGACGGGGTTTTTGCTGCTGACCGTTTGGAAGCTGCCTGCGTGGCTAGTAGTAAGCGTAGTAGCGCTGGGCGGGGTAGTGATCACTATTTAATGCACTACCCCGACCGGATTACACGCGGCTAACTTTAACCGGTAAGCCTTGGCGCACGCTGGCACCGCTGATCGGTTCTAGCCAGGTGCCGTCTACATCCCGTGTTGGGTCTTTAAAGCCTAGGTCGTTGATGTTAATACCTGCCCGCATCCACGGCATATCCGGCTGAGATTTCCCATCAATAATATGCGGTGTGGCGCCTAAATCTTTATGACCGTAGCCGTGCTCGATGCCCAATGCGCCGGGCACAACGCTTTCGCTGACCAACGCTAGCCCCACCACGCTGCCGCCAGGGCTTTCAATGCGAATGGTGTCGCCGTGCTGAATGCCAAAGCGCTCGGCGTCTTGGCGATGCATTTGCACTGGGTTATAGGGCTTGATCATCCGTAGCCGCTCGTTACCGATGGCATAGGAGTTCATCAGGTTAGATTTGAACGAGAACGCCAGCAGCGGCCATTCCTGCTCTGAAAACACCTCGCGCATGGTCTGTTTGTTCGCCATCTGGGGCAGCTTATGGCACGGCACGCCGCTGTTGGGCAGGCCGTTAGTCGTATCAATACTGGTGCCTACCGCTTCGTTGTAAACGCATAAAGTCTGTTTCCACTGGTGTTTCAAGTGCTCGCCAACAAAGTGTTCGCTGGCATCTTCAAAGCGCCCGCCCCGGGCGTAAAGGTACGCAACTGGGCCACGCTCGTTGGCTTTTAGGGTACTTTCAAGTTTTGGCAATAGCGGGGTAATGCCGCCGAGGGCAATGTCCGCCGCGTTTGCTTCCGGCAGCGGTTCATCTTGAAAGGCGATATTGGCGGCCGCACGCAGGTAATAATCTTCAGCACGGTTGAGCGGGTGAAGGTTACCGTCGGCATCGGGAATGGCGTTGTCGCCAAAGCCGGGTAGGCCCAGGCGTTTGGCCACGGCAATGAAGAAGCTGTCCATGGAAACCGGCTCACCTTCGGCGGTTTTCTGCTGGCGCGGCTCGACCACTGGCCAGCAGGCGGTGGAGAGCTTGCCCAGCGTGCCTTTCCAAGAGCCTGCAAAGCCCCATACTTCGTACATCACCGAATCAGGAACAATATAATCGGCGTAGCGATTGGTTTCGTTAATAAATCCATCGACAGCGACAAACAGCCCCAACCGCTTGGGGTCTTTGAGCTTATCGACAATCACCCCTTTCAGGCCCGCTTGGCCATAAATCGGGTTAGCCATGCAGCCAATAACTGCTTTGATGGGGTAGGGGTAGCCATCGAGCGCCGAAGGTAAATGCTCGGTGAGTGTCGGTGGTGCCAAGGAGCGCCAGGGTGCCTTGGCAGGGTATGGGTTCACGCCAGCGGCGACCTTGCGTTGGTACTCCGATGACTTTTCATAAGGAAAACGTGAGCGTGAAAGAAACACGCCTTGAGGGCCACGTTTGCCGGGGAAGTTGGCTAAATCGTAGCGCGGGCCTGCTCCCGTACCGCTGTAGGTGCCACCGCCCACCGCGCTGCCGCCTTTCATATTGTAGTTACCTGCTAGCAGGTTGAGCATCTGCACACCGAACGCGGCGTAAAAGCCGTTGCCCGACATCATGCCGCCGTGGCAGTTAACCGCGGCTTTTCTACCATGGCTGGCGTAGCGGCGGGCGAGGTCAATAATCGTCGCTTTGGGGATGCCGCAATGTTCCGCGTAGGCGTCCAGGTCGTACTCATTAGCAGACTCACGCAGCAGCGAAAGGCTAGTTTTGACCGTTACCGTGGTGCCATCGGCAAGCTCCACTGGGCGCTCGGCAAACAGCTCGGCAGCCATTACTTCTTCGCTTAGTGCGAGTTCACCGTCGGCTACCACTACCGGTATATCCGCATCGCTACTGGCTTCGGCAAGGCCAAGGTCGCTTGCACGCAGGAAGTAGCCCCGGCGCGGGTGCTCAAAGGTATCAATCACCAAATGCGTGGCGTTGGAGTGGGTCGTTTCGCCGGCAGCGTCAGCGGCGGCTTTGCCGGGCAGGGCTAAGAAATCGCTAGCGTAGCCCTGGTTATCCAGCAACCACTGAATCACCGCCATGGCAAAGGCGCTGTCGGTGCCGGGGCGAATAGGTACCCAATGGTTATTGTCGGCGGCATGAGAAGTAGCGGCATTCAGCGCCGGGTCTATTACCACGTACTCTAGCGTGCCAGCGGCTCGCGCCTGGGCAATCAAGCGGCCCTGGCGTTTAAACGGGTTACCCGCTTGGCCGGGCGCACAGCCGATATACATGATAAACCGTGCGTTCTGGATATCAGGCTTGACGTGGGAGTTGGTGACAAGATTATTCATCACCGCCCCAGAACCCATACGAAACGCTAAGCCACAGTAAGCGCCGTGGTGGCCGTAGTTGCGCGTCGCAAAGGCATTAAGAGTGAAGCGTTTTAGCAAGTCTGAACGCCCGTAGTCGGTGGCTTCCATCACCATCAACTGGTTCGCCTTGGGACCGTACTCTGGGTTTGCAGGGTCGATAGGCGTGTCGTGATCGTGAATGGCTCGTAAGCCGTCTACATGACCTTCGTTAAACAGGTCGCCGCCTTCGCAGACTTCTTCAATCAGCTGCTCAAAAGAGATTTTCTGCCATTCGCGGTTACCGCGCTCACCCACCCGCTTAAGGCAGTGGTCGACCCGGAAAGGATTGGTGATTTGGCTCATCATTGAGTTGCCACGGGCACAGGCGGTAGAACGGTTTACCTGGCCCTGTTCTCCGTAAGCACTCACGCTGCGCAATGCCTCGGCCACTGGGGTGCGCATGGGTAGATGATCGTCGGCCGAGAGTGGATGGTAAGGGTTGCCCGAAACCCGCAGCACTTCGCCCTGGGTGTCATCGACCCGTACCCGCACGCCGCACTGGGTGGTGCAGCCGTAGCAAATGGTGAAGGCGACCCGTTGGTCGGGTGTCAGCGTGAGTTCACCGGTATCTAAATCAACGCGGTATTCCGGCGTTAGCGAGTTGCCATGAATGTTGTGCTTGGGTTTTTCACCCGCGCTGCCGGTAACGCCCTTGGCCATTTTGGCCAGTGGGTCGGCATAGCCCACCGCAAAGGTGGCGGCTCCGCCAGCGGCAGCAGCGCCTTTAAGAAACCGGCGGCGTGAGGGGTCTTGAGAAGACTTAGCCATGGTTAGGCGCTCCTTGTTTAGCGTTAAGAGAGTCACTGGTAGCGGCAAGAGGGTCACTGGATGCCTGGGCATCGAGAGAAGCGGGTGTGTTGACGCCACCTTGTTGGGCCTGCCGCCAAGGAATAAAGAGTTCAATCAGTAAGATGGCGGTGAGCCAAAGCCCAAACGTACCCACGATGCCTAAGATGCCGGACGAGCCAGCGGGAATGCCGTAGTGGTGGAAACCAGCGCTGTTACGGGCCACATGCTGAACATCCATTAGCACGACCCAGCGGAACATCCAGCCCATATGAATCGCCACTAGGCCTAGTAGCCATGCCCAGGCAAAAAGTGCGGGCTGGCGATGGGGCGGGCGTAAGAGTAAAAGCGCAACAACCGCAAAGAGTGCTGCCCCGGTCACGCTGCCCCATAGCGCAGTGCTGCGCCAAGAGGGGCTGTAGCGCACAGATTCCAGCGCTGCCGCCACAGAACCTACGTGGGCATTCATGCCATCTAATAACCAGCTAAGCGCTATCAAACCAGCTACTGCACAGAAGCCTAACAGTACATAGAGCATTTGCCGGGTAGCGTCGTTTGAACGCAGCCCACTTGCACGGTTTAGTACCAGCACTAGTCCGGCAGCAGCGATAAACCCGGTGGCGACCAGCATGGGCGGCAGCCACAGGGTGTTCCATAACGGACGCGCTTTAACAACGGCCAGCTCCGCCCCGGTGTAGAGCATAATGCCGCTAGAAAGCAGTAACGCGGTTAGCCCAACAACGGCCACCAGCACTTTAGGCGTGGCACCATTGCCTAGGCTCAGCCACTTGGCGATAAACCCGCCAAGTCCTGACGCACTACGCTGAGCCTGCAGTGCAGGACGCCAGGCCAGCCAGGCAAGGCCTAGAACACTGATCAAATAAATCGGCAGTACCACGCTGCCAATCGACATCCACGAGTGGGTGTTGGCGTAGGCGTAGAAGTGCCAGAAACGCAGTGGCTGGTGTAAATCTGCCAACAAGGCTACCGGTGCTACCAGCGTCGTACTAACGCAGGCGATGAGCGCCAGACGTGCCGTAGGCAACCACGCTTTTTTGCCGAATATTAATGCTGGGGCAGCGAGCCACAAACTTGCGTAAGAGATCGCGATCATAAAAAAGTACTGTACCGCCCAGGGGTACCAGGCGATGTCATAGCGTGGAGCGAGTAGTTCAATGGTGGAATTCATAGCCCATCTCCTGACCGTGGGGGTCGAGCACTTCAAGTGCCACTGGCTCCGCTACGGGACGTGTGGTGAACCGCTCATCCATGCCGAGGTAAAACACCTGGGGAAGCGTGTTTTTTTCTGGCTGAAGTACCATAAGAGCATCGCGGTGTTCTTGGATCAGGCGGCTGATTTGGCTATTCGGGTCGCGCATGTCGCCAATGATCCGCGCACCACCTACGCAGCTTTCCACACAGGCGGGCAGCAGCCCTGCCTCTAAACGATGCGCACAGAACGTGCACTTGTCGGCGGTTTGGGTGCGTTCGTTAATAAAGCGTGCGTCATAGGGGCAGGCGTTAACGCAGTAAGCGCAGCCCACGCAGCGGTCACTATCAACCACCACGATGCCATCCTGCTGTTGGTAGGTAGCTTCAACGGGGCAAACGGGCACGCAGGGTGGGTTTTCGCAGTGGTTACACAGGCGTGGCAGCATAAAAGTGGCCAGCTCACCGCTCTCCTGGTGCTGAACTTCGTACTGGGAAACCGTGGTGCGAAATTGGCCAAGCGGTGCGGCGTTCTCGATATGACACGACACCGTACAAGCCTGACAGCCGATGCACTGGCGAAGATCAATCAGCATGCCATAGCGTTTGGTGGGGTCACCTTCGCGGCGGGCAGGTTGTTGATTAATGCCGGCTTGGGCAAGGCTGGAAAGCGGTACTAGTGCAGCGCCTGCGCTTAAGCGGGCTAACTGGCCGAGTAGCGAACGGCGTATGGCATCCATAGCGCCTCCTTAGCGGATAAAACGTCATTCGCAGGGGGCGAATGGTCGGGGTAGGCTAAGGTTACGCCTCAAGCTGAAGGAAAAAATTGATGCCCGTCAATGGGTTAGCGTGCTTTTCTTAATGCTCCCTTAATCTTAGAGCGCTAACTGATTGTTTTAACGAAAGATCGTCAATTAAGCGTTACAAACAAAAACAGGCCAGCCCAGTGGGCTAGCCTGTGTCGAAAGAATATTAGGTATTAATCTAGTAGCAGCTACTATGGCGCCTCCAGCTCTAAGGTGCGACGTAATACATTGAGTTCGTCAATGTTGAGGTGCTCTAGCCTTCCGGCGAGCAGGTCGCTGACCTTCTGTACTGGAAGCCCCGCCCGGCGGGCGATATCACGACTTCCTAGGTCTGAAATAGCAATCAGACGGGTAATAATACGCATTAGGCGCGTACGTTTTTCTAAATCCCTGACGTCGAGGTCAGGGCTGCTTCGCGGAGGATCCAGCGTTTCTGCGTAAGCGGTTGAGTATGCCGTACTCATGTGACTCCATCAGTCTGAAATGACAATTACACAATGCCGCCAAGTCGCGCGCTTTTCAATGCTTATTATGGAGAAATTTTATTACGGTCAGCGTTAAGCTATTTGCCTCTATAGCGATCAGATTTCCTTATCTGGAGAAAAAATTGTATTTGCTATTAGTTGATGATGATAAACGCTTGACACGTTTGCTTGATTACATATTTCGTCAGGCTGGGCATACCGTAGATGTGGCCCATGATGGCCGGATGGCTGCAGCATTGATGAAACAGGGCAATTACGATGTACAGGTGCTTGATTGGATGTTGCCCTTTGAAGATGGCATTGCGCTCTGTGAGCGTGCGCGGAAAAGTGGCTTTGAAGGTGGTATTTTAATGCTAACGGCACGTGATGCCCTGGAAGACCGCCTGGAAGGGTTTGCCGCTGGTGCTGACGACTACTTATTAAAGCCGTTTGAGCCTGAAGAGTTATTGGCGCGGTTAGAGGCATTAGGGCGTCGATCTCACCGTCCGCTTCATTCTCGCCGATTAAACGTGGGTGATTGGGTGCTTGAGTGTGAGGAGCGGCGGGTTACTTACAAAGCATGTAGCGTAGAGTTAACCCAGCGAGAGTTTCAGTTGTTAGAGATGTTGATGCGTAGTGCTGGACGCAGTGTGCCCCGCGAACTGATTTTTGAGCGGCTGTGGGGGCGTGACCAAGCGGTTACGGACAATGCTTTGGATGCAACACTACGTTTATTACGACGTAAGCTAGAGCGCTGTGCTGTGCACCAACCGATCGAAACGCTGCGGGGGCTGGGTTATCGGTTCGAGGCCAAAGATTAAGCTGAGTATTACAGCGACTATTGACGTTTAGCATAAAATTCTGCGGTTTCAGTCTGCTTTCAGCTCAGCTCTATACAATGCTCGCGATAAAAGCTTTTCAGGGAAGTCGTCATGCAGAGGCTGGCAAAAAAGATATATCAGACTCCGCTACAGGATTTGCGCCAGTTAGATGCATGTCGTCGGCGGCTTGCATGGCGCTATGCGATTGGTATGGCGTGCTGTCTTTGTGTGGTACTCCTGCTGGGCTATGTCATGCACTCGGCGATGGTCAAGCAGTCGCTGAAAGCAGAGTTGGTGCAACTTGCCCAGCGGGAGGCGGAGGTACATAAGCCTGATCTAGAGGATTGGGTCACTGGTCGTCGTGGCCCTTCGGATGTGAATATCGGTTTTCGACCGCACCGGACAGCGTTTTACTATGTATTAGGGCCAGAGGGGCAGCTTGTGCATGGGAATGAAACCCGTCCAGCCTTACGTGAGAGTGTTCTGGCGTTGCTAAAGAGCCAAACGCTGCCGCGTGGGGAAGTGGTGTTTGAGAAAGTTCATGCGAACCAAGAGGGTGCCTTGCAGCTCGCGGTACTGCGCCATCCAGTAAAGAGCGACAGTGATAACTACCTTGGTAGCGTCTATGCGGCCACGGATGTTGGTGGAAGCCTTGCCCATCTTGAGCAGCTGTTGCGTTTATTGATGGTGTTGGCTTTGGGAGTTGTTCTGCTCGCAGGTCTTGGCGGCTGGTGGATGGCGGATCGCAGCTTGCGGCCACTGCAGCACTCATTGCGACAGCAGAGGGAGTTTATTGCCAACGCTTCGCATGAGCTTCGTGCGCCACTTACCGTAATGAATACAGCACTAAAGCTCGTTGAGCAGGAAGCACATGGTCAGCTTAGTGAGTTTCATCATCAAACGTTGGTCGATGCGTGTGATGAAGTTAAGCGGTTGCGCCGTTTGGCAGAAGAGCTGTTGTTGCTAGCCCGTGCGGATGCTGGTGGCTTGTCGTTTAGGCAAGAGCCAGTAACACTAGGAGTTATTATCGAGCGGCAGGTGCGACCAAGAGCTTTGCAAGCCAAAGCCCACTCGCAAACGCTCTCCACTTCATTGGCGAATGGGCTACAGGTGATGGGGGACGCCGACTTATTGGCAAGGCTGGTTGGGGCTGGGATTGACAATGCCATGGAGCATACGCCAAGGGGAGGACGCATTGATATTACTCTTCAAGCGAAAGCGAAATATGTAGAGTTAAATATCAGTGATAACGGCCATGGCATGAGCCCTGAGCAGTGCCAGCGTGCCTTTGAACGTTTTTATCGCGGGGACTCTTCTCGTCAGCGTCATCGTTCTGGTGCGGGGCTTGGGCTTGCTATTATCGATGAAATTGCTTGTCAACATGGTGGCAGCGCGTCCCTTAAGTCCCAGGAAGGCAAAGGTACGCTGCTGCGCGTTGTCTTGCCGCTTCTTGACGGTAACGCTTTCAGTTAAATTTCAGAGTAATCCGCTAGGGTGGATATTGGCATTGTGTGATGCCTCTAGCCAGTAACGCTGAACACGGATAGTCCAAGGAGAGCATGATGACGGTTACCTTCCCTTTTGTACGCTTCCCGCTACGCCGAGCAATTGCCTTCGGAATGGGGAGTCTTGCTGTAACGAGCCTGCCCGCCCTGGCAAATTACGATACGTTGCCCAAAGCTGCAGGTGTTGAGCTTGCCATTCCTGCCCAAATGAGCGCTAAAAATGAAGCTCTTTTCTATAAAGATGCGCTTTATCATCGAGATATTTCTGCTGTTCAACACGCCATGGCAAGCGTTGGACGCATTATGCGCAATAGTGAAATGGGACATGAAGGTTATCAGCCCGCATTAGCCGATGATGCAATGAGGGCGCAAGGGCAAGCATGGATTGACTTGCAGAACCAAGCGTCGCTGTTTTTCACCGACGAGGAAGCTGTTGGCACCATGGTGCAAGAGGATGGTGAGTGGGTGCCCGGTCGTGAGATGAATTTAGCCGATCTGGCACTGGCCTCTTTTAGTTACCACATGCACCATAGCGCCAGCCGCTGGTCGGATCACGGCCTTGAAAATGCTATTACTTATGGTCCCGCGACCTATCTCGGCGCAATTACCCAACGGCTTTATCAAACACACTATAGTCAGAGTGGTTTTCAAAATACTGACAGCGAACGCGATGCCGCAAGTATGGCGCACGGTTTAGATGCGCTGCATAGCCTAGCCTACTCCTGGGTGCGTTGGCACAAACCAGGTGGTGCTGATGATATGGGACAACTCAGTGAAGAGCGCATGGAAAATGCTCATGGCATCTCCCTCGAACGCCTTGTCACTATCAGTCGCAACCTTGCTGGTACCCTGGATGCTGCCTGGGACGAAGAACGCAAGGTGTATGACCTAAATAATGACGGAGCCTACCATCTGGATACGCTGGGTAGCCTGATACGGGGACACAAGGCGCTTTATGAGATACTACACGTGTTTGGCAGCGACGAAGATCAAGCGCTAGCCGAGACACTGTTCGAGCGCAAAGCAGACATGACGCTGGCACTGCTCGATAGTGAAGAAGCGGTGCGCGACTGGGGTATGGCAGAACGCGTGGTCTTCACTGTAGATGGTGTGCGCGCCGACAGTGAACGTATTGATACCGAGACTCAGTGGCGTTTTCTGAACCATTTTGCTGGTGGGTTCGGCACGCTGCGGGAGCGAGAAGGCACCTCAGATTTTTTGGCAACGCGTCCAGAGCTGGTTGAAGGTATCGGCGCTCTCAGTGACCGCTTATTGATGGCGGCACTAGACTACCAACTGGACGAGGGCGGGCTGATGCAGCGTCGCTTGGCAGTTGAGAATGGCGATGTCATTGATGATCGTCCTCAGGTCGCTGCTATTGCTTGGTTTGCGACTGCCGCAGGCAACGCCTATCGTAGCGGCGATGCTTTTGATCGGCCCGGTGACTGGGGAGATGATGCCGAGCAAGAAGAGCGAAGTCGCGCGCTCTACGACGCTATTCTTGCTAATAATGAGTGGTTGCTGGCACTTCTTGATTAAAAGTTTATCTAATATTGAAATGAAAAAGAGCGTCGTAAAAGGCGCTCTTTGCTTTTTTTGCTCAGCAAAAAGGCATGGATTTAGCATTCGTAGGAGCAACTAGCTCTGGTAGACTATTCGCCTTCTAATTTCCTGGTGAGCCGCTTGTGATAAGCGGCTCGTTAAACGCTTTATTGCTTTCGTAGGCCATTGGTCGAGGAGTTTTTGCATGTCGAACAGCGCACCCAAAGTGGGCGTGATCATGGGGTCAAAGTCTGATTGGCCGGTCATGGAACACGCAGTGGCGATGCTAGAGCGGCTGGGCGTTCCTTATGAAACCCGCGTGGTCTCTGCCCATCGCACCCCTGATTTGCTGTTCGACTATGCTAAAAGTGCCGCTGAGCGTGGCCTGCAAGTGATTGTGGCTGGCGCTGGCGGTGCCGCTCATTTGCCTGGTATGGTTGCTTCGCAAACCGCGCTACCGGTGCTGGGCGTGCCGGTTGAATCCAAAGCGTTGAAAGGCTTGGATTCGCTGCTCTCTATTGCGCAAATGCCCGGCGGTATTGCGGTGGGTACACTGGCAATTGGCAAAGCCGGCGCCACCAATGCGGGCTTGCTGGCAGCGCAAATTGTGGGTTTGCAAGACACCGCTATCCGCGAAGCAGTGGAAGCCTTCCGTGCCGAGCAAACCCAGCTAGTGCTGGATAACCCCGACCCGCGCCCTGATGCCGATGCGCAAGCGCAATAGGAGGCCCCAGCAATGAACTCTGGTATTTCAAACAGCATTGGCATTTCAAAAAATATCGGCATTTTAGGTGCCGGTCAGTTGGGCCGCATGTTGGCGCTGGCGGGCTATCCTTTAGGTAATCGCTTTACGTTTTTAGATACCACTGGCAATCCAAGCGCGGGGATTGGTGAGGTGATTGTCGACCCCGATAACCAGCGTTTGGCGGAGTTTCTCGATAAGGTCGATGTGGTGACCTACGAGTTTGAACACCTGCCTGTTGAACTCGTTAAACAAATTGAGCAGCACAAGCCGGTGTATCCAGGCAGCCGCGCCATCGCCGTTTGCCAAAACCGAGTGGAAGAGAAAGCGCTGTTTGATCGCCTTAGCATCCCGACACCCGCTTACCGTGTGGTGGAAAGCGCAGAGCAACTAGAAGCGGCGGCGGCTGAGTTGGGTTGCCCAGTCGTGGCTAAATCGGTCACCGAAGGTTATGACGGTAAAGGCCAAGCGGTGCTAAAAGCGCCGGAGCAGGCGCGTGAGGCGTGGGAAGCTATTGGCCACCGCCAACTCATTGTTGAAGCTTTTGTTGATTTTGTACGCGAAGTCTCGATGATTGCCGTGCGTGGCCGCGACGGTGAGGTAGTGTTCTACCCCATGGCGGAAAATCAGCACGTTGATGGTATTTTGCGCTACTCAGTTGCGCCGCTGCCCGATTTAGACGCCAGCGTTCAGCAAACCGCCGACAGCTATATGCGTGCATTGTTGGATGAGCTGGACTACGTAGGCGTGCTGGCGCTAGAGCTGTTCCAAACCCGCGATGGTGGGCTGTTAGCGAACGAAATGGCGCCCCGCGTGCATAACTCTGGCCACTGGACCATGGATGGCGCGGTCACTAGCCAGTTTGAAAACCACCTGCGCGCCGTGCAGGGGTTGCCGCTGGGCAGCACTGAAGCGATTGCCCCTACCTGCATGGTCAATGTGATTGGCCGCGAAGGCGATAACGCTGCGCTGCTGGCGCTGGGTCATGCGCATCTTCACCGCTACGACAAACAAGAGCGTCCAGGGCGTAAGCTGGCCCATGTGAACGTTGTAGCAGCCAACCACGCCGAGCTGATTGAGAAGGTGCGCGCCTGCCTAGCGTTGATACCCGATGCTCCGCCCGTGGCGTGGAGTTTTAGTAATTAAATAGCGAGTTAATAGTAATAGCGCGAGATTTAGATGTATTTACAACCGTCCTTAGGGGCGGTTGTTTAGTATTTGGCTGCTGTTAATCAACGTTTCAGCTGATTATTCAGTGCTAAGGTAGACATTAAATGTGTTTTGCCGATACTGGTTTGTAACAACGCCTGAGGAAATAAGCGTGTATTGCTCAATGATAATAAAACTCAGCGCAAAAGGAGTGAGTTATGGGAGTTCGCCTTAAAGTCGGCGACTACGTACTGATTGTCGTATGTTTTTTGCCTTGGTTAGTAGCGCTACCGCGGCTGGGTTGGCCAATAGGAGCGTCGGCTGGCAGTTGGCTTCAATGGGTGGGTATTAGTAGCGGCATTTTAGGCCTTTCGACCATGCTTCTTGCTGCTGTAGTGAGTATTCGCTTACCAGGGTTTGATCGCTATTTCGGTGGCTTAGCAAGATTGTGGGGAATACATCGCTGGCTTGGGTTTGCCTCATTTATGTTAGTCATGGTGCATGTCACGGCCCTTGGCTTATCCGCAGCATCGGTGTCGCTACCCGTCGCGGTCGCAACGCTTTTTCCACCCATTAACCACTTATCAATATGGTGGGGCTGGTTTGCGTGGCTTGCGATGCTGGTCTTTTTAGCACCGACGTTTAATTTTTTTGGGAGCTTAAGTTACCAGCGTTGGAAGTCGCTGCACTTATTCTCGGCGCTTGCCGTGGTAGCTGGTGTGCTGCACGCACTGCTTTTAGCGCCGCAACAGCTGGTTTGGTGGATGCTTGGGCTGGCCGCTATCGCCGCGATTGTATGGCGTAAAGCCTTGTCGCCGCGCTTCTCACGTGTGCCGTACCGGGTTAAATCGGTAACTCAGTTGGTCAATAACGTGGTGGAGATTGCGCTGGTGCCCGAAGATAAGGCTATCAGCTACCAGACGGGACAATTTATCTATCTCACCCCTTTGGATAAAACCTTAGCGGCGGGAGTGGGGGAAGAGCACCCTTACACGATTGCCTCGGCGTCCGGTGATCATTGCCTGCGTATTGGAATAAAAGCGTTGGGTGATGCTAGCGCTGCTTTGCAAACGGTCACTCCAGGAAGCCGTATGATGGTCGAGGGGCCTTATGGTGAGTTTTATACTCGCCGTTACCCAAACCGAGACCAGCTCTGGTTAGGTGGCGGCATTGGTATCACGCCCTTTGTGGCAGGTGCACGCCATATTGAAGCGAAAAACACCAGCGAAGTGCCAAAAGGGCAGGTGCAGCTACTCTATTTGGCCAAAAATGCCCAGCGCGCCTATTACCACACCCTTTTTAAACACGTCAGCCAAATGCGAGAAGACTTTGGGTACGACGTGCACTACTTTCAAAAAGAGGGGCCGCTCACCGAGGAGTACTTGCGGTGGTTTTGCCCTGACTATGCCGAGCGAGAAATTTATATGTGTGGTCCGCCGGAAATGACTCAACACGTGCGCCAACTGCTGCTGGATCAAGGCGTTCCTTCATCACGTATCCACAGTGAGGTCTTTGATTTTTTATGAATAAAATAGCCTTTGCCGGTTTCATAGCCTTTGTAAGCTCGGTGCTTACGCTAGTGTCATTGCATGCGCTTTCGTCTGACCAGTATTCTACTGATGCAGAGGATGAGCACTACACCTTAGAGGAAGTAGAAGAGCACAACAGCGCCGACAGCTGTTGGAAAGTAATTCATGGGGGCGTTTACGACATTACCGACTATATCTCCCAGCACCCCACCGACGAAGAGGTGATTCTTGAGTGGTGTGGGCGGGAGTCGACAGAGGGGTGGGACAATAAGCGTCCTGGCGTGCCCCATAGTGCCCGGGCTGCCGCGGAGTTGAAGGAGTATCGTATTGGGCGGCTGGAAGGCGATGAGGCACAGTCTACTGCTCCTGAAACGCAGCGTGAGGAGAGCGCTGATGATGCTGGTTCTCCCGCGGCAGATGAGCGGCTGCATCGCGCCTTATTAGGTTTGCCATTAGATGGTGTTTATCGCGGAGTGTTTAGCGATGGCGGTGAAATGCAGGTTAACGTGCAGTTCACTGTTCGTGAAGGCGCTATTGAACGCTTGAGCTATCGGTACCTTGCCTATCGAGGTGAGGATTACCGGCGTTTAGAAAGCGATCATGCGGCGTATCCTGTTTGGGTGCAGCATGAGCAAATTGCTGAGCGCTTAGAAGGTAAGCCGCTCACCGCAATTTTCCAGCTCTACGAGCCTGAGCGCCTCATTGATGATGTTGATGGCTACAGCGGTGCTACCTTGCGGGGCAATAAAGTCCTATCGGCAATTCGTGATGGATTAAATCGTGGGGTGTATAGCTGGCCTTAACTAGCATCATCCCGCTCACATTATGCGTCATGAAATTGACTATTTAGCTGTCGCCGCCCGAGTTGGGCGGCTTTTTTATTACGCCAATAGGCTACTTTTATTTCGTAAACGTGCTAAAACAAACGTACGAACATTGTTCGTACGAGCAAATAAGATTGGTTTATAAACCGACATAAATACAGGGAGTTTGTATGCCGCCCCCCAGCTTTTTAGCCACAACGGCTACTGCGTCTGGGCTGCGCAGTGGTTATCAGCGCGACCATCTTCTGACACAGCAGCGCTTACGCTGCGAAAAAGTACGTTTACTCTTCGATAATCTGTGGCAGCCGGTACTGAGTAGTGTGCTCGCGGGCGGGCTACTGGTGGCCGCTATGTGGCCTGTGGTTAACGCTGTTTTGCTGGTTGGCTGGTTTGTGACGCTTACGGTCGTTTCTGGCTTGCGACTTTTATTGGCCTATCGCTTTAAACAGCTGCCTATTATGCAACAGCAGCGACGCCGCTGGCTGCGCTGGTTTGCCATGGGGGCGATTGCTGCTGGCTGTGTGTGGGGAGCCTCTGGGTTGCTGCTGTTCAGTGCGGAACACCCTGGCCAAATTGCGGCGCTTTCCATTGTGTTAGCAGGCATTGCGGCAGGCGGTGTCACCACGCTCTCTTCAGTATGGTGGGTAGCGCTGGGCTTTGTGCTGCCCATTTTATTGCCGTTAAAAATTCAGTTCATGTTGATGGGCACGTCTCTGTCGATTTTGATTGGCTTGATGCTTGTGCTCTTTTTAGCCCTGATTCTGATTGCCAGCCGGCGCTTTAGCTACACGATCCACGATAATATTGCCCTTCGAGTGAGCATGGCGGCCCGGGAAGCACAGCTGCAGGAGAGTGAGAATCGCTACCGCTCTATTTTCCACCACTCGCCATTAGGCGTGCTGCACTTTGATGCCCAGGGCTGGATCACCGACTGTAACAACAAGCTTCTAGAAATACTCGGCGTTGACCGAGCCCAGTTAATTGGTTATCGGATGCTGGCGAGCTCGACGGATAGCGAGGTAGCGCAAGCGGTAAAGGATGCGCTGGGAAGTGGCTCTGGGTATTACGAAGGCACTTACCGTATGCCCGGCGCAAGCGAGGGCACTCCACTTCGTGCTTTTTTCAACGGTGTAAATAGTGCCAATGATGAGCGCGTGGGCGGGGTAGCGATTATCGAAGATTTCACCGAACGTAAGCACAACGAGGCGATTATTTATCGCCAGGCTTACTATGATGCGCTTACTGACCTGCCCAACCGTCGGCGCTTTATTGAGCGTTTAAAAGCGTTGTGCAATGAGCATGAGAGCGAGCAGCGCAGCGGCTTGGTGATGTTTCTGGATATGGATCGTTTCAAACTGATCAACGACACCTTGGGCCACGCCGCCGGTGATGAGCTATTAGTACAGGTTGCTCGCCGCCTGGAGCAGTGCTTAAAAGAGAGCGATATGGCCGCACGTTTAAGTGGCGATGAGTTTGTATTGCTGGCGCTGTTCGACGAAGTGGCCCCTAAGGCGTTGGAAGCCCAGGCGGAGCGCTACATGCAAAACGTACAGCAGATATTATCTGGCAAGTATCAGCTAGAGAATCGTGCCGTTGAGGTAACGCCGAGCATGGGCTACACCTGCTTTAATGCTGCTGAGTGCGACCATGCTGAAGTGTTAAAAGAAGCTGATACGGCGATGTACCAAGCGAAAACCGAGGGCCGGGCGCGGCTAAAGCGCTACCAGCCCTGGATGCGTGATGAAGTGAACAAGCGCGTGGCTGAAGAAACGCCTAGCCTGCCAGCT
Source organism: Halomonas sp. (assembly GCF_017515565.1). GTDB lineage: Bacteria > Pseudomonadota > Gammaproteobacteria > Pseudomonadales > Halomonadaceae > Vreelandella. Next base: position 16,708 of record NZ_JAFWFN010000051.1, read on the forward strand.
GGCCGCTAAGTAGTAGCCATAGGGCAATAAGGGCAAAGTGCCCCGGGTACCAGGCTAACCAGAGGCGGCGCGGCATGGCTAGCGCCACGGGTGGTACACGCTGTGCCGCGCCTGCGGCCAGCATCAGCACAATCACACAGGTAGCCACCGTGAAAGACTTCGCCATGTCGGAAGCGTTCATCTGGCCTGCAATCCATAACGCGGGAAAAGCAGCTAACCCCGCCCAAAGGCGTGATATTAGAGCATCGCGGGTTTCACTAAGTGCCTGCATAGCGAACATAAATAGCGGTATTAGCAGCAGTCCGTTATGGCCATACTCCACCCAAAATCCGAGCAAGTACCAAGCGGTCACCCCAACCCCGGCTCCTAACATCAGCCAGCCTAAGCCAAGGGTTTGCTGAAGATAGTGTTGCCAGCCCTGGCGCACTAAAGCACCTAGGGCTAAGCCGCTTGCCAAGGTAAAACAGACGTTAAGAATAAAGGCATCGGAGGCGCGTGGCATCATCATATAGGGCACTTGAGCCGCTAGCCCGATAATCAAAATTCGCCAGGCATACCGCAGCGGGTTACGGGTATTAAACAGCCCGTGCCACGCCACCATGGCTGCAAATAGCGGAAAAGCGATGCGGCCAATAGACGAGCCTGCCCAGTCTAATTCCCATGCACTGGGCAGCACATAGCGGGTGAGATGATCCACCGTCATGGTGAAAAGCGCGAGCCACTGCCCCCACGCTGTCCAGTGGGATGAAGGGCGAAACGTCTCAACGGTATCGGGTGCAGGTGATGAATATGCCGCCGTTTGTTCAGCCATGGTACCTCCTTGTAAGTGTCCATGCTGGAGTAAAGACCCGATTTGGCTGTGCAAGTTCGGTTCTTGCAACAGTGCTATCTGTTAGCGCACTTTACCATTAGATTCAATATCGTAAATCGATTTGCCTAATGCCCATACTTGATCAATCGACCAGCGGTCTTCAGCGAGCACGATAAAGTCAGCGTCAGCACCGGCGTGTAAGCGGCCTTTATGGGGCAATTTGAGTGCATCTGCGGCAGTCGTGGCAGCACAGCACAGCGCCTGTTCCATAGGAATGCAATGCTCGTTCACGCACTCGCCCAGCACGTCAAACAAACTGCTTAGCCTGCCAGGTTTTAAACCGATAAAACGATGCTGCTCATCAAATTCTGGCAGCGAGGCATTGGCATCTGAAGAGAGACTTAGCTGGCTAGGCTCAATACGTGCTTTTAGCGCCCGTGCCACTGCCTCTGATGCCGGGACTTCGCCGCCCGCTAATAACTCTGGTGTTGTGCTGGTGGTGAAGTCGATACGGCCACCCTCCCGGGCAAAGCGTAGGCCATCTTCAAACAGAGCAGCGGTACGATTGATGTGCGTGGGGTAGAACTGTGAAAGCGGTATAGCACTATGCTTTGCCACTTGGCGTAGCGGCTCTAGGTGGGTGTCGGCGTCCCCAGTGTGAATAAACACAATGCCGGATTTTCCTGCCAGCAAGCCAGCGGTGCGTGCATCGGAGGCTAGCCGTGTTAGTTCGTGGGTGCTGGGCTGAGAGCCGCGGTGATCGCTAATCGCGACTTCACCTACGCCGATAAATTCTGGGATATAGAGAATATCGCTGGCTACCGAGCCGGTAAGCGTTACCGGCGGCAGCTGGTAAGAACCGGTATAGGCATAGGTGCTCAAGCCGCCAGCGGCGAGCTCTCGGGCTTTGCCAATTAAGTTAGCCGGCGTGCGGGTTAGGGCATCGGTACCTAGAGCGCCAATTAATGTGGTGACGCCTGAGGCGCAGGCATCTTCTAAGCTAAGTTCGGCGGTGCGGTTGCCAAACCCACCTTCGCCGCCGCCACCAATATAGTGAACTAGCGGGTCAACCAGCCCAGGAATTACCCGACGTCCTTCAAGGTCTATAGTGGCAATCAGCGCCCCTACGTTAACTGGTTCAGCGGCATCCAATACCGCTGCGATACGCTGGTCGGCAATTAATAGGTGGCAAAGGCCGCGGGGTTCTGGCGTAAACAGCTGGGCGTTTTTAACAAGTGTCAGCATGTGTTTCCCGGGGGAATCAGCAGGTGGTGAATATGCGCCGACCAGTGGTCGGCGCAGAGATCGTGCCTATGAAAAGTGAGTACGAAGCGTATTTATAAACGCACATCGTAATTGAAGTAACGGCCCATTATTTCATCATAGGTGCCGTCTTCTTTGAGTGCGCTCAAGGCTTCATTGAAACGCTCTGCCAGAGCTTCGTCACGGGGACGGAAAGCGACGCCAACGCCTTTGCCAAAGATATGCTCAGGCTGTTTGATAAAGTCACTGATGCGCTGGAAATCACTTTCTGGTGTATCAATGTCGATCGCGGCCTCGGCAATCGGGTAATCCATAAAGGTGAGATCCAAGCGCCCCGCTAGCAGGTCGGTAACCACATCGTCTACCCCGGTGTAGCGGCGAATTTCCAATACATCGCCGTACAGTTCGGTAACGTAGTTATCCTGCAGCGTTGCGCGTTGCACACCCACCGTTAAGCCTTCCAGGCTGGCACGGTCTTCAATATCAATGTCGTGTTCGTGGGTGGTAATCCAGGCGCTGGGCGTAGTGTAGTAAGGTTCAGAGAACAGCACGCGCTGGGCACGCTCATCGGTAATCGCCATAGAGGACATAATGGCATCGTAGTTACGGGCGAGCAGCCCAGGAATAATGCCGTCCCAGTCTTGCTCAACCCAGGTGCAGCTGATTTCTAAGTAATCGCAAACAGCGTCGCCCAGTTCGATTTCAAAGCCGGTAAGGGTGCCGTCAGCTTCACGGTACATAAAGGGTTCATAAGGGATATCGACCCCGAGACGAATTTCATCGTAGTCCCGAGCGACTGCATTGGTAGTAACCAACGACGTTGTAAAACCAACGGCTAAGATAGCGGCGAAGGGTAGCGTTGTATGACGCATAGTAGTCTCCTGAAGCGATTTTTTGGTATTGATAATGGCATGCTTAGCGGTAATTTACGTTAGTCATAGCAGGGGAGTGCGCTAAGCGTAGAGTTGCTTTGCGTTATTATGAACGCATAGCAAAGATCACGCGCAGGGGCGTGAGATGGCACGGGCGTGCCAAGAAGGGAAGGCTATTCGTCGAACCATTCGCTCAGGTAGAAGCAAGCAATGTTGCCACTATTTCCTGGGCGAAGTGCGCATAGAGCTTGCGCTATAAAAAGAGAAAGAGGTGTATGCATGTTGGCCTCTGGCGGTATAAGCCTCCCCTCAGTGGGGAGGCTTATAAAACTCGCTAGCAGTTATTCTTCACCGAAGTAACGCTCGAAGATTTCATCATAGGTGCCATCATCTTGCAGCTCGGCGAGCGCCTCGTTGAAACGGTCAGCCAGTGCTTCGTCGCGTTGGCGGAAGGCAATGCCAAAGCCATCGCCAAAGTACTCTTTAGGCTCGCTAATGCGCTCGCCGACCACAACGTAGTCAGCATCATCGCTGTCTAGCAGCGTAGACTGACCGATTGGGAAGTCGAGGAACACGATGTCTAGGCGCTGTGCCTGCATATCCAACACCATGTCATCGGCAGTGGAGTAGCGGCTGATGCTGGCAACACTGTTGAAGTTGTCGGTCACGAAGTTGTCTTGCAGTGTGCCGCGCTGAACGCCAATGGTTTTACCCGCCAGGGTTTCTTCGTTGGCTTCGCTGATATCTAAGCTGCTAGGCGCGAACCAAGCGGAAGGCATCGTGATGTAGGGGTCGGAGAACAGCACCTGCTGGCGACGCTCTTCGTTAATCGTCATGGAGGACATGATCGCGTCGTAGTTACGCGACATTAGGCCAGGAATAATGCCGTCCCACTCCTGCTCAACCCACTCACAAGTAATGCCGATTTTCTCACACAGAGCGTTACCAAGGTCGATATCGAAACCGGTCAGCTCGCCATCAGCGGTGCGGTACTCCATGGGTTCGTAAGGAACGTCAACGCCAATGCGCACGTGATCATAATTGCGCGCATGTGCAGAAGAGGCGGCAGCAATGGCCAGGCCAAGTACCGAAACAGTTAAGAGTTTTTTCATTTTTTATACTCCATAGGTAACAGGTTCACGTGAAGTGATCCCTCTTAACGTACCCCAGGATGAGGCGAACGGAAAGAGGGAGTTTTATTCAGAACCAACGTTTGTTTGACGGTTGTTTTGTTTTTATTTACAGCTAACGGCTCAGTTCGTTTGTGGCCTTAAGTGGGCCAGCAGCTTTTTCTCCAGAAAACGGAAAAAGTACAAAATCGCAAAAGTGAGGCAAAGGTAGATGGCTGCCACAAACAAAAAGGCTTCGAAAGGCGCGTAAAAGCGCGCATATACAAAACGTGCAGCGCCTGTGAGATCCATCAGTGTGACAACGCTGGCAATAGCACTGGCATGCAGCATAAAGATCACTTCGTTGCCATAGGCGGGCAGCGCACGCCGAAACGCACTGGGCATAATAATGCGGCGCATCATCAAACTTTGTGACATGCCATACGCCCGGGCAGCCTCGATTTCACCTTGCGAGGTAGCTTTAATCGCCCCTCGGAAAATCTCGGTGGTGTAGGCCGCTGTATTCAGCGTGAAGGCGATTAACGCGGGGTAGAACGCTTCTCGCAGAATTGGCCACAGAAATGTTTCTTGAATGCCGTCGATAAACACCACACCGTAGTAAATGATGTAGAGCTGAATTAGCAGCGGCGTGCCGCGAAACACATAGGTATACAGATAAACCGGCAGGCTGATCCACTTACGCTTAGAGCTGCGCATGATGGCCAGCGGCACCGCGAGCACTAAACCTGCTACCAGGGATAAGAAGACAAGCTGCGTCGTAGTGACCAGTCCTTCCCAGTAGTAGCCCAGCGTCGTGGGGGTGAAAATCAGATTGCCAGCAAGCAGGTCGTTGAACCACGCAGAAATATCTAGCATCTCACTGCCCCCCAAAACCAATGTCGTAACGTTTTTGTAGCCGTGCGAAAATCCACTCGGATACGCTGGCAATGAGTAGGTAAACCGCCGCTACCGGCAGTAGAAACACAAAGGGTTCGTGGGTGGCTCGGGATGCCTCGGCGGCGACACGCACCATATCGGTTAAGCCGATGACAGAGACCAGCGCGGTGGTTTTGAGTAGTACCATCCAGTTGTTGGAAAGTCCCGGCAGCGCATGGCGCATCATTTGTGGAAAGCGGACGCGTCGAAAGACTAGCGCATTGCTCATTCCATAGGCTTTACCCGCTTCAATTTGGCCGTTATCCACCGCCATAAAGGCGCCGCGGAAAGTCTCGCCCATATAAGCGCCGAAGATGAAGCCGATGGTAATCACACCTGCCGCAAAGGCATTGAAATTGATGTAAATATCAATGTCATAGTTGTAATACAGCACGTCGCTGATGGCATTCACGCCGATTTGCCCACCGAAAAACAGCAGCATCATCAATACAAGGTCAGGAACACCGCGAATGACCGTGGTGTAAACCGTCGCCGTGCGGCGTAAAAACCAGTTACGTGACATTTTGGCGGTAGCGGTAAACAGGCCAAGCACAATGGCCAGTATCAGCGATAGCACCGCTAGCTGAATGGTGACGCCCGCCCCTTCGATCAGGCGGGGGCCGTAACCTTGCAAATCAAGCATAGTGTACGTGCCTCGCAGATCAATATTTGGGGGCTAGGAACTGTTTTAAGCGCGGCGACTGCGGGTTACCGAGTACCTCTGCCGGGGGCCCCGCTTCCTCTACCAAGCCTTGGTGGAGATAAATCACTTTGCTGGATACATCTCGGGCAAAGCTCATCTCGTGGGTAACCACCACCATGGTGCGCCCTTCCTCGGCCAAGCCGTGCATTACCTTTAAAACGTCGCCCACCAGCTCTGGGTCGAGGGCAGACGTGGGCTCATCGAACAGCATCACTTCTGGGTCCATGGCCAGCGCTCGGGCAATAGCACCGCGCTGCTGCTGGCCGCCGGACATTTGGGCAGGATAGGCGTTTGCGCGTGCACTTAACCCAACCCGCTCTAGCAGCGCGTGGGCATGCTCGATGGCCTCTTTTTTGGGCTTACCTAGCACGTGAATCGGCGCTTCGATAATGTTTTCGAGCAGTGTCATGTGCGCCCAGAGATTGAAGCTCTGAAACACCATCGACAGCTTGGCGCGCATCTGCACCACTTGCTTCCAGTCCGCAGGCTCACGGCCATGCCGGGTGGTTTTGAAGAGGATCTGCTCGCCGTGGACAAACAGCTCGCCCTCGTCAGGCTGTTCCAGCAGGTTCATACAGCGTAAGAAGGTGCTTTTGCCTGACCCTGATGCACCAATGAGGGTGATCACGTCACCTTTTTGGGCTTCAAGGGAGAGGCCTTTAAGGACTTCTGTATCGCCAAAGCGCTTTTTTATATTACGCACTTCAAGGGGAGTAGGCGTATCAGCCATAACTTAGGCTCCAGTACAGGGTTGCCGCGGTAGCAACGAGTTTAAAACGCGTGCTTGATAGGCGGCTGGCGCGAAAAAAGGGGCGATTCTATCAGGACTCTGCATGATACGCGTGTTTTATAAGATTGGCTTTTATCTTAACGCCTATCTGCCGGCCTGAAGCCACCTCTACGTTGTTGTTATCAAAGCTTTTTAAAAATATTTCGGTTGTGTGGTTAGCGGCTTTAAAGCGGCTTTGCCGGTTGGCAGGGCACCACAAGCAGCGCTGCCCGTGCGCCTATTTCTACCTTTGCATTGGGAAAGACCACGCGTAGGGGCGTTTCTTTCACAATAAAATCACCGGCCGTGCTGTCTTTAGCAAGGCAAGTGCCTGGTTCAAAGCGGCTAAAGTTGGGCACGTCTTCGTCAAAACAGAGAGAGAATGTTTCTGACTGCCGCATTAGCTCGTGCTTTACCTGAAAAAACGTCATGGTGTCAGCGGGTTGACTGGACGGCTCCTCACCACTGCCAAGCGCACAAATAAGCGTGAGCATAGGCTCAAGGGCGGCCATATCGTTCTGCCCAAAAGGAGCCACACGTCCCAGCTCGAAGGTAAACGATTGGGCGCTGTGGTAGTGCTTGCTGTAATGGGAAAACGTCCAGCTATGTTGATGCTGATGCAATACCGCCTGCATATCTGCCGCGGCTAGCCACGCCCACTGGGTGGGTTCGGTAAGGCTCTCTGCAAAGGGCTCCACCACAAAGCGTGTAAAGAGGCTCTCTCTAATGGCGGTATGCAAGTCGTAATGCAGCGCTGGTAGGGCTTTATGCAGGGCGTAAAAAGCGTCGACAGCTGCCATTAGCTCACGGGCGCGGTCGGGTTCGTCGCCTTGATCTTCCAAGTCTCGTTTAAATAAGCGGTTTAGATTAGTGGTAAGAAAGCGCTGCTGTTTTTTTAGGGCCGGTATATTGCCCAGTATCACCAGTGTCGGGGCACCTAACTGCGCTGTGTTGGCTTCAAGGGCGCATAGCCAGTTCCCCAGTAGCTCTACCGGTGCGGTTTCATTGCCATGAATCGCCGCTGAAAACACGCATGCGTAAGCATTAGGGCGCACAACATCGGGCGTTAGCTCCAAAATACCTGGCGCGTGAAAGTCGTAAGTGCCGCTCGCAAAGCGACCTTTGCGAGGTGTGGGGCTTTTGTCGTCGAGCGTCCAGTCAAGCCATTGGCCTAGCATGGGAGGTTCCTTGGCATAGGGAATCAGCTTTTAAGTTGCTCTACCTTTACCATGCATGGGCTTCGCCACAAGAGGATGCGTCGTTCGCATGAAAATGGCGGGTGCGAACATGAAAATATGCGGATAAAAAGCGCTTATACCTACTCGAGTACAAGCGCTTGGGATAGCGATGGGCGAAGGGCTAATTACTCTGCACGTTGACGCTTCATTTCTGATTGGTATTCGCTTGCCAATGCGGTTTTCTGCTTCTCTTGCAGCCCACGGCCTGCCAATTGGAAAACTTCCTGCTCTTCTTCGTCGAGGTGGTGGGTAACCAAGTGCTGAAGTTGCTTCGCGTGGGTTAACCAGTTGGTAGCGCTATAGTCGGTTTTATCTAAAAGCTCGATCAGCTCATCAATCTCGTGGTGCTCGGCAACGCTATGGCGGGCTTTTTCCTGGGTGAGATCGATATCCATCATGGGTATATAGAGGGCACGCTCCTCGGCGTTGGCATGGTATTTCAATTCGGCGCGCACCTGCTGGTAGAGCGTGTCGCGCTCTTCGCTATCGCCGTGCGTTTCTACTAGGCGAGCCAGTAAATCCCGTTGAATGTCGTGATCCTTGCGTAGGGCTTCAAAAATAGTCATTCCAGGCTCCTTGGATAAGAACGTTTGCGGGATGTTAAAAAGCTAGTGCTCAAGCCCATAAAGCGCAAGGTGCTCGCATCGATGAAATCGAAGGAGGGCGTCGAAAACATTCGCTTTTTTCTACCTCGCCCTGGGTTAAGGTGTAGTGAGTTTTCATAAACGTTTTCGTAAGCCTTCCAGGGCGATTAATTGCAAACTGAAGGAGTGAATAATGACGAAAGTATTGGTGCTTTATTATTCCATGTACGGCCACATCGATACCCTAGCCGCTGCCGTAGCGGAAGGGGCTAAAGAGGTGAATGGCGTAGAAGTCACCGTCAAGCGCGTACCTGAAACCATGCCGGAAGATGCGTTTAAAAATGCTGGCGGCAAGCAAGATTTTACGACGCCTGAAGCATCGCCCCAGGAACTTGCCGATTATGATGCGATTATTTTTGGCACCCCGACGCGGTTTGGCAACATGGCGGGCCAAATGCGTACTTTCCTTGATCAAACCGGTGGCTTGTGGGCTAAAGGCGCACTGCGAGGCAAGGTGGCCAGTGTGTTTACCTCAACCGGCACCGGTGGCGGTGATGAGATGACCATTACCTCTACCTGGACCACGCTTGCTCACCACGGCATGGTGATTGTGCCGATTGGCTACGGTATTGAAGAGCAGTTTGATATTTCTCAAGTCAGCGGTGGCACGCCTTACGGTGCCGCTACCCTGGCTGGTGGCGACGGTTCCCGCCAGCCAGATGAGCGTGAGCTTAAGATTGCTCGTTTCCAGGGTAAGTGGGTGGCGGACATAGCGGCTAAGTTGGCAAGCTAACACGCACTCGTTGCTGACCAGAAAGCCTCACTGCCAGGGCAGTGAGGCTTTTTTTTTAACGGCCAATACGCGCAGCAATGGCTTTACCCAGGCTTGCTGTGGTGCCTTGGCCGCCTACATCGCGGGTAAGCACGTCACTATCACCTTCGCTGAGCACCGCTTCAATGGCGGTTACCATGGCGTCAGCGGCCTCTTTGTAACCTAGATGCTCCAGCATCATCGCGCCGGACCAGATCTGGCCAATAGGGTTGGCGATCCCTTTACCGGCGATATCTGGCGCGCTGCCGTGTACCGGTTCAAACAAGCTGGGAAACTTGCCTTCCGGGTTGATATTGGCCGAGGGAGCAATGCCGATAGTGCCGGTACAGGCGGGGCCAAGATCTGAAAGAATATCGCCGAACAGGTTGCTGCCGACTACTACATCAAACCAGTCTGGATGTAGGACAAAATTGGCGGTGAGAATATCAATGTGGAATTTATCCACCTCGATCTCTGGGTACCGTTTCGCCATTTCAGCAACGCGCTCGTCCCAGTAAGGCATGGTGATTGATATACCGTTGGATTTTGTTGCGGAGGTAAGCTTTTTGCGAGGGCGGGTCTGGGCCAAATCAAAGGCATATTTCAGTACCCGGTCAACGCCAGTACGGGTCATCACCGTCTCTTGAATAACAATCTCGCGTTCCGTGCCCTCAAACATTTTGCCCCCGATGCTTGAGTACTCGCCCTCGGTGTTTTCACGCACGACGTAAAAGTCGATATCGCCTGCATTGCGCCCCGCCAGCGGGCTTTTAATACCAGGCATTAGCTTGCAGGGGCGCAGGTTAATGTATTGGTCAAACTGACGACGGAATTGCAGTAGGGAGCCCCATAAAGAAATATGATCGGGCACTTTGTCGGGCCAGCCCACGGCGCCGTAAAATAGCGCGTCGAACTCTTTCAACTGCTCAAACCAGTCATCGGGCATCATTTTGCCGTGTTCAAGGTAGTAGTCGCAGTTGCCAAATTCAAAGGTGGTGAACTCAAGGGCGATGTTGAACTGCCTCGCGGCTGCTTCCAGGGCGCGTAGGCCCTCAGGCATCACTTCGGTGCCAATGCCGTCGCCAGCAATTACTGCAATACGGTGGGCCATGGAGAACTCCTTAGGTGATAAGTCGTTAAGAGCAGACGATGAAAAATACTTTTATCAGAGATGAGTGTAGTGGCTATGGGCAAAGAGATAATCAGGCTAAAATTCAACTTATTGTTGCTTTAAAGTGAAGAGTTGATGGCCTCACTAGATGACTTGGCGTTTTTTCAGCAGCTGGCGCGGGCAGGTAGTTTAACCGCCACCGCGCGTGAACTGGGGCTTTCGCTATCGGCAGTAAGTAAACGGCTCAAACAGCTGGAAGGGCGGCTTGGGGTGTCGCTTGCTGCACGTACCACGCGGCGTTTGACGCTCACCGCCGAAGGCGAGCGCTACCTTTCGCGGGGTGGGCTGATTCTGGAAGAGCTTAATGAGCTGGAAACCGCCTTAAGCGATTCTACAAGCCAAATGCTGAGCGGACGGCTGCGGGTAAACGCCACCTTTGGTTTTGGTCGGCAGCATATCGCACCGCTGCTGTCGCGCTTTAGTACTCAGAACCCAGGGGTCGAAAGCTGGCTGGAGTTGACCAATTTCCCGCTTAATTTGAGTGACCACGGCTTTGATGTTGGCGTGCGAATTGGGGCGCCGCCTGACTCCCGCTTGGTGGCGCGGCGTATTTTGGCGAATCGGCGTGTCTTATGCGCGTCGCCTTGCTACATAAAGCGCATGCCGGGGTTAAACGTGCCCGCTGATCTTACTCAGCACCGTTGTTTGGTGATCCGTGAAAACGACAGTGACTTTCCGCTATGGCGTTTTGAGCGCTGCGACGCCCCTGAGAGCGTTCAATCGGTAAAAGTGAGCGGCCCGCTTGCCAGTAATGACGGCGAGGTGATTACCCGCTTAGCGCTTGATGGGCATGGTGTCATGCTGCGCTCCTGGTGGGATGTTAACGAGCACCTTGCCAGCGGAGCGCTTTTACCACTACTGCCAGGCTGGCAGGGGGTGCGGGCGGATTTCTATGCGGTATATGAGCACCGCCGCCATGTTCCTACCCGCATCAGTGCCTTTGTAGCGTTTTTAGCCGAGCAAATGGCCGGTCGGGTGCCTGGGGTGCCTCAAGGCTGTACCCATTAAGGCGGGTGATAGCTTTCAGCGCGGTGGGCAGTTGTGATCCTGCACAACGTCAATCAACTCATCGGTGGGGAAGTTAAGCTCGTCCGCCCGCTGGCGCAGACGATGCTCTAGCTCGCTATCGATTTGCGGTGTGCGGGCGAGAATCCAGAGGTAGCGACGATTAGGGCCTGACACCAGCGCCCACTGGTAGTCGTCATCCAGCTCAAGCACATTGTAGCCTCCATAGAAGGGGCCAAAGAAGCTGACCTTAAGACGTCCAACGCTCTCTTCGTCAATAAAATAGGCGCGTCCTTCGGCTTCATTCCACTCTTGCTCGTCTAAGTTATAGCCTCGGTTAATGACTCTTACACCCCCGTCGCTACGCAGGCTATAGTCGGCGGTGACGCAGTCCAGGCCACGCTCAAAAGAGTGATCCAGGCGGGCTATTTCGTACCATTTGCCTAGGTAACGATTAAGCTCAAAATCGGTGACGGGTTCGGTACCTTCAGGTATGCCAGTACAGCCTGCTAACAATAGGCCGCAAAATGCTGCGATCCCTGGCTTTGCCGCAGCGTAACTCGCCAGTTTAAGCATCATGCTCTCCTATTCATTAAGCTTAAAAGCGCTAACGCTAGCAGTGTCGGGGATTAAGCGCCATGGCTAACGTCGTCTACACTTAACGGCAGCGGTGGCTCACCACTCATACCCTTCAATGGCACGGTCAATAATTTTAACAACAAACAAGGAGTGTTTATGTGGCATCAGCAGGAGATCCATTTTTCAGAAATGCCGCGAGGCTTCCATCATGTGACCGATGATATTGCCAGGGCATTACCCTGTTTGGCGGAGTGCAGCCAAGGATTGCTGCATTTGCAGCTTATGCATACTTCCGCATCGCTTACCTTAAATGAAAACACCGACCCGGATGTATGCCTCGATATGGATGCGTTTATACGCCGCTTGGTGCCCGATGGGCTGACTTATTTTCGTCATACGCTTGAAGGGCCGGATGATATGCCCGCCCATGTGGCGGCGAGCCTGTTGGGTACACAGCTTACCCTGGCCGTGCGCGATGGTCGCTTAGCGCTTGGTACGTGGCAGGGGGTGTGGCTTGGGGAGCATCGGGAGCAGGGCGGCCCGCGACGCTTGCTGGTGACATTGACTGGATGCTCAGGCTAACAAGGGTTTTCTTGCTATTTTTGGATTATTTTTCCAATCTTCTTGCCATTTTTGTGCAGCCGTGAAGAATGTTGCGCCTTCATAGTTTTAAAAAGGCGTGTTTGGTATGGATTTTACTATTCCCCCCCTGTTGACGGCGATGGTTGATCGCGGCAACGGACTGCTGTGGGGCAGCGTGCTGATTTATCTTTTGATCGGTACAGGCCTCTATTTCACTGTTATGACCCGTGGCATTCAGGTGCGCTATTTCGGCCACATGTTCAAACTGCTGCGCACATCCCGCCAATCTAACGGTGGTATTTCCTCGTTCCAGGCGCTTTCCACCAGTTTGGCGGCAAGGGTAGGTACCGGCAACCTTGCGGGTGTCGCCGTGGCTATTTATTTTGGTGGCCCCGGCGCGATTTTCTGGATGTGGATGACCGCGATGGTGGGTATGGCGACCAGCTTTGTGGAGTCTACCCTGGCTCAGGCATACAAAACCGACCACGGCGATAACACCTTCCGTGGTGGCCCTGCCCGTTATATTGAGCGCGGTCTGGGGTTACGTTGGCTAGCGGTGCTGTTTTCTATCTGCTTGATTATTGCCTTTGGGCTGGCCTTTAACAGTGTGCAGGCCAACTCTATTGCCCAGGCGATGGAGCAGGCTTTTGCAGTTCCCACCTGGGTGATGGGGCTGGTGTTAATGGTGGTGGTGGCACCGATTATTTTTGGCGGTTTGAAGTCGATCGCCAAAGTAGCCGAGCTAGTGGTGCCGCTAATGGCGCTGTTGTATCTGGTGCTTGCGCTGATCGTCGTGGCGCTGAATATTAGCGATTTACCCGCTGCCTTTATGACCATTATACAAAGTGCATTTGGCTTGGAGCAGGCGGCCGGTGGCGCAATGGGCTACGCCATTTCCCAGGCGATTATGAACGGGATTCAGCGTGGTCTGTTCTCCAACGAGGCGGGTATGGGGTCGGCACCCAACGCGGCAGCCACCGCCAGCACGCGGCCTAACCACCCAGCTGCCCAGGGGTTTATCCAAATGCTGGGTGTGTTTTTGGATACGCTGGTGATTTGTACCGCGACGGCGGCCATTATCATTATGGCGGGGCCTGAACTGTTAACCAGCGAAGAGAGTAACGGTATTCAGCTAACTCAGATGGCGCTTTCCAGTCACGTGGGTGAGTGGGGCGGTATGTTTATTGCAGTGGCTATTTTGCTATTTGCGTTTACCTCGGTCATTGCTAACTACTCCTACGGCGAATCAAACATTGAGTACTTAGCAGGGCGTCGAGCGCCTATTGCAGTGTTTATCTACCGCTTAGCGGTGCTGGGCATGGTCATGGTGGGCTCGGTGGCGAGTCTTGGCGCTATCTGGAACTTTGCCGACCTTTCCATGGGGATGATGGCGATCATCAACTTGGTGGCTATCTTACTGTTGTCGCCCATCGCGTTTGCACTGTTCCGAGATTACGACGAACAGCTTAAAGCGGGTAAAGAGCCGGTGTTCGACCCTAGCCGGTTCCCCAAACTGGCTAACAAGGTAGACCCGAACGCTTGGCCGAAAAAAAAGTAATCTGACCTTAATGGTCGTTTAGCCCCACCCTATAACAGCAGGGTGGGGCTTTTTTATGGCACCACGATTCGATTTTGTCGAATGAAACTGGGAAAACGTTGCGCTTTTGCTTATCTAAAAGCACCGTAAAATAACCCTGATACCAACTACTTATCTGCTAAAGGCTATTTTATGACCACTCAAGCGCTGCTGGTGACTTCTTCTATTCTGGGCGATAACGGGCAGTCCAATGCGCTCGCCCACCATTTTAAAGCTCTGGCAGAATCTCGCTCTGGCGTGGCGGTCACTCACCGGGACGTTGTAGCCAATGCACTACCTCATTTGGCGATTGAGGAACTAGGTGCCTGGCAAACTCCCGCCGAAGAGCGCAGCGCTGAACAGAAAGCGTTAGCCGCCTACTCCGATGAGCTATTGGCAGAACTGCGCGCCAACGATGTGCTGGTACTGGCGGTGCCAATGTACAACCTCGGCATTCCTTCTCAGTTAAAAGCGTGGTTCGATCGAGTACTACGTGCCGGCGAAACCTTCCGCTACACTGAAAATGGCCCCCAGGGTTTGATTGAAGGCAAGCGGGCGATTATTCTCGCTGCCCGTGGTGGTCAGTACGCGGGCACCGAGCTTGATAGCCAAACGCCACATCTAAAAACCATGCTTGGTTTGATGGGCATTAGCGATGTCGAGGTCGTTTTTGCTGAAGGTTTGAACATGGGCGATGACAGGCGCGATGCGGCGCTTAAAGAGGCATTTCAAGCCATTGATCAACTGGTCGAAGAACTCTAAATAGCCATTTGCCTGTTCAGAAAACACGCCGTTAAAAACCAGTCGAGAAAGTAATGCCGCGCCCAGAGTTGCTTGAACAGATCTATACCATCGTTGATCAGATCCCCGCTGGGCGGGTGACGACCTATGGGCGCGTTGCAGCAATGACGGAAGGCGCTACCCCGCGCATGGTGGGTTCGGCAATGCGTCACTTGCCTGATGGGCATCAGTTGCCCTGGCACCGGGTAATCGCCGCTTCGCTGACGCTGGCTGACCACGGTGGCGCTGCGCGTCAGCATCAAAAGCTACGTGATGAAGGCGTGGTGTTTGATAGCAAAGGGCGGGTGCCCACTCATCTTGTCTGGCCTGATTGAGTTGAGTACGCGCTTTAAAAAATAACGCCGCCCGAATGGGCGGCGTTATTGGTTTACTCTTCCAGATTAGCCCCAGACTTCCAGGACCAGTCGCGCCAGCGAAGGTCAAACAGATCCTTGCGGCGGTCCTTTAGGTTGGTGACCGAGCCTTCGGCACGCACCACCGTCAGGCGCGTTAAATCAAGATCCGAGAAGAAGATCATTTCGGTGTTAGGCGTCGTTTCTGCCAGCACCGCATCATGGGGGAAGGCAAAGTCAGACGGCGTAAACACAGCTGATTGCGCGTACTGAATATCCAAGTTTTCTATCGAGGGTAAGTTACCGACGCTGCCGCATATCACCACGTAGCACTCGTTTTCGATGGCACGTGCCTGTGCACAGTGGCGTACACGCAGGTAGCCGTTTTTGGTGTCGACCCAAAATGGTACGAAAAGAATATCCATATCCTGGTCAGCCAGTAGGCGGCCAAGTTCCGGGAATTCCACGTCATAACAGATTAAAATGCCCACGCGCCCTGCGTCGGTGTCGAATACTTGCAGTTCGTCGCCACCCTCAATCACCCAATCGCGGCGCTCTTGTGGGGTGATATGCAGTTTAAATTGCTTCTCTACTTCGCCGTCGCGGTGGAAGAGATAAGCGACATTATAGAGTCGATCATCTTCACCCACCTCAATCATAGAGCCGCCCACAATATTGATGTTGTATGAGACTGCCATTCTCGACAGCTCGCTCTTGAATCGGTCGGTAAAGCTTGCAAGGAAGCGTATAGCTGCCGTCTGGTCTTTTTGGGCGGCGCGATCTTGCAAGCCCATCAGTGGCGTTGTGAACAGCTCGGGAAAAACGGCAAAGTCACTTTGGTAATCTGATAACGCATCTACAAAGTATTCAATCTGCTGTAGTGCTGCTTCAGCTGAAGCGAACTCACGCATCTGCCACTGCACGGCACCTACGCGAACTTGCGTGGGGCGGGTATCGAGCACGCTTTCGGCTGGCTCAAACAGAATGTTATTCCACTCAAGCAGAGTGGCATAACCACGGGACTGCTCATCTTCCGGCAAGTACTTGCGCAGCAGGCGTTTGACTTGAAAGTCATTCGCCAACTGAAATGACAAAATAGGATCGTAGATTTCTTTACGAGAGACTTTTTCGATGTACTGAGCGGGCGTAAGTTCTACCGCGTGTTGATGATATTCAGGTATCCGCCCCCCGGCTAAAATAGCGCGCAAGTTGTGTGACCGGCACAGCTCTTTGCGTGCTTCATATAAACGCCGCCCCAGACGGTAGCCACGGTAGTCGGGGTGGATCAGCACATCCAGCCCGTACATGGCATCGCCATCCTCATTGTTGAGGATGGTTTCACGATGGCCGATGAGGTCGTCATACTTATGCGGATTAGAAAACTCGTCGTAATCTACCTGCACAGTAAGTGCTACGCCCACCAACATTCCATCGTCTTCAATGGCGATTTGGCCATCGGGAAATTCCTGGACCAGCTTGTCGATAGTATGCTTTGGCCACGCACCACCGATATCGTGATATACCGCGTCCATCAAGGCTCTGAGCTGTTCGTAGTCGTCGCTGGTCAGGTTGCGCAGGTTAAGATGCAGTTCTTCTAGGGACATATTCAGGGGTTCCCGGCCGTCGAATGGAGTTAGCCTAGTGTATCATTGCTGGGTTCTGCTCGTTTTATCTACCGCCACCGCTCGCACCAGCGGCCGCGTTAGCGTCTGCGCCATGATCACACCCGCCAAAATTAAAAGCCCGCCGATAAAGTGGAACCCAGCCACCCGCTCACTTAAAAAAGCCATCGCAATAAGCGCACTAAAGAGCGGCATCAGGTTGATAAAAATACTCGACTGGTTGGCGCCGATTTGGCGCACCGCGCGCATCCATAAAAAGGTGGTAATAATTGAGGCAGGAATGCCCGCGTAGAGAATCAGCCAAATATTGTGGCTATCTACCGGTGTCATGGGACCCATTAAATAAGGTGGCAGCAAGAACAGCACCGCAAAGCATACCTGTGCATAGAGCATTACCCAGGGCGGTAAGTTCATTGCCCAGCGCTTAAGCATCACGCCATACAAGGCGTAGCAAGTTGCGGCGACGACCATCAGCGCGTCACCATAGGCGACCTGGAGTTGCAGTAAAGAGAGTGGGTTACCCCGGCCAAGCAGCACGGTTACCCCCACAAAAGCCAGCACACCGCCAACAACACCGCCTAAGGTGGGCGGTTCGCGTAAAATGAGCGCACTTAACAGCACTGTTAATAGAGGCACCATGGCAGCTAGTATGCCCATATTGGTTGCAGTGGTCGTTTCAGCCGCCACATAGGCTAAACCTTGCCACAGCCCCATGCCTAATAGCCCTAGTAGCGCCAGCTTAGGCCAGTTGCGATATATCTCCTCGCGGTGGCGAAGTACCGCAGGCAGCACAAACGGCGTCATTACCACCAGAGCTAACAACCAGCGTAAAAAAGCAATGCTGCTGGGGGCAATAGCGCCGACAGTTAATTGGTTAATGGTCATATTTCCTGACCAGATCAACACCGTGGCCAGTGGCGGTAAAAAGTAAATCAATGGCATAGCACGTTCCCTTATTGTTAGCCGGTTAATGTGACGTGCTTTGCGGTGATGAGCAAGGCCTAAGGCGACCCAACGCAGTCGTGATTTCAAACCGTGATATTAAGATGGGTAAAGGTCTGTACGTTGCGGCAAGTATGTCATACGCTTGTTTGAATGTTTTTAGCAAGAAGTTCTAATATTTTAGAAGTTCTAACAATAGTGAAGCTCTAACACTGTAGGAGCACCGTGATGAACCATACGCCCGCTTACCCCCACCTTTTTCGCCCGCTGACCCTCGGCCACTTAACGCTTCCCAATCGTGTGCTGATGGGATCGATGCATACCAATTTAGAAGAAGCGCCCAATGGCTTTGAGCGCTTGGCCGCGTTTTATGCCGAGCGCGCGCGCGCGGGCGTTAGCCTGATCGTTACCGGGGGTATTGCGCCAAATGCCGAAGGCGCGGTTTTTCAGGGCGCTAACGCGCTGACGGAAGAGTCCCAGGTACAAGAGCATCGGCAGGTGGTGGACGCGGTGCATGCGGCGGGCGGTCATCTCTGTATGCAGATTCTTCACGCTGGCCGATACGCCTACTCCCCTGAGCTAGTGGCCCCCTCCGCTATACAAGCGCCTATCAACCCGTTTACCCCGCGGGCGCTTTCAAGCGATGACGTTGAGCAGCAAATCGCTGACTACGTGCGCTGCGCACAGCTTGCCCAGCAGGCGGGTTATGACGGTGTTGAGGTCATGGGTTCCGAAGGCTATCTGATCAATCAGTTTATTTGCCAGCGTACTAATCAGCGCGACGACGAATGGGGCGGGAGCTTCGAACAGCGTATCCGCTTCCCCGTGGAAATTGTTGAGCGTATTCGTGCAGCGGTCGGCGAGCGTTTCTTGCTGATTTTCCGCCTTTCTATGATTGACCTGGTGGAAGAGGGCAGCACGTGGGAAGAGGTAGTGCAGCTTGGTCAGGCCATTGAAGCCGCCGGCGCTAACGTGATTAATACCGGTATTGGCTGGCATGAAGCGCGTGTGCCAACCATTGTCACCAGTGTTCCCCGCGCCGCCTTTACAGAAGTCACCAAGCGCATTAAATCAGCGCTCTCTATTCCACTGATCACCACCAACCGCATCAATATGCCGGAGGTTGCCGAGCGCGTGCTGGCTGAAGGCCACGCCGATATGGTTTCCATGGCGCGTCCTTTTCTGGCTGACCCAGAGTGGGTAAGCAAAGCCGAAGCAGGCTTGGCGGAAGAAATAAATACCTGCATCGCCTGTAATCAGGCCTGCTTGGATCACACCTTTATGGGCAAGCTGACCTCTTGCCTGGTGAACCCCCGTGCTTGCCACGAAACCGAGCTGGGCCTTGACCCCGCGCAAACGCCTAAGCGGGTAGCGGTGGTGGGTGGTGGTCCGGCGGGGCTTGCTACCGCCGTCGCAGCGGCAAGCCGAGGGCACCAAGTGGTGCTGTTTGAGCGCCGCAGCGAGCTGGGCGGGCAGTTTAACTATGCCCGCAAAATTCCCGGCAAAGAGGAGTTCAATGAAACCCTACGCTATTTCCGCGTCATGCTGGAAAAGCATGCGGTAGAGGTACGCTTAAACACGGCGGCCACTCCCGACAACCTAGCTGAGTTTGATGAGGTGGTGATTGCCACCGGCGTGATGCCCAGGGAACTGGCACTCCCAGGGGCTGATCACTCCAGTGTGCTTAGCTACGCTGAAGCGATTGAGCAGCCCGAGCGGGTAGGCAAGCGCGTAGCGGTCATTGGCGCGGGTGGCATTGGGTTTGATGTATCAGAGCTGTTGGCCCACCAGGGGCATACCTCCCTGGATCTTGATGCCTGGTGCGACGAGTGGGGTGTCGACCTCGCTATGGGCGAGCGGGGTGGTTTAAAGCCGCCAATGCCGCCAGCCTCATCCCGGGAAATCGTCATGCTGCAGCGTAAAAATTCAAAGCCCGGCAAAAATCTGGGTAAAACCACGGGCTGGGTGCACCGCGCATCGCTAAAGCAGCGTGGTGTTAAAACCCTGACCGGCTGCGAATACCTTAAAATCGACGATGCAGGCTTACATATCCGTCGTGATGACGAGGAGCAGGTGCTGGCGGTAGATACGATTGTTGTTTGCGCAGGCCAGGAGTCGGTGCGTGATTTAATTGCTCCCCTCACCCAGGCTGGCGGTCGTGTACACGTGATTGGCGGTGCAGATGAAGCTGCTGAACTGGATGCCAAGCGCGCTATTGACCAGGGCACGCGTCTTGCCGCTGCGCTTTAGTCAAGTTATTAGCGCGGGTGACGTAAACGTTTAAATGGCGATAGACTGGTTAACCCATTTAGCTGTTAACCACGGTTAAATCTCCAAGGCGCGGGTGGCACCCAGCCCGCGCTGTACGACCGCGAGATAAAAGGACTATTGCCATGCCCTCGGAGTGCACCCCACGATTTTTGGCCAGTGATAATACGTCCGGAATTTGTCCGGAGGCCATGCGATATCTGCTAGAAGCCAATCAAGCCGATGACTTGGCCTACGGCAACGACCGCTGGACCGCCCGCGCCGCCGATCGTTTTCGTGAAATGTTCGACTACGATTGCGATGTGTTTTTTGTGTTCAACGGTACTGCCGCAAACTCACTGGCCCTTTCCGCTATGGGGCGCAGTTACCACAGCGTGATTTGTCATGAGCTGGCGCATATTGAAACCGATGAGTGCGGTGGCCCCGAGTTCTTTTCAAATGGGGCCAAGTTGCTCACCTCGCCTGGCGCTAATGGTAAGTTGACGCCACAAGGCATTGAGGCGTTAGTAACCAAGCGCAGCGATATTCACTACCCCAAGCCCAAAGTGGTTTCGCTTACCCAGGCGACTGAAGTGGGCACGGTGTATTCGCGCGAAGAGCTGCTCGCCATTCGCGCGATGGCCGATAAACATGACCTACGCCTGCACATGGACGGCGCGCGGTTCGCCAATGCCTGCGCCGGCCTCAATGCGAGCCCCGCCGAGCTCACGTGGCAGGTGGGTGTCGATGTTCTGTGCTTTTCAGGCACTAAGAACGGCCTTGCGTTTGGTGAGGCTATTCTGTTTTTCAACCGCGATTTGGCTGAAGACTTTGCTTATCGTTGTAAGCAGGCAGGGCAGTTGGCATCGATAATGCGCTATGTTTCCGCGCCCTGGTTGGGGCTTTTGGAAAGCGGTGCCTGGTTAACCAATGCTGAACACGCTAACGCGATGGCACGCTATTTATCGGAAGGATTACAGGCACTTCCCGGTGTTTCACTGATGTTTCCTACCCAGGCGAACAGCGTCTTTGTTGAATTGCCCCCCCAGGCCATTGAAGCGTTGAAAGCTAAAGGTTGGACCTTCTACACCTTTATTGGCGCAGGGGGTGCGCGTTTTGTCTGTGCTTGGAACACCACCATTGAGTTGTTAGATCAGCTATTAGTCGATGTAAAAGCAGTACTAGAGTAACGCTCAATGCGACTTTTATTGTCGATGCGCCGCCTTATGGCGGCGTTTTGCGTTCTATGCACGGTTGCTGATTTTGATTTAGCGAATATGAGCTGAGTGCTTTTCAACGCAACTAAACCTCTTCTGCCATGCTCATAACCATAACGCCGCTGCGTTGAAGAATTAGTAATTACTTTTTGCTAATGCTGACTACGCTGATAAAGCGACACCTCGTTTTGCACGCCGTTACAACGCTGTGTTTGTGCGGTAGCTGCCTGAGGATGGGCTACAGGAGAGTTCAATGAGCATCTTTGATCACGTTCAAGACCGATTCGCCCGTGTACAGCAAGAAGACATTAGCCTTGAGGAGTATCTAGCGCTTTGCCGCAAAGACCCTAAGGTCTATGCCAGCGCCTCTGAGCGCATGTTGGAAGCAATAGGCGAACCTGAAGTGATCGACACGGCGAAAGACCCGCGTCTGTCACGCATTTTTTCGAATAAGGTAATTCGCCGCTATCCTGCCTTTGCCGAATTTCACGGCATGGAAGAAGCCATTGAGCAAATTGTGGCCTACTTCCGCCATGCAGCCCAGGGGCTAGAAGAGCGTAAGCAGATTCTCTATCTATTAGGGCCGGTGGGTGGCGGTAAGTCGTCGTTGGCTGAGCGCTTGAAACTGCTGATGGAGCGCATCCCTTTCTATGCCATTAAAGATTCACCCGTTTATGAGTCGCCGTTAGGGCTATTTTCTCCCGAAGAGGACGGCGAGCTGTTGGAAAAAGAGTACGGTATTCCCCACCGCTACCTGCGCAGCGTGATGTCGCCCTGGGCTGCTAAACGACTTAAAGAGGCCGGTGGTGATATCTCCCAGTTTAGGGTAGTGCGGCTTTACCCCTCACGGCTGAATCAAATCGCCATTTCTAAAACTGAGCCGGGCGATGAAAACAATCAGGATATCTCCTCCTTAGTAGGTAAGGTGGATATCCGTCAGCTAGAGCTTTACTCCCAGGATGACCCCGATGCCTACAGCTTCTCTGGCGGGCTGTGCCGTGCTAACCAGGGGCTGATGGAGTTTGTGGAGATGTTTAAAGCACCGATTAAGGTGCTGCATCCACTGCTAACCGCGACCCAAGAGGGCAACTACAATCCCACTGAAGGCATGGGGGCCATTCCTTTTGACGGCGTGATTTTAGCCCACTCCAACGAATCGGAATGGCAGGCGTTTCGTAATAACCGCAACAATGAGGCGTTTCTTGACCGGGTTTATATCGTCAAGGTGCCTTACTGCCTGCGGGTCTCCGAAGAGATCAAGATTTACCAGAAGCTGTTGGAGGACTCCTCGCTTAACGCAGCGCCCTGCGCGCCGGATACGCTGCGTATGCTGGCCCAGTTTTCGGTGCTTTCGCGGCTGAAGTTGCCAGAAAATTCCAGTATTTATTCGAAGATGCGCGTTTATGATGGCGAGAACCTCAAAGACACTGACCCTCGGGCTAAGTCTATCCAAGAGTATCGTGACGCGGCCGGTGTTGATGAGGGCATGCAAGGGCTATCGACCCGTTTTGCATTCAAGATTCTCTCCAAAGTATTTAACTTCGATAGCACTGAAGTAGCCGCCAACCCGGTGCACCTACTCTATGTGCTGGAGCAGGCGCTAGAGCGAGAGCAGCTACCCTCTGAAGTGTTTGAGCGCTATATCGGTTTTATTAAAGAGTTTTTGGCGCCCCGCTATGTGGATTTTATTGGCAAGGAGATCCAAACCGCCTACCTGGAGTCCTACAGCGAGTATGGCCAGAATATTTTCGACCGCTATGTGACCTATGCTGATTTTTGGATTCAGGATCAAGAGTACCGCGACCCTGAAACCGGTGAATTGTTGAATCGGCAGTCACTGAATGAAGAGCTGGAAAAAATCGAGAAGCCAGCGGGTATCTCTAATCCCAAAGACTTCCGCCACGAAGTGGTTAACTTTGTGCTGCGCGCGCGGGCACAAAACAACGGCATGAACCCTAGTTGGCAGTCCTATGAAAAACTAAAAGGCGTTATCGAACATAAAATGTTCGCCAATACCGAAGAGCTGCTACCGGTGATCTCGTTTAATGCCAAGGCCTCGAAGTCTGACCAGAAAAAACACGAGGATTTTGTGGCGCGCATGGTAGACCGTGGCTACACCGAAAAACAGGTTCGGCTACTGTCGGAGTGGTACTTACGTGTACGCAAATCCCAGTAGCGGATGGTTCTTAAGGCTAGTGCCGGTTAATAGGGCTAGCCCTTAAGCCACGGTTAAGGAGGTCGTATGACCTACTTTATTGATCGCAGACCTAACGCTAAGCACAAAAGCGCGGTCAATCGACAGCGCTTTCTAGAGCGTTATCGTAAGCACATCAAACGTTCGGTGGAGGAGGCGGTGAACCGCCGCTCCATTACCGACATGGAGCGGGGCGAGAAAGTATCCATACCCACGAAAGATATTTCGGAGCCGGTCTTTCAACACGGGCCCGGCGGTGCGCGAAATATTGTATCGCCGGGGAACAAGGAGTTCTTGGAAGGCGATAAAATACGCCGCCCTAGCGGTCAGGGCGGTGGGGATGGCGCAGGCGAAGGGGGGGCTTCTAACCAGGGCGAGGGTAACGATGAGTTTGCCTTCACCCTTAGCCGCGAGGAGTTTCTGGAGTTTGTGTTCGACGGCTTAGAGCTGCCTCATTTACAGCGCAAGCCGCTTAAATCCCTCGAAGAAATCAAGATGGTGCGGGCAGGGCTAGCCCGGGATGGTGTGCCATCACGTATTAGCATTACACGCTCAATGCGGGAGGCCTATGCACGGCGTATTGCCATGCGTGCGCCAATCAAGCGGGCGCTAAAAGAGGCCCAAGACGCGCTAGCCGCCGAAGAGCGTAAAGACCCGGTGTTGCGCAACCCTGCACGCATTACCGAGCTAAAAGCCGAGGTAGAACGCCTTGAGAAGCGCATCGAAGCTGTGCCGTTTATTGATACCTACGACCTGCGCTATCACCAGCTGGCCGCACAGCCTCAGCCCTCAAGCCAAGCAGTGATGTTCTGTGTAATGGATGTATCCGGCTCCATGACGCAAAACCATAAAGACATCGCTAAGCGGTTTTTTTTATTGCTCTATCTGTTTTTAGAGAAGCATTACGAAAAGGTCGAACTGGTGTTTGTGCGCCACCACACGGCGGCGCGGGAGGTCAGCGAAGAGGAGTTTTTCTACTCCCGGGAAACGGGCGGCACGATTGTTTCTAGCGCGCTCACCTTGGTGGATAAAATTATTGAGAAACGCTACCCCGTGGGGCAGTGGAACCTCTATGTGGCGCAAGCCTCTGACGGTGATAACTGGGATGACGACTCAAATATTTGTCGTGATTTGCTGATCAAGCAGCTCATGCCTCAGCTGCAGTACTACGCTTATGTAGAAATTACCCCCCACGACCACCAGTCGCTTTGGCATGAGTATGAAGCCGTGGCCGCTCAGTTTTCAGAGCGGTTTGCCATGCGTCAGATTGTTGATGCGGGAGATATCTACCCTGTCTTCCGTGAGCTGTTTAAGCGCCGCTTAAGCCAGGAGCGGTAACGCGAGTAGAGGAGTGCGCTATGAGTGTAACCCGCAAGCCAATAGCGACCGGTTCCGACTGGAATTTTAGCGTATTAGAGCGCTTTGACGAGGAGCTCGCCAGGCTCGCTGATGAGTATCGGCTGGACACCTATCCCAACCAAATAGAGGTAATCACCACTGAGCAGATGATGGATGCTTATGCCAGTGTGGGCATGCCGGTGGGCTACCATCACTGGTCGTTTGGTAAACAGTTTCTTGCTGTCGAGCAAGCCTATAAACGTGGTCAGATGGGACTTGCCTACGAACTGGTGATTAACTCAAACCCCTGTATTGCCTATTTGATGGAAGAGAACACCCTGATGATGCAGGTGCTGGTCATTGCCCACGCCTGCTATGGGCATAACTCGTTTTTCAAAGGCAACTACCTGTTTCGTACCTGGACCGATGCGGACTCTATTGTTGACTATTTGGTGTTTGCCCGTAAATACATTGCTCAGTGCGAAGAGCGCCATGGCGTTCATGCGGTAGAGCAGCTATTGGACGCCTGCCACGCGCTGCAAAACTATGGCGTTGACCGCTATAAGCGTCCTTCGCCTATTTCTGCGGAGGAAGAAGCCAAGCGGCAAGAAGAGCGCGAAACTTACCTGCAAACCCAGGTCAATATGCTCTGGCGAACGATCCCAGAACCACCTAGCGGGGTTGCTCCGCTGCCGGGTAGCCTACCAAGCAATGATGATCCGTTGGGGCTACATGATGGGGGCTGCTACCCACCGGAGCCGCAGGAGAACCTGCTCTACTTTATCGAGAAAAATGCCCCGTTACTGGCGCCCTGGCAGCGTGAAATTGTGCGGATTGTGCGCAAGCTGGCGCAATACTTTTATCCACAGCGGCAAACCCAGGTGATGAACGAAGGCTGGGCCTGTTTTTGGCACTACACGTTAATGAACCGGCTCTATGACGAAGGCAAGGTGGATGAAGGCCTGATGCTGGAGTTTTTACAATCCCATGCGGCGGTCATCAATCAGCCAGGCTTTGATAGTTCCCACTACAGCGGCCTTAACCCCTATGCGTTGGGCTTTGCGATTTTTATGGATATTAAACGTATCTGTGAAGCTCCCACTGAGGAGGACAAAGAGTGGTTCCCGGATATAGCTGGCAGCGCGTGGCGAGACACCCTTGAGTTTGCTATGCGTAACTTTAAAGATGAATCCTTTATCCAGCAGTTTTTATCGCCCAAAGTCATGCGCGATCTTAAGCTTTTTTTAATCGTCGATGATGATCAGTCAGAAACGATGGAGGTTGCTGCGATTCATGACGAGCGAGGATATAAACGAGTGCGCAACGCACTTTCAAGCCAGTATGCGCTTTCATTGCGTGAACCTAATATCCAAGTGGTAGAAGCAGCCATTCGCGGTGATCGCTCGTTAACATTGCACCACGTTCAGGATAGCCGCCGACCCTTAGGTCGCAGTGTTTATCCGGTGATACGCCATTTACAGCAGCTTTGGGGGTTTCCGGTACAGCTGGTTTCAATAGAAGACGGGAGGGTTACCCATCGCTTCCGCTGGCCGGTAGAAGAGGAAAACAAAGACACAGGCTAGTGGTTCCCAAAAAAGTTACCCCGCGACAGGCGCGGGGTAATGTCTAACGGCGTTAGCCTAGCGACTAAGCGTTATGCTTGCGCTGTCCAAGACTGACACCAGCCTTTTGGTTCAACGCTGTTTTGCGGGAACAGCTGGCAGCCTTCTTTATCGGCGACCCAGAACATGCAGTTATCGCAGACTTCGCCTTCTTCATAGGCGGGGTGATCGCTTGCTTCGCTAGCGACTTCAACGTAGTTAAGTGCCTGTGCCGTAGGCGAAGAAGGGTCTAAGCGGGGCAGCTCCTGTGCGAATGCAGTTTTCGACAGGATGCCAGCACCAAACGGCAGGGCGGCAAGACCCAGCACGCTGTTACGCATGAACTTACGACGGCTCTGATTAGCCATGGTGTCTCCTTATCGTCACGGACTGACGTTTGATCATAGTTAGCGGGTGGTGGTTCCACCTCTTTAACGTTCTAACACAGATTGCTTAGACGTTATCAGCTACATGCTAGCGCATGCTCAAAATTAGTGCGAATAACCTTACTACAGCGCGACAATTGGTCACGTTAGGTCGCAGTGCTTGGCCCTGTCCGGTGGGCTGCTATACTCGGCGATTGCCGCTATGCGGTTTATATATTTACTTTTTAATGAGGGCGCTATGCAAAACGCAGTTATTTTAATTAATACTGAAAAGGGCCAGGTCAAAGCGGTAGCCGAGCGTCTAGCCGATGTTGAAGGCATCAGTGAGGTTTACTCCACCTGTGGCCGCTACGACTTGGTTGCTATTGCCCGAACCCGCGACTTTGAAAGCCTGGCGGAACTGGTTACGGAGCGTCTCAACGCCGTGGAGGGTATCAGTGATACCGAAACCCTTAATGCCATGCAGGTGCACTCCCGCCACGATTTAGAAACGATGTTCTCGGTTGGCTGGTAGCCGTATTGCCTGCGAACGTTAGTGCTAAATGAACACTACAAACACGTAAAAATAATCGAATAGAAAAATCAATTAAAATAATCGCTTAGAAGATAGGCGCTTATTTGGTACGTATTCCAGGGGAGTAAGGCAGTTGGGGAAATCGCTTTTGCGCTGGCGTCGTCAGGGTCGACGTCTGGGTATTGCCGTGCTGTTTGTGGTGGTGGGAACCGGACTATGGGAGTACCAGGGGCGTCAGCATCAGGATGCCTACACGTGGATGGGCGTGCCCACCTGGGATGGATTTCATCCCACTACGTTTCATCGGGTGTTGCGTAACGATGGGTTTCTAGTGGGGTGGTCAGACGTGCGGGTAAACCCTCTTTGGGTTAGTTATCAAGTTGCTGCGGTGCCAGATGATATGAGGATTGGCTCACGGCCTAACTTTCAAGCCGACTGGCGAACGTTATGGCCTATTAGTGCTGATAGCTATGCAGGCAGCGGCTACGACAGAGGCCATCTGGCGCCCAATTATGCCATTGCTGCCGTGCACGGGCGAAGCGCCCAGGTGGATACGTTCTTAATGAGCAATATGACGCCCCAGCGGCCCAACTTAAATCGTCAGCTTTGGCAGCGCCTTGAGCAGTCCGTGGTAGATCATTTTGCTCCGCGCTTCGATCGATTACAGGTGGTAACCGGGCCAGTATTCCCCGAGCGCTTTATGGATAATGTGTTTAATCGTGTGGGCTTTGTCGAAGTGCCTGAGGCCTTTTACAAAATTATCGTAGCGCCCCACGATGAAGCACCGCTTGCACTTGCCTTTATCATGCCCCAAGACGTGAGGGGCAATGAGCCGCTTGAAGATTACCTTGTCACCATTGATGAAATTGAAGCGCGAACCGGGCTTAACTTTTTCCCAGATCTATCGGCAGAGCTTGAGGCTGTATTGGAAGGTGAACTACGTACCCAGGGGTGGGCGCTGGAAGATGTCTCTCGTAGGCCCGGGCGCTTTCAATAGAGCAAAAAAAGGGATTAGCTAATGTCTGGCGGGCGTGGTGTCGACGGTTGAACAAGGCGCCATGCCTGCAAGTGCGGCAGGCTATGTTTAGAGCGGCAGGCTATGCTTAGAAAAGTACCACCACAATGAGCATATTTGCTCTTGGCAATAGTGGAATCTAAGTCAATGGTTAAACAGGGAGGGGATGAACAGGAATAATTTTGTATAGAGTTTCGTTGAAAGCGATGCAGATAGGGCCACTTTAAATGGTGCCCAGGAGAGGACTTGAACCTCCACGTCCATACGGACACTAGCACCTGAAGCTAGCGCGTCTACCAATTCCGCCACCTGGGCGCATCATCTTTAACGACCGTTTGTATTCGTATGGTGCCCAGGAGAGGACTTGAACCTCCACGTCCATACGGACACTAGCACCTGAAGCTAGCGCGTCTACCAATTCCGCCACCTGGGCGAATACAAACGTACTGCCTATTGCTATAGGCCTTACTACTTTAGGTCTTGCTGCTTGCTGCTGCACCTAGCTACATCATGTTAAGGGGGTAACACAATGCGGTTTGGTGCCCAGAAGAGGACTTGAACCTCCACGTCCATACGGACACTAGCACCTGAAGCTAGCGCGTCTACCAATTCCGCCATCTGGGCAAGTGGCGCGTATGATACCCGGGTAGCGGTTAAATGCAAGCCCCGGGGGGCGTTTTTTATGCCATAAATCGCACATTTACGACGCCAGGTGGTTGGGTGATTGAACATGCGGCGCTATACTGCATGCATGACCAAACAAAACATGAATTTACTCAGCCTTATGGAAATTGAACCAGCCGCTGAGCCAGCTTGTAAAACGCTAGCTGAACACTCTCGCCTGCAGCATTTATTAGCTGCGTTTTTTATTCGCCTCCCGCAGACGCAATTAAGGATGTTGATCGCATGAAGTATTGGACGTTGAGTGATGATCCACACGCCGAGCGCGAGGCGCAAAAGTATGATAACCCTGCGCCTAGCCGCGAATACTTGCTAGCTGCTTTAGAAAGCTACGGCAAACCGATTACTCATGAAAACATGAGCCGGATGCTCGGCATTGAAGATGAAGATCATCTTGAGGCGGTGCGTCGTCGGATGGCAGCGATGGAGCGCGACGGCCAAGTGCTGCGTGATCGTCGTGGTGCCTATGCACTCATTGATAAGCTTGATTTAATCAAAGGCAAGGTGTTGGGGCATCGTGACGGTTTTGGCTTTATCCTGCGTGATGATGGCAAAAAGCCTGATTTGGTACTGCCTCCGCGGCAAATGCGTCGCGTTTTCCACGGTGATCACGTGCTGGTTCGAGTGAGCGGGCGCGATCGCCGAGGCCGGGATGAAGCCACTATTGCGGATGTGATTTCACGTAACACCCAAACCATAGTGGGCGTATATCGTAGCAATACGCCGGAGTTTGGCGTGCTTATTCCTGAGAATCCGCGCATCACCCAGGAAGTGATAATCCCCCATACGGCCAGCGCAGGTGCTAAAGATGGGCAGGTGATTTCCGCCAAAGTTGTTAAGCAGCCGGAAACCCGTGTTCAGCCGGTAGGCGAGGTGATTGAGGTGTTGGGTGAACGTATGGACCCCGGCATGGAAATTGATATCGCTATCCGCAGCTACGATATTCCTGCTGAGTTTCCACCTGAAGTGTTGGATCAAACCAGCGGTATCTCAGCGGAAGTGCTGGAAGCGGATAAGCAGCACCGGGTAGACCTGCGCGATACACCGCTGGTTACCATTGATGATGAGTCTGCCAAAGACTTTGATGACGCGGTATGTGCCTGGAAAACCAAGTCGGGCAGTTGGAAACTGTTGGTCGCGATTGCTGATGTTTCCCACTATGTGCGTCCGGGTACTGCACTTGATGATGAGGCGCGCACACGCGGCAACTCGGTCTATTTCCCTGGCCAAGTAGTGCCCATGCTGCCTGAGCTACTCTCTAATGGCTTGTGTTCACTCAATCCCCATGTCGATCGATTGGTGATGGTCTGTGAGATGAATATCTCAAAGACCGGCGCCATTAGCCGCTACTCCTTCTATGAAGCAGTAATGAAGTCTCATGCTCGCCTTACCTATAACAAGGTGGCGGCCATACTTGATAATGAGAGCGAAGAGGGTGAGGCGCTGCGCAATCAGCACCAGGATCTGGTAAAGCCGTTACAAAATTTGCACGAGCTATATCATTTGCTGCGTGAAGCTCGAGAAGAGCGCGGGGCGCTTGATTTCGATACCACCGAAACGGCGATTATCTTTAACGATGAGCGCAAGATTGAAAAAATTGTGCCACGCACCCGCAACAATGCTCACAAGATCATCGAAGAGTGCATGCTTGCCGCAAACGTCGCTACGGCACGTTTCTTAGATAAGCACGACTTGCCGGCGCTTTACCGTATCCACGAGCGCCCAACTCCAGAGCGACTTGATAAGCTGCGCCTTTTCTTAAGCGAACTGGGTCTTTCGGTGGGTGGTGGTGATATGCCTACCCCGCAGGACTATCAGGCGCTGCGCGAAGTGATCATTGATCGCCCAGACGCTGATATCATCCAGACGGTAATGCTGCGCTCGATGAATCAGGCGGTCTATTCGCCCCAGAATGAAGGCCACTTCGGTTTGGCGTATCAGGCGTATGCCCATTTTACCTCGCCAATTCGTCGCTATCCTGACCTGCTGGTGCACCGGGCTATTCGCTCGGTTATTCGCGGGCCGCGCCAAACCAATACCGTGGTGCGTGTCGAGGGTTCGCCTGTTGAGCCACCGAGTAAATGGTGTCCTTACACCTTCGAGCAAATGCTGGAGCTAGGTGAGCACTGCTCCATGACCGAGCGGCGTGCTGATGAGGCAACCCGCGACGTTGAAAGCTGGCTGAAGTGTGAGTTTATGTCAGATAAGCTGGGTGAGACCTTTGACGGCACCATTGCCTCGGTGACCCAGTTTGGCTTGTTTGTGCGCCTTGACGCGTTCTATGTTGAAGGTTTGGTGCACGTTACCTCGCTGCCCTCCGACTACTACCACTATGAGGCAGAAAAACATCGTCTCAAGGGCGAGCGCACAGGCACTACCTATCGACTGGGCGACGGCCTAACGGTGCAGGTAGCGCGTGTCGATATGGATGACCGCAAGATTGATTTTGGCCTCGCCGATGAGAAGCCGCGCCCGCGTCGTCAGCCGCGCAAACGTCGTGGTGGAGAAGGTGGTGGGAAAGACGGAGGCGCTGAAAAGTCTGCGTCTCCATCAGATAAACAGCCAACGCGCCGGGGGCCACGCCGTACGCGTAACGGCCAGCGTAAACCTGCGTCGAATAAGGAGTGAGCATGAAGTCGGCGTCGTCTCGGCGCAGCTCGCGTCCGGTTGTCCGTACCCCTGATGGGTTAGATCAGGTGTATGGCGTTCACGCACTTGAAAGTCTGTTAGAGCGAGGCGAAACGCCCCGTGAGCTATGGGTTCAGCAAGGCGCAGGCACTCGTCTAAAAGAAGTGGTGGCCAGTGCTCAGGCGCGCGGTGCACGTATTAAAGAGCAGCCTCGGGATCTGTTGGATCAGCTTACCCAAGGTGCGGCTCATCAAGGCGTTGTAGCGTTTTGCCCGCCGCTGGTGCCCGAGGGGGAAGAATCGCTTTGGCTAAAACTGCGTGCTTGGCAGGCGCCAACACCTCCGCTGCTGTTGGTGCTGGATGGGGTTACCGATGTGCATAATTTTGGCGCCTGCTTGCGGAGTGCCGATGCTGCGGGTGCCCATGGTGTCATTGTCGCGAAGGATAAAGCAGCACCACTGAATGCCACTGTGCGCAAAGTGGCCTGTGGTGCCGCCGAGGTGGTGCCCGTTTACCAAGTGACCAACCTTTCACGCACCTTAGCCAAGCTGAAAGACGCCGGCGTTTGGATTACCGGCACGGCTGGGGAGGCTGAGGCTAGTGTGTTTGAAATTGATATGACCGGGCCGACAGCGCTTGTTATGGGTGCCGAAGGGAAGGGGATGCGCCGCCTGACGCGGGAGGCCTGCGACAATTTAGCCAAGCTGCCCATGGCAGGGCAAGTCTCCAGTCTTAATGTTTCAGTCGCCACTGGTATTTGTTTGTTTGAAGCCGTTCGACAACGACAGCTTGCAAGTTAACTACCCGCCCACTAAAATGCTTGCGCCCGTTTATTTATAAGCGGGCGCAAGTTATTGGCTGATAGCCAGTACAAAACACAGTTCTGCTTGATGTCTTGGCACCCATTGCTGTTTGCGGTAAGCCCGGGCATTTCAGTTAACTCCTTGCTTCCCTGTCGTCTAGCGTTTTTGCGCAAACACACCGGAAGCTGTCAAACCGCAAGGAGATTCCATGCGTCATTACGAAATCGTGTTTATGGTCCACCCGGATCAGAGCGAGCAAGTGCCGGCTATGGTCGAGCGCTACACCAGCATTGTTACCGAGAACGCGGGTACTGTGCATCGCTTAGAAGATTGGGGCCGTCGTCACTTGGCTTACCCGATCAACAAGATCCACAAAGCCCACTACGTGCTGATGAACGTTGAATGTACCGGCGAGACGCTCGACGAGATCGAGAACATCTTCCGTTTCAACGATGCCATCATCCGCAGCTTAGTAGTTCGCTGCAAAGAAGCGATCACTGAAGCTTCTCCGATGATGAAACCGGCAGAAGAAAAGCGTCCGCGTCGCGAAGAAAAGCCGCGCGAAGAAGCTGAAGAAACTGCCTGATTCTATCCACTGCACGTTTTAAGGAGCTAGTCCATGGCACGTTTTTTCCGTCGCCGTAAGTTTTGCCGCTTCACCGCTGAAGGCGTCAAGCAGATCGATTACAAAGATCTCGACACGCTGAAGGCTTACATCACCGAAACCGGCAAGATCGTTCCGAGCCGTATCACCGGTACCAAAGCACGCTATCAGCGTCAGCTGGCGACTGCTATTAAGCGTTCGCGTTATCTGGCACTGCTGCCCTACTCCGATAGCCACCAGTAAGCGTTTAACGTGATGCTGGCACTAGCACGATGGCTGATGCGGGGCACGCCCTATGCCGCAGGCGGGGCAGCGCTAGCAACGCTAGTGCCTTGGCTGTTCTGGTTAGGAGCAGCCATTGCAGCGTTGATGACCTTGCGCAAAGGCTTTGCCCCTGCGCTACCGGTCATTATCGCAGCCGCGCTACCGGCAGGTTTTTGGTGGGCACAGGGTGACGTTATTCCGCTAGCCAGCGTATTGCTGGTAACGCTAATGGCTGTCATTTTGCGGGAAAGGATGCGTTGGAGCGAAGCCTTAATCGTTGGGGCAATAGCCGCTGCGGTAATGGTGCAGCTCGGTATCTTTAGTCCACCAGGTGGAACCCAGCTAATGCTGGAGCAGTTACGAGAGGGTTCTGACGAAGTCGATCGTATGCTCACAGAGTTTGCTAACCAGGGGTATGACACCCAGACACTTGCCGCGATAGTGGTGGGGGGTGTGACGGGCTTTGTTGTACTTCTAGCAGGCATTGCGTGTTTAGCTTTAGCGCGAAGTTGGCAGGCTGGGCTTTATAACCCAGGCGGCTTTCGTGAAGAGTTTCACTCGCTACGTTTAGCCCCTAAAGAGCTGGCTATTTTAGTGGTGCTCGGGGTGGTTGGGATGATGCTAGGGGCGCATGCTTTGGCAATGCTGGGCTGGATTCCGCTATTGGTTGCTGGCGTTGCGTTAGTGCACGGGTTTATTGGATTAAAGGGGATGAACGGGCTGTGGCTGGTAGCATTTTATGTGCTGCTGATCACGACCTGGCCCACGATTCTCATTGTGCTGCTGTTGGGGCTGATTGACACATTCGCGAACGTTCGCGCACGCCTTGCCCGCAGCAATTGACAAGAGGTTTACGAGATGGAAGTCATTCTGCTCGATAATATTGGTAAGTTGGGCGGCCTGGGTGACAAGGTCACTGTGAAGCCTGGTTATGGTCGTAACTACTTGGTACCTTACGGCTTAGCCGTACCGGCCACCAAAGAGAACGTAGAGGCGTTTAAAGCGCAGCGTGCTGAGCTTGAAGCCCAAGCCGCTGAGCGTAAAGCAGAAGCCGAAGCCCGTGCAGAGCAGCTTAACGACATCGAACTGTCGTTGGTTTCTAAAGCCGGTGATGAAGGCAAGCTGTTCGGCTCTATTGGTCCTCGCGATCTGGCTGACGCTATTTCCTCTGCTGGCATCGACGTTGCCAAGAGCGAAGTGCGTATGCCGCAAGGCCCGATTCGTCAAACTGGCGAATACGACATCGCTCTACACCTGCATGCAGATGTTGACGCTGTTGTACGCGTGGTCGTTGTCGCAGAGTAAACGCTCTCGCCAACGCTGACGCCTCAAAGGGCGCGGGGATTCCCGCGCCCTTTGTTATTTGTAGACGCTCGTTGGTAATCAGCATTGTTTTGGCTATATGAAATGCCAGCCAAGTGTCGTTCAAAAACCTCTGCTGTAAAAAAACTCTGCTGTATAGGTAGGCCGTTGTTTTTAGAACGCCATTGGGTCTGCTAACTCCGTCGTTGGGGGCAGTGGTTTCTCATTAAAATAAGTGTCGTTGTTGGCTACGCATTATTGTCAAGGAGCTCGCTATGCAGGACAAGCCTTCTGCTGATCAGGAAACGGCAGCGCTTAAACTGCCGCCGCATTCGCTAGAGGCGGAGCAGTCGGTGTTAGGCGGGCTAATGTTGGATAACCAAGCTTGGGATAACGTTTCAGAGCGCTTGGTGACCGACGACTTTTATCGCTACGAGCATCGCCTCGTCTTCAACGTGATGATTCATTTGGCGGAGTCGGGTCAGCCGCTGGATGTGATAACCCTCTCCGAAGCGCTTGAAGCCAGAGATCAGCTCGATACGGTTGGTGGGCTGGCATTTCTAGCCGAGCTTGCCCGTAATACCCCCTCGGCCAGTAACATCCGCGCCTATGCCGATATTGTGCGTGAACGTGCGACGCTGCGTAAGCTTATCCGGGCGGCAAATCAAATAGCCGATGGGGCTTTCTCCCCCCAAGGGCGGCCAGCGGACGAGCTGCTCAATGAGGCCGAACGGCTGGTATTTCAGATCGCTGAAGAGCGTCCGAAAACCGGTGGCCCTATTGGCATGAGTGAGCTACTCACCAAAGCAGTTGACCGCATTGATGAGCTGTTCAATCTCAAAGGTGAAATGACGGGGCTTTCCAGCGGGTTCCGCGATTTGGATGAGATGACATCTGGGCTGCAGCCTTCTGATTTGGTAATTATCGCCGGGCGCCCTTCCATGGGTAAAACCACCTTCGCTATGAATTTGGTAGAGCACGCGGTTATTGCCAGCGATAAACCGGTCATGGTGTTCTCCATGGAGATGCCTGCCGAATCGCTAATGCTACGTATGCTCTCATCCCTTGGCCGGATTGACCAAACCCGGGTGCGTTCAGGTCAGTTAGAAGATGAAGACTGGCCGCGCCTTACCTCAGCGGTCAACCTGCTTAAAGACAAGCAACTGTTTATTGATGAT
The DNA here is from genome assembly GCF_017515565.1 of Halomonas sp. Taxonomy (GTDB): domain Bacteria; phylum Pseudomonadota; class Gammaproteobacteria; order Pseudomonadales; family Halomonadaceae; genus Vreelandella. Next base: position 52,386 of record NZ_JAFWFN010000051.1, read on the forward strand.
ACGGCTGCACTGTCACCTAACGAGATGCGCTCGCGCCTGCGTCGGGTCGTGCGTGAGCACGGCAATATGGCGTTAGTTATGATCGACTACCTGCAGCTAATGCAGATCCCTGGCTTTTCCGAAAACCGTACGGGAGAAATCTCTGAGATTTCACGCTCTCTAAAAGGGCTGGCAAAAGAGTTTCAGTGCCCCGTGGTGGCGCTTTCCCAGCTTAACCGCTCGCTGGAGCAGCGTCCCAACAAACGCCCAGTGATGTCGGATCTAAGGGAATCGGGAGCGATTGAACAGGATGCGGACGTTATCGCCTTTGTTTATCGTGATGAAGTCTATAATCCAGACAACCCTGACAACCAAGGGATTGCGGAACTGATTATTGGCAAGCAGCGTAATGGGCCTATCGGCACGGTGCACATGGCGTTTATTGGTAAATACACTCGATTTGAAGATCTAGCCCCCGATCGCTACGGCGAAGCGTTTGGCGATTAACGTATGCGCAGGTGGTTAACGTGATGCGGGTAATTAACTTGTGTGGAGCTGGGCAGGTCGTATAATGCCTGCCCCTCTTTCGAAGCAGATAGACAGGAGTAGAAAATGGCAGGTGGTTTTAGACGTGGTAACCGAAAGCGTCTTCCTAAGCTGGAGGGCCGCGGGGAGTTGCAGTCGCTAGAGCGCGAAGGGCCATTTAAAGAGTGGTTGGGGATGCCTGACCTTTACCGCTATTTCCTGGTGGTGGAAGGGGAGAAGTACAGTTACCAAACCGAAGATGGCGAGTTGCCGGTGGCGGTTGGTGACAAGGTTGTCTTTCGCTATAAGGAAACCAAAGGTGGCAATTGGATTGATCGTAATTCACTAGGCAAGGCTATCGATCCGTCTGAATATCAATAATTGAACGCATAAGTTGACGTTTTGGTCAGGAACTCTTTTGTTAAGTTGCCGTCTTAAGCAGTCAGTGCCAAGGTAACATTATTGTCATGGGTTTACGGGATGCTTTGCCCATGACAATGTCTAATAACAGGAGGGAACCATGGAGCTAAAAGAGCTTAAACAGTTTGTCGCAAACCACGACAACTTCGAAATTCGCGTTATTACCCACTCAGGCAGCCGTTTCTATCAGGTTGAGCTTGAAGATGTTGAGGGTGAGCGACATATGCTGACGCAACGTCACAAGCCAATGCTGTTTCGCTCGCTAGATGATGTCTATCTAGAACTAAAGCGAACCGGCATTCATCGCGCGTATCTGGTTCAGCATGTCCCGCACGATGAAGTGATCGGACGTGATGCCCACTACAGTGAGCCGTTAACGTCTCGCATGCCGCTTGTGTTCTAAAGAGCCGGTCTAATTGAATTTTGTTAGATGCTATTCGCTTTAATGCTGTTCATTTATTGTTTAGTTTGACGTTTTTCCCACCACTGCCCCAGCCGGATTCGGCGGCGGGCAAAAAATCGGTAGCCTGCATCCATTGCGCTGCGCAGGCCCGGTAAGCAAGATAGCCTGACTAGCCGCCGGTAGCCCAGTACTGCATAAAGGGCCCGGCTGGCATCCATGCCTACATACCATATCCCTTTATTATCAAGTAAGTGAAGTTGCCCCATCATGTCATCAAACGAACGCCCAAGCTCAGCGGCGTTGAATTCGTTGCTTTGAATATCTATCAGTTTGACCTGCTCTTGATGTCGGTGCTTCGAAAGCCATTCAACTTCGACACGACAGAAGGGGCAGTGGCCATCGTAGAAAAGTGTGACGGGCGCAGCTGCTTGAAGCGTAGAAAAGCGGCTCATTGTTACGACTCCTTTTGATAACCCTTGGTGTGGCTAGGTAGCCCATAGCCTGGGCGCGTTTCTAATGTTGAGAGAAACTGCTCTGCCTGTTGGCGGATAGCCTCGCGCTTCTCTTCTTTCATGCGGGAAAGGGAGCCGTAAATCAGCTTCATCCTGGGGTTGCGATTTAAGCGTTCGGCGTTAGTTTCTAAAAAGTGCCAATAAAGACTGTTAAGTGGGCAAGCGTTAGGGCCTGTTACTTGTTTAGGGGTGTAGCGACAGTGTTGGCAGTGGTCAGACATTTTGTCGATATACTTACCCGATGCACAGTAAGGCTTGGAGCCCATCAAGCCACCGTCGGCATGGAGAACCATACCCAGCGTATTGGGTAGCTCTACCCATTCGCAGGCATCGGCATACACAGCTAAGTACCAGTCGCAAAGCGCTTCAGGCTTTACACCGCATAGCAGGGCAAAGTTACCCGTCACCATTAACCGCTGGATATGGTGGGCATAGCTATTGTCGATGGTCATTTGTATGGCGCGCTGCAGGCAGCGCATATCGGTGTTTCCGTCCCAATAAAACTCAGGGAGATCGCGTTTGGCGCCTAGTCCGTTTTGTTGTTTATAACTGGGCATTTGTGTCCAATAAAGTCCGCGTACATACTCCCGCCAGCCGAGTATTTGGCGGATAAAACCTTCTACAGCATTAATGGGGGCTTTGCCTGTGTGATACTGCTGCTCCGCCGCTTCGCATACTTCTTGAGGGGTTAGCAGGCCAATATTGAGGGCCGCAGATAGTCGAGAGTGATATAAAAACGGCTCGGTATCGCTAATCGCATCCTGATAGCGGCCAAAGTCAGCTAGCCCATGGTCAATAAAGTGCTTTAAATCTACCAGCGCTTGGCGGCGTGTGACGGGCAAGTTGAAGTTATCCAGTGACCCCATATGCTCGCTAAAATGGTGCTGTGCATCTTTGAGCGCTTCCTGGGTGAGCTCATCTTGGCTGTGCTGGGGCAGCGCTGGAAAGCTAAGCGCTGCACTGATCGGTTCACGGTTATCGTGATCAAAATTCCACTTACCACCGGCCGGCGTATCGCCTTCCATCAACAGCCCCGTGCGCTTACGCTGTTCGCGATAGAAGTACTCTAGGCGCAGCTGTTTACGCCCTCTGGCCCAGCTAGCGAAGTCGTCCGGAGTGGTGAAGAAACGCTCATCTTCTAATAATTTCCATGGCAAGGCGGCGTCTTTGCGCGCCGTTATATCGTCCCACAGTCGCCACTCTCCAGGGCGAGTAACACGTATCTGGTTGCAGCCGTACTGTTTGGCAATCCGTTCGGCCTCATTGATAAGCGACTGGGTGTTGTCTGCATCGTCAATTCGGCTGTAGTGGACCTGGAAGCCTTTGTCTCTCAGGGTTTGGGCAAAGTGTCGCATGGCGGCCATAAAGAGGCCGATTTTATGTATATGATGGGGGACATAGCGAGCTTCGTCCGCGACTTCGCACATTGCTACCACCGCATTAGGGCGCGCATCTTTTAGCGCTGAGAGCGAAAGGGAAAGCTGATCACCGAGTACGAGTAGTAAAGGCTTGGACATGATTTTGCCTATAGTTATACAAATAATGTTGATAGTATAACTTTATGCCGTAACTTTGCTGGAAAGTGTTACTATTTTAGCCATTAAAAGTAGTCTTTTAGGAGTAGACGTATGACCGATAGCGTTGTGAAGGATCAGCCAGGAGCAGGCCGCTTGGCCCACGCGCCAAGTGACCATCCTGCTGTGCCCCGTGCGAAGGTAGGGGTAGTGCTGGCCAATCTTGGCACGCCGGATGCTACCGACTACTGGTCAATGCGTCGCTACCTGAATGAGTTCTTATCCGACAAGCGGGTGGTGGATTATGCAGGGTGGAAATGGCAGCCACTGCTTCAGCTCATTATTTTGACGAAACGTCCATTCTCGTCGGGTCATGCTTACAAAAGCATTTGGAATACCGATAAAAACGAAAGCCCTCTGCTAACGACTACCCGTGCGCAAACGGAAAAGATGGCCGAGCGACTCAAAGCCCTCTACGGCGATAATGTAGAGGTTGATTTCTGTATGCGTTACGGTAATCCCTCCACTGAAAGTGTGCTAAACCGGATGAAGGAGAAGGGGTGCGAGCGCATCGTCTTTTTCCCGCTTTATCCCCAGTATGGTTCGCCTACCACGGCCACAGCTAACGACCAGGCGTTTCGTACACTGATGAAGATGAAGTGGCAGCCTTATATCCGCACCGTGCCTGCCTATTTCGAACACCCTGCCTATGTGCAGGCTCTGGCAAACTCGGTCGAAGAAGCCTATGCCACCTTTGAAACACGTCCTACAAAACTGGTGGCGAGCTACCACGGGGTGCCGGAACGCTACCTGTTGGAAGGTGATCCCTACCACTGCCAGTGTCAGAAAACTACGCGGCTAATGCGTGAGAAGCTTGGCTTCACCAAAGAAGAAGTAGATACCGCTTTTCAGTCACAGTTTGGCCCCGAAAAATGGGTAGGGCCACAAACCGTCGATCACGTGGCGGCGCTGGCTAAGCAGGGGCATAAGCACATCGCTATTATGTCACCCGCTTTCTCATCGGACTGTGTGGAAACACTGGAGGAGATTAAAGAGGAAATCCACGACAGCTTTATGGAAGCCGGGGGTGAAACCTTCAGCTATATCCCTTGCTTAAATGACCGGGATGATCATATCGATGCGCTATTAGCCGTCGTGAATAACGAACTGTCGGGTTGGCTGTGTTAATTATCTACCTAGATTGTGTAATACGCTTATCTGCCGCGGGTTTTTAGCAGCTGGCGGCGGCGGTTTTTGATACTGCCAGGGCGTTTGGGGCGACCGGGTTTTGCCACTCGGTTTTGCCCCACATCTTCATCTAGAAGTTCAGGCAGCGAACCACGGGTGCTGGTGGTAAAGCGTAAATGCATGTGTAGCCCTGTTTTTGCCAGCATGTGACCTGTCACTGGTGCGGTTAAAAACAGAAACAGGGTAATTAATAGCTCTTGCATGTGTGGTTCGCGCTGGGTGGTTGTAAAGTAAACCATTGAGGCAATCAGCACACAGCCGATGCCTAGGGTAGTGCCTTTAGTAGGCCCGTGTAAGCGCATAAAGAAGTCTTTGAACTGCAGCATGCCAAGCGAGCCAGTAAAGGCAAACATCCCGCCGCAAATAAGCAGAAGCGATACCAAAGCCTCAACCATAATAGCAAATGTCATGTCAGCCTCCGTTACTCGATAATATCGCCGCGTAGCAAGTATCGACAAATTGCCATGGTGCTGATAAAGCCAAGTAAGGCGATTAACATGGCAGCTTCAAAGTACGTTTTTGTGTTAAACCAAAGCCCAGCAATAACGATAAGCGCAATTGCGTTGACATACATGGTATCTAGAGCAAGCAATCGATCGGGTATGTCTGGGCCTATAAGTAAGCGGTAAACATTCATTGCTAATGCTAGCACTATTAGCGTCAAACTGATCCACAGGGCGATGACTAGCATTCAAAAATCTCCTTTATGGGACGCTCGTAACGCTCATGAATGTCTTGAATAAGAGCCTGCTCATCCTCCATATCCAATACATGAATAAGCAGTGACGTATGATCTAGCCGAATATTGGTAGAAACAGTGCCGGGCGTCATGGTGATGGTATTGGCCAAGAGAGTAATGGCTAGCCGATCCTGTACTTGCAGTGGGTACTCAATAAAGCCTGGGTGCGGTGTCCGCTTGGGGCTCAAAATTAATAAGCTAACGTGCAAGTTGGCGACCACGATATCGGCAAGTACCCGTAAGACAAAACGTATGAGCTTTATAGGGTGTTTAACCCGGGGGAAAGGCAGCCAAAAGGCGCGGGTTAGCATCGGTATGCCAATTGCTAGCAGCACCCCAAGCAGCAGTTGGCCGAAAGCCAAGCTTCTCACCATCAGAAGCCAGGTGATCAATAGTATTAGTGACAGGGCAGGTGCGGGAAAATAGCGGGCAAACATTACTGCTCCTCCTCATCGCGCAAAGCAAAATCTGAAGGATTTACTTCGGGCAGTATGCTCTGAATAGTCCGTTGTGGCGAAGCAAGTTGCTCAGCAGTGGCTTGGGTGTATTCGCTTACAGGTCCCGCCAGTAACACTAACAGTGGAGCGCTAATCAACAACCACGTTACGCCAGATAGCTGCAAAGGAGTGATACGTGGCCCACTGGGAGCGCCTTTGTAGCTCGCCCAGAAAAATACCGAGCCAGCCCGAGAGAGAGCAATCATGGCCGCTAAACCAGCCAAGAGTAATAGTGGCCACAGTCATAGCCTCTGTGCGCTATCCGCAGCCTGCATCAAGAGTAATTTGCCCAATGCTCCAGCTAAGGGGGGCAAGCCTGCCATGGCGACTGCCCCTACCAAAAACATACCGCCAAGCAGAGCTGGTTGATGAATCTTGCGGGCACGTACTAAGCGCGTGCCCGCCTTGCCCCGTTGTAGACCAATCAGCTCGGCTAACAGGAACAGCGCTCCAGCGATGAGCGTGGTGTGTACGAGATAATAGAGCAAAGCCCCCGTGCCTGAGATGTGGCCCATTCCAGCCCCGCTCATTAGCGTGCCGACTGAAACAAGCACTAAATATGCCACTAGGGTACGTAGATCGCGAGCGGCTAGAACGCCAATACCTGCTAACAAAAGGGTTGCCAAGCCGCCCCACCAAAGCCAATTATCGATATAAACAATGGCCGGGCTTTCCGAAAACACTAGCGTTTGAACCCGGAGCAGGGCGTATAACCCTACCTTTGTCATAATCGCAAACAGTGCTGCTACCGGTGCGGGCGCAGAGGCATAGGTGCTCGGTAACCAAAAATAGAGGGGTAAAATAGCTGCCTTTAAACTAAATACAACGGTAAGCAGCAAAGCCCCTGCGGTAACCAGCGCGGCATTAGCCTCATCCATTTGGGCAATGCGATACCCCATATCTGCCATGTTGAGCGTGCCAGTCGCGCCATACAGTATCCCAAGAGCAATTATGAACAGCGCTGAACCCACCAGATTAAGCACAACATAGTGAAGCCCTGCGCCAATGCGCGCTTTACCACCGCCGTGCATAAGCAACGCATAGGAAGCAAGCAGTAAGATTTCAAAAAATACAAAGAGGTTGAATAAGTCTCCGGTTAAAAAGGCGCCGTTTAACCCCAGCAATTGAAGCTGAAAAATGCCGTGAAAGTTGCTCCCGCGGCCATCATCCCCTGCGCTGGCAAACAGGATGCACCCCAAAGCCAGTACGGCGGTGAGTGCCACCATCAGTGCTGAGAGACGATCTAATACCAGCACAATGCCAAACGGTGCCTGCCAGTTCCCCAGGTTATAAATGTTGATAATATCGCTATTGGCATGTACCAGTAAGACGCCCGATAGCACCACTAATAGCGCGGTTGAGATAATGCTGATACGTCGCTGCAACGTGGTGGGAACTTGCCCCATGAGCAGTAAACCAAGCGCAGTCAGCATGGGTAAAAGAATAGGAAAAACTAGCAGGTGTTGGCTCATTAGCGGGTGCTTCCTTCTTCACCTTGCTTACCATCCACGTGGTCATTACCTAGCTCGGCGCGCGCTCGTATCGCAAGAATGACCATGAATGCACTCATGGCAAAACCAATTACGATGGCCGTTAGTACCAGTGCCTGGGGGAGGGGGTCGGCAGGTGCGGCTGAGGCACCTATCACCGCCGCTGAGTGGGTATGCAGGCCACCGGTTGAAACTAAAAACAGGTTGACCGCATAGGAAAGCAGCGCAAGTCCCACGATAATTGAGAAGGTGCGGCCTCGAAGCAGTAAATAAATACCGCTAGCGCTTAATACTCCGATTACCAGCGAAAAAAGCAGCTCCATTATTTATTGCCCTCTTTTGATGCCGTTTGTTCCGTGGTTTTGAGCGTAGGGCGATGCGCTGTTGTAACGCTGCCCAGGTTCACCAAAATCATCAGCGTGGCGCCCACTACCGCAAGATACACCCCCAAGTCGAAAAGTAGCGCCGTTGCTAGCTCTGTTTTGCCAACAAGCGGGATATTAAAGTAGCCGAACGAGGAGGTTAAGAAGGGATACCCGAACAGCCAGCTTCCCAAGCCTGTGAGCACGGCTATGACAAGGCCGATTACTGAAATAACTGGATACGAGAGCGGCAAGCGGCTGCTGGTCCATTCGTAGCCCCGTGCAATGTATTGCAATAGTAGTGCGATAGCCGTAATTAACCCCGCAATAAAACCACCGCCGGGTTGGTTGTGCCCACGCAAGAAAATATAAACCGAGACAAGCAGTGCCAGCGGCAAAATGATCTGAGCGACTACTTCAAGAATCATCGGGTAGCGATGGCGCGACCAGCGAATCCCCTCAATATTACCGGAGGGCTTAAACAGCCGCAGGCGGTTAAGAAGTTTATAGGTCGCCAGCCCGGCCAGAGTGAGTACAGTAATTTCCCCTAACGTATCGAACCCGCGAAAATCAACCAAAATTACGTTGACGACGTTGGTGCCGCCGCCGCCAGGCACACTGTTGCTGAGGAAGTAATCAGAAATGCTCAGCACTTCCCGGGTCAGAAGGGCGTAGTTCAATCCAGCAATAACTAACCCTAACGAACCTGCCAGTAAAACATCCCGCACGATTCGCCGAGAGGAGACCCAGCGAGGAGGCCGCTGAGGGAGGAAAAACAGGGCCAGTATCAGCAGTATCATTGACGCCACTTCAACTGATAGCTGCGTCATCGCAAGGTCCGGTGCTGAAAAGCGGATAAACGTAAGCGAGACGGTAAGTCCCACCATGGAAAGCATTAGTAGTGATACCAGCCGCCAGCGGTGGGCAAGCGCGCTGCCAATGGCGCCAATCATCATCACGCTGGCGCCTAGTAGGGTAAGCCCGTCAATTGGCTGCATGGCAACGTTTCCGGATAATGTCTCCAATTGGCTAAGGCCGAGCGCAGTCATGCCGAGTGCCGATAATAGAAGAAGCGCTTGATAACGTTGCAGGGAGCCGTTTTCTAAACGTAGCGTTATCCAAAGCGAGGCTTTAATAAGGCGGGTGACAGCTTTCTCAAACAGGGCTGGTGCATTAGGTGCAGGTAGCAAAGAGGCTAAGCTGCTAATGTTTTTATGCCGCCACAATAAAGTGATACCGCCGAGGATTGCGAACAAGCTCATTAAGAGCGGTAGGTTAATCCCGTGCCACAGTGCAAAAACGAAAAGCGGTGCGTTATCCCCTTGCACTGCGATGCTCGCGGTGCGTATGAGGGGAGCGGCTAGCGTCATGGGGAACAGGCCTACGAGCAGGCATAAACAAGCAAGCATTAAACCCGGCAGATACATGCCTTTAGGCGGGTCATGGGGAGTATGTGCTGCCTCTGGCGGATTATCGTTGGGAGAAAAAAATACGCAGTATACCAAGCGCAGTGAGTAAGCCACTGACAGGGTGGCGCCAACCAGCACCAGTAATGGAATCACGCTACCTAGGCCACCAAATAAATCGGTGGCTAAGGCTTTGGTCAGCAGCATCTCTTTCGATAAAAAGCCATTAAACGGAGGGAGGCCGGCCATTGCCGCGCCCGCCATGAGCGTTAATGTTCCGGTAATGGGCATAAGCGACCATAACGCACCTAGGCGCCTGATATCCCGTGTGCCGGTTTCGTGGTCGATAATGCCAGCGCTCATAAACAGCGTTGCTTTAAACAGCGCATGGTTAAGAATATGGAAAAGAGCGGCGACAATCGCCAGCGGTGTATTCAGGCCAAGCAGCAGCACCACTAACCCAAGGTGGCTTACCGTTGAAAAGGCTAAAATACCTTTTAAATCACGCTCTAATAAGGCAAACCAAGCGCCGTACACGAGCGTAGCCAAGCCCGCTAGTGTTAGACTGATCGACCACAATGACGTGTCGCCTAATGCCGGATGTAGCCGTGCGAGTAGAAAAATCCCCGCTTTTACCATGGTGGATGAGTGCAGGTAGGCGGACACGGGAGTGGGCGCCGCCATGGCGTGGGGTAACCAAAAATGGAAGGGGAACTGGGCCGATTTAGTAAAAGCGCCCAGTAATACCAAGGCCATAATGACAGGGTAGGTGGATGCTTGGCGCAACTGATCGCCTGCGGCCAGTACGTCGGGCAGCGCAAAACTGCCTACTTCATGGCCGATGAGCAAAATACCGGCGAGCAATGCCAAACCGCCAGCGCCAGTAACGGTAAGCGCCATGCGTGCTCCGCGCCGCGCATCGCTACGATGTCCCCAAAAACCAATCAGTAAAAAAGAGGCAACGCTGGTAAGTTCCCAGAACAGCCATAAAAGCAGCAGATTGTCGGCCATGACAATGCCGAGCATGGCTGTCATGAACAGCATCATGTAAGAGAAGAATCGCCCATCATTTTCGCTGCTGGAAAGGTAATAGCCCGCGTAAATGATGATTAAACTGCCGATGCCCAGGATGAGTAGACCAAACAGTAGGGTTAGGCCGTCAACCCTTAGAGCAAGGTCTAGTCCTAACAACGGTATCCAGCTTAGCTGCTGTGATACCGTGCCACCGTCTAGTAGTATCGGCAGGTGGCTAAGCAGTAGGGCCAGGGCAGTAATGGGAACGATTGCTGTCGCGGCGGTGCAGAACAATCGCCCGCGAGAGGCAGTCAGTAACGGCACTAACGTGCCAACCAGGGTCAACAGTGGTATCCATAGCAGCGGCATTGCTAGCGTTCCACATTCTGGGCGGCAGCGGATGCTATCAGTAGATAGACTACGCTGCAGATAAGGGCTTAGGGGTTAGTGCTAGCGAAAAAGGCGCGTTAAGATGCATGACTGGTAACCCGCAGGTGCCTGATATAAGGTTTACAACCTGAAGATTCCTGTTATCTAACACAGCCTTGTCTGCTAACGCCGCCAAGTTTATAGAGGCAGCCGCTTAGATGGAAGGCGACTTACGCCTATCGCACTTTAGTGTTACATCCTAAGCACGGGAGATTCTATGCCCGCTTGCAGCCTTGGATAATAGTGAGAAGGCATCATGCCGAATGGGGTTTTTTCCATACGGAAAAAGCAGTTTGTTACTCAGGAGATTTTGCTAGATGCAACTCGCCGTATTATTGGGATTTGTGCTGGCCGCGTCGTCGCCACTGCTTAACCGCTGGTTTGGTCAGCGGGCAAGCATGGTGCTAGCGCTGTATCCAGCCTTGATGGCTGCTTGGCTATTCAGCCAGGCCCCCTCAGTACTTAATGACGGCCCGTTGCTACTGGAATGGCAGTGGGTACCTTCGCTAGGCATTAGCCTGACGTTTATGCTTGATGGGTTATCACTGCTCTTTGGGCTGCTGATTACCGTGATAGGCACCTGCGTTTTAATTTACGCAGGGGGCTACTTAAAAGGGCACGAGGATATTGCGCGCTTTCATTTAGCACTGCTGGCCTTCATGGTCTCGATGCTTGGGTTAGTGCTTGCTGACGGGCTGATTACCCTGTTTATATTTTGGGAACTCACCAGCATTACCTCCTACCTGCTAATCGGTTTTAACCACACCGATATTGAGGCGCGGAAGTCGGCACGTCAGGGGCTGTTTGTCACGGTAGCGGGCGGCCTTGCGCTGATGGCAGGGTTAGTGCTGCTGGGAGTGGCGAGCGGTGGCTGGTCATTCTCCGAAATCGGCCAAATGGAGAGCGACTTGCGTGAGCATGCTCTCTATACACCGATGTTGATCTGCATACTGCTTGGCGCTTTTACCAAATCGGCCCAGTTCCCTTTCCATTTCTGGTTGCCCAACGCCATGGCGGCGCCTACCCCTGTATCCGCCTACTTACACTCGGCGACCATGGTGAAAGCGGGCATTTATCTACTGGCGCGGCTGCAGCCGGAGTTAGGCGGTACAGCGCTGTGGGTGGGGATTCTCTCGGTAGTGGGTGCGACCACGATGCTCACGGGCGCTTTCCTGGCGATCCAACATACCAATATTAAGAAGCTGCTCGCATACTCCACCATCATGGCCCTAGGCACTTTGACCATGTTAGTGGGGATCGGTACTGATTATGCGATGACCGCTTTTGTGACGTTCTTGCTGGGTCACTCCATGTATAAAGGCGCGCTCTTTATGGTAGCCGGTATTTTGGATCATGAAACCGGCACCAAAGACGTGACGGCTATGGGCGGGTTACGCAAGCAAATGCCGATAACCGCAGCCATTGCGATGATAGCGGCACTTTCGCTGGCGGGTGTGCCGCCGCTCTTTGGATTTATCGGAAAGGAGCTGATGCTTGAGGCAGTGTTTGGCGCTGATGGGTTCAGAGCATTATTGATACTCTTTGCGTTTATGTCTGCCATTCTAACCATCGCTGTGGCGGCCATTATTGCCCTACGGCCATTTTATGGGCATCGCCACGAAACGCCTAAAACGCCCCATGAAGCACCTTTAAGTATGTTGCTTGGGCCAGGCTTATTGGTAGTGGGGTCACTTTCGCTGGGGCTGATCCCCGCCTTACTGGGGGGCGATGCACTCTTGACAGCGGCCGCAACGGCGGTGGCCGGACAGCCGCTGGCGGTATCTCTCTCGCTTTGGCACGGCATTAATGCAGCGTTGATTATGTCGATCGTTAGCCTCGGGCTGGGCTTTTTACTGTTTAAGCGGTGGGATAGCGTTCGCGCAAAACTTTCCGTATTGGCGCCTATCATGCGCCATGGTCCTGAGGCTGGCTACGAAGGATTAATGAACGGTGTTGTGCGCTTCTCAGAGTGGCAAACGCATCTGCTGCAAAACGGCTACATGCGAAATTACATTCTCGTTATGCTGCTGGTGCTTATTGGATTGATCGGCAACTCAATCTTGCTGCGTTACTCCCCCCAGTTAGCGTTTACGTTGGATGTTCGCTTTCACGAAATAATCGTTGTGGGCACGATGGTGATGGGCGCGCTCTTTGCGACGATTTCTCGCTCTCGTTTAGGTGCTGTGGTGTCCGTCGGCATTATGGGCTTCTCTATAGCGCTGCTCTTTATTCTCTTCAGTGCTCCTGACCTGGGGATTACCCAGCTACTGGTCGAGACCCTTACCGTTATTCTACTGGTATTAGTGTTGTTCCGGTTGCCGCGGTTTTCGAACCTCTCAACCAGCCTTGAGCGTATAAGAGACGGCTTTGTCGCGGCCATGATGGGGGTGTTGATTTTTCTGCTCATCATGACCGCATGGAGTATCGATCAGTTTGAAACAATCTCCACTTATATGGTGGAGAATAGCGCGCCGCTGGCACATGGACGCAATATCGTAAACGTCATTTTGGTGGATTACCGTGCACTCGACACCTTAGGAGAAATGTTCGTTCTTGCGTTGGCCGCAATTGGCGTAATCGCCATGCTGAAGCTGCGTCATGACACCAATGGTGATAAAGCCAACGAGGGCGACAAAAATAGCGCTAAGGAGCCGTACGATGGTTAAGTCAGGCACCATTATTCTTAATACGGCCGCGCGCTTTTTAATGCCGTTACAGTTAATGTTTTCGGTCTTTTTATTGCTGCGTGGACATGATGAGCCCGGCGGTGGATTTATCGCCGGGCTAGTGGCAGCAGGGGCGTTCACGCTCTACCTGTTTGCATTTGGCGTCAGCGCCACTAAAGAGGTGCTGCGTATGGTGGATCCCCGGGATTTGATTGGCGTGGGGCTTCTGCTTGGCATGATATCTGTGGTGCCAGCTTGGTTTATGGGGCAGCCCTTCCTAACGGCTCAGTGGTGGACGATCCCTGTTATCGATTTTAAAGCCTCTACCCCGCTTATTTTTGATGTTGGGGTTTACCTTGCAGTACTTGGCTCGGTAATGGGAATGGTCATGGCCTTGATGGAGGTGGATAAGGATGAACCCTAAGTTAACAGGAGGCCTTCAATGGAACCAATAATGGCATTGGCGATTGGGCTACTGTACGCCGCCGCCATTTTTATGATGCTTCGCCGCTCAATTGTTAAATTGGTGATTGGCCTATTACTGCTCTCCAACGGCGCCAATCTACTTATTTTCACAACGGCCGGAATGACAAGAGGCGCGCCCCCCTTGATACCTGAGGGCATGCTGCAGCCTTTGGGAGAGGTGGCTGACCCGCTCCCCCAAGCGGTGGTTTTGACCGCTATTGTTATCGCTTTTGGCGTTCTGGCGTTCGCGGTGGTATTGATTCGCCGAGCCTACGAGATTGTTAAGGCAGATGATTTGGACAAAATGAAGGATACCGACACGTGAGGCCTGAAGTTGCACTTCCCGTCCTGTTGCCGCTGCTTTCTGGAGCAATTTCACTGCTTTTTTGGCGCTCACGCCCCATGCAGCGCTTTGTCGCTGTTGCGGGCAACGTAGCGCTCCTGCTGGCTAGTTTATGGCTGTTTGTTGCAGTACTGTCCGATGGCTACGTCACTATGCAAATGGGCAACTGGCCAGCGCCCTTTGGTATCACGTTGATCGCGGATATGCTCAGTGCGGTCATGATACTGATGACAGGTATCATCGGGTTGGCGATGGGGATTTACTCGCTGGCCTCGACCGGCCGAGGGCACGAAAAGTTTGGCTACTACCCCCTCATGCATTTGCTGTTAGCGGGGGTAGCCGGTGGCTTTCTAACGGGCGATATCTTTAACCTCTACGTATGGTTCGAGGTAATGCTGGTTGCCTCGTTTGCGCTGCTGATCTTGGGTGGTGAGCGGGCGCAGATGGAAGGTGCTATTAAGTACGTGACCTTGAACCTGCTGGCATCGGTTATCTTCTTAACCGCCATCGGCCTGCTATACGGCACGGTTGGTACGCTTAATATGGCCGATATTGCGCTGCGCTTGGACGAAGCGGAGCACAGCGGCATGGTTGAAGTGTTAGCCGTCATGTTTATGGTGGCCTTCGGTATTAAAGCGGCAGCTTTTCCACTGTTTTTCTGGCTGCCGGCGTCTTATCACACCCCGCCGGTGGCGGTTTCGGCGCTGTTTGCCGGTTTGTTAACCAAAGTGGGCGTGTATTCACTTTTCCGTGTCTTTACGCTGATGTTCGACCAGACCATGGGGTACCTGCAGGATATTATGCTGTGGGGAGCCGTATTGACCATGGTGACTGGGGTGTTAGGGGCGGCCGCCCAGTATGAGTTCAGGCGTATCCTCTCTTTTCACATCGTTAGCCAGATTGGCTACATGATATTGGGACTGGCGCTTTACACTCCTTTGGCGATTGCCGGTGGTGTTTTTGCCATCATGCACAACATTATTGTTAAGACGAATCTTTTCTTGATCAGTGGTATTACCCATCGTTTGCAAGGTACTTACCAGCTTAAAAAGATGGGTGGGCTGTACCGTGAGCGCCCTTGGTTAGCCGTTGCCTTTTTTATCTCTGCCTTTTCGTTGGCGGGTATTCCCCCGCTTTCGGGTTTCTTTGCCAAATTCGTGCTGGTGCGGGCTGGCATAGAAGCCGGGGCGTATGTAGCGACGGGTATTGCCCTGGCAGTGGGTGTTATGACGCTTTACTCCATGGTGAAAATTTGGAACGAGGTGTTTTGGAAGGCCTTGCCAGAAGAGAATCACGTGCCTGCATCGCAAACCCCGGTGGGGGATGATGGCCGATTATTGAAACCTAGCCTCTGGATCATGTACCTGCCGGTAGTGGTATTAGCCGCGATGTCGCTGCTAGTAGGTGTCTTTGCGGAGCCCATTATGCAGGTAATGAACCTTATTGGTGATCAGCTCATGTCGCCTGCTGGTTATATTGAAGCAGTATTGGGGCCTTCTGCCAGCGCTGAGTCGGCGCTGTTAACGCCCACCGAGATACAGGCAGAGCAGGTAGGTGAAAGCACGGAGGGAACCCCATGACCGGTGCAATTTGGAACCTTATGCTGGGCTTGGCCTGGGTGCTGTTAAGCGGTGACTTTTCAGGGCTTAATATGCTGGTCGGTGTAGTGTTTGGCTATATAGCGCTGGTGCTCATTGAGCCGCAGGTAGACTCACTTAAAGGTTACCCAGCGCGAGTGCCAAGAATAATTGGCTTTATTTGCTTTTTTATTAAAGAGTTAATGCAGGCCAACCTACGCGTAGCGTTTGACGTGCTCACGCCCCCTTGGCATATGCAGCCTGGCGTCATTGCCTTCCCCCTTTCGGCCCGTACTGAAATGGAAATTACCATGGTGGCGAGTCTTATCTCGTTAACACCCGGCACACTAAGTTTAGACGTGTCTGATGATCGTAAAGTGCTCTATATTCATGCGATGTTCTTAGATGATGAAGATGAGCTACGGCGCAGCCTTAAAAACATGGAGCATCGCGCACTGGAGTTATTTCGTTGATGGATACCGTTATATTAATCAGCCAAATTATTATGGGCATGGCGCTTGTCTTGACTTTTGTACGCGTTGTGCGAGGCCCTAGCCTGCCAGACCGCGTAGTGGCTTTGGAGCTTTTCTCTACCACGGTGGTTGGCCTGGTGGGGGTCTACGCTATTCAGTCCGGCGTGGCGAGCTTTCTTGATGCTGCCATTGTTATCGCACTAATGGGCTTTTTGGCGGCCATTGGTTTTGCACGCTTTTTGGAACGTGGGGGGCCGCGGGATGATTGAATTTATCAAAGGTACGCTGCTGATAGCGGGCTCACTCTTTATGCTGCTAGCGGCCATTGGCCTGTTGCGTTTGCCGGATCTATTAACCCGCATGCATGCCACCACCAAGGCAGCTGCACTAGGGGTGATTTTGATCATGCTTGCAGCAGCCATGCACTTTGCAGAAGTGGGTATAGTGGCCCGTTCGTTTGCCATTATTGTGTTTATTTTGATGACGGCACCGGTAGCCGCCCACGTGATTGGCCGAGCAGCCTACTTTGTTGGTTCACGGCTATGGAGTGGCACTGTTAAAGATGAGCTGCGTCCTAACTATGATCCGCTAACCCACGAGCTAAAAAGTGGCCTTGAAACCCACGAAAACGCTAAACGTCATCCGCGGGAAACTGACCCCAGTTAAGCGAACGCTAAACGCTGTTGTTAATGGCGGCCGCACAAACATCACAGTTAATGTGGGTTTGAGATTAAGCTCTCTCCGCTCGCTATAAGCACAAGCCATCCTACGGGGTGGCTTTTTTTACGCCTGAAAATCACAAATAGGGCCGTATAAGTATATTTTTCATGTACAATAGTTGTACTAATACGTTCTGCGTGTCTATCTTTTGAGGCTGGGCTTAAAGTTGGCGCGCTGCGAGATACAGAGAAAGACTCATGCACCACAAGCAGAATCTACCGCAAAAAGAGTGCGCTCACTGCCTACGCCCCTTTAGTTGGCGAAAGAAATGGGCGCGCTGTTGGGATGAAGTGCGCTACTGCAGCGAACGCTGTCGTCGCGAATCCAAGCAGTAAAGCACGCCTAGGAGGCAAGCGCATGACCACTACGATTGACATTGTCTGGCTGCAAGACAACTTGCGCGTAGCCGATAATCCGTTACTACAATTTGATTCTCCTCCTGATCAATTGCTTTGCCTTTACGTGCTAGATCAGAACTGGTTACAGCCTTGTGTGGCGGGAGAGCCAACACCCAGATTAGGCCCCGCCCGACTGCGGTTTCTCTGGCAAAGCTTAATGGAGCTCCGTGGTGAGCTGTTGCAACGTGGCAGCGACTTATTGGTACGCATTGGCGACCCTGCTGAGATAGTCGTTCAGCTAGCAACGTCGTTAAATGCCCGGCAAGTTCGTACTGCAGCACACTCTGGTAGCGAAGAAGTGGCCCATATCGCTAAAGTATCACAGCAGCTTCCAGCATCAATTCAGTTAGCTTGTGTTGATAGTGGCTACTTAATTAGCGCTGACACGCTCCCCTTTGCAGCAGATTTGCTGCCCGCAAACTTTTCAGCATTTCGTAGAAGTGTTGAAAAACAATGCGTCATTGCTCCCCCTATGCATGCGCCGGTGACCTTGCCCTCTTGGCCAGAAGCGCCACGTGGCTTTCCGCCGCTTAAGTCAGTATGCCAAGACAGTGATGCATGGCAGCCGGATGATCGGCAAGGCTTCACGTTTATAGGCGGTGAGGCTGCTGCACTAGATAGGCTAAAGAACTATTTGTGGCAGCAAAATGGCGGTGAGTCTTATAAGAAAACTCGCAATGGTTTATTAGGTGCTAATTTTTCGACGCGACTTTCGCCATGGCTAGCGCGTGGCTGCTTATCAGCGCGGCAAGTCCACCAAGAAGTTAAGGCATGGGAGGAGGTGAACGGCAGCACGGAGTCAAGCTACTGGATTATTTTTGAACTGCTGTGGCGCGACTATTTCCATCGTGCAGCTCAGCTTGAAGGCCGTTTGCTGTTTGGTCGTGAACAGTTACCCGAGCCAACCGAAGCATTTAATGCATGGCGCAACGCTACCACCGGTGTGCCTTTTATTGATGCTGCTATGCTTGAGCTTTATCGCACCGGGTGGATATCCAATCGCTCGCGTCAGAATGTGGCTAGTTTTTTGGTAAAAGATTTAGAGGTAGATTGGCGGCTAGGCGCGTGGTGGTTCGAGCACTGCTTGATTGATTATGACGTTGCCAGCAATTGGGGTAACTGGCGCTATATTGCAGGCGTTGGACGCGACCCCCGTCAGGATCGCTATTTTAATGTACTCAAGCAGGCTGGGCACTATGATCCGAAAGGGCTGTATGTTGCTTATTGGCTGCCCGCTTTAGCGTCACTGCCGTGTGGCTTAGAGCGCCATCAACCTTGGCGCGTATCGCCGACACAGTTCCCAGAGCCCCTGGTGATGCCTGATGAGTGGCAGCGTTGGTTGATTGCGGAAGCCGAGCCTTCAAATGCGGAGCACAAACAAGGGGGGAGTAATGAAGCTGCTGTGCAGTGATCGCCGTCTAGCCTGGGGGTTGGGAGTTGCTGGGTTAATTCCTTTTGCGGCTGCGCTGGGGCTAGCGTGGTGGGGTCCTATTGCTTGGCAAGTAGTGGCTACTTACAGTTTTGTTTACTACAGCGCAGTGATCCTATCTTTCTTAGGTGGGGTGCACTGGGGGGCGGCTATTCAAAACGCTCAGGAGGGCAGTCGCCGCCGATTAGTGCTCGCTATGGTGCCGAGTTTACTTGCTTGGCCAGCGCTAATCATGAACACAGTCTCTGGTCTTTGGGTCTTGTTAGCGGGTTTTATACTAATAGGTGGTTACGACATGAGCCGCGAAGGGCGGGTCGGCTTTCCTCGCTGGTACCTTATGCTCCGAGCTGTGCTTACGTTGGTGGTTGCTCTTCTCCATGGGCTTTTGTTGTTACGCTTACGCGGCTAGCGCGGGGCTAGTATCTGTCGGCTTTCTACGTCATTATCAGGCTCACGCTAAGGATTGCCGAGAGAGTGTTGCTATGTTATTGAAAAATAAAGGGTCACTAGGTTCTGGTGCCGCGTTTTGCTTATCATTGCTGCTCGCGACAGGTGCGGCCTCTGTAGTGAGTGTTGACGCACAGGCGAGCCAGCGGTTAATGACTGAAGTAGATGCGCGGGCCGCAGAAGAGCTTCGCTATGCCAGTTTTAATCAGTGGTTGAGTGAGTTTAGGCGCTATGCTGCTGCTCAAGGTATTAGTGAAGCAACGCTTGTCTCCGCTTTCGACGGGCTGCGCTATCGCGAGCGTGTCATTGAGCTTGATCGCCATCAGCCTGAGTTTGTCCGCCCGATATGGGGCTACTTGGATACGGCTGTGTCTAGTACACGTATCAATACTGGTCGTGAAAAGCTTGAACAGCATCGTGACACAGCTCTCGAAATGCAGCGACGCTTTGGTGTCCCCGCTGAGATCATTGTTTCGATTTGGGGTATCGAAAGTAACTATGGTAGCAATTTTGGCGATTTCTCAACGCTAGAGTCACTCGCGACGCTGGCGTATGACGGGCGACGCCGGGATTTTGCCCGGGGAGAGCTTCTCGCCGCGCTGCGGATTATAGATCAAGGGGATATCGCCGCTGATCAAATGCGCGGCTCGTGGGCAGGGGCTATGGGGCATACCCAGTTCATACCCAGCAGTTTTGAAGCCTATGCAGTGGATGGCGACAATGACGGCCGCCGTGATATTTGGGGCAGTATTCCCGATGTGATGGCCTCAACGGCCAATTACTTGGCGCGTGCTGGCTGGCAGTCAGGGCAGCCGTGGGGCGCAGAGGTCGTGCTACCGTCATCGTTTGATTATTCGCAAACCGAGCGGCGCAGTAGTGCGGAATGGGCAGCGCAGGGTGTGCGTGCGGTGAGTGGCGAGCTTCCAACATTTGAGAGCGCTGCCGTTATAGTTCCTGCGGGGGCAGAAGGGCCTGCATTTATAGTAGGGGCTAATTTCCGCGCTATTTTGCGTTACAACAACGCGACGAGCTACGCGTTAGCCGTGGCAACACTTGCCGACGCCATTGCTGGTCGAGCAGGTATCAGCGAGTCTTGGCCCAGGGATCAGGCACCTTTAACCCGTGATGATGTCAAAACCCTCCAGCAGCGTTTGAACAGTGCTGGTTATTCGGTGGGTACTGCAGACGGTATTATGGGGCCTAATACGCGGGAAGGTGTGCGTGCTTTCCAGCGTGATCAGGGGCTGACGCCGGACGGTTTCGCAACCCAAGCGTTGCTGGATCTGCTTCGCTAATTAATTAATTTCTCAACAAGGACGAGATGCAATGGGTAAAACGTTTTTAGGCGTGACATGGGCGGGTGCATTAGCAACTACATTAATGGCCGGTACGTTAATGATAAGTGCCAACGCTACAGCTGAAGAGCCTGATGTCTTTGGTTGGGTTGAAAATGCCACTATTGAGCCGTGGGGTATTGCGGTTAAAGCTAAGCTAGATAGTGGCGCGCTTACTTCCTCTCTTGACGCCCGTGAGATTGAAATCTTCGAAAAAGCGGGTGAAGAGTGGGTGCGTTTTCGTTTGAAGCTTGAAGACCAGGCAAGTGGCGAAACCTTTAGCGATCAAATTGAGCGGCCGCTTTACCGTGAGCAAGCGGTGCGGGGTGCCGGTGGACGCGATGAGCGCCCGGTAGTGCTGATGGATGTGTGTATGGGTGATACGATTTACGAAGAGCAGTTTAGTCTGCGTGATCGTGAAGAGATGATTTACCCGCTGCTATTAGGCCGCCGCACCATCAGCCACCTGGGCTTGCTGGATGTGCGTAGTACGTTTTTGCAAAACCCAGAGTGTGGGGAGAACGCGAAACACGTTCCCCACGATCCAGAAGATGACCAGTCATGATAATTATTGCTTTAGTAGGCAAATGGTCGTCTTTAAAACAGCCTAGATAGCAGCGCCGTAACGGCAGTTTCGACCCGCAAAATGCGAGGGCCAAGGTGAATGCCCTCGCAGCCTGCAGCAAGCAGCTGCTCTACCTCCCATTCAATAAACCCCCCTTCAGGGCCGACTAGTAATAGTGTCTCATCGCCTATGCCTCTGGGGCATGGGCTGGGCATGCCTGGGTGGGCGACTAAGCCACGCCTTCCATTAAGCAGTAATGGCAATTGCTCTTCAATAAACGGCCTAAAGCCTTTGCTCAGAGTGATCGTGGGCAGTTGAGTATCTTTTGCTTGCTCTAAGCCCAACATAAGGTGCTGAAGAATTTTATCTGGGCGAAGTTCAGGCGATTGCCAGTAGCTTTTCTCCACCCGTTTAGTGTGCAGCAGGGTAATGTGTTTTACCCCTAGCGCGGTGACGTGCTCTAGCGTGCGGGCCAGCATGCGGGGGCGGGGCAGGGCCAACACTAAATGGACGGGAAGCGGTGGTGGTGGTAGCTCTTCTAAGCTGCCAAGTGAGAAAATAGCCTGCTCATGGCTTAGCTCAATAAGTTCGGCTTTGCCCATGTTGCCGCCTTGAATGCCCACGCTGAAGCTTTCGCCTTCGGTGGCGCGATTCACCTCCATTAAATGTTTGAGACGGCGGGCATCGGTAATGCGAGCATGGTGGTCAGCGCCTATGTCGTTGGGATCAAGCAGAATCAGGTTCATGTGGTCGTCTATTGTCATAAGAGAGGCTCGCTTAACGCGGCTAATCGGTTAAGCTGGCTTGCATGAGCGTGTGTTGCAGGCACAATACCAGCAACGGCGACAAAAGCCTCTATCACGTTTAAGGAGATGCGCAGTGCGCGTAATTCGCAAATATGCCAACCGCAGGTTATACGATACTCAACAGAGTCGTTACGTAACGCTTGAGGATCTGCGGTGTTTGATTATTGAAGAAGAGCCTTTTCGCGTCGAAGATGCTAAAAGCGGTGAAGATTTAACGCGCACGATTTTACTGTCGATTATTATCGAACAGGAACAAGCGGATAGCGAGGCAGAGGTGTTTTCTAATGACCTGTTGGCCCAGCTGATTCGCGTTTACGATATGTCCTCTCCGCTACCCTTGGCTCGCTATCTTGAGCAGGGCACACAGTTGATGCTGGAACAGCAAAAACGTATGCAAACCCAGTGGAAGCAGGCTATGCGCCATTCGCCCATAGAGTTTATGCGTGAACTTGCGGAAGAGAACATGCGTTTTTGGCAAAAAGCGATAAATCAGCCAACGCCATCGGAAGACGAAGAGAAGCAGGAGCCGAAAGAGGATAAAAAGCCGTAACGCCACTGTTCATAAGCCGCTATTTATCAACCTTGCTGCTGGCATAGCCTCTACTTACTCATAAGACCACTTGGGGCTGCGTTGTGGCATAATGCGCCCCATAAACGCTCTCTCGTTTAAGAAGGACGACCATGAAAGTTTTGATGATAGGTGGCGGTGGCCGTGAACATGCGTTGGCATGGAAATTGGCTCAATCTAGTGATGTCGAGCAGGTATTTGTCGCCCCAGGTAATGCGGGCACGGCAACGGAGCCTGGACTCACCAATGTTGATATTGCCGCAACCGATTTGGCTGAACTAGTCGCGTTTGCTCAGCGCGAGCAAATTGGTTTAACTGTAGTAGGGCCTGAAGCCCCCTTGGTTGACGGCGTGGTTGACCGTTTTCAGGCGGCAGGGCTAACGATTTTTGGTCCTACTCAAAAGGCCGCCCAGCTGGAAGGCTCCAAATCGTTCACTAAAGATTTTTTGGCCCGCCATAAAATCCCTACCGCCGACTATCAAACATTCACCGCCGTAGAACCAGCGCTCGCTTACTTAGCGGAAGTAGGTGCGCCGATTGTGATTAAAGCGGACGGGTTAGCGGCTGGTAAAGGCGTCATTGTGGCGATGAGTGAAGCGGAAGCGGAATCAGCGGTTCGCGATATGCTTGACGCTAATGCTTTCGGGGACGCTGGTGCTCGCGTGGTTATTGAAGAGTTCCTTGAGGGAGAGGAAGCGAGCTTTATCGTCATGGTGGATGGTGAAAACGTGGTGCCAATGGCCACCAGCCAAGACCACAAACGTGCCTACGACGGCGACACCGGCCCAAATACGGGTGGCATGGGTGCATACTCACCGGCCCCGGTGGTTACTCCAGAAGTAGATGAACGCATCATGGAGCAGGTCATTCTGCCAACCGTGCAGGGCATGGCGAAAGAAGGCAATGCGTATACGGGCTTTCTTTACGCTGGGCTTATGATTGACGCCGAAGGAAATCCTAAAGTCATTGAGTACAACTGTCGCTTTGGCGATCCTGAAACACAGCCAATTATGCTGCGTTTGCAGTCGGACCTTGCGGCACTTTGCTTGGCCGGAGCAAAAGGCGAGCTTGCCGGAAAGCAGTGCGAATGGGATAGCCGAGCTGCTGTAGGAGTGGTGATAGCGGCAGGCGGTTACCCGGGTAGCTATCGTAAAGGCGATGTTATCCAGGGGGTGGAAGCAGCAGAGAAAACGCACTGTAAAGTTTTCCATGCAGGAACCGCGCAAACCGATCAAGGCAGTATCACCACCGCTGGTGGTCGGGTGCTGTGTGTTACCGCGTTAGGGGAGAGCGTATCTGCTGCGCAGCAGCTGGCCTACCAAGGCGTCAGCGCGATTCATTGGGAAGGCGCAGAGTATCGCCGAGATATTGCGTTTCGTGCCATTGCTCGGGAAGAGTGAACACGAATCAAAAGAGTACGTTTTTCTGCCTGTTTTCACCGATAAGGAGTCATGCATGGAGCGAGTTACGCTGGAGTTTCCTGCGGCAGCGGTTATTCATCGTCACCCCTTAACGGTACGAGTAACCGATATGAATTACGGGCGACACTTGGGGCACGATGCCCTGGTGTCGCTGCTCCACGAAGCGCGGGTGCACGCCTTCGCAGCACTTGGCTTGCCGGAGTGGGACATGCAGGGGTATCCCAGCGTGGTAGTGGATCTGGCGGTGCAGTATCAACATGAAGCACGCTGGCCTGATGCGCTGGTTATCGATACTGCGGTACCCGAACCGACTGGCAAAGCACTCACGGTTTATCAGCGTATTCGCAACGCTGAAAAGGATAAAGTAGTAGCCACCGCCAGGGTGAATCAGTTGCTGCTGGATCTTTCGACGGGGCGGCCTGTGGATGTTCCTGAGAAAGTAAAACAGGCCTTAGCCCAGGCGAGGGGAGCCTAATGTCCCGGGAGTACCCCATCATTGGGATAACAGGCTCTTCAGGCGCGGGAACCACCACGGTTAGGCGTAGCTTTGAGCGCATGTTTCTGCGTGAAGATGTGCATGCTGCCATGGTGGATGGCGATGCATTTCATCGTTATACCCGTGATGATTTACAGCGTATGTTCCGTGAAGAGCCAGAGCGCAAAGACGAGCTGTCTCACTTTGCCGTGGAGGCTAATCTCCTTGATCGGCTTGAAGGGCTGTTTGTTGAGTACGGCGAACACGGAACTGGCACTTTCCGCCACTATATTCATGCCGAAGATAAACAAAAAATCGAAGCAGGGTATCGGGTGGGCACCTTTACCGAGTGGCAGTCCCTGCCTTGTGGCACGGATCTGCTTTTTTACGAAGGGCTGCACGGCGGGTTGATGACCCAAGAGTATGATATTGCTCGCCATGTTGATTTGTTAGTGGGTGTCGCGCCAACCATGAATCTGGAGTGGATCCAGAAAATTGATCGTGATACGAAGCTGCGTGGTTACTCTCAAGAGGCGGTCATCGATACTATTTTAGGGCGTATGGATGACTATGTGCGTTATATCCAGCCTCAGTTCTCCCGTACACACATCAATTTTCAGCGGGTGCCTACGGTAGATACCTCAAACCCTTTTGAGGTTCAGGATATTCCAACGGATGCAGAGTCGTTCGTGGTGATACGCTTCAGGGACCCGTCAACGGTGGACTTCCCTTGGTTATTAGCGATGATTAAAGACGCCTTTATGACCCGCCCGCACACATTGGTAGTGCCTGGTGCACGCATGTCGCTGGCGATGGAGTTAATACTCGCGCCTTTGGTGCGCCATTTGCTCGCTCAACGCCGTTTTCGCTAGCCTATTGGTTTATGTTTGAAGATGTTGTTCGTGTTGTATTGAAATTCGCTTTATTACAATAATGAAGGAGGCCGCTATGGAATGCCTGTTTTGCAAAATTATTAACCGTGAGATTCCCGCCGATATCGTTTTTGAGGATGAGCACGTCCTCGCCTTCAATGACATAAGTCCTCAAGCGCCTACTCATCAGCTCATTATCCCTAAAAAGCACATTGCAACGCTAAACGATATTGAGTCAGGTGACTTGGCGATTATTGGTCGATTACAGTACACCGCTGCTCAGTTAGCCAAGCAGCAGGGGTTTGCCGATGATGGCTATCGTGTGGTCATGAACTGTAATGAAATGGGGGGGCAAACGGTTTATCACATTCATATGCATCTAATGGGCGGGCGCCAATTTACCTGGCCTGCAGGTTAGCAGGGCAGGTATCGTCGCCCACAACACTGCTTAACGGAGTAAGCGTTATGATGGAGCGTCAGTTGACTCGTTCGGATCGTCTAATTGCTCACATGGATAGTGCCTTACGTACCCTGGTGCCCAATGCCGTTGTGGCAAGCCGAACTAACCCAGCCGCTGCTGTTGCTGAAGCAGCCCTGGATGAGTTTGAGCGTCAACATGTTGCTGGTGTGGTACGGGCGGCCCATATTGCGACAGTAGGCGTTCAGGGGTTTTATCAAGGGCAAATGGCGCTTATTAAACTGCCGGCCTCACGACGGCAAATTGAGCCATTGGGCGGGGAAACGCTGGACCATCTTGCCTGGTGTCATCAGCGGCTTACCCAGCTTAAGAGCCGCACCAGTTACTTTACGCCCGTTTGGTATGGTTTCTCTCTTGGCCTGGGATTAACGGCGGGCGCTATCGGTGACCGTTTTGGTTTGGGTATGACGGCTGTTACAAAAGAATTAATGAGCCAGCAACTCAGTGAGCAGTCTACCCAATTGCCCGTTGATGACCATAATTCCCGTCCCCTTTTTCGTCAAATGGCGGCGGATAACGGCCATCATGCCCGTCTTGCTATTGAGGCCAGTGGCACCCGTTTTCCCACGCCGATCAAATGGGGAGTGGGTCTGCTGGCCAGTGGCGTTATGAAAATCGCCTATTATGCGTAGGGTTAGTGGCTATTTATTCTTGACGGATAGCGTTTTATAGCCAAACCTAATGAGGGTAGGTAGTCGATAGACGGAGAAAAGTGCCGCATAAGCGCTGAGATAAATACGCTTTTGAGTGTATTCTCTGATGATAGGATTACTATCGGCTATAGCAGAAACGTCACCATGGAAAAGGAGAAAGACGATGCTAGGCAATGCAATGCTGTTTTTGATTATCGCCATTATTGCGGGTGTATTAGGTTTCTCAGGTATCGCTGGGGTAGCTTCAACTATTGCTCAGGTTTTATTTGCCATCTTTTTGATTCTGTTTTTGGTATCGATTTTTACCGGTCGGCGCCGTTGAAGTGACATAACGTGAGAACAACAAAAAGCCCCTGTCTATATATAATAGCCAGGGGCTTTTTGCTGCTTAGGTGCTTTTACAAGCTAGGTGTGAGCCGATAATAGCTCTTAAGGCATCAATGTTAGGCATCAATGCGCTTATATTTCATGCGCTTAGGTGTATCGTTGCCGACCCGCTTTTTATGGTCAGCTTCATAATCTGTGTAGTTGCCATCAAAGAAGACCACTTCTGAGTCTCCTTCAAATGCCAGAATATGCGTCGCGATACGGTCTAAGAACCAGCGATCATGCGAGATCACCATGGCGCAGCCAGGGAAAGCCAATAACGCTTCCTCAAGTGCCCGCAGAGTCTCAATGTCCAGGTCATTAGAGGGTTCATCCAGCAATAGCACGTTTGCGCCCTGTTTCAGCGTCTGTGCAAGCTGGAGTCGGCCACGCTCACCCCCGGAGAGTTCGTCTAGTCGCTTCTGCTGGTCGTTACCTTTAAAGTTGAAGCGGCCAACATAAGCGCGTGATGAAACTTCATAGCCGTTGATATTGAGAATATCCTGGCCATCGGACACGGCTTCCCAAACAGTCTGCTTATCATCCAGTGCATCGCGAAGCTGTTCGACATAAGCGATATTGACCGTTTCGCCAATCACCACGTCGCCTGCATCAGGCTGCTCTTTGCCCGTGATGAGCTTGAACAGCGTTGACTTACCTGCACCGTTGCCGCCGACAATGCCCACGATGGCGCCTTGAGGAATGCTAAACGACAGATCTTGGTAGAGCAGTTTGTCATCAAAGCGCTTAGCCACGTTGTGAAACTCAATGACCTTATCACCCAGGCGAGGGCCAGGTGGGATATAGATTTCATTGGTTTCATTACGCTTTTGAAAGTCGCCTGACTGCATTTCTTCAAAACGGTTAAGGCGAGCCTTGCTTTTAGCTTGGCGTCCTTTAGCGTTACTGCGTACCCACTCAAGTTCTTGCTTAATCGCTTTTTGGCGAGTGGCTTCTTGCTTCGCTTCCTGAGAGAGGCGCTGATCCTTCTGCTCAAGCCACTGAGAGTAGTTGCCCTCAAATGGGATGCCCTGACCACGATCCAGCTCTAAAATCCAACCGGCTACATTATCAAGGAAGTAGCGGTCGTGGGTAATAGCCACTACGGTGCCGTTGTAGTCGTGGAGGAAACGCTCCAGCCAGGCAACTGATTCTGCGTCCAAGTGGTTAGTAGGCTCATCCAGCAGGAGCATATCTGGGCTGGAGAGCAGCAGGCGGCAAAGCGCCACGCGACGGCGCTCACCACCGGATAAGTTGCCTACTCTGGCATCCCAGGGTGGAAGGCGCAGGGCTTCGGCTGCGACTTCAAGCTTACGTTCAAGGTTGTGAGCATCAGCGGCTTCGATAATGTTCTCAAGGCGCGCTTGTTCACTGGCCAGGGCATCAAAGTCAGCATCAGGTTCGGCATAGGCAGAATAAACCGCATCTAGCTTCTCTTGGGCTTCTTTAATAGCGCCTAACGCTTCTTCAACAGTGTCGCGAACACTCTTTTCGTCATCGAGTTGCGGTTCCTGGGGGAGGTAGCCCACATTGATGCCAGGCATCGGACGAGCTTCACCTTCAAACTCTTTATCGACACCGGCCATGATCCGCAGCAGTGTGGACTTACCTGCACCGTTCAAGCCGAGCACACCAATTTTGGCGCCAGGGAAGAACGATAGCGATATATCCTTGAGAATTTGCTTTTTGGGTGGCACAACTTTGCCAACCCGGTTCATGGTGAATACGTATTGCGCCATGGAAATCCGTTAGGTTGATGGAAAAAAGAGACGCCACTGAGTACTGGCGTTGGGATTAGATGATAGTGCTCAGGGCGCACAAAGGCCAGAATAGCGATAAAGTCGCGGCTATTCTGGACAAAGCGGGGCATCAAGAAAGTAACGGCTGAACAATAAATACCTAGAGGGTTTTGAAATAAAGAAGAGTAATCATTGATGCCCGGGTTTGATAGCGCTACGTACACGACCGGCTATATATGAGATCAGCTACTCTTCTTCCTCCCAGTCGTCTTTTATAGCGCGCTGCAGCCGCCGTTCTTCCAACCAAGCTTCTACTTGGCGTCGAGCGCGTAGGGTATCTGCTTTGCTGGGTTTACTTTTACCGTAATGATCATCGTTAACAGCGTCTAAGTTGTCAAACTCGTCAGCGTCAAGTGTCTCGGTGGTGTAGGTTTCACGATTTAAGGGGTCACGGCTCATGGTATGCCCTCCAACCCAAGCCGGCGCGCCGGCATCACAATGGCTTCCTACCTTACGTTGCTTACACGTTAGTTAGATAAGAAGCGCCTAGCACTCTGTACTGCTACCGTTACATAAGTACCTAGCCGCTATATAACGCTGCTTGGGTTGAATGTCAAGCGCAATTTTTTAAATTCGTGCAAATAAAATTATTTGGCAAGCTCCTGCTGCTTTTGCAGGGCGGCAAGCGCTAGCTGCGCCTCTACACGCTCAGTAACATCTTTCTGTACGCCAATGTAGTACATCAAGTTATCGGCTTCGTCGTAGACTGGAGTGATCGATAGTTCATTCCAAAACATGGTGCCGTCTTTACGATAGTTGCGCAGCACTTCTCGCGAGGGATGACCATCTTTCAGGGCGTCCCTAATGGATGCTAAGGCATCTTGATCGCGGTCTTCGTTTTGTAAGAAACGGCAGTCGCGGTAAAGAATTTCATCAGCACTATAGCCGGTTAAGCGTTCAAACCCCTTGTTTACATAGATGAGTATATTTTCGTCGCCTTCCTGCTCCGCAACGACAATACCATCTTCTGAAGCGTCAACAATGCGTTCGAGTAGCTCAGGGCTAATTAAAGGAGATCGTTTCATCAATGGGTTCCTGTTGCTGCTCTCATTCTTTCGTAGCCATGACGTTGTAAGTCAACGCGGGGCTTGCCTTGTGGGAATCTCTTGATGCGGGACTATGCGGCATTTCATGCTCGCTAACAAAGCAAAAAATAGCAAAAAACCAACTAGCCACCGCTATCTACTCTCTATCATGGCGAGCGTTGCCATGCTTTGCAAACCACTATTGCTTCTATTGAGGTTTACTATTTGGGTGGGTTAGGACTATTGACAAGCCTTAACGGAAACGACCGCGAAAAAGAGCACCGATAGCGCTATTCTACTTCAGGTAACCGCTGGGCGCTGAGCATTGCGCAGAAAGCAGTAACGGCAAGTATCACTAGTAACATAGCGCTGCCTAGCCACTGGGCAATAGCGCCAATGATACCCCCGACAATAAGCATTAAAACGCCCGTTAGTGTATTAGAAAGAGCAACATAGAGCGCACGGTTGTCCTGGCTCGCCATGTCAACTAGGTAAGTTTTACGCCCCAAACGCACGCCATGGTGCACAATTACCAGCAAGGCATAAATAACCGCATAAGGCCAAACGCTTTGAGTCCATTCCCCGGGTAGCCAGCCAAGGCTGGCCCCTAGCAAGCAGCACAGTACTGTGCCGATGGCAGCGTCACGCATCACGCGGCGGCTCGACTGGTCAGCCCGCTTGCCCCAAACAGGGCTTGCTACCATCGCAGCGATGCCAGAGACGACCACTAACAGCCCCAGCCCCCCTAGTTCAGTGCCGCTCTGCTGTTGGCCGAGAAGGGCTAAGTAGGGCAGAGCCAAAGCGCTTGACAGGAGTAAAGCGCGGGAGAGGTTGAAGTGCAAAAAAGTGGGGTCTGACTTCATTAACGAGAGGCCTAGCTTAATGCTGTCCCAGGCATTTTCGCCGCCCTCGACCGCGCCTGGGATTTCTTTTATACGGGCTGCGCAAAACGCGTTAAGTAGCCACCCCAATCCCGCTACGCTAAGCAAAATGGCGAGAGCCACATTGCCGGGGCGGTCACCGAACCACATCAGTACCCCGCCAGCCACCAGCGTGGCAGCACCTGCTACGCTGCCACTCCAGCCCATTAATGTGCCACGCCGCCGCTTGGCAATGGTTTTGCCCAATACATCCTTGGTGGCAATGGATGATAGCCCTCGTGCCAATGCAAGCAATACCAGCACGCACAGCACCAACATACCCCCCAAAGAGCCGCTGCCCATTAAGGCAAGCAGTGCCAAAGCAAAGGCAGCCACGGCTTGTAGTGCAGCGCCGACTACCCAGGCCCATTTACGTTGTGGCCGTAAGCGAATAAAGCCCGCCACAAATATTTGCGGCAGCAGCGCGCCTGCTTCACGAATAGGGACTAATAGGCCAACCATCCAAACTGGCGCACCGATAATGCCCATCAACCACGGTAGCACCAAGCGAGCGCTGGATAGCTCGTCGGCCAGCTTATTACCTAGCGATGCGATGAGATGCTTGAAAAAGTTACGAGGCTGTTCATTGCAGGCTTCTTCAGGGATGTCATCACACATGCGGCTGTCGTCGTCCCCTGTCAGCCACTCGTATAAACGTGATTGAGATACGTTGTGTTCAGCCATTCGGGGTCCTTGGCGGTTGCTGTTGGATGGTGACAAAATGCCGGGCTATGACGCCCTAATAACATACACGCTTTAACAACTTACGGAGTTCAGTATGTCGCGAATTCATATTCGTTATTGTACCCAGTGCCAATGGTTGCTTCGCAGTGCTTGGTACGCGCAGGAGTTGCTATCCACCTTCGGCCAGCGCTTGTCTGAAGTGGCGCTTTCACCCTCCCATGGTGGCACATTTGAAATTTGGTGTGATGGCAAGTTGCTGTGGGAACGTCAGCGTGATGGCGGTTTTCCCGATATTAAATCGCTAAAGCAACGGGTAAGAGACCATATCGAGCCGAGCCTTAATCTTGGGCATGTAGATCGATGAATCAGGATCGCCAGGCCATTTTTTATGGATTGGGCGCCGTTGCGTTATGGTCAACGGTTGCGACTGCTTTCAAAGTGGCCCTTGCCTGGATGAGCCCTCTAGAGCTTATGTGGCTGGCCGCCCTGGTGTCATGGGTGCTGATGGGCGTGGTAGTGATTAAGCAAGGTAACCTCGCATCGGCCTTACGCAGTGGCTGGAAGACCGCCGCCTGGGCAGGGTTGATGAATCCGGTGGCGTATTACCTGGCTCTTTTCGGGGCTTACGACCGGTTGCCTGGGCAAGAAGCGATGGCGCTGAACTATACCTGGGCGCTTGCCATGGCATTTTTGGCCGTTCCCATACTGGGCCAGCGGTTGACACGGTTAGACGTTTTGGCAGGTTTAGTGGCCTATTCCGGCGTATGGGTAATTGCAACACGAGGGCAGGTGATCAACGTTGCGTTTGAAGACCCATTAGGCGTGGTGTTGGCGCTGTCATCGACACTGCTTTGGGCGCTCTATTGGCTGCTAAATACTAAGGACAAGCGTCAGCCCCTGGTTGGCCAATGGCAGAATTTTAGCGTTGGGGTGCCCGTGTTAACGCTGTTATTGCTTTTGGGGCCTGGCTTTGAGTGGCATGGGTGGCCAGCCATTGGTGCAGGTGTTTACGTGGGGCTATTTGAAATGGGAATTGCTTTCATACTTTGGCAAATGGCGGTTCAAAAAGTCTCTCGCACAGCTAAGGTGTCTAATCTAATTTTTCTGTCCCCGCCTGTTTCATTGCTGCTTCTCTATCTTGTGGCTGGTGAGCCGCTGCTGGCTTCTACGCTTGTGGGATTAGTATTAATTTTATCGGGGTTGGCGCTTCAGCAGCTGCCAAGGCATGGGCAACGTAGTATCAAGAGGTAGTGTTTTTTTAATAGTTTTATTGTAAATTTTTGTGACTTTTGGTTTTATGGATGAGTGGAAGTG
Source organism: Halomonas sp. (assembly GCF_017515565.1). Lineage (GTDB taxonomy): Bacteria > Pseudomonadota > Gammaproteobacteria > Pseudomonadales > Halomonadaceae > Vreelandella. Next base: position 84,722 of record NZ_JAFWFN010000051.1, read on the forward strand.
CTAGCGCGATTAAATTAAGCTAACCTCACTAAAATGATGTCTATTTATGAGGTGTTTTAGTTAGCAAGCTAGTTCTTTTGGCTAAGTCGTATGTAAAAACCAATGTAAAAACCGTATGTAAAAGCCAGTAAGCGGTTTTAAAAGTGCTGGAAAGTGCAGGCTGCGTGTTTATGAGTAGCCCCAAACGTTCATTAGGGAATTATGATCATGAAAAGCAATGTCACTCTGAAATTGAAAAAACTATTTTCACAACACGCTTTTCGGCCGTTAACGGTCACTACCCTGGCGTTCGTTCCACTCTCAGCGCTTGCACAATCGCTCCCAGCGAGCTTATACGCACCTGGCGCCACGGACCTACCAAGTACTATCCAGCAAACCATTGTTACTAACCCTGAAGTGAATGCCGCCTGGGCTAACTTTAGTGCAACGGGTAGTGACGCAAGGGGTGCAAGGGGCAATTACTTGCCGTCAATTGATGTACGTGCTGGAGTGGGTCGGCAAGATCAGCAAAATGACGGTCGTGGCAGCTATAACTCTGATTTCGCAGAATTAACACTTACCCAAATGGTGTTCGATGGTTTTGCTACCCGCAGTGAAGTTGAGCGTTTAGACCGTGCTAGGCTGATCGCATATTTTCAATTACTCGGTGCAAGTGAAGAGATAACGCTAGAGGCTTTTAGGGCCTACGTTGACGTGCTTCGTCATCGTGAACTGGTTCGATTAGCACAAGATAACTACCGGGAACACCAGCGTGTTTTTAGCCAAATTGAGGAGCGGGCACTTTCTGGAGCGGGGCGCGGTGTTGATTTAGAGCAGATCAGTGGCCGCCTTGCGCTTGCTGAGTCGAATCTCATGACCGAAGCATCAAATCTCCACGATGTGACGGCACGTTTTCAGCGTATTGTAGGTACGCTACCCGCGCAAAATATGCTACCAGCTCCTTCATTGGCAAATGAGCTACCAGAGGACGTTAGCCAAGCGGTAGAAATGGCGTTTCAGGGTAACCCTGAATTCCACGCGGCCATTGAGAACATTGCCGTGCAGCGGGCTGAGTTAGAGGGTGCTCGTGCCGCTTATATGCCCCGTTTGGATATCCAGGGGCGCACGGGAACCAATAATCAAAACGATGAGATTGCAGGCCGTCGGGATGAGCATAGCATTCAGCTGGTAGCAAGTATGAACCTGTATCGTGGTGGTTCCGATCAAGCTGCATTTAATGCGGCAAGCACGCGCATTGAACAAGCAGAAAATCAGCGTGAAACAGCTTGTACCAATGTAAGGCAGACTACCCAAATTGCTTATAACGACACCCAGCGCTTAAGCGAACAATTAAATTATTTAAATGAGCATCGTCAGTCGATAGATCGAGTTCGAGGCGCCTATCAACAGCAGTTTGATATTGGTCAGCGGACTTTGTTAGATGTGCTGGACAGTGAAAATGAGTTCTTTGAAGCTAGTCGTGCGTACTCCAATGCGCAGTTTGACCTGACGTTAGCCCAGGCACGTACGCTTGCTGCAATGGGTCAGCTAATGCATACATTGCAAGTCACCCGGGATGACATCCCAAGCCTCGGCGAGCTTGGCTATGAGGATATGGCTGACAGTATTCGCATGGCTTGCGGTGTAGAAGGGCCGCGTGGTTTTACCTTAGATGACTTCACGCGTGGAATCTCTGCGCAGCAAAACGATATGCCCCAAAGCGCCTACTCAGAATCTGAAGAGGTAGTAATGGCTGCTCCCGTTGAAGCTGCTGTTACACACATGTCAGCACCAGGGCCAGCTCAAGGACTTTATGTTCAGGTGGCGTCTTTAAGTGCTATTGAGCGCGCTGAAGCACTTAGTAATCAGTTGAGTAATCAGTTAACCAATGACGCTAGAGTGTTAGCTGCCGCAGGGAACTTCCGTGTGCAAGTAGGGCCTTTTGAATCCTTTGATGATGCCAAGTCATTGCAGTCTGAGCTGCAAGGGTTTGGCTATGCAGATGCGTTTGTTACACGTGGTTAAGTTGTGAGCTATGGGCATCTAGTCATCCGAGATATTCATATTTCGGAAGGGAAATGAGGTTTCTGTGACGCAAAGTCAGCTGAGAGTGTCTGAACCTGCCCGTAGTAATGGGCAGGAGCCAAGAGATGAGTTGCTGGAATGTTTGAAAACGGTTGCTTCCTATCATCAGCATGAAGTGTCATCTGAGGCTTTGAAGGCTGGTTTGCCGTTAGAACAAGGCAAGCTTATTCCGTCGGTATTTGGGCGAGCAGCTTCACGGGCAGGATTAACCGCCAGAATTGTAAAAAGCAATTTGTCAGCGCTTAATCCCGCCCTATTTCCTGCGATTTTATTGCTTGAACCTGGTCGCGCTTGCGTACTTTTAGGGCTAGACCTTAAACAGCAAAAAGCGCGGGTTATCTTTCCAGAGCTTTCAGAGGCCGGTTTAGAGGTGCCTTTGGAAGAGCTGTATTCTGGCTACAGCGACGAGGCAATCTACGTACGGCCTAAGTTTCGCGTTGACAGTACTTCAGAACCTGGCGTTAAAAAACGCCGGGATCAGCACTGGTTCTGGGGTGTAATTCGCGAGAACAGGCGGCTATACCGCGATATCGTGCTTGGCTCAGTTGCCATTAACATGTTTGCATTGGCGATGCCGCTGTTTGTGCTCAATGTCTATGATCGCGTGGTGCCTAATCAGGCGACGGAGACCCTCTGGGTGCTCGCTTTAGGCATTTTTATTGTGTTGTGTTTTGACCTGGCACTTCGCTTAATGCGCAGTAGTTTTGTTGATTTGGCGGCTAGTCGTGCTGATGTAAAGCTCTCCTCTTCAATCATGGCCAAAGTGCTAGGGATGCGCTTGGAAGAGCGCCCAGCGTCTACTGGTTCTTTTACGGCAACGCTTCAGTCGTTTGAGTCAGTGCGTGCGTTTATCGGATCCGCGACGGTCGTAGGCATTGTTGATTTGCCCTTCGTACTGCTTTTTGCCGCCATTATTGCGTTAATTAACCCTTGGTTAGTGCTACCTGTGCTGGTGGGTATCGTATTCGTGCTGCTTTATGCGCTGGCCGCTCAAGGCAAGCTCCACGAGCTTTCACAAACCACCTGGGAAGTGGGTGCTCAGCGCAATGCGCTCTTAGTCGAGTCGGTCTCGCAACTGGAAAATGTAAAAGCATTAAGGGCGGAAAGTCGGATTCAACGCCACTGGGAAAAAGCCTCTGCCTTTCTATCCAGGACGGGTGCTCAGCTTCGCCTAGTAAGCACGTCAGTTTCTAATGTCGCTCAATGGGCTCAGCATAGCGTAGCGGTGTGCGTAATTATTGTGGGTGTATACCAGATCATTGAGGGCAACCTGACTCAGGGTGGGTTAATTGCTGCTTACATGCTCTCGTCTCGAGCGATGGCGCCTATTAGTCAAGCCGCTGCTTTATTAGCACAGTATCACCAGTCTTCAACGGCATTAGAGGCGTTGAATAACGTGATGGGTAAACAGGTTGAGCGGCACGAAGGTAAAGCCTACGTAGAAAAAAACAGTGTTGCTGGCAGCATCCGTTTAGATAAAGTCACGTTACGCTACCCCGATGAAGAGCGCGAAGCGCTTCGAGATGTGTCTATTTCTATAAAAGCAGGCGAAAAAGTCGCTCTGCTGGGCCGTATTGGTTGCGGTAAGTCTTCCCTTAATAAGCTCTTATTAGGTTTTTACCAACCTACATCGGGCGCGGTGCTCATTGATAATGTCGATATTCGTCAGTTAGACCCTCTCCAACTGCGTCGTCACATTGGTTATGTACCTCAAGATGTGAGCCTTTTCGCTGGTTCATTGCGCGACAACATTGTGGCAGGCGGCGGAAGCGACCGCGTAGATGACGATGCGCTACTAAGAGCTATCGAAATCGCTGGCTTAGAGTCGTTGGTGAATAACCATCCTAATGGTATCGATCTTCAGGTAGGCGAGCGTGGACAGGCCCTCTCTGGTGGGCAGAAACAGGCAGTCGCTATTGCCAGGGCGATGGTGCAAGACCCTCCTATTTTATTATTGGATGAGCCTACGAGCTCGATGGATAACGCCAGCGAGGAAGCTTTCAAGGCCAATCTCACCAAAGTAGCCGCAGGTAAAACGATATTGGTGGTGACACATCGCACTTCGTTACTCTCCCTTGTGGACCGCATCGTTGTCATGGATGGCGGTAAGGTAGTGGCCGATGGCCCCCGTGATACGGTAGTTGAAGCATTGCGGAAAGGGCAGATTGGGAGGGCGTCGTAATGGCTAAGAAACCCTCTTCAACCTCAGAACAAAAAGGCTTCGAAGCCATAGGGCGTTTCTCGGAAAAAGGTCAAAAGCCGTTTCGCCCTTTTATGGATCGCCTATTCGCGCGGCGTGTTACTTCTGCGCATCTCAGTCGTGACTGGGCGAGTGATACTGACTGGGCACGAATGCAGCAAGAGCCTATCCGAGCTCGGGTCTTTCTCTATACCGTTTTGCTTACCATTATCACGCTTATCACGTGGGCCTATTTCGCCCCGATTGATGAGGTAACCCGTGGGGCGGGGCGGGTAATTCCTGCTAGCCAGTTACAGCGTATTCAGTCGTTTGATGGTGGTGTGGTCGAGCAGATCAGGGTAAGAGAGGGGCAGGTGGTCAGTGCAGGTGAAGTGCTTATGCAAATTGACCCCACTCGGTTTGTGTCAGACTTTCGTGAAAACCGAGCACAGCGGTTTGCGCTGGAAGCTCGGGCGGAGCGCTTACGCGCGCTAGCGACCAATACAGCGTTCGAGCCTTCTGACGAGTTACGTCAGGAAGTGCCTAGCATTGTTATGCAAGAGCGTGATGTCTACGAAAGCCGGCGAGAGGAACTTAGAGAGCAGGAAACAGTGCTCAATGATCGCATTCGTCAGCGTCGTGAAGAGCTCAGAGAAGCGCAGGCGCGTCGAGATACTGCACAACGTGAAGCCAATATGGCTGGCCAAGAGCTTAACTTAACCCGGCCGCTGCTTGCTTCAGGTGCTGTTTCAGAAGTAGAGGTACTTCGTCTACAGCGTGAGGTTTCCAGAGCGACCGGCGAGCGTAATCAAGCAGATGCAGCCGTATCACGCTTAGAGGCGGCTGTAGAGGAAGCCCAAACACAGCTACGGGAGCTAGGGGCAGAGCGAAGGAGTGAGTGGCGCAACGACCTGGCGCAAGTCTCAGGTGATCTCAATGCGCTACAGCAATCAGGTACGGGGTTACAGGATCGCGTGCGGCTTACCGAAATTCGTTCGCCTGTGGATGGTGTTATCCAGCGGCTTCATATCAACACTATTGGTGGTGTTGCCCAACCTGGCCAAGAGGTTGTCGAAATTGTGCCCAGTGATGAGCAGTTGCTGGTAGAGGCGCGGATCGCCCCCCAAGATATTGCGTTCCTGCACCCTGGGCAGCCGGCGACTATTAAGCTTACTGCCTACGATTACGCCATTTTTGGAGGGTTGCAGGCAGAGCTTGATCACATTAGTGCAGACACTATCACTGATGATGATGGTAATACTTTCTACTTGGTGCGCGTGCGCAGCTCAGAAGATGAAAACATCGCCGAGCGGCTTCAGGTTATTCCAGGGATGACGGCACAGGTAGACATTGTGACAGGTAAGCGAACGGTGATGCAGTTCCTGCTTAAGCCCGTTTTAAGAGCATGGCGAGATTCCATGGGGGAGCGCTAATGAAACACTGGTTTATAACAACAGATGGCAGCTTAAAAGCCCGTTGGAAAAAAGCGTTCCCCGAGGCATCAATCTTGACACCTCATACGCTGAGTGACCGCCTTCAGCCCGCTGATGTGGTTTGGTTGCTAACGACAGTTGAAGAGTGGCATGCCCTCATCGGTGCAGTTACTACAAAAGGAGCAATCGCGGTAGTGATGAGCTATGCCCCTGATGATAGAGAGGCCTTGAAAGCACTTGATCTTGGTGCGAGAGGCTATGTACATACGCTCGCGGCTTCTGATGTGCTTAAGCAAGTTGCGCTGGTAGTTAGCAATCAAGGGGTATGGGTGGGGCAGGCGCTTCTTGCGAAGGTATTGGGTGGATCATTCAAAGCGCTACAACAGCAAGGTGAGGGGAGCGATTACCAATATAGCGAGTGCTTGGAACAATTGACCGAACGGGAGCGCGGTGTGGCACTAGCGGTTGCGAAAGGCGCTACTAATAAAGAAGTAGCACGCCAGTTAGATATTACTGAGCGTACGGTGAAAGCTCATCTAAGCGCTATTTTCAAGAAACTAACGGTGCGTGACCGGTTACAGCTGATATTAAAACTGGCGCCTGTTTCTGAGCAAACAGCCAATTAATAGCCCTCACTATTAGCTAGTTGCTCTAATGAGATAGTCATGTCGATACCTGAAGCGCGCCTCCTCATAAGGCGCGCTTTTTTGTCCATCGGTACAATACTTTTATGTTGCCTTACCTCCTAGTATCGACATATATGCCGCTATTCAGTCTGGTGCCAATTCACTAGAACAGTGGCTCTACATTTGTGATTGAGGAGTGACACATGGCAGCTGCAACCATTATTGCAATTTCTGGCCAAGCTTGGGCGCGTGATGAAGCGGGTAATATTCGCGAGCTGCGTATTGGTGATGTGCTGCAAGAAGGCGAGGTTTTAATTACCTCGGCAAGTGGCCAAGTGCAGCTAGATTTTGCCGATGGCAGCGGCGCCAGTGTTGTTGAAGGTGGCCAGGAAGTTGCCGTCACTCCTGAGTTAGATAGTGATCTCATCGTAGCGACAGAAGATGCCAGTGCGATGGATGATGACCTTGAGGCGCTTTTGTCAGCATTAGATGACGATGGTGACCTACTAGAGCTACTTGATGCCACTGCAGCAGGTGCTGGCGCCGGTGGCGGCGGCGGTGGCGGGAGTAGCTTCGTGCGCGTTGCGCGAGTCGCGGAAGAAACCGACCCGTTGGCCTTTAGCACTGAAGGGGGCCTAGAAGGCGCGGAGTTCGTTGAGTTTGATGGCGGAGCCGTCGCGGCCGCCACTGATGATGCAGACACTGTCGTTGTAGATACTACACCTCCCACGCTTACTGTCGACGCCCCCAGCGGCAACGACAATACGCCGATAATTACCGGCACTTCCAATGAAGTTGGCGGCACGGTCACAGTCATCGTCACCGATGCTGCAGGCAATACCCAAGAGCTAGAGTCAGTGGTGGGGCCTGACGGCACATGGAGTGTTGAAGTAACCACGCCACTGGCCGAAGGCGACTACACCGTAGATGCCAGTATTACCGATGCGGCGGGTAACACGGGTACCGCTTCAGATAGTGGTGCTATTGACACTACTGCGCCGAATGCCCCGAGCGTGACTATCGCCAACGGTGACGACTTTATTACCGCTGACGAAATCACTAACGGCCAAGTCACGGTCACCATCGGCCTGGCGAACACCAACGCCGTGGCCGGTGACACCCTGACGGTCAACGGCACCGACATCGAACTGACCCAAGCGCAGATCGACGCCGGTGAAGTGATCACCCAAGTCGACGCCCCGGCGGAAGGCGACAGCCTCACCGTCACCGCGACCATTACCGACGCGGCCGGCAACGAATCTGACGAAGGCACTGCCAACGCACTGCGCGACACCACCGCCCCGACGGTTACTATCACCCTGGACGCCGACGGCGCGCCGCTGGCCGCCGGTGAAGAAACCAGCATCACCATCGACTTTAGCGAAGTAGCCTACGGCACCGACGGCAGCGTACTCGACGCCGCTGGCGTGGCGGCCCTGCTGGAACTGGAAGGCCTGACGCTGGTGGGTGAGCTGACCCAAGATGCCAACGACCCCACCGTCTGGACCGGCACCGTGATGGCGGCAGACAACGCCAACGGCGAAGCCTCGGTAGAGATCGCCGCTGACAGCTACACCGACGAAGCGGGCAACGCAGGTAGCGGCAACAGCGATACCATCAATGTCGACACCACCGCCCCGACGGTTACTATCACCCTGGACGCCGACGGCGCGCCGCTGGCCGCCGGTGAAGAAACCAGCATTACCATCGACTTTAGCGAAGTAGCCTACGGCACCGACGGCAGCGTACTCGACGCCGCTGGCGTGGCGGCCCTGCTGGAACTGGAAGGCCTGACGCTGGTGGGTGCGCTGACCCAAGATGCCAACGACGCCACCGTGTGGACCGGCACCGTGGTCGCGGCAGACAACGCCAACGGCCCGGCCAGTGCCACCATCGCTGACGACAGCTACGCCGACGAAGCCGGCAACGCAGGTAGCGGCAACAGCGACAGCATCAATGTCGACACCACCGCCCCGACCGGCGACACCACCACGCTGATCATCGACGACGTGACGGACGACAACACCGTTAACGCCGCGGAAGCCGACGGCGAAGTGCCGGTCACAGGCCGCGTGACCGGCGAGTTCC
>NZ_JAFWFN010000052.1 GCF_017515565.1 Halomonas sp.
ATGTTGAGGGGGAATCACTGCCCAACCTGATGCTACAGGTCGATTTGGGCGATGCGACGAGCTTTGTCTACCAAATGTGCCCGCATCGCATGCGCACCCCAAGCTTCATTCCCGCTGATGATGACTTCTACGTGCGCTTGGATGTGTTTTTAGCCGAGGGTGGCCAGGATAAAGACCTGAACGGCTACACTCGAGGCCAGGTGATTGGAGACTTAGTGGCGGAGTATGAACGCCATCTACACTTCCTCACTCTGGCAGGCCAGCAGATGGGCCATGTGCAAGCGATGCCCGGCACCATCGGCGAACCACCTGAAGATGCGCAGATGTAAGTAGCGCTTTACGTACAACGCGTAGAATCGAGTAGGAGGGGGAGTTACCTCCCCCGTCCTCTCACACCACCGGGCATACGGTTCCGTACCACGGCGGTTCATGCAGAACGTTTGAGCCATCTTACCGTATCCAGTACCGAGATCAGACCCTGGTCGTAAAACCACTTTCTCGGCAGGGCCTGATTCATGTGCGATGCCCCGGCGTTCCACCAGGGGCCTCGCCCATTGCCCGTCGATTTCCAAGCACGGGGGGCGTCCAGACCTAGGCCTCGGAGTTTCCGCCGCCGGGTCGCCGGGCGCTTCCATTGCCGCCAGATCAGGCCGCGCAAGCGCCGTCGTATCCATTGATCCAGTGCTTCCATGGGGCGCTTCACATCAACAAGGTCAAAGTAGTTGGCCCACCCACGCAGGATGGGCTTTAGCTCTTTGATCACTTGCTGGAGGTGACGCCCTCTGCCACGCGCTAGCACCTGACGAACACGCTGCATCATGCGCTTCAGGCTTGTCTTGGTCAGCGTTAGCTTCGACTGCTTGTGCCAGGTAAGACGGTAGCCTAGATAGTCGCGTTTCCATGGCCGATCCACCGCACTTTTCGTGCGGTTGACCGTCAGCCGAAGTGAGCTCTCGAGATACTCACTCAGGCTTTCCATAACACGTTCGCCTGCCCGCCGACTTTTGACGTACACCTGCACGTCATCGGCGTAGCGGCAGAAGCGGTGGCCTCGGCGTTCCAGCTCCTTGTCCATGTCGTCCAGCAGGATATTCGCCAGTAGCGGGCTGAGGGGCCCGCCTTGGGGCGTCCCCTGCCGCCTCGGCGTGGGCAAGCCGTGCTGGAACATGCCCGCCTCCAGATAGCGGCGGATCAGACGCAGCACGCGCTTATCGTCAACGCGCCGCGCGACCCGTGCCATCAGCAGGTCGTGGTTTACCCGGTCGAAGAAGGCTTTCAGGTCAAGGTCGACCACCCAACGGTGGCCGGCGGTGACGTGAGCCTTCATGGCCGATACGGCCTGTTTGGCGCTGCGTTGGGGGCGGTAGCCGTAACTCGACGCGGAGAAGGTCGGGTCGAAGATCGGTATGAGCACCTGTGACAGCGCTTGCTGGATCAGTCGGTCGGTGACCGTGGGTATTCCGAGCTGCCGCACGCCGCCTTTAGGCTTGGGGATCGTGGCGGCTCGGACTGGACTCGGGTGATACGCATCAGCCAACAGCCGCTCGCGCAGCGTTGGCCAGTGCTGCTTTAGATGGTGAGCCAACTGATGCACCGTCGTGCCATCGACACCCGGTGCCCCTTTGTTGGCAACTACCTTACGGTAAGCTCGCTCCATGTTCTTCGGGTCAACGACCCGTTCCATGAGCGAGGCTGACTCCGCTTTCGTCCACGATAACGACGCCGGGATCGTCTCGACGCTCACCGGCCGGAACTCGGGGTACTGCCCCTGCCCCTCTGGGTGAGTGACGGTGTTAGCGTCAGTTTCTGTCTTCATGATCGATCCTCGAGACGTTATCGCCTACTCGCGGTTCTTCATGTTCGGCCCTTGGTGCCGGGGTGAATCGGCACTTACTATGGCCTCGGCTGACGTCTGGTGATCCATCCCGTCGCCTCTCGACGCCGGTAGCACTGTGGCAGACCACCAGACCTCCCAGGGTAAGACGCGCGACCTTCCCGCTTATGCCTGTCGGATTTACGTCATGGCGTTCCGTGCAAGTACCGGGCTTTGATGATTCGTGCCACCTCACCCCGCCATAACGCCTCGTATCCGCTTCCTGTTCGTCAGGCCAGCGTTTTGCCTCGGGCTGCCTTCAGATTCTCCCTCGCGGGAGACACCCTTGCCGTCGGCTAGCACTTCCCCTTGCCGGGCGTGCAGGGGACTTTCACCCCCAAGTCATCCTGAGGCACCACCCTCAGGAACAGCGCCCGTCAAGGCGCCGCGCGCCATGCCTGGCGCACACGAAGAATCCCGGCCACGCGGCCGGGATTTTTTATGCACGCTGGGCGTTTAACCCGCCATGTCTAGCACAATACGCCCTTCGATTTTACCGTCTATCATGCGCTGGAAAACATCGTTGATATTGTCCAGTGTATCTGTTGCGACCGTGGCTTCCACTTTACCTTCCGCCGCAAAATCGAGCGCTTCCTGAAGGTCGCTACGCGTGCCGACAATCGAGCCACGAATAGTGATCCCATTGAGCACGGTGCTAAAGATGGGCAGTGGAAAATCCCCTGGCGGTAAGCCATTAAGTACCAGCGTACCGCCACGGCGCAGCATATTTTGCGCCTGATCGAAGGCCTTCGGTGACACCGCGGTGACCAGCGCACCATGGGCGCCGCCAATGGTCTTTTTAAGGTATGCCGCGGGGTCGGTTTTCATGGCGTTTACCGTAACCGTCGCGCCCAAGCGCTCAGCCAGCGCAAGCTTGCCGTCATCAATATCGACAGCTGCCACGTTAAGCCCCATGGCTTTGGCATACTGCACTGCCATGTGGCCAAGGCCACCGATGCCCGAAATCACCACCCACTGGCCGGGGCGGGTATCGGTCATTTTTAAACCTTTATAAACCGTTACGCCGGCACACAGCACCGGGGCCAGCTCTACAAAGCCAACGTTATCCGGCAGCCGCCCCACATACCCAGCGTCGGCCAAGGTATAGTCGGCAAACCCACCATTAACGCTGTAACCGGTATTTTGCTGGGATTCACATAAGGTTTCCCAACCGCCTAAGCAGTGTTCGCAAAAACCGCAGGCCGAGTAGAGCCAAGGAACACCGATACGGTCGCCCTCTTTGACATGGGAAACGCCGGCCCCGACAGCCACAACATGCCCAACGCCTTCATGCCCTGGAATAAAGGGAGGTGAGGGTTTTACTGGCCAGTCGCCGTGCGCTGCGTGTAGATCCGTATGGCAGACCCCCGAGGCCGCCACCTTCATCAATACTTCCCCCTGCTTTGGGCGTGGAACATCGACTTCTTCTATGACTAACGGCTGTCCGAACTCGCGCACGACGGCCGCCCGCATTGTATTATCCATGATGCGACTCCTAATAATGGTTAACGGCAGTTCTAAGCTGCTCTTATCCGTAGAGTTAGCGCCAGAGGATGTACAGCATCGCCCGGCCTAGGCCGGGCGATGGGACGACATAACAAACGTTTAGAAGAACCCAAGCGAGTTGATATCGTAGCTGACCAGCAGGTTTTTAGTTTGCTGATAGTGATTCAGCGCCATTTGGTGCGTTTCGCGGCCAACGCCAGATTTCTTGTAGCCACCGAAAGCCGCATGGGCGGGGTACTGGTGGTAGCAGTTGGTCCATACACGGCCTGCTTGAATGCCACGTCCCATGCGGAACGCCACGTTCATATCGCGGCTCCATACGCCTGCGCCCAGGCCAAACTCGGTGTCGTTGGCAATCGCCAGCGCTTCTTCTTCATCTTTGAAGGTCGTGACCGCGACCACTGGCCCAAAGATCTCCTCTTGGAAAACGCGCATCTGGTTATTGCCTTTCAGCAGCGTGGGCTGAATGTAATAGCCGCTGTTGATGCTGTCATCCAGGGTCTCTTTGTTACCGCCGGTCAGGAATTCAGCGCCTTCGTCACGGGCGATATCCATGTACGACATAATCTTATCGAACTGCTCTTGAGACGCCTGTGCGCCCACCTGCACGTCGGTATCCAGCGGATTACCGCGTTTGATGGTTTTGGTCCGCTCAATCACCTTCACCATGAACTCGTCGTACATACTCTCCTGAATCAAGGCTCGCGACGGACAGGTACACACCTCCCCCTGGTTAAAGAACGCCAACACGAGTCCTTCTACCGCTTTATCAATGAACGTCGGTTCGGCGTTCATGATGTCAGCAAAGTAGATGTTAGGAGACTTGCCACCCAGCTCGACGGTGGAAGGAATAATATTATCTGCCGCGCACTTCAGAATATGCGAGCCAACGGGCGTGGAGCCCGTAAAGGCAATTTTGGCAATCCGCTTGCTGGTCGCCAACGCTTGGCCTGCTTCCGCACCGAACCCGTTAACGATGTTGAGCACGCCAGGGGGCAGCAGGTCGCCAATCACTTCCATCACTTTCAAAATCGAGGCGGGGGTTTGCTCAGCCGGCTTGAGCACCACGCAGTTGCCTGCTGCCAGCGCGGGGCCTAGTTTCCAGGCCGCCATCAGAATCGGGAAGTTCCAGGGAATAATCTGCCCCACGACACCCAGCGGCTCGTGGAAATGATAAGAGACGGTGTTAGCGTCGATATCGGCAGCGGTGCCCTCTTGGGAGCGCAGGCAACCCGCAAAATAGCGGAAGTGATCAACGGCCAGCGGAATATCCGCATTGAGGGTTTCATGAACGGCTTTACCGTTGTCCCAGGTTTCGGCCACGGCGAGCATTTCAAGGTTTTGCTCAAGGCGGTCGGCGATTTTGAGCAGAATGTTGCTGCGCTCTTGAACCGAGGTTTTGCCCCATGCCGGTGCGGCCTTGTGCGCGGCATCCAGCGCTTTATCAATATCTTCAGCGCTCGACCGGGGGATTTCGCAAAATACTTGACCGTTAACTGGGCTAATATTGTCGAAGTACTGGCCGTTGACAGGGGGAACAAACTCACCGCCAATGTAGTTGCCATAACGTTTTTCAAATGACACCACGGAACCGGTATCACCAGGGTTGGCGTAGATCATCGTAAAGCTCCTGAGTATTATGATTATTAAAAGGTGCCTACTCAGTGTTGAACACATAGGCCTTTCTCGATATAGCCCGATGGCAGGACGCACCCTCATCCCTTGGTAGGAGACGCCATGTACTCGCTGTTAGTGGCAGATGATCATCCACTGTTCCGCGATGCGTTACTTGCAGTGGTAAGCGCTGGTTTAGCCGACACCCAACTCCTGGAAGTCGACAGCCTGGCAGCAGCGCTCCAGTGTGTTGAAAATAACGACGGGTTGGATTTGTTACTGCTCGATTTAAGCCTGCCCGATACGGAAGGCTTGGAAGGGTTAAAAATCCTGCGCGACACCTGCCCATGGCTGCCCGTTGCGATTGTGTCTGCGCTTCAAGAGCGTCAGCTGGTGCTGGACGCCATTGCACTGGGCGCGGTGGGCTATATTCCCAAATCAACGCCAAGGGAGCAGCTCTTGGCGGCAATCA
>NZ_JAFWFN010000053.1 GCF_017515565.1 Halomonas sp.
CCTCGCCATCGTGGTGTACCGTATCGGTGCCCACATTCCCGTTCCCGGTATCAATCCTGACCAGCTTGCTGCCTTGTTTAGGGAGCAACAGGGCACCATCTTGGGCATGTTTAACATGTTCTCGGGTGGCGCCCTGGAGCGCATGAGCGTCCTCGCCCTGGGCATTATGCCTTATATTTCGGCGTCGATTATCATGCAGCTCATGACTGCGGTCTCCCCTCATCTTGAGCAGCTCAAGAAAGAGGGTGAGGCTGGCCGCCGCAAGATCAGCCAGTACACCCGCTACGGCACGGTGATACTGGCGTTTGTCCAGGCTACCGGCATGTCCGTCGGCCTGGCTAGCCAAGGCATCGCGTACAGCGCTGACTTCAGCTTCTATTTCACCGCTATCGTCACGTTTGTGTCGGGCGCAGTGTTTATGATGTGGCTAGGTGAGCAGATCACCGAGAAGGGCATCGGCAACGGTATTTCGCTGCTGATCTTCGCGGGGATTGTCGCTGGGCTGCCCAGTGCCGTTGGGCAAGCGTTTGAGCTTGCTCGCAACGAAGGGGCCTGGAATGTTCTTCCGCTGTTAGCGCTGTCAGTGCTAGGTATTGCGACCGTAGCGTTTGTGGTATTCATTGAGCGCGGCCAACGTCGCTTGAAAGTGAATTATCCACGGCGTCAGGTGGGCAATAAGATGTATGCAGGCCAAAGTAGCTACCTGCCTCTGAAAGTGAATATGGCTGGTGTTATTCCGGCAATTTTTGCTTCCAGTATTCTCCTCTTTCCGGCGTCGATCGGTCAGTGGGTGGGCGCTGGTGAAGGGATGGAGTGGCTGCAGCGTGCATCACAAGCGTTAGGCCCTGGCCAACCGCTTTACATCTTGCTTTTCGCGGCGGCAGTGGTATTCTTCTGCTTCTTTTACACAGCGCTGGTCTTCAACCCCAAGGATGTGGCTGACAATCTTAAAAAGTCAGGTGCCTTCCTGCCGGGTATTCGCCCCGGCGAGCAGACCGCTCGCTATATCGATAAAGTAATGACCCGTCTTACTTTGTTCGGTGCCTTGTATATCACTGCGGTTTCCTTGATGCCTCAGTTCTTGATCGTAGCGTGGAACGTGCCGTTTTTCTTTGGCGGAACCTCGTTACTGATTGTAGTTGTGGTCATCATGGACTTCATGGCTCAGGTGCAGTCGCATCTCATGTCGCATCAATATGACTCGGTGATGAAGAAGTCCAACCTGAAAGGCTACGGTAGCGGCGGCATAATGCGCTAAGGCGTCGCCTTACTGATTGGCGTGCCGCGAGCCGTTTTTGGAGAAAGAACGATGAAAGTTCGAGCTTCCGTAAAGAAGATGTGCCGTAACTGTAAGATCATTCGTCGCAATGGCGCTGTTCGCGTTATTTGCATCGAACCGCGGCACAAGCAGCGCCAGGGTTAATCCTGGGTTGTTTTAAGCGGGCGTAAACATACCCCTTGCCTATAGGCTCATAAAGGGGTATGCTATTGCGCCTTTTGTAGATGAATAAACGAGCAAGCCGCTCAAATTTCGGAGTAAGCTGATGGCCCGTA
>NZ_JAFWFN010000054.1 GCF_017515565.1 Halomonas sp.
AATTGATAACCCTTTCGCCCAGGGCACCAGCTACCCTATTGTGTTTCATGAGATTTGGGCGAGCCGTGAAGAGTTTGAAGCACATTGCCAGCGCAAAGAGATCCAAGACTTTTTTGCT
This sequence comes from Halomonas sp., assembly GCF_017515565.1. Lineage (GTDB taxonomy): Bacteria > Pseudomonadota > Gammaproteobacteria > Pseudomonadales > Halomonadaceae > Vreelandella. The sequence goes on from NZ_JAFWFN010000054.1 coordinate 119, forward strand.
AAACACGTCGAGGCCCCTGACGGCGATATTGAAGATGCCAACGTGTGCGTATATACCGATGAGCCATGGAACTACGACGCCCCCAAGGTGTAGAAAGCGGTAAGGGTGTAGAATATGCCCATGACACACGAACTAGATGGAGCCAACATGACCGAAAAGAAAATGAACGTCGAAAGCTTTAACCTGGATCATACCAAGGTAAAAGCCCCTTATGTCCGCTTGGCCGATATTAAAGAAGGCCAAAACGGTGACCGTATTCACAAGTATGACCTACGCATCTGCCAACCTAATAAAGAGCACATGGAGATGCCTGCGTTGCACTCTCTTGAGCACTTGATGGCCGAGATGTCGCGTAACCATACCGATAAGGTGGTTGATATCAGCCCCATGGGTTGCCAAACCGGCTTCTACATCGCGATGATTAACCACGATGACTATGACGGTGTGCTCAGTATCATTGAGCAAACCCTCAACGATGTGCTGACCGCCACTGAAGTGCCCGCCTGCAACGAAATGCAGTGCGGCTGGGCCGCAAGCCATAGTCTAGAAGGTGCTCAGGAATTAGCCCGCAACTTGCTGGCCAAGCGTACTGAGTGGACAGAAGTGTTCGGCTGAGCGCTTGCTGGGAACGCGAGAGATATAAAGCTAAACGCCTCCTTATCAGGAGGCGTTTTGGTGAGTGGCTTTTAAAACCGTATGAAAGGTAATATTTATTGATAAATTAATGCTTTATAGCTATGTTTAGTTATTGCTAACAAATAGTTTTTTTAGTGTGCGATGCCCTCTATCTGATAAATATAACGTACACGAGGCATGATGATGCTGTACTCCCCTCAAAGCAAAAATCCATCCGCCAAAGTGTTGCAAACGTTTATAAAAAACGAGTACGAACTTTGCATCTACTCTAAAGATATGCCCTGTTCGTTAGAGGCAGAGGTGGTAGGGCTGGGCATGGAGAGTGGTCAATTGGTGCTCAATGTTGAGAGCCAAGGCCAAGCGATTGATGACTACTTAAATGAAGAGTGTATTAATTTTGATATTGAGGCCCTTCATCCCGTTGATGCAAATGATAAAAAGGGTGCGAGGGGGCGCGATGTTTATAGTATTAGTAATGTCCCTGCCGTCGCAACAAAGCTGGATGCAGGTTTATATCAGATAGAGTGCCAACTACCAGCCTCCGTTTTTTTAGTCGAGCAGAGGGGGATGGTGAGAATCCCCTTTATTTTGGGTATGCGTGCACGCGTTAGTATTGAGATTTACATTAATGGCCTGGTAGTGAGCGGCTTTTTACGCAATATATCAGTAGGTGGCTGTCTGGTTGATATTGATATTGAAGATAGTATTGCGCTAACTGTTGGCCATGGGTTGCCGGGTGTAACAATCGAGTTTCCAAACGGCTCTTATTTCCGTTCAAAAGGGCTGATACGTCATATGCGACCTTTTGGTCATCATGGCTATGCCGCGCTGGGTATACAGTTTGATGAGGTGGAACCGCAGCAGGCAGAAGAGCTTTTTCACTTGGTCTCTGAGGTGGAGCGCGAAGCGGCGTATCGTTCAGGTATTAACGATAAAATAGTTAGTCATTCGTATCTATTTCTACCAGGAACAAAAGAGAAAACCATTCTCCGACGTGAGGAGCAACATCTGGATAAGCGTAAGCGTCAATCGCCCATACAGCGGGGAGTTTTAGAACTGGCGCACCAGCTTCAGTATGCGCTGATGTACATAAAAAGCCGTCAACACTTCCCTGAAAAAACACTCTATGACTGCGCCGAGACGGTACTTTATTTTGTCAGGCAAGATAGAAAAATTGCCCTTTATGCACTCTCTTTTTTGCATAATGAGCCAGACTGGGTGAGGCATACAATACGTGTCGCCGTGCAAACCGCGGATATGCTGCTGTTGAGGGACGCCTATTCAACAAGCATTAGGGAAGTAGTGCTCGGTGCTTTATTGCATACCATGGGTAAACCCTTAATGGTAAGCGAAGAGCTACCCTCTTTAAAAGAGAGTATGAACGCACGTCAGAAGCTTCTTTTAAAACAGCATGTGGGTGTGTTGACGGATAAGCTAAGCGCGTTAAAGTGGCAGCCAAGCGAGAGTTGTAAAGATGTGATTATGAACGCTAACGAGCGCCTTGATGGCACGGGTTACCCTCGCGGCTTAGAAGGTGAACAGTTATCAGAGGTGGTCAAGCTAATATCGATTATCAAGGAAGTTGATAAGCTAACTCACGCCCGAAACGGTATTCAACCACGGACACCTTTAGATGCGTATCGCATCGTTAATGAGCAGCATTGTAGCCATGATAAAGCGACGTTAGTGGAGTATATCCAGTGCTATGGTCTTTACCCTATTGGTAGCTTGGCTAAATTTTCAGGTGGCTTTTTAGCGTGGATAATGGATATTGATAATAAAGGCATGCCGGTTAAGGTCGATGTGGTTAAGAACTTGGCGTTTAGCGATACAAATATAGATACTATTTTGGAAGCAAACGATTTTGACCAAATCGGCAGGCTGGAAGGAATCGTCAATCCAGATAGCTATGGGATTAAGTTTGCAAAAATTTAGTTCCTGCAGATTTATTTAAAATCTTAAAATGCCCCGGATAATAAAAAGGGCATTTTAAGTTTTACACAGATCAATTTGGCGTTAACCATTTTTTCATAAACGCATCAGCGGGCAGTGGTTTATCGTATAAATAGCCTTGCCCCTCTTGGCAGCCCATTTCAAGTAGGGCGGCAGCTAATTCGCAAGTCTCCACCCCCTCCGCAACCGTGACCATGCCCAGGCTATGGGCCATCACAATAATCGTCGCCACAATAGTGCGGTCATGATGGTTGTTTAGCATGTCGAGAATAAACGACATATCAATTTTGAGCTTATCAGCTGAAAAGCGCTTCAGGTAAGCCAGCGATGAGTAGCCTGTGCCGAAATCATCAATGGCAAGGCCGTAGCCCGCTTCTTTGAGGGCTTGGGTGATTGCCACGGCTTCCTCAGGGTCTTCCATAAAGCCACTCTCAGTCAGTTCAAGGCAAATCTGAGAGGGCATGACGCCATGGGCAATACATTTTCGCTGTAGGTTGTCGATAAGCCGGGGGTCTTCAAAATGGCGAGAAGCGATGTTGATAGCTATTTTTCCGGGCATTGTTAGCCCTTCTGATTGCCAAGCGGCTAATTGGCGAAAAACTTCGTTAATGACCCAGTTGCCTAGTAGAATGATAAGGCCGCGCTCTTCTGCCAATGGTATAAACTCATTTGGGCCCACAAACCCAAGAACGGGATCGTACCAGCGACAAAGGGCTTCTGCGCCGGTTAACTGGCCGGTTTTGAAGTCAATTTGCGGCTGATAATGAAGGCTTAACGACCCATTGAGTAGAGCTTCAGAGAGCCGCTTCGCCATATCCAATCGCGAGGCCAGCGCCACCCCCATTTGTGCTTCAAAAAAGAGGTAAGGTAGTTTCTGCTGCTTGGCTTGGTACATGGCAATATCAGCGTGTTTCAGTAGTTCCCGGGCACTCTCTGTATCATCTGGGTATAACGCAACGCCAATACTCACTTCTAGCTCAAAGCTCTGGCCATCGATGACCAGTGGATCCGCCAGTGCATGCAGTAAGGACTCTGCTGTGTGGGTAAGTGAGCGTTGAGTGCTTGGTTCGATGAGCACGACAAATTCATCGCCCCCCAAGCGAGCTAGATACTCATTGCCCGTAAGGGATTGCTGGAAGGCCGCCGCCACCGCCTTTAATACCTTATCGCCAACATCGTGCCCTTGGGTATCATTAATCTCTTTGAAGTGGTTAAGGTCAAGCAGCATTAAGCCAAGGCCGTGGCCTTTTTCTACCGCATGGTCAAAGCCACTTTCCAGGCGCTGCATAAACGCAGTGCGATTAGGTAACCCGGTGCCTGGGTCGTAAAAAGCGAGTTGGCGAATATGTGCTTCATCTTTTTGGCGCGCCAGTTCTGCGGCAACGCCCGAGGCGAAAATCTGTAACACGCTGGAAACTAACTCGGTGTCGTGTAGCGGTTCTCGGTACATTACGCCTAACAACCCAATCGCCTTGCCCTCATTATTATCTAACCGTCGGCCTGCATAGGCGCGCACCCAGTACAGTGCTTCACGTCCCTCCACGGGTAGTGATGACCCAGCACCGTCAGCCACAATACACTCACTATTAGCTAACACTTCTGCACAGGGAGAACCAGGTAGGGTGTAGGTAAAATTAGGCTGCCGCTCGCCATCAATTACGACCGCCAGAGTATCTGCCCGATTGGGATCGTTGGCATTCACCCGAGCAATAAATGCTAAGTCTGCGCTTAGCGCATCTGCCATATGGTGAGTTAGCTGATCGAGAAACTCCTCACCTGTGCGTGCAGAAACAGCCAGGGTGATTTTTAAAACTGCGCGCTGAATGCGTTGCTGAGCCGCTTTACTGCGCAGCGTATCAATACCAAAGGCGACGTTACTTGCTAGTGCATTAAGTAGCTGTAATTCATCGTCGTCGAAGGGTTGAGTATCGGGCTTATAAAGTGCGAGTACGCCATAACATTGGTCGTGGCACTCAAGGGGGAGGCACACGACGCTGCGTAGATGACAGGCTAACGCAATGTCTTTTTGCGAGCTGAAAGCAGGGTGGTTGGCAATATCAGCGAGCTGTATAGCTGTGGAGCAGCTTACTTCGGTGTGCTCCAGGTGCGGAGAAGCCGCATAAAACTCCCCGAATGCCGCCACAATAGTCGCTAAGTAGTCATGTGCCTTGCCTGCAGCCGCTTGAGGGGCGATTACATGACTATTGCCCGGCTGTGAATAGCCGATCCAAGCCATCGAAAATCCACCAATTTCAATGGCCTGCTGACAAACGGTATCTAATAATGCCTGTTCGCTACTGGCGTGAGTAATCACTTTGTGGCTATGGCTAAGTAGCTTTAACGCTTGTCTTTTGTAAAGCGTGCGCTGTTGCTGGCGGCGCTTTTTCTCAAGCCGGGTAATCTCCGCCCCGATACTCACCGACGCCATGCGTAGTACTTCCGCCGAGTACCGAGAGTCTTCAATAGCGCTGGCGTTAGCGGCCGCTACAAACCCAATGGATCCTCTTTCAGAGTGAGCTGCCGAGGGTAGGGTGAACGGTACGCTTAAATACTCATCAGCACTTAATGTAGTTTGCAACAGGTTGTTGGGGAAGTGTTGCACAGCGTTTAGGTGAATATTTAAATTGGCTGTGGGGTTGGTAGCGTTGGGAGGCGCATCTTTTAAAGAAAACGTGACGTTATTAAGCAAACTTCCTTTAGACCACATTGCTAGCGTGGTGGCCTGTTGATGCTTATCGATACGAGCAATTATTAAATGGTCTACTGCTAACAACGAACCAAGCGCCGCAGCGACTTTTTCAAAGTAGGCTTCGCCATGCGCTTCAGAGAGCACGTCGGCAAGGTGATGGAAAATGTTAGCGTCTGAAACCTGGCAATTCATTGATTTTCCTAAATAACTGCCGCTAGCAGAAATGGTTTGGCTCAAGGTTGTTGGAAGTTGTTTTTAGCGAGGCTTGGAAGATGATTTTATAAATAAATTGCCCGCGTAAATTTATGAAAAAGTACGAAAATTGACTTTATGTTTAGAGTTGCTTAAGCAGTTTACTGCTTGATGTTTGTAAATAAGAATTTAAATTAATAAATTAGAAAATTTTAATGTAGATTATTTTAATTTAAATTTTTAAATGATATGTGCTTTACCCTTATGACACTAATAATGGGCTACTCATTGAGCGGGTGTACCAATAGTGTTGGCAATCATAAGGTTAATAAATGATAGCACGAAAGCTAATGCGGTCGTCGAGTATTCTTTTAGGCCGGTTTACAAGGGAAGTATAACTAACTTAATAGAGGGGCAGCGCTATGTTCGATACCGTACCATGTATTTGCCCTCCTACTAGGTGGAGGGCAGGAGTGCGCCTACAAATTATAGTGAGCCTGAGAGATAGGAGTAGCGCTTCTTTTACATAACTGATTGGGCTTACCCGCCTGCCAGTAGGTAAGCCTTGGCTTTGTCGCCATATGGCAGCGCGGTATAGTTTTTGCTGGGGGCCTGCATAGCACGCTCAAGCGGGATCAATGGTCAGAAGTAGTCGCTTTTGCCTTTGGGTAAGAGAAGGACTGCGATGCACCAACCCCTGTTCTTCAAAGCCTACCCATCCGCTGCCTTTAATAAGCGCAATCTCGCCTGTTTGCATACGCTGAATTGCGTGAATATCGCGCACGATATCTGGGCGGTCGGGCGTGGGCGCGCCAAGCCCTGCTCGGTTAATGGCTTGTTCGGGCAGCCATTCGCTGCCTGGTCCTGCGTACGTGGTCACCAAGCGCACCGGCAAGTTATCGCAGTGAAAGCGTGGACACATGGCGGCGGTTAATAAGCGTAGACGAATGCCGACGGTGTCGGTATCAAAGAGATAGGCGATGGCTTCGGCAACCGTCGCAATATCCTCAATCAGTGCGTCACCTGCTGAGGGTTCTGGAAGTTTGCGGTAGAGGTCTTCTCTTAGTGCGTCTGTTGGGCTGCCTAGCCATCCGTACTGCCAATCGCGGCTAGTTTGGCGCTGGGCATTTGCGCTTATCGCTATTTCAGCGGGCAGCGTGCGTTTGAAAATAGCGATGCTAATGTGTTCTTCAAAAATACGCGGCAGCACGCTGATGTCACTATCTATTGCGGCGTTTGGGTATACATCTAGGGTATTCGCTGTCGTTGAATAGGGTGTAGGCATAGCAAAGCTCCTAAGGAAGTATGAGTCGAAGTGCTATATTTGTTATGTTATAACGTTTTTATCAAAAGGAGGCCACCCATTGCAACGTGATACTCATCTATCCCCTAGTGAATCAGACACCAACGCGACGCCCGCCTCCATGCAAAAAATGCAGGAGAGTGCGCTATTGGCACAGCCGGAAAGCGACTATATGAACGCCGCACAGCGAGCGTTTTTTAAGCAGCGTTTATTAGACGAACGCGAGGAGCTAACGTCGCACCTAAGAGAGGTTAAAGCGGCTATCGCCTCCCATGAGCGCGACAGCGATGAGGCAGACCAGGCGTCGTTTGAAGAGGAGCTACGTTTGGCGCTGCATGGCGTTCAGCACATTTTTCATCCACCGGCGCCACTTCCACTTAACAGCGTGAGCGATCGTATTTCACGGTTTGTGTTTATTACCCAAAACGTGGCGCCCGCCACGGTGGCCGAGCTTTATTCATTTTTTACACCATCTAACGAGGTCGTTAAATGACGGCGGTTACGTTACCCGATATTGCCCAGCAGACCGCCCGCTTACCGGGCACTCTTTCCTGGGTGGGGATGGAGGGCATTGCGCTGCCTGTCGTGTTGGCTGGGAGCCAAGTTAATGCCAAGGTTTCAGCGGGCGTCAGCCTTGAGGCAGCCGAGGCGCGTGGCATTCATATGTCGCGGCTCTATACGACACTTGAATCCTTAGAGCATCAATCACTTTCACGATCATCAATTCAGCGTGTTCTTGGTGCTTTTTTAGAGAGCCATCAAGGGTTATCAGCACATGCATATCTCATGTTTAGCGGGGATGTGCTGCTTAAGCGGGAGGCCCTTATTAGCCCCCTAGCGGGGTGGAAGAGTTATCCGTTTACGCTGCGTGGTCAGCTTACCCCGTTAGGATTTCAACTGGAGTTAGAGGTTGTCGTTGGCTATTCGTCAACGTGCCCCTGTTCAGCTGCATTAGCCCGGCAATTAATTCAGCAGGCTTTTACAGCGGATTTTGACGATATCCCCCTATCTAAACCGGCTGTGCTTGCTTGGTTAGGCAGCGAGGAAGGGATGTTAGCTACGCCCCACAGCCAGCGTAGTCACGCTCACTGCTCGGTGCGGTTAAACGGTAACGCCGATATACCGCTGGAAGCGATTGTTGAACGTATAGAGAAAGCCCTAGGGACCGCGCTGCAAACAGCGGTTAAGCGCATTGATGAACAAGCCTTTGCGCTTGCGAATGGGCAAAACCTAATGTTTTGCGAGGACGCCGCTAAGCGCCTGGATAATGCACTAAGAAAAATGGATTTTATCAATGGGTTCCAGCTTAAAGTGGTACACGCTGAGAGCCTGCATGCCCACGATGCAGTGGCACGCTGTGAGTGGCAGTGGTAAGTCACGCTGATGATAAAGCACATGCAGACCCAATAGCCGTGAACGAGTGACAAACGTGGATTGTCTGAACAAGTGAAGAACACCAAAATCGAAAAAATAGCAGTGTGCAGTGAACCCTGTTAAGGAGAGATAATGTCATTACGTATCAATGCAGTCGTACCTGATTTCGAAGCAGAAACCAGCCAAGGCCCGATTCGCTTCCATGAGTGGATTGGCGATAGCTGGGCGATTCTTTTTTCTCACCCAAAAGATTTCACGCCTGTCTGCACCACCGAGTTCGGTGCGGTTGCCACGTTAAGTGCGGAATGGGAAAAACGTGGCACCAAGGTAATTGGCGTTTCTGTCGATGGTGTGGAAGACCACAAACGCTGGGCAGGGGATATTGAAAAGTTTAGCGGCAGTACGGTGGGTTTTCCGATTATTGCCGACGAAGGGCTAAACGTTTCTAAACTGTTCGACATGCTGCCGGAAGATGCCTATCTGCCCGATGGTCGCACCCCGGCCGATAGTGCCACCGTGCGTTCGGTGTTTATTATTGGCCCGGACAAGCAACTGAAACTTTCCATGACGTATCCGATGACCGTGGGGCGCAACTTTGCGGAAATCCTGCGTGCACTTGATGCCCTCCAAACTAACGCAAAGCATGGTGTTGCCACGCCCGCGGATTGGACGGTAGGCCAAGACGTTATCATCCCGCCAAGCGTGTCAGATGAAGATGCCAAGCAAAAATTTGGCGAGTTTGACGCTGTGCTGCCTTACCTGCGTAAAACAACATTGCGCTAGGTAGAGAGTGCCAAATCGTTAGGCCAGCACTTTTCGGTGCTGGCTTTTTTTATGCATCAGTTAGGAGGTTCAAGGGCTAACTGATCAATAGAGCTTGAAACGCTTCGTGCTCCAGTGAGTATCTCATTTACGATCGTCTCTATTTCCCCAACGCTTGTTTGGCTAGATTTACCCTGTTCTACAACCTGTTGCATGGCTTGGGTGGTGCGTTTCACTAAATCGCTATTCTCTTTAAGCACCCGGGTAATATCGTCGACTGCTTCGCTAGAGCCTTTCGCTAAACGCCGCACTTCATTGGCGACCACTGCAAAGCCTCGGCCTTGTTCACCTGCCCGCGCGGCTTCTACAGCGGCGTTAAGCGATAAAAGATTGGTTTGGTTGGCAATTTGGGCAATCGACTCAGTAATGCTGTTTATGCTTTGCGCCTGCTGCGTAAGTGCTGCTATTAGCTGCTGAGCTTCTGCTAAGGTGGTTTCAGCTTTTTTCGAATCTTGCATCACTTTTTGCAGGTGGTTAAGCCCGTTTTGAGCGATCTGCTCTGTTTGAGAAGACGTGCTTTGAGCGGCAGTGACGGCTTGTGTTGCTGATTCAGCCGCCTCTACGGAACGAGTAATATCAGTAGCAAATTTGACCACCTTCACTACATTGCCATTGCTATCATGAATGGGGTTGTAGGTTGCTTCTAACCAAACGCTAGCACCACGAGAATCTAAACGCTCAAACTTCCCTTGTACATATTCGCCCTGCGCAAGCTGCTCCCAGAAGTGTGGATTGGCTTGATAGAACTCAGTCGGGCAAAACATGCGGTGGTGGGCGCTGATAATGTCTTCTTTACTGTAGCCCATCACGCGCTCAAAATTTGCGTTTGCATTTAGAATTTCACCGCTAGGGGTGAACTCAATGACCGCCATAGAGCTATCTAACGCTTGTAGTACGGCATTTTTACGCACGGCTTCTTGGTGAGTCGATGTAATGTCATTCGCGATTTTCAAGACCGAAACAACCTTGCCCCGGCGGTTACTAATCGGTAGATAAGTCGCTTCCAGCCAAACGTCATTGCCCTGAGCATTTAACCGCTTGAAAGTACCTTGGCGGCTGTTGCCCTCAGCGAGTGATTGCCAAAAATCTCGATAGGCTTGGGTATTTATCTCCGCTGTATCGCAGAACATGCTGTGATGCTCACCTTTAATTTCCTCAAGGGTATAGCCCATGGTGACCAAAAAAAGAGGGCTTGCTTCGTTAATTACACCGTGAGGTGTAAACGCAATGCAGGCCGTGTGTTGCATGAGGGCGTTCTGAAAAGGGTGGGCGCGCATGATACCTAGCATGTTGGTGTTATCTCGCTTGTATAGTGCTTGTATAATTATTGGTTAAGTGTAGTTGAATCCTATTGTGAAAAACAAGCAGGGTTTACTATATGCAGTCGCTACGAACAGCTAAGCGTCCGGGGGCAGTCGGGTAGGGCGTCTGAATAGCTCAGCGATGAGCACTGTTTTAGGGGTGCCTAGCCACTGATAAGTCCTTGGGCGAAATAGCCAGCACCAAAGGCAAGCCCGGCGGCGGCGATACCCATCACTAACGTGCGTATGCCCGAACGCCATATTGGTTGTTGGTAGACAGCACTTTTGAGCATTCCAATTGCTAGAAAGATACCTCCTGCCAATCCTAAGCTACTGAGAAATTGTGTGGAGGTGCTAAGGTCTGTCAATAGATAAGGGAGTAGTGGGATTGCCCCCACTATTAAAAACGCCACAAAAGTTACCAGTGCTGACCGAAGTGGGCTGATGCCCTCCACATTCAGTTGATGCTCTTCTCGTATCATGGTGGCTACCCACACCTCAGGATCGCGGCAAATGACGTCTACGGCTTCCTCAAGCAATTGCCCCTCAAACCCTTTTGCACGAAATAACTGGCGTATTTCTTCACGCTCCCCCTCGGGGATAAGCGCAATATGTTGTCGTTCTGTGCGCTCAGCGCTTGCGGCTTGGGCAAGCTTTGCACAGCCTGCTTCATAATTACTGACGGCCATACTGAAGCCATCGGCGAGTAGATTGGCAAAACCGAGTACCAGGGCTACCTGTGGAGAAAAGCCTGCACCGAAGGCGCCTGAAACAACAGCAAAGGTGGTGACACAGCCATCAATGCCACCCAGTACGGCATCGGGAAGCGTTGAAGCTTTCGGGGGTGTGGCTAAGCGAGCGCTTATAGAGGCAGGTTGGTGATCGTTTAGAAGCTGCTCATGGTCGGGAATGGGCATGGCAAGGCCTCCAGCAAACCTTTAAAAGGATACAAAAAGTATATACCCATGGAGTGCTGGTGCCTTTTTATCATTTCGGCACTTATCTGATGCTGTTCGATACAGGCGCGTATCAGCAGTATAAATATCTTTCAGTGGGGGCGAGCTAAGGGGGCATCGCCACCAGATGCTATCTGGTGGCGGTAGTGCGAAATTAGCTTACTGTTGAACGTGTTCTACCAGCGCCTGAGCAAAGGTGTCAGTTGTACCGGTGCCGCCCATATCAGGGGTGACCATATCACGACGGGTTTCCAGTACCGTGCGAATACCCTGGCGGATAGCGTCGCCTTTTGCATTCATGCCCAAGTGGTCAAGCATCTGTGCTGCCGCCAAGAGCAGGGCGCAAGGGTTGGCAATTTTTTGGCCTGCAATATCTGGCGCCGAGCCGTGTACCGCTTCAAAAATCGCGGCTTTTTCACCAATGTTAGCGCCAGGTGCTAAGCCCAAACCGCCCACTAACCCAGCGCACAGGTCAGAAAGAATATCGCCAAACAGATTAGTGGTGACCACCACATCAAACTGGTGTGGGTTCATTACCAGCTGCATACAGGCGTTATCCACGATCATTTCCTGAAACTCGATCTCTGGATACTCTTTGGCGATTTCCCGCGCCACATCCAAAAACAGCCCTGAGCTGGTTTTAATAATGTTGGCTTTATGCACCGCGGTCACTTTCTTACGGCCGTTGGTTTTGGCCAGCTCGAAAGCATAGCGAACGATGCGTTCAGAGCCTTGGCGAGTGACCTTAATCACCGAGATACCGGTATTGCCGTCGTCGATCATCTCCTGGCCATCGGAGAGATAGGCGCCTTCGGTATTTTCCCGCACGGTTATCATGTCGATATCATCGTAGCGCGATTTTGTGCCGGGGAAACTAATGGCAGGGCGCACGTTGGCGTAAAGGTCAAAATGGCGGCGCAATTGCACGTTGATAGAGGAGAAGCCTTTACCAATCGGTGTGGTGAGCGGGCCTTTAAGGGCGAGGCCATATTTTTCAATGGCGTCCAGCGATTCTTGAGGAATCAGGGTGCCGTGCTTTTCAAGCGCGCCTAGGCCAGCATCAACAAACTCGTAATCCAGGCCGCACTCCAGTGCATCCAGCACGCGCAGCGTCGCCTCCATAATTTCCGGACCAATGCCGTCGCCTTTAATTACTGCAATTGACTGGCTCATCGTTTACTTCTCCTATCAAGCATGCTTTCGGCACTGAACTGCGCGCCGCTTCAACGTAAAAAAGTTGGGAATATATATCGTTTCTGAGCGCAGCAATGGTACGCCACAATTAAACAAAAGGTCACCCTGCCTAAGTAGAGGTGTGGCGCTGGTGGCGTACTACATGGTTAGACGTTAGATGCAATGCAGCAGTTATGCTGTTAAGATACGGCGCTTTGTCGCACCTTGCTCATAGCAACCTTACAGAATTTTCGCACAGAACTTTCGCACAGAGCTTTGCCCATGACTCTTTTCACCCGCGCTTTTTTAGGGCTGATGACTCCGCCCTAGTTTCCTGCCCTTTCTCTAGGGAGTGGCTGCGTATTCATCACGCTGTCATTGCCTTGCGGTACATAAATTTAACGGTGCTCATACCCTGCTGCACGTGAATTTATCAGTATCTAACGCGAACTCGTCTTCATAACAAAAGTGGTAAATCCTCAGCGTGTCGATTGTTGGCGGCGTTGCCTGCCCGCTTTTGGCCTATCCTAACCTTTAAACCGTGGACCCTTCGAATGTACGAAAATTTTAAACAATCGTGGCTCTCTAACATCAAGGGGGACACCCTTGCGGGTATCGTTGTCGCCCTAGCGCTTATCCCTGAAGCGATTGCGTTCTCAGTGATTGCCGGTGTTGACCCAAAAGTTGGCCTTTATGCCTCATTTTGTATCGCGGTAGTCATTGCCTTTACCGGCGGTCGTCCCGGCATGATTTCTGCGGCCACCGGCGCTATGGCGCTGCTGATGATTACCTTGGTGCGTGATCATGGCCTTGAGTATCTGCTGGCCGCGACTCTCTTAACGGGTGTCTTACAGATTATTGCGGGCTACTTGAAGCTTGCTGAACTAATGCGCTTTATATCTCGCTCGGTGGTCACTGGCTTTGTGAATGCGCTGGCGATTTTGATCTTTATGGCGCAGCTACCTGAGTTAACTAACGTCACGTGGCATGTCTATGTAATGACCGTTGCAGGCTTGGGCATTATTTATCTTTTCCCTTATTTACCCGTGATTGGTAAGTCGATCCCATCCCCGCTGGTATGTATTGTTGTGCTCACCGTGGTGTATATGGTGAGCGGTATGGATATTCGCAGCGTAGGCGATATGGGCGACTTGCCCGATACTCTGCCAATGTTCTTGTGGCCGGATGTGCCGCTTAACTTAGAAACGCTGATGATTATTTTCCCAACAGCGCTAATGTTGACCGTGGTTGGTCTGCTGGAATCTATGATGACAGCGACGATTGTGGATGACTTAACCGATACCCCCAGCGATAAAAACCGCGAGTGTAAAGGTCAAGGTATCGCCAATATTGGTTCAGGCTTACTAGGCGGTATGGCAGGTTGCGCGATGATTGGTCAATCGGTCATCAACATTAAATCTGGTGGTCGCACGCGTCTTTCATCGCTTATCGCCGGTGTTGTATTGCTGATGATGGTGGTATTCCTTTCTGAGTGGGTATCGCAAATCCCCATGGCGGCGCTGGTTGCCGTAATGATTATGGTGGCCATTGGTACCTTTAGCTGGGAATCGGTCCGCGATCTGAAAAAACATCCCATGAGCACCAATTTTGTCATGGTCGCCACTGTTATCGTCACGGTGGTAACGCACAACTTGGCGATTGGTGTCTTTGTGGGTGTTCTGCTGGCAGCCATGTTCTTTGCTAATAAAGTGGGCAACATCCTCTACATCGGCTCTAAAGAAGTGGATGCCGGTAAAGAGCGCGAGTACCAAGTGGTTGGCCAGGTCTTCTTTGCCTCTTCTGAGCGTTTTATTGGTGCTTTTGATTTCAAAGAGAGTATCGATAAGGTCACCATTAACCTTTCTCGTGCGCATTTTTGGGATATTACCGCTGTCCAGGCGCTTGATCGCGTGGTGATTAAGTTCCGTCGTGAAGGTACTGAGGTTGAGCTAGTCGGCCTGAATGAAGCCAGCGCGACTGTGGTAGACCGCTATGCGGTTCATAATGACCCAGCAGCCGTTGAAAAACTGATGGGCGGCCACTAACCACCGCAAGGAGAGCGAAATGAGTGAACAAGTTTTTGCCGCAATTGATGGCTCCCAGTTCTCAGAAGGCGTATGCGATTACGCCGCTTGGGCAAGTTTGGCGCTGAGTGCTCCATTAAGCTTTGTGCACGTGGTGGATAACCACTCTCAAGTGCCCGACGAGCAAAACCTATCGGGTAACCTGCGGTTTGGTGCCCGTGAGCGCCTGATGAAAGAGCTTTCTGAGCTTGACGAGAAGCGCGCCAAGGTAAACCGCGAGCAGGGCAAGCTAATGCTGGAGGCTGCCAAAGCGCGGGCCGTGGAAGATGGGGTTAACGACCCCATTACCCGCCAGCTAAACGGCACGCTGGTTGAAACCCTGGTAGCGCTTGAAAAAGATATGCGGCTGCTGGTAGTGGGTAAACGGGGTGAAACCGCTCACCAAGCCAGTGGGCACCTTGGCTCTAACCTTGAGCGCGTAGTGCGTGAAATGCACCGTCCGATTCTCATGGTGCCTAAAACCTTCAAGCAGCCTGAAAAGGTGCTGATTGCGTTTGACGGCAGTAATACCGCCCGGAAAGGGGTGGAAATGCTGGCCCGCTCGCCGCTGTTTACGGGTGCTGAGTGCCATGTGCTGATTGTGGGCGCAGACACCGTTGAGCAACGCTTACAGCTAGGCTGGGCACTTAGTGCGCTGCGTGAAGCTGGTCATAAAGCTGAAGGCGCTATTCGCGCTGGCGATGTGGACGATACCCTGCAAGCATACGAAAAAGAGCATGATATCGACCTCCTGGTGATGGGGGCCTATGGCCATTCACGCATTCGCCACCTGCTAGTGGGCAGCACCACCACCGCGATGCTACGCAGTAGCCGGATCCCGGTACTGATTTTGCGCTAACCCATCGGATTAGCTAGCGCTTGAAAATCAGCGCTTAAAAATTAGCTCGCATTTGCAATATTTTCCTGCAGCCGGCCCTCAACCATTTGAGTGTGCCGGCTTTTTAATGGCTAGAGGGCAGCAGTTTCGGCACCCAGCGTAAGTAAGCCACCATGCCAAATAGCTCTACCAAAGATTGAAATACAATCACTACCACCGCGGCTTGCCACCCGCTTGGCAGGGCTAGCGCAATGGGCAGCATCACAAAGGAGTTGCGCGTACCGAAGCTAAAGACGAGGGTGCGGGCACTGGTAGCGGGAAGCTTAAATAACCTGCCCAGCAGTTTGCCTAGCATTGCCGCAACTACCAAATAGCCCGCAAAAATATACACGACCTGTACCAGTACGTGGGAAAGCGCCAGCACGCTATTAACCTGCGTGGCGGCAATCACTAACACGACTAATGCCAGCAACGGCACCGGCAGGTAGCCAAGCTGCCGAGTGGTTCGTTCAATGGCGCGGTAACGCTGGGCGCCAAGCTCGGTTAGCCATGCCAACACCAAGGGCAGCAAAATTAGCCCTGCAAACACGCTGAGTAGGTCCGTGGAAAAAGTTAGTTGAAACCACTCGCCGCCCAAAAATAGCCAGAGGTAAACGGGTAATGCAACCATCTGTACCAATAGCAACAGCGGCGTTGCCGCAATAGCGCGGGCGGCATCGCCTTTGCCTAAATGCGTAAAGGTGATGAACCAATCGGTGCAGGGCACCAGTAGCACCAGTAGTACCCCGGCGATCACCGGCGGGGAAAGCGGTAGCCACAGTACCAAAAGCCATAATAACGCTGGGATGACCACAAAGTTGCCGAAGAGTAGTGCCGTCATAAAGCGCACATCAGCAACGCTTTGCTTAATATGCAGCAGCGGTATTTGGGTAAAAGTAGCGTAGAGCAACACACCCAGCAGCGGCCATAGCAACTGCTCAAGGGATGCTACCCGCGCGGGCGCTAAAACCCCCAGCGTTAGTCCTAAACTAATAAACCCTAAATAGAGCCAAGATTGATGTTTTTCGAGCTGTTCGCGCATCAGGTATCCGAGTTATCCGGTGCGTTAGAGAGCGCTAGGCGCCCACCTAACCAAGCAGCGAATAGCCACAGCGGCAGGCTAACCAGTATATAAACCAGTGCCATGAACGCTTGGCCTTGGTTAACAAAGTGCAGGGTTTCTAAGCTAAACAGTGAAAAAGTGGTAAAACCACCGCAGAAACCCACTGCCAGGAGTGGTTGTAAGCGAATGAATGTGTCAGTGGGACGGTGTGAAACGCTAACTGCTAGCCAGCCAATCAAACAGGAACCCAGCACGTTAACCAGCAGGGTTCCCCAAGGGAAGTAACTGCCCAGGGTAGTTATGGAAGCCAGCGAAACGCCATAACGCAGCGCGCTGCCAATACCGCTACCGATACCCACCGCGAACGCCTGCCAGCTCATAGCGCGCCCCCAGCGAGCCAGAAGCCCAGCGCCGCCATTACCAAGCCCAGCAGTAGGGTAGCGGTGATATTCAGGGCAGCACGTAGCAGCTGTCCGCGTTGCCACAGTGCAAGGGTTTGTAAGCTAAACGAAGAAACTGTGGTATAGCCGCCCAATACACCAATCACCGTGAATAGCCCTAACGCGGAAAGCTGTGCATTAGCCTGCCCTAATTGGCCAAAAAGCCAACCTGCAATAAAAGCACCGCTTGTATTAACTGCTAACGTGCCCCAGGGAAAACTGCTACCAAAACGCTGAGCCATCCAGTTGGAAATAGCAAACCGCCCCATCCCGCCCAGTGCGCCGCCTATCGCTACCAGCAACACGCTGGTCAAACCGTGTCCCATGTTCGCCTCGTTGCCTGGCATTTGTTGAGTAGGAGACGAGTGTAGCATGCTGTTTGCAGCGCTTTTGGTAGCGTACTTGGCATTAGAAAGAACGCTTATAGGTGTCACTGGTCAATAAGTTCGTGTAAAAAAGATCGAGAATAACAATAACGTTGATGCACCCGCTCTAGGAGAAACTTACATGTCTGATTGCGTTCTTGCGGCAATTGATGGCTCACAGTTTTCAGAAGGCGTCTGTGATTATGCTGCTTGGGCCGCCAAAGCCCTTGATGCACCGCTGCGTTTTATTCACACCGTGGATAACCATGTCCAGGTTGCGGAACCTGATCTTACCGGAAACTTAGGCTTAGGTACTCGGGAGCACCTGCTCGAAAAGCTGTCGGAGATCGAAGAGCAGCACGCTAAAATTTCCCGCGAGCAGGGCCGCTTAATGCTGGATGCTGCCAAGGCACGGGTAGCAGATTTAGGCATTGTTGAGCCTGCGTGCTTACAGCGCAACGGTACGCTGGTGGAAACACTGGTAGAGAATGAAAAAGAGGTGCGTTTGCTGGTGGTAGGCAAACGCGGCGAAACCGCTCACCAGGCGAGCGGCCACTTAGGCTCTAATCTTGAGCGCGTGGTGCGTGAAATGCACCGCCCGATTTTGATGGTGCCCAAGCAGTTTACGCAGCCAAAAAACGTGATGATGGCCTTTGACGGCAGCAAAACCGCCCGCAAAGGCGTTGAGATGCTGGCTAAAAGCCCGCTGTTTGAAGGGGCTACCTGCCATGTGGTGATTGTTGGCGCTGAAACCGCCGAAAATCGCTCGCAGCTTGAGTGGGCAGTAGAAACGTTGGAGGCGGCGGGCCACACGGCCAAAGGGGCAATCCGTGCCGGCGATGTAGAAGAGACCCTGCGCGCCTATAAACAGGAGGAGGGTATCGATTTGCTGGTGATGGGCGCCTACGGTCACTCACGCATTCGCCACTTGTTGGTGGGCAGTACTACTACCCAGATGTTGCGTAAAGTGCAGGTGCCGGTGCTGATTCTGCGCTAACACATAGCGAACATCGCTTTGGGTTTAGCGTTCAAGGGGGATGAGCGAGGCTTCACGTAGCACGGGCTGGGCCAGTAGCCAGCCCGTGATGATAAATAGCAGCATCCCGACCAGTAGCGTTTGAAAACTAACGCCTGCATTTAGCGCTAACCCTAATACCGCTGGGGCAATGCCGGTTGAAAACACCATGGCAGCGCTAAGCGCTGAACGCACGCGGCCAAAGTGCTCGGCGCCCCACAGCTTAATCATCAGGCCCGAGGAGATGAGTTCTTGCGCGCCCATGGCTAAACCGCCGCCTACCATTAATGCCCAAATGCTGATATGCCCGCCGAGGGTGATTGCCATGAGCATGGCAAGCGCATAGGGCAGCAGGTAAAGGCGCGCTAGTCGCACCGGGCCAAGTTTATCAACCCAGCGCCCACCCAGCAGCGCCCCAGGCAGTTTGGCAATCCCCATGCCGCTGAGCGCCAGTGCGTAAACAGCCAGAGAGCTATCCAGCGATTGAGTGAGCTGGGTTTGATAAATAAACAGCCCCGTCATGGTAATAGGCAGTGCCATTAACAGCGGTAGCAGCAGCCAAAATCGTTTTTCTCGAAAAGGGCGGGGGCCGTGGGCGGTGCGCTTGGTAGGTTTAACGCCCGGTGCGCTTGGCCAAGGAGCTTTAAGCAACAAGCCAAGCCATATAGCCGCTAATAGGCCGCATAGTAGCCACCAGGACGTTTGCCAGCTGGCCCACACTAGCGCCACGGCCACCAGCGGAGGTAGCACCACTTCGCCGAGAGGAATACCTAGGCTTGCTAGCCCCATTGCCCGGCCACGCAGTGTTGAAAACTCACGAGCGGCGAGCGTATTACCTAAATGGGTCAGCATTCCTTGGCCGCATAGACGTACGATGCCTAAACCGACGACCCCTAGCCACCACCAGGGCGATAGGGTAAGCAGCATAACGCCGATTAACAGCAGCGCAAGCACGCTTGCGGCAAAGCGCCGTGGGTTAATCCAGTCGATAGATGGCCCAAAACGCAGCATAAAGAAGCCTGCAATGAGCGTAACAAGCGCGTAGGCGGTGCCAAACTGCCCTATGCTAAGACCTAAGTGCGCTGAAAGGGGGGCTTGGAAGAGCCCGATAAAGTAGCTTTGTCCAAGGCTTGAGCTGAACATGGCTAAAAAAGCGATGCCCAGCACACTGCGGTGGTCGCGTAGAAGGGTACGATAGCCCATTAATAAGAGTCCCTTCCCATCAACGATTAATAAGCTAATAAGTGTAAGCCAATAGGAGGCGCAGATGAATCACCCTGAGGTGGACATTCCCGCAATACGGCAAAAACTGCTGGCGCTGGAGGCTGCTTTAAAAGAGGAGAGCACTGAAAGCGCTTCTTCAAGAGAGACGGTAGTGCTTGACCAAACCTCGGTGGGGCGGCTTTCGCGAATGGATGCGCTGCAGGGGCAGGCAATGGCCAAAGCCGAGGAGCAGCGCCGCCAATTGACGCTTAAGCGTATTAGCGGCGCGTTACAGCGTATTGATCAAGAGAACTTTGGTGAGTGCATTGAGTGCGGCGAATGGATTGGTGCCAAACGCCTCACTTCGGACCCGGTAGTGCTGAAGTGTATCGAGTGCGCGGAATAACGTGCGCCTAGCTTAAGTTTATCTACGCTTCCAGCGCGGTGTGTTCACGTTGGGACTGAGAGGCTGCCTGGGCCGCATTAATCCCTGATAACAGCGCCTTTAGCGATGCGCTAACCGTGTCACTATCCTCTGCCACTGCGCAAAGACGCTGGCCGTCGATGTTGAGTTGCACAAAGGCAATGGCGTTGGCCTCGCTGTCGCCGCCAAGGGAGTGCTCGCTGTAATCTATAATCGCCACGTGGCTACCGGAGTGTTTTTTCCAGGCGTCGGTGAACGATGACATAGCGCCATTGCCCGAGCCTGAAAGCCTTAGCGTTTCGGTTCCTTGCCACAGGGTAATGTCGATACCCTCATGCTGCCCTTTGGAAAGCTGGTAGTTTGCCAGGGCAAGGGGGGCGTCGTAAGCAAAGTTATCGAACATCACCTGGCGGATGATTTCACTGGAAAGCTCGCTATTGCGCCGCTCACTCTCTTGCTGAACGTAGGGGGCAAGTGCCAGCATCATCCAGCGGGGCAAGTTGATGCCGTAATCCCGCTCCAGCAAAAAGGCCATACCGCCTTTGCCCGACTGGCTGTTAACCCGAATAACGGCTTGGTAGTCTCGGCCAATATCGTGTGGGTCAATGGGCAGGTAAGCCACTTGCCAGGGCTCGTCGGGCTTTTGATGCTTGAGTGATTTACGAATAGCGTCCTGGTGGCTGCCGGAAAACGCGGTGTAAACCATTTCACCCACCCACGGGTGGCGTGGGTGCACAGTGATGCCGGTGCACTCATGAACAACCTGGACAATTTCGTCCGGGTTTGAGAGGTCAAGCTCTGGGTCGATGCCTTGGCTGTAGAGATTCATCGCCAGCGTGACGATATCCATATTGCCGGTACGTTCGCCGTTACCCAGCAGCGTGCCTTCGACACGGTCAGCACCCGCCAACAACGCAAGCTCTGCTGAAGCCACTGCGCCGCCTCGGTCGTTGTGCGTATGCACGGAAATAATCACGCTATCCCGGCGGCTAATATGCTGGCAGAAATACTCAATCTGATCCGCATGATGGTGCGGCCCTGCTACTTCTACGGTGGTCGGTAGGTTCAGAATGCACTTGTTGTCCGGAGTGGGTTGCCAGACATCCATGACGGCTTCACAAATTGCCAGGGAGAAATCGATTTCGGTGCTAGAAAAGCTTTCAGGCGAGTACTGGAAGCGCCAGTCAACGTCTGGATATTGGGTCGCATAGGTTTTTACCCAGGTGGCCCCTTGCACGGCAATATCGGTAATGCCGGCACGATCCATCTCGAACACTCGCTCGCGCTGGATGGTGGAGGTGGAGTTATACAGGTGAATAATCGCCCGTTTCACACCGACTAGAGAGGCAAAGGTTTTTTCGATCAAGTGTTCACGGCACTGCACTAGCACTGCAATGGTCACATCGTCGGGAATTTGATTCTCTTCGATCAGCCAGCGCACAAAATCGTAGTCGGGCTGGCTGGCCGAGGGAAAGCCGACCATTACCTCTTTAATACCCACCTTGACGATCTGATGCCAAAAACGCTGCTTTTGCTCGACGGTCATCGGTTCAAGTAGTGCCTGGTTACCATCGCGCAGGTCTTCACTGACCCAAATCGGCGCCTGGGTAAGGTCGCGGTCGGGCCATTGGCGATTAAACGCGGGAACGCGTGGAGCAGGGCGGTACTTGCGATGATCAAAAGCGGGCATGGTGAACTTCCTGTTAGTCAGCGTTGTTAAGGGCGGCCGCTTATGGCGTAAGCCGCTTGTTATGGTGCCCAGGTAAAGCACCGCGTGGCGCTGCTTGTGGCAGTTGCACCAGTTTAAGCGAATCGTGGCGAAAGGTTATTGCGAATATGTGGCTTTACGGGCATTAAAAGGCAGATAATATCAGCTATGTTATTTTTGTTAGCAGGAGTTGCTTTATGCCGATAGTGCCGCTTGAACTTGACCGTTTTGATCGCCGTATTCTTGATGTGCTTCAGCAAGAGGGGCGCATCAGCAATCAGGAGCTTGCTGAGCGGATCGGCTTATCGCCATCGCCCTGCCTACGCCGCGTGCGTGCGCTGGAAGAACACGGGTTAATTACCCAGTATCGTGCCGATGTGGATGCGCGTCAGTTGGGTTACCAGCTCATGGTGCTGCTGCACATCTCCATGGATAAGCACACCCCTGAACGCTTCGATAACTTCGAACGCCATATTCGACAAATCCCCAACGTGATTGAGTGCTTGATCATTACTGGCCAGGCTGCTGACTTCCAGCTCAAGATTCTGGTGCGGGATATGGATGACTACCAGCACCTTTTGCTACACGTGATTAACCGTATCGAAGGGGTGACCGGCGCCCATACCAGCTTTGTGTTGCGCCGAGTATTTGAACACCGCCCGGTGCCCACGGAAAGCGCTTGATGATGAAGGCATAGGCAATAAGGCGATGGCGGTTTACACTGCTTTTTTTTCAATATTTAGGAGATTGCCCCATGACAATTAAACGCCATGATACAAAAGCCCGTATGAGCCGCGC
>NZ_JAFWFN010000055.1 GCF_017515565.1 Halomonas sp.
CCGGCGTTGCTCCCGACGCCACCTTGAGGTCACAAAAACCCAGTTTACCGGCCAGTGTAGCTAAACGGTGACTGGAAACGATTAGCGGTTGGTTCAACGCTGCTTGATCACACCATTTTGCCAGATGTTCAAGCAGTTCGCTGCTGGTAACAATTAACGCCCGGTAATCGCCTACTGAAAGACGTTGCTGCATGGCCGCCGAGGGCGGTTGATACACTCGCCGATATACTTCTACGCGGGTGACTTGCGCGCCACGCGTTTCCAGCGTCTCGGTAAGTAGTGTGCGGCCGCCTTCACCCGCAACCAGCAGCACCCGCTGGTGGGTTAATGCTTTTAGTGAGGCAAGTGCCAGCAGTGCCTCACTGGTATCTTCACCACTTGCAGGCGAAGGAATATGAACGCGTACGCCTAGTAGGTTGTGAAGGGTGTAGGCGGTGGCGCTGCCCACAGTGTAGTAATCAATCCCTACAGGAAGCTGCGGCCAATAACGTTCCAGCGCTTCGCTTAAACATTCGGCTGCGAAGGGGCTGACCACTACTATCTTATGGTACTGATCAATATCCAGCCAGATTCTGCGCTGTTCCGGCGCTTCAGGCAGTGCTTCAAGCTGCATAACATCCAGGGATTCGACCCAAGCGCCTTGGGCGCGCAGCGCAGCGGCCAGCGCTTCACCACGCTCTCCAGGGCGGCAGATCAGTACCGGCTGGGTCATACGTTGCGGCCGTAAACCTCGGCCAGGATATCCCCAGCACCTTGGTCAAGGAGGTCTTCAGCCACCCGAATGCCCAGCGCTTCCGGCTCGTGGATGGAGCCACTGCCTTCGGCTCGTAGCACTTCGGTGCCTTCAGGGTTGCCTACTAAGCCGCGCAGCCAAATGGTTTCGTTGGCCTTGTCGAGAATCGCATGACCACCGATAGGCACTTGGCAGCCGCCTTCTAAGCGGGTGTTCATTGCTCGTTCGGCGCGCACGCGGGTGGCGGTGTCAGGGTCATCCAGGGGGGCGAGCAAGCTGATCAGTTCAGGGTCATGCAAGCGGCACTCAATCCCCAGCGCCCCTTGGCCGCAGGCAGGTAGGCAAATTTCAGGGGGTAATGCTTGGGCGATACGTGCATCGAGCCCCAGGCGTTGCAGCCCCGAGGTGGCAAGAATAATCGCATCAAATTCACCGGCGTCTAATTTTGCCAAGCGCGTTTGTACATTACCGCGTAGATTAAGGATTTGAAGATCCGGGCGGGCTTCGCGCATTTGCAGGCCGCGACGTAGGCTGGCCGTGCCGATGCGGGCGCTTTCAGGCAGCTCGTCAATGCTGTTGTAGTGGTTGGAGACAAAAGCATCGGTGGGGTCGGCGCCATCTAAAATGACTGAAAGGCCGAGGCCTTCTGGGAAGTGCATCGGCACATCTTTCATGGAGTGCACGGCAATGTCTGCGCGGCCATCCAGCATGGCGTCTTCCAGCTCTTTGACAAATAGCCCTTTACCGCCAATTTTAGAAAGCGGCGTGTCGAGAATTTTATCCCCTTTGGTAGAGAGCGGAACCAGCTCGACTTCCAAACCGCTGTGTGCCGCCATCAAACGGTCGCGGACGTACTCGGCCTGCCACATGGCCAACTGGCTTTTACGCGTGGCAATGCGCAATTTAGTGATGGATGACACGTTATTCTCCCTTGGCCGCTGACACGGCGCGTCGAACTATGATAAGTCTCATGATAAAGCACCCGGCCACACAGTAAAAATAACCGGTTAAATTTAAGCGTAGCGTTGAAACGCGTATTACATCTTTAGGTAACGCGATGACCCTTGAAGAACCGCACGGTCAGCTCGATCAATTTTTCCTGCTCTCGCAGGACATGTTCTGCTGCATCGACGCTGCGGGCACGGTGCTTAACGTCAATCCTATGTTTGAAACCCTGCTGGGCTATAGCGCTGCAGAGCTGGTGGGCCGGCCGTGCGGTAAAGTGATCGACCCACGCGATTATAAGGTGATCGAAACGGCGCTGGCGCAACTGCTTCAAGGGGAAATCATCAAGGCCTTTGATGTTCGCGCGTTAACCGCAGCAAGGCAACTGCTGTGGCTGGAAGTCACGGCGTCACTCGGCGATAGGGTGATTTATGTCATTGCCAGGGATATTACCCGGCGCAAGGCCATTGAAAAGCAGCTTTTACGCAATCAGCGGTTATTTAAAATTGTTGGCGATACCGCGCTGATCGGTGGCTGGTACGTTGATATGTCGGTGGGGCTACCGATCTGGTCAAACGAGGTTTGCCGCTTGCATGGGGTGCCCTTTGGTTACCAACCTACCGTGGAAGAGGCCGTTGCTTTTTACACCCCCAACTCCCAGTTGCGCATTCGAGAGGTGTTTGCCGCGTGCTGTACAACCGGGGAAAGCTTTGACGAAGAGCTTGAAATTATTACTCATCAAGGCGCGCGTTTAGGGGTGCGTGTTATTGGTAAAGCGGTGTATGACGAGCATGGACATATTATCCAAGTGCAAGGCTCAACCCAGGACATAAGCGATCGCAAAGCCACCCAGCGCCAGCTTACGTTGCTAGAGCGCAGCGTTGAGTCGAGTACTAACGGGGTGATTATTGTTGATGCGCTTGGCGACGACCTGCCTATTGTTTATATCAACGCAGCCTTTGAACGCATCACCGGCTACTCCCGTCAAGCAGTGCTGGGGCGTAACTGCCGGTTTCTTCAGGGGGAAGATACTGCGCCTGAATCCCTGTCGCAGCTGCGCAAAGGCATTAAAGCGCAGCGTGAAGTGCATGTGGTGATTCGCAACTATCGTCGCGACGGGACGCCGTTCTGGAACGATCTATACATTTCGCCTGTGCGCGATGAAGCCGGCATAGTGACCCACTTTATTGGCGTACAGAATGACATTACCACGCAGCGAGAGTATCAAGCGCAGCTACGCCATAACGCCAGCCACGACGCGCTCACCGGGCTGCCTAATCGTTTGTTGCTCAACCAGCGCTTGGCCCAAGGGTGCCTATTAGCAAAGCGCTACCAACGCTATTTAGCCGTTCTGTTTGTCGACTTAGATGACTTTAAGCCGATTAACGACACCCTCGGCCATGAAGTGGGGGATTTCCTGTTGGTTGAAGTCGCTAAGCGGCTGGAGGAGGAGCTGCGCCCTTGGGATACCGTGGCACGCTTTGGTGGCGATGAGTTTATCGTGCTGCTGCCAGACTTAGCCCATGAGCAGGATGTACTGCAAGTGGTTGAGCGTCTGCTCGCTCGGGTTTCGGCGCCCTACTGGTATCGCACCAGCGAGCTGCGTATTTCCGCGAGCATTGGTATTGCCACCGATGATGGGACTATGAGCGAGCCGCGCCAGTTGATTCAGCAGGCAGACCTTGCGATGTACAAAGCCAAGCGGCGGGGGCGCAACACCTACCAGTGGTATACCGATGAGTTAAATCGCAAGGTGACCGAGCGGGTCAGTTTGCGTCATGCCCTTCAGCAGGCCATTGAGCAAGACCAGTTTGAGCTTCACTACCAGCCTCAGGTTTGTCAACGCGGCCGGGTGGCGGGGGTAGAGGCACTGCTCCGCTGGCACCATCCTGAGCGTGGCAATATCCCGCCTGTGCAGTTTATTAGCCTAGCGGAAGACACCGGGCAAATTATGCCCATCAGTGAGTGGGTGCTGGCCACTGCGTGCCGGGACGCGGTGGCCCTCAACGCCGCAGGCCACGGCCCGATCACCATGGCCGTTAACGTGTCACCTATGCAGTTTCAGCGGCCAGGTTTTTTGGCTTCAATAGAAAAAGTGCTACAAGAGAGCGGTCTTGCGCCTGAGCTGTTGGAGCTAGAACTTACCGAAGGCGTGCTCATGGATAGCGCCGAACACACCATTCAAGCGCTACATGCCCTGCGCCGCATGGGGGTGCATATAGCGTTGGATGACTTTGGCACGGGGTTTTCCAGCTTGAGCTACTTAAAGCGCCTGCCGATTAGTAAGCTCAAGGTTGACCGCTCCTTTGTGCGCGAAGTGGTTAACGACCGCCGCGATGCGGCCATTGTGGATGGCGTTGTCACCATGGCGGATAAGCTGGGTCTTGAGGTATTGATTGAAGGTATCGAAACCGCCGAGCAGTTTAACTACTTCAAAGGGCTCCAGCGTGCCCACTTCCAAGGGTACTACTTCGCCCGACCGATGCCCCTTGCAGCGCTCTATGCCTTTTTATCCCCACCGCTTAATACTGCGGTCTCTATCGAGTCGCCGACTTCTTAAGCGGCCACTGTCTGAAAACGGCATGCCGCTGAGTGCGGCGACTCTGGTACACTTTCGATTAACGATTCCATTAGTTTTGTCAGCAGGATATGCCTCCGATGAGCCAAGCTACGAACCAGTCTTGGGGCGGTCGCTTTAGCGAGCCCACCGATGCTTTTGTTGCACGTTTCACCGCGTCTGTAACTTTCGACCAGCGCCTAGCGCGTCAGGACATCCAGGGCTCTATCGCCCATGCCACCATGCTTGCCCGAGTAGGCGTGCTCAGCGATGAAGAGCGCGACGCCATTATCAACGGCTTGACCGAGATTCAGGGCGAGATTGAGCGGGGCGAGTTCAACTGGTCGGTGCCGCTTGAAGATGTGCACATGAACATTGAGGCGCGGCTGACCGATAAAATCGGCATTACCGGCAAAAAGTTGCATACCGGTCGCTCTCGCAACGACCAGGTGGCCACTGATATTCGCCTGTTTATGCGCGATGAAATTGACGTCATTGAAGCGGAATTGGTACGCCTGCGCGAAGGCATGATTGAGCTTGCCGACCGCGAAGCCGATACCATTATGCCGGGCTTTACCCACCTGCAAACAGCGCAGCCGGTCACTTTTGGCCACCACCTGCTAGCCTGGCAAGAGATGCTGGCCCGTGACCACGAACGCCTGCTGGACTGCCGCAAGCGGGTCAATGTCCTGCCCTTAGGCGCCGCGGCGCTGGCGGGAACCACTTACCCCATTGACCGCCATGTGACGGCGGAGCTTCTAGGGTTTGATCGCCCAGCAGAAAATTCCCTGGACGCTGTCTCTGATCGCGACTTCGCCATCGAATTTACCAGTTTTGCCAGCATTCTCATGATGCACCTATCGCGCATGAGCGAAGAGCTGGTGCTGTGGACCAGCGCCCAGTTTGACTTTATCGACCTGCCTGACCGCTTCTGCACCGGCTCCTCCATCATGCCGCAGAAGAAAAACCCGGACGTGCCTGAGTTGGTGCGCGGTAAAACCGGCCGTGTTTATGGCCACCTGATGTCGCTGCTAACGCTCATGAAGTCTCAGCCGCTGGCCTACAACAAAGATAATCAGGAAGACAAAGAGCCGCTGTTTGACGCGGTAGACACCGTGCGCGACTGTTTGAAAGCCTTTGCCGACATGGTGCCCGCCATTGAGCCGAAGAAAGAGAGCATGTATGAAGCCGCGCGGCGGGGGTTCTCCACTGCTACAGACCTCGCTGATTACTTGGTGCGCAAAGGCGTTGCCTTCCGTGATGCCCACGAAATTGTTGGTTTGTCAGTGGCCTACGGCCTGAAAACCAAAAAAGACCTCTCGGAAATGACCCTGGAAGAGCTGCAGCAGTTCTCCACCATTATCGAGCAGGACGTGTTTGAGGTGTTAACGCTAGAAGGCTCTGTAGCGGCTCGTAATCACATTGGCGGCACCGCGCCTGACCAAGTGCGCGCTGCGGCAAGCCGTGCCCGGGAAGCGCTGGCAGCGCTTAAAGGTGATGCATGAAACGCTGCGTTACCACTTTCAGCGCGGTGCTGCTAACCGCGCTGCTGCTAGTGGGGTGCGGCCAGAAAGGGCCGCTTTATTTGCCAGACGATACTGCGTCCACTGCTAATGCGGCCGCTGAGCAGGAGGGTTAATGGACCACTTTAATTACCGCGACGGTGTTTTGTTTGCTGAAGACGTTCCGCTTACTCAGGTAGCTGCTGAGCTGGGCACGCCGTGCTATGTCTACTCCAAGGCAACCCTGGAGCGCCATTTCCGTGCCTATACCGAAGCGCTGGGCGGTCATCCGCACCTGATTTGCTACGCGGTAAAAGCGAATTCCAACATTGCTGTGTTAGGGCTGTTGGCAACGCTAGGCGCCGGGTTTGATATCGTCTCAGTGGGCGAGCTTGAGCGCGTCCTAAAAGCCGGTGGCGACCCCTCAAAAGTGGTCTTCTCGGGGGTTGCCAAGCAGCCTCAGGAGATGGCCCGTGCCCTTGAGGTCGGCATCAAGTGCTTTAACGTTGAGTCGCGCTCAGAGCTTGAGCGCTTGAATCGCGTGGCGGGTGAGCTGGGTAAAATTGCGCCAGTCTCGCTGCGGGTTAACCCGGATGTAGACGCGGGCACCCACCCGTATATTTCTACCGGCTTGAAAGATAACAAGTTTGGTATCCCGGTAGATGAAGCGCTGGACGTTTATCAGCTAGCTGCCAGCCTGCCCAACCTGCGGGTGGCAGGGCTTGATTGCCATATCGGCTCTCAGCTTACCGAAACCGCGCCATTCTTGGATGCCCTAGAGCGGTTATTGATGCTGATGGAGCGGTTGCGCGAGCGCGGCATCGAAATCGACCACCTGGACTTAGGCGGTGGCCTGGGTGTGCCATACCGCGATGAAACGCCACCCCAGCCATTTGATTACGCCAGCCAGCTGCTGGCGCGTCTCTCTCGCTGGAAAGGCGGTGAAACGCTGACCCTGCTGTTTGAACCCGGCCGCTCCATTGCCGCCAATGCGGGTGTCATGCTGACCCGCGTAGAGTTTTTAAAGCCCGGCGAAACTAAAAACTTTGCGATTGTTGATGCCGCCATGAATGACCTGATTCGCCCGGCGTTGTATCAAGCATGGCAGGCCATCGTGGCGGTGGATACTCGCCACGAGCGCGCAACAGCCACCTACGATGTGGTGGGGCCGGTGTGCGAAACCGGTGACTTCTTGGGTAAAGAGCGTGAGCTGGCTATTACCGAAGGCGACCTGCTGGCGGTGCGCTCGGCGGGGGCTTATGGTTTTGTGATGGCATCCAATTACAACAGTCGCCCGCGTCCGCCAGAAGTGATGGTGGATGGCAGTAACTACCATGTAATACGCGCCCGGGAAAGTTTGGAAAATCTGTGGGCTGGCGAGGCGCTGTTGCCTGAAGGGGCGCGCTGATGCTGCTCCACTTCACCAAAATGCACGGCCTGGGCAACGACTTCATGGTCGTTGATCTGGTTACTCAGCGTGCCAGGTTGCTTGATGAGCAGATCCGTCAGTTGGCGGATCGCCGCTTTGGCATTGGCTTTGATCAGCTATTAATCGTTGAGCCGCCACGAGACCCGGAGATGGATTTTCGTTACCGCATCTATAACGCCGACGGTAGCGAAGTGGAAAACTGCGGCAACGGTGCGCGCTGCTTTGCCCGCTTTGTGCGTGACCAGCGCCTGACCCATAAGCATGAAATCCACGTGGAAACCGCTGGCGGCCCGCTGGTGTTGAACGTGCAGCACGATGGCATGGTGCGCGTGGATATGGGCAGGCCACGCTTTAACCCTGCCACGCTGCCGTTTGAGGCGCCTGGCGATCAGCCGCTACATGATGTGGATGTGGCGGAGGAGACGCTACAGTTGGGCGTGGTGTCCATGGGCAACCCCCATGCGGTTTTGCAGGTGGAGAGTGTCGATAGCGCTCCGGTGGAGCGCTTAGGGCCGCTGCTTGAATCGCACCCGCGCTTCCCCAAGCGAGTGAACGTCGGTTTTATGCAAGTGGTGTCACCCAATGAAATCCGTCTGCGAGTGTTTGAGCGTGGCAGCGGTGAAACCCTTGCCTGCGGTACCGGCGCCTGTGCCGCCGTGGCTAGTGGTATCCGCCAAGGGCTGCTGAAAAGCCCGGTAACGGTACATCTACCGGGTGGTCAGCTCAGTATTGAGTGGCCAGCCCCTGAAGCATCGCTTGTCATGGTAGGGCCCGCAACACGGGTCTTTGATGGTCGTGTAGCACTCATCTAATTCGAGGAGAACGGCGATGTCTCAAGCCCCCGAGCCGCGCAAGACGCTCGACCCTGACCAAGTGGCGTTTTGGCTGGCCCGTCATCCTGATTTTTTTGTCGGTCGAGAAGGGTTACTGCAGCAGCTTAAGGTGCCCCATCCCAATATCGAGGGAGCCGTATCGCTGCTTGAGCGGCTGGTCATCGATTTGCGCCAGCGCGCCGAAACCGCGGAAGACCGCCTAGAACACCTGCTGGAAACCGCACGGCATAACGAGTCCCAATATCGCCGCCTGCGAGAAACACTGTTGGCTCTGGTCGAAGCGCAAGATCGTGATGCGTTGGCCCAAGCCCTGGCCACCCAGCTAAGCGAGCGTTTTGATACGCCCGCCATGGCGCTGTGGTGCCCGGCGTCATTAAGCGATGGCGAAGCAGCGCCCCCACAGCCCCCGCGACACGTGTTAGACCAGCACGCCAGCGCGCGATTAGCCGCGCTGCTGGATGGCCGCACCAGCCGCTGCGCCAAGCTTAGCGTTAGCGACTGGAAGTGCCTGCTGCCCCATACCAAAGCGCCGCGTAGGGCAGGTTCCTGCGCCATTTCACGGCTATCGGCAGGGGAGCCGCTAGGGTATTTACTGCTTGCCAGTCCCGACCCCGAGAGTTATCGCGCCAGTATGGATACGCTGTTTACCGAGTACCTGGGCGACATTGTGGCGCGGCTTTTGATGCGCCTGGAACCCCATGCCTAACACGACCATTGCTGAGCAAGTTGAGCGCTACTTAACGGCGCTGGCGGCCCACGCAAGCCCGGCCACGGTGGCGGCCTATCGCCAGGATTTAGCCGCGCTTTGCCGCTTTATGCAGCAGCGCGACATCACTCAGCCAAGCGCGCTGGATGCCACCCTGCTCAGGGCGTTTTTAGGGGCCGAGCGTAGCCGTGGCCTAGCCCCCAGAAGCTTGGCACGCAGACGCGCCGCGCTTTCGCGTTTTGCGGATGACCTAGTAAAGCAAGGCGTGCTTGCGGATAACCCCGTCGGCCTGCTGCGAACCCCTAAGCAGCCAAGCCATCTGCCCAGGCCCGTGGATGTAGATGCGCTGGCGCGCTTTTTAGATACCCCCCACGACGGCGCGCCGCTGGCGATACGCGACCAAGCCATGCTGGAGCTGTTTTACTCCAGCGGCCTGCGTTTGGCTGAACTGGCGGCGCTGGACCTTAACCATTTAACCGC
The DNA here is from genome assembly GCF_017515565.1 of Halomonas sp. Classification (GTDB taxonomy): domain Bacteria; phylum Pseudomonadota; class Gammaproteobacteria; order Pseudomonadales; family Halomonadaceae; genus Vreelandella. Next base: position 9,186 of record NZ_JAFWFN010000055.1, read on the forward strand.
TAACCATGTGCGGGTAATGGGTAAAGGCAGTAAACCCCGCCAAGTACCGGTGGGTAGGCGAGCTCATCATGCGCTCACGGCGTGGCTTGCCTGCCGTAGCGGGCTTGCCCCCGAGGGTGAAGTCGCGCTATTTGTCGGTCAGCGCGGCACGCGCCTTGGGCATCGGGCTATCCAAAAGCGCTTGGCCCAGCTGTCGGTAACCCGTGGCTTGCCCGAACACCTGCACCCTCACCGTCTGCGCCACTCGTTTGCCAGCCATCTATTGGAGTCGAGCCAGGACCTGCGCGCGGTGCAGGAGCTACTCGGCCATGCCAACTTATCGACCACCCAGGTATATACGCGGCTGGATTGGCAGCACCTAGCCGAAAGCTACGATGCCGCCCACCCGCGCGCTAAACGCCGCCCTGCTGGGAGCTAACCATGTCGTCGCTAGAAGCGATTACCTTTGATCTTGATGATACGCTTTGGGACAACCAGGGCGTGATGCTAAAAACGGAAGAGGGGCACTATCGCTGGATGTTAGAAGCCCTGGCGATGTGGCGTGAAGCGCGACAGGAGCCGCCGTTAACACTGCATTACCAGCAAGGCGTGGCGGATTATTTCCAGCGTCGCCAGCAGTGGGCGCAGCGGGTGCCTGAACGGCGTGGAGACTTTACTTGGCTGCGGTTAAGGGCGCTGGAAGCGCAGCTTGAGGCGCAGGGCCTGACGCGCAGTGCCGCCTTCATGTGGGCGGCCGCCGCGATGAATGAGTTTCACCGCCTGCGGGTACAGGTAACGCCTCATCCTGAAGCGGCCGGTTTGTTAGCCGCTTTAGCGGAGCGCTACCAGTTGGCCGCGATTACGAATGGCAACATTCACTTAAAGCGCCAACCCTTGGCCAGCTATTTTCCCGTGGCGATTGCCGCAGGCGAGTTGCTGGCGCCGAAGCCTGACCCCAAGCCCTTTCTTACCGCGCTTGAGCGGCTTAACGTGGCCCCAAACCGGGCTATGCACGTGGGTGACTCGTGGAAAGAGGATGTGCTGCCCGCCCAGCAGCTGGGGATGCATGCCGCTTGGATAGCCGAGCGCGGTGACCAGGCACTACCCGCGCGCGTCCACCGCATAGCCCATGTCAAAGAGTTGCCCAACCTGATTGAGTGGCTGGAGAAGCGGCGCTGAGTGCGCTGTATTTTCACAAGCGAAGTTTACGAGCCGCTTAGGCGAGCGGCTGGTCGTGCTCTGATTCGGCCGGTGTATGCAGCCACTGGTCGAGCTTCTTGGAAAGCGTATCCACGCCGTCGCGCTTAAGCGATGAAAAAAGCTGCACAGACACGAGGTCTTCCCACTCTTTCAGGCTTGAGCGGACTTTTTGCAGCGTGGCGCTGGCTGGGCCTTTTTTGAGTTTGTCGGACTTGGTGAGCAGAATATGCACCGGCATTTCACGCTGGTCGGCATAGTTGAGCATCATTTGGTCGAACTCGGTAAGCGGGTGACGCACATCCATCAGTAGCACCAAGCCGCGCAGGCTAAAGCGGTTACGAAGATACTCAGCCAAGTGCTTTTGCCACTCTAACTTGACCGACTCTGGCACTTTGGCGTAACCATAGCCGGGTAAATCAACCAAGCGGCGTGATTCATCGTTCATCACGCTAAAAAAGTTAATCAGCTGGGTACGACCCGGGGTGCGCGACGTACGCGCCAGCGCGGTCTGCTGGGTGAGCGCGTTAATAGCGCTGGATTTCCCTGCATTGGAACGCCCGGCAAAGGCCACTTCCGCGCCGGTATCGTCAGGGCAGAGCGCAAGGGTCGGCGCACTGATAACAAAGCGAGCGGTGGGGTAGTTCAGTCGGGGGACTAGGCTATCATGGGGGGTAGTCATGGAATCAATCCTGGAAAACGAACGTATAAACGGCCCGCTTCACCACATTCGTGTGAAAAAAAGCGGTACCGCGACGAATTACCCCTAAAGCAGTCTTGGACTTGCATTCCCGCCGCTAGGGTGATTCGTTATAATGCAAGAGGTTTATAACTGCGACCTGGGGCGCTAGTGTACCATCGCGCTCTAGCCAGCAGCGACCAACACGACATGTTGTTCGTTTTGGCGGA
>NZ_JAFWFN010000003.1 GCF_017515565.1 Halomonas sp.
ACCCGGTAGGCGCTGCGCGGCGTCTGCCACGGTAAGTCATGACGGCCATGCTGATCGAACCAGTTGAGCAAGCGGCGTTGGAACGCGTCCGCCGCTATGCACGGCGTCGGAATATCAGCCATACGAATTCCTTGGGACGATAACTACGAAAAAAAGCGCCGGCATAATTAGGGCCGGCGCAGCGTCTATTGCGTAATTTCAGGTGGGACCTGAAGGCTTAGTTGAACAGGCGGCGAATACCTTCTCGCAGTTCCTGACCGGCGCCCTCTCCTAGGCGCTCATCAATACGGTCTAGGGAGTCGCCTAACCGCCCTTCTAGCTCTTCGGACACTCGGCTGCCGGCCTCATCACGCAGCAGGCCTACTACCGAAGCTTGGAAGGCGTCACGATCAAAGCGGCACCATTGGGCTTTGTCATCCTCTATGTGACCTTCACATAGCACGGGGAGTGGCAGCTCTGCTAAACGTGGGTTCACTTGGCAGGCGGCGTCGGCAGTGTCTACCAAACGAGCATTCGCGCGGGTAACGAAATCCATGCTAGTAAGGCTGAACTCACCTTCACCTTGGACATTGATACCGGGCAGCGTGATCAGCAGATCATCGCTAGCCACTACGCCATTGCGCACTTTCAGAGTGGCATCAAAGCGCTCAAAGCGCGTATCGGTATGCCAGTCACGTAGCGTGCCTTCCCCCTCTAACTGGGCCACAAGTTCACACATCTCCCGGGAGATATTGGTTTCTAAAATTGCACCATCATTTAGCCTGGTGGTTAGCTCGCCATTAAGGTTACTGGTAAGCACCTCGCGGGTATTGCCTTGGGTAGTCAGCGCACCTTCCAAGTTAAAGCGCCCACGCAGCGGCGAATCTTCTTCACTAAAGGTCTCAATGAGTGGTGCAACCTGCACATTGATAATGTGGAGGGAGAACTGCCATTGGAGCGCGCTCTCACTGGCATCAAGCCCCCCAGTGGCATTGAGTTCGCCGCCATAAAAGCGCGACTCGAATGCGGATAGCTGATGAACGCCATCGGCACCACGTAGCTGTAGACGCGGCTCATCAAACGTTAGCCCAGCCAGCTGGAGCTGACTAAGGCGCAGGTCGCCCTCCAGGGTCAGCGTACTCAGCCACTCCTGGGGCAGCAGCGCGCCCTCTGTTTGGGCAAAGGCTTTACGCAGCAAACCACGGCTGGCCTGCTGGGCCGTCACCCGCCCTGGCAAGTAGTGATCCAGGTTGATCTGGTCGCCTTCTAAATTGAAGCTTAGTTGCGTGCCGTCAAGCGCTGCGGATGCGGCGCCGGTGAAGGTACTGCTGTCCACCACTAAAGAGAGGCGAGGCAGGGAAATTTGCTGCATATTGCCTTCAACCGGGCTGGTCATCGCCACATCACTAAGCGCTGCTTCATTGGTGGTATTAAGCGTGATACCTGCCCGTGAGAGCCAAGGCCTTAGTGTGAAGGGCGCGGCAGTAAGCTGACCCTGATACTGCGGCGCCTCCAGCCATTGCTCAACATTCAAGTGACCACTCACCCGCAGGCCATCTGGCCCAGTAAGCTGAGCATCTTTTAACTGAGCCGTTTGTGCGCCCCAGTTGCTCTCCAAGCCAAAGGCGAGAGAAAGCGCAAGGCTGCCCTGCCAGTTTTCCGGGTGGCGCAGCCCGGCCTCTAACACACCTTCATTGATGGTAAGTTGCTGCTCGCCCATGCGGGCAACCATTTCCGACGCTCTTAAGCTTAGCTGCTGTGAGTCGCTCTCATTAGCGCGCCGAGTGCGTGTGGTTAGCTGGGTATTTTCAAAGGTTAAACGCTCTTCATCTAACCCCAGGCGCAGGCGAGTTTCCAGGCTCACTTCACTGGTTAGCTCGGGCGTACGCTCTAGCGCTTCCGCATCCAAACGATTGTGTTTGGTGAGCGTAAACATTGCTTTTAATGGAAAGGAGCGCACAGGATTGACGTTGCTACCGGAAATATTAAGGGGCTGCACCCGCCACAACGCTTGGCTCTGCTCGTCACGGAAGCGGATATCGGCGCCTTTTACTTCTACGTTTGCAATATTAAGCACCACGGAAAGGTTGCCAGCATCAGCATGAGGGCCTGCACTTGCTGGCGCCAGCACGGTTTCAGCAGCTTCGTTGTCTTGTTCAGCCAAGCGATCAAGCAGCGGCTGCCAGTTACCCTCACCCTCTGCATTACGCTCAAGGTTGAGCCGCATACCGTCGAGGGTTAGCCCATCAACGGCGATCTCACCTCTTAGCAGTGGCGCAAAGGCAACGCTCACCTCTGCTCGCTCAATGGCAGCAAAGAAGGCATCCTCGGGCGACTGCTCTGGCAGCCACGCGCGCGCGCGCTCAACGCTAACGCCAATACGGGGGTAAAATGACCAGCTAATCGGGCCTTCAAGTGAAAGGTTAAGCCCAGTTTGCTCTTCCACAACAGCGGTTAAACGGGGCTTGAAGTCCTCTGGATCTAAAAAAGTGGTGACATACACCACAGCGGCCACTGCGGCGATGGCGAGAATACCAATCGCCGCCAGCAAAATACGTAATAGCTGTCTCATTTACCCTTTTCCTTGTGGGTCTAGCTCAACAAAATCGCTGGTGGCCGGGGCACCTGGCTCGGGGGGCTGCTCGCTGGCCACTGGCCGGTACCCCATTTTAGAGAGCAGAACACGGTCAGCAAGCGGAAGCGTTGTGGTGGCAATACGCAAAACCCGCCCCTCTTGTTTTGCTTGCTCGCCTAATAAGGCCATTAGCCGTGTGCCGACGCCTCGTCGCCGGGTAGTTTTTCGTACACACAGCTCCGAAAGCCACCACGCACGGTCAGCGGTTTCTTGTACGGCTACTGCGCCTAACAAGCGGTCGTTGAAGTGTGCGCAGGCAAAAAAACGTGGCTCTTTTAAATACTGCTCTATGAAAGGCATGACCGTTGGGGCGGGCATACGTTCTTGAGGGGCATCTTCGTAAATGCGCACCAAGTCGATCCGCACCTGCTCTTCAGCTTCCCAACGGGCCTGGTCGACATACTGCAGTGTCACCGGCATGATGAAATCCTCTTTGCCAACGCAGCAAGGCTGCTATTTTACCGCCACAAAAGGCGGCTACATTTCGCGCATTGTAGCGGATGGGGCCGCCGATTCTCTATAATGGTCGCTTTGGCCGAAGGTTATGCCTTGATTATACGGCGGTGAAGTCGCCTACTAGCCACCGACACCCCCTCAGAGTGCGCCCCAGCGCAGGAGATGCAACATGTCAGCGCGTATTGCCACGGTAAGCCGTGACACCAACGAAACGCAGATTACGGTCAGCGTCAACCTTGATGGCGAAGGCCGCCTCCGCTGTGAAACCGGCGTCCCGTTTCTTGACCACATGCTTGATCAAGTGGCGCGGCATGGGATGGTGGATCTCGATATTCAGGCCAACGGAGACCTGCATATTGATGACCACCACACGGTTGAGGACCTGGGCATTACCCTAGGCCAAGCGTTTCACCAAGCAATCGGCGATAAGCGCGGCATTTACCGCTACGGTCACGCCTATGTTCCGCTTGATGAAGCACTCTCTCGGGTGGTGATTGATTTTTCCGGCCGTCCAGGGCTTTTCATGAATGTCGACTTTACCCGGGATACCATTGGCCGGATGGATACCCAACTCTTTTGGGAGTTTTTCCAGGGCTTCGTGAACCATGCGCGTGTCACGCTGCATATCGACAATGTAAAAGGCTTTAATGCTCACCACCAGGCTGAAACTATTTTTAAAGCCTTTGGCCGTGCGCTGCGCATGGCGGTGGCAGAAGACCCCCGCATGGCGGGCCAAATGCCGTCTACCAAAGGAAGCTTATAATGCTGAGCACGCTTTCTAACGGTATGGTTGCCAGTGGCTGCTTGCCCACAACAATAAGGAGCGCTTCATGACCATTGCGGTAATCGATTATGGAATGGGCAATCTGCACTCTGTGGCAAAGGCGCTTGAACACGTCACCCATGAAAATGTGATTATCACCCGCGACCCGCGGCGCATTCTGGGCGCCACGCGCTTAGTGCTACCCGGCCAGGGCGCCATTCGCGACTGTGTTGGCGAGCTTGAGCGCACCGAATTACGGGGTTTAGTGGACGATATTCTTAGCCGCCAAGCTAAACCTTTGCTGGGCATCTGCGTTGGTCAACAAATGTTGATGGAGCGCAGCGAAGAGAATGGTGGCGTAGGCTGCCTGGGCTTTTTTCAAGGTAGCGTTGACCGCTTTCCAGCCAATATGCGCGACGAGCATGACCAGCGCTTGAAAGTCCCCCACATGGGTTGGAACCTCGTTGCCCAGCATCATGATCACCCGCTATGGGCAGGCATTGACGATTACGAGCACTTCTACTTTGTGCATAGTTATTTCGTAAATGCAGCTGACGACGCCCAGGTGTTCGGCACCACCCAGTATGGCAACGTTAACGCCCACGTGGCGATTGGCCGAGACGCCACCTTTGCTGTGCAGTTCCATCCAGAAAAAAGCTCCCGTGCAGGCCTTCGCCTGCTAGAAAATTTTGTCACCTGGACGCCCTGAGAGGTTTCACTATGTTGATAATTCCCGCGATTGATCTCAAAGACGGCCAGTGTGTGCGCTTAAAACAGGGCCGCATGGAAGACTCAACGTCCTACGGCGACGACCCAGTAGCAATGGCTGCCCGCTGGGTTGAAGCGGGCGCTCGACGCCTGCACTTGGTAGACCTCAACGGTGCTTTTGAAGGCAAACCGGTCAATGGTGATGCGGTCACCGCCATTGCCCGCGCTTACCCAAACCTGCCCATTCAGATAGGCGGCGGCATTCGCACGGCAGAAACCATTGAGCACTACCTCAGCGCGGGTGTCTCTTACGTCATTATTGGCACCAAAGCGGTCAAAGAGCCTGCATTTGTGGGCGAGATGTGCCGCGCCTTTCCGGGTCATATTATTGTTGGCTTAGATGCTAAAGACGGCTTTGTGGCCACCGACGGCTGGGCTGAAGTCTCATCTATTAAGGCAACCGAGCTTGCCAATCGGTTTGCTAACGACGGCGTTTCCAGCATTGTTTATACCGACATCGCCCGGGATGGGATGATGCAGGGCGTGAACGTTGAAGCCACCGCCGCACTTGCCCGCGAAGGCGGCCTGCCGGTGATTGCTTCAGGCGGCGTGACCAACCTGGATGACATTCACGCGCTTTGCGACGTCGCTGATAGCGGCATTCTAGGCGCCATTACCGGCCGCGCCATTTATGAAGGCAGCCTGGATGTAGCAGAGGCCCAGCGCTTGAGTGATCAACTGACGGGAGGCCAAAAATGAGCTTAGCCAAGCGCATTATTCCCTGCCTGGACGTAGATGCTGGCCGCGTGGTGAAAGGCGTTAACTTTATAGGTATTCGCGATGCAGGCGACCCCATTGAAATCGCCCAGCGCTATAACCTGCAGGGCGCCGACGAAATCACGTTTTTAGACATTACCGCCAGCCACGAAGACCGCGCGACAACAGTTGAAATGGTCGAGCGCATCGCTGGCGAAGTGTTTATCCCCCTCACGGTTGGTGGCGGCATTCGTACTTGCGATGATATTCGCACCATGCTGAACGCGGGCGCCGATAAGGTCTCAATCAATACCGCCGCGGTGACCAACCCAGAGTTTGTTCGGGAAGCCGCTGAGCGCTTTGGCAGCCAGTGCATTGTGGTCGCCATTGACGCCAAAAAAGTGTCACAAGCGGGTGAAGCCGACCGCTGGGAGATTTTCACCCACGGCGGGCGGCGGCCTACAGGGCTGGATGCCGTTGAGTGGGCAAAAAAGATGGTGGAGTTCGGCGCCGGTGAATTGCTATTAACCAGCATGGACCGCGATGGTACTAAAATCGGCTTTGACCTGGGCGTTACCCATGCGATTTCCGAAGCAGTGAGCGTACCGGTGATTGCCTCCGGCGGCGTGGGCAACTTGGATCATCTCGTCGATGGTGTACTCAAAGGCGGTGCCGATGCGGTGCTGGCGGCGAGTATTTTCCACTTTGGTGAATACACAATTCCCGAAGCAAAGCGCTATATGGCGGAACGCGGCATTGAAATGCGGCTCTAGGAGTTTGTCATGCCTCGCGCTTATCCATGGATAGGAGGGTTGGCAGGGTTTTGGCTGAGCGCGACTGCCTCAGCCTTTTCTCTGCCCGACTGGCCCCCCGCACTAGAACTTGATCATACGCTGGTACAAACCAGCCTATTAACGCGCCACTTCGATCCAGACCCAGAACACACGAATCAACAAAACTTAATGAGTATTGAGCTGCACAACCCTGACCGTTGGTTAGCCGGGGCGGCGTGGTTTAAAAACTCCTTCGACCAGCCAACGTGGTACTTCTACGGTGGCCGTGAATTCCCGCTGGGGCAGTTAACTGAGAACATTCAGCTAAGAGCCAAGCTGACCGGTGGCTTGCTACGCGGTTACAAAGGGGAGTTTCGCGACAAAATCCCTTTTAACCGTTATGAAATTGCCCCCGCTGCACTCCCTAGCATTGGCATACAGTGGGGGCATTTTGAATCGGATCTTATCGTTTTTGGCACTGCTGGCATGATGGTAATGGCAGGCTGGCGCTTTTAATTAACCGGCTACTCGTCCTCTTCGTTGAGCGACAGACCTAAGTTGCTAATACCGCCGTTGCGGCCCAACTGACGAATCTCTTTGAGCGAGGCTTTGGTGATCGGCTCGCTTACGGCCTCCAGCACCGCATCCTGGTAGTCGTTTTCATCCGCCATGAGCGGGTGGTCACGAATAATCAGCGCAAGCGCCTGGGCATCCTCTTCGCCTTCAGTCAACTCAATAAAGGCGCGCACCCCCGCCCGAGAGGTACGGCTAACATCCAGTACGGCTTCAGCAGACTCTCCCCGCAGCGTATCAAGCAGTGCCGAAACCGATACAACGGCATCTAACGCCCGGCGGGCACCAAAGCTGTCGTCTTCTTCCGGTGGCTCACATTCGGCTAATTTTTCTGCCTGGCGAGCAAAGTCGATGCTAGCGTTGGGTACACTTAGGCGTTCCCATACTAAACTGAGCACTGTACGCAACGTGTGCCCGTCGCCATGGCCCGTGGTTTGCTCATACAGCGCATAATTGGGCAGCAGCCGCTCGCAAAGCGCAGCCATAAAGGCTTGCTGAGCGGGCAACGGCAAGAGTTGCAGCCGCTGATAAAATCCTAGAGGTTTAGCCACCATGCTGATTTCCTGATTCACGATATTGGTGAAATGAACGCGATACGTTATCGTCGTATTGTCGCGACGGGAAGCCCCAACGCGTTTGATGTGCCGGCCGGCGAGGAGATTATCATGCATATTCATCTGCTACAGCACGGCCCTGACCATGGCCCTGCCCGTCTTACCGACTGGCTTGAGAGCATGGGTCATAGTTACACCGTTTTTCATCTCTATGCAGGCGAGCTTACACCACGCCTTGGTGAATGCGATGCCCTTATTGTACTCGATGGCCCAGAGCAGTTGTTAAATGAGCCACCCCGTTGGTTTAAAGCCGAAAACAAACTGATCAACCGCTATTTGGATGGCCAAAAACCCTTGCTGGGTATCGGGTTGGGAGCACTGTGGACGGCTGAGGCCCTCGGCGCGGTGGTGGCGCCCGGCACCTATCCTGAAACTGGTTGGCATCAGATCACCTTGGCCCCAGAGAGCAGCATCGACTTGCCTGAGCAGTTCGAGGCGTTTTTGTGGCACCGCTATGTATTTAGCCTGCCTGATGAGGCGCTGCCGCTGGGGGGTAGTGCGGCGGCACCGTTGCAAGGGTTTTCGTGGGATGCAGGGCGCGTGGTGGGCCTGCTGTGTCACTTAGAAGTGACACGCGATAGCGTAGTCGCACTGCTTGAACACGCTCAACGCCCCCAACCAAAAAGCGGTGCTACTGGCTACTTTATCCAAACAGACCAACAAATATTTGAAGATCCCACCCGCTTTATCCGTTTAGCACCACTGCTTGATCGCGTGATGACCCAGTGGCTGAAAGCCGCTTAAATAACCCGCAGAAACAAAGCCCCCCGCCGCTAAGCACTCTACTGACCAACGCCCCACTGCTTAGCGGCGTCTAAACAGCTCTCCCAATCACCCACGTGCAGCTCGACGGGCAAGCTATCGCGCTGCTTTTCAAGATGATAGCGGTAAAGCGGGTCGTAATATTCGGTAAGCAGAGGGGCAAGCCACGCCTCGTGGGCCTGCACATCGCCTTTCGCATGAGCACTGAAGGCCATGCGTTGTAGCCGCTGCAACCGCTGTAAACGGGCGTTACCTAGCCGCTTAGCTAAACGTTCAAGGGCGTTGGCTAACTGGTTTTGCATTCGTTGCCACCCTTCTTGTTGGCCGAAATGGGCGGTATAACCCTGCTCAAGGGCTTCAATATAGTCTCGCCGCAGCTGATCCAGGCGCCAGTCTAATGGCATTTCAATACGGATACGCTGAGCCTGCTGCAGTGCTTGCCAAAACGTTAGTGGAATATTGGCGTTGCCGATTTGGCGCGATTCATCTTCTGCCACCAGCTTATCTGGCAACCCGATTAAACGCTTGGCTAAGGCGTGCTCAAAGTCAATTTGGGTGGCGGGCTCTTCCGGCTGACGCCCAAACGCGGAGCCTTTGTGCTTGGCAAACCCTTCTAAATCAATGCCATTAGGCAGTTGGTTGATCAGCTGCGTTTTCGCGCAGCCGGTGAGCCCGGCTACCACTAAAATAGGCTGCTCAGCGGCGGCGTCTATGCGCTGACAGAGCTTGTGGCGCAGCGCTTTCCAGCCACCTTCTATACGCGGCCTTTGAACACCCGCTTCTGCTAGCCATTGCTGTGCGATTTGCGAACGTAACCCACCCCGAAAGCAGTAAATAACGGCGTCCGGGTAGCGGTCAAGGTAGGCGTGCCAAGCCGCAATACGCGCTTGCTTTGTCTCCCCGCCGACCAAGCATTCACCTAACGCAATCGCAGCAGCCTGACCCTGCTGTTTATAAGCAAGGCCCACTTGGTGACGCTCTTCATCGACCATTAGCGGTAAATTAACCGCACCGGGCAGGCTGCCCTGGGAAAACTCTACCGGGGCACGTACATCAATCAGCGGCTGGCCTGCCCCGATAAGATCTAACGATGCTGGGATGGTAGGGAGAGTCATCCAATAACCTCTATTTGCGCGTCTCCCAGGGGCGCTTTCATCACGCCAAATGATACTAGGGTTATTCCGTGATCACGCCCAATACGTTCAACATCGTCCTCCCAGGCCGGATCAACGCTAATCAGCAGACCGCCCGAGGTTTGCGGGTCGCAAAGCCACTGCCAGTGGGGGTCGTCCATCGCAGGCAGCGCCTTCCCAAGGGCGTCGCGGTTGCGTTGCGTACCTCCGGGCACCGCCCCCTGGCGACGATAGGCTTCAGCTTCGGCTAGACGTGGAAGACGGCGAAAGTCAATTTGAGCCATCACCCCGCTGGCACTGCACATTTCTGCCAAGTGGCCTGCTAAGCCAAAGCCGGTCACATCGGTCATCGCATTGACCCCTTTCACCTTGGCGAGATCAATACCGATATTGTTAGGCTTGAGCATCGTTTCACGGGCAAGGCCGTGATGCCCCGCTTCCAATAAGCCGCGTTTTTCAGCGGTGGTTAATATCCCAACCCCTAGAGGTTTAGTTAAGAACAGCATATCGCCGGGCTTAGCTTGGCTATTGAGTTTTAAGTTAGCGAGGTCTACCAACCCATTGACCGCTAGGCCAAACATTGGCTCTGGGGCATCTATCGAGTGGCCCCCTGCTAGGGCAACGCCCAGCTCACGACAGACTGCCTGGGCACCGGCTATCACATCGCCGGCAATTTCAGGGCTGAGCTTATCCAACGGCCAGCCCAAAATACCCAGCGCCATCACCGGTGTGCCGCCCATGGCATACACATCGCTAATCGCATTGGTGGCGGCTATACGACCAAAATCGAAGGGGTCATCGACAATGGGCATAAAAAAGTCGGTCGTCGCAATCATGCCCCGACCATCGCCCAGGTCATACACCGCGGCATCCTCACGCCCCTGGTTCCCCACAATTAGCCGCTTATTGCCAGCCCCTGGCCCCGCTTTGGCAAGTATGCTATCCAGTATGTCAGGGGCAATTTTGCAGCCGCAGCCCGCTCCGTGGCTATATTGGGTTAACCGAATCGTGCTCATGATGCCTCTCCTTATTCTTTAACTTAATCCTTACATTAGCCTCGTAGACGTTACTCAACAAAGCCATTATGTTCAGCATAGCTTACGCTAGAGCGCTTCTAGGGCATCGCTCAATTTATCGACAGGGATGACCTCCATCCCCTTGGGAGCCTGTTTAGGCGCATTGGCCCGGGGCACAATCGCGCGTAAAAATCCGTGCTTTGCCGCCTCGGCAATACGCTCTTGGCCACTAGGCACAGGGCGGATCTCTCCTGACAAACCCACTTCGCCAAACACCACTAGCTCTTTGGGCAGGGCGCGGTTTTGTAGGCTAGAGACCACAGCAAGCAGCACTGCAAGGTCAGCGCTGGTTTCAAGTACCTTCACCCCACCCACGACATTGAGAAAGACATCCTGGTCGCCCGTAAAGAGCCCGCCATGGCGATTAAGCACCGCCAGTAGCATTGCCAAGCGGTTTTGGTCTACACCTACCGCAACGCGACGTGGGTTACCCAGTGCAGACTCGTCTACCAATGCCTGTACCTCAACCAAAATAGGCCGTGTGCCTTCCCAAACCACCATCACCAGGCTACCTGGTGCTTGCTGCTCCGGGCGAGAAAGAAAGATCGCGCTGGGGTTTTTCACCTCTTTTAAGCCTTGCTCCAGCATCGCAAATACGCCTAGCTCATTCACTGCACCAAAGCGGTTTTTTTGCCCCCGCAGGGTGCGAAAGCGTGAGTCGGCACCGCCTTCAAGCAGTAGCGAAGCATCAATCATATGCTCAAGCACTTTGGGCCCCGCGAGAGTGCCGTCTTTGGTCACATGGCCTACCAGCAGCAGTACGGTATTGGTTTGCTTGGCAAAGCGCGTTAAGGCAGCCGCAGACTCACGCACCTGGGCCACACCACCCGGTGCCGAGCTGATATCTTCAAGGTGCATCGTTTGGATAGAGTCGATCACTAAAATCTCAGGCTTTTCGCGATTCGCGACGGCCAAAATAGTTTCGACGCTGGTTTCAGCCAGCATTTGCAGCCCATTAGTGGGTAACTGTAGACGGTGTGCCCGCATGGCAACTTGAGAAAGCGACTCTTCACCGGTGACATATAAAATACGCCGCTGCTGAGCCAGCTTACAGGCCGTCTGAAGCAGCAACGTGGACTTGCCTGCCCCAGGATTGCCCCCCAGCAGTACTGCAGAGCCTGGCACCAAACCACCGCCCAAGACACGATCAAACTCGGCGAAGGTTGAGGACAAGCGAGGCACTTCGCTTAGATCTACATTACTAAGATCTACGACGTCCCGGGATAAGTCGCCTGCGTAACCACTCCTGCCGGTGGCAGCACCGCTGCCAGGGCGTGCACTGGCCAAACGAATCTCGCTAAGCGTATTCCACTCCTGGCAACTGCTGCACTGGCCCTGCCACTTTCGATACTCTGCACCGCATTCGGTACATACAAAGGCACTTTTCGCTTTCGCCACCGCCATTTTGCTCCTGTCGAATTCACTGCGAGCAGAAAAACAAAAGGCGGCCAGTGGCCGCCTTTACGCGTTACATTCGCACTACTGACGCTGTAATTGCAGCATCTCACCATTCTCAAAACGACGACGCTCAGGGTCAATTAGCTCAAGCGTGCGCTCATCAATACGCATGAAGTAATAGATCTGACCATCACCATCTGGCGTCAGCTCATATACCGTGGCATCTGGATCAGAGGGTGTACCCCTCAACACTTCCCAGTTGCCCGCATAGTTTTCATCCGGGGGAGTTTGGGGGTGGTTACGGTAAGTTGCGTCTAACGTGAACGTCCTTTCTTCCGCAGCGCTCGCCTCTTCGCCCGTCAAGTGTACATCTAGGTCGATGCCGTCACAGTTACGACACGGCAGTGTGCCCTGGTAGTTAACCTGTGATCCGCTGATACCTGCCTCTTCGCGCTGTTCCGTTGGGCCAGCTGCGCAGCCCGCCAACAGTGCCAACATAGCCGAACCGGCTAGCAAACTCCTGAATTGCATTGGGTGTCTCCTTATCGTGTTGGACATACATTTTTTTCGCGCGCTTGTGACAGCATAACCGCTACAAGGTGCAACGCCCACCCCTAGTCAAGATGGATGAGAGGTTATGGCCCTCTGATATTGGAATGCTTGCGCTCTGACAGCCATCGGGCGACCATGGTGCCATTACTGCTAGGATAATCAGGTTACCCTTATGAGCCAATACTGGAGTCCCGCCGTTAGGGAATTAACCCCTTACGTGCCGGGTGAGCAACCCCGTGAACGTGTCATCAAGCTGAACACCAATGAAAACCCGTATCCGCCTGCCCCTGGGGTAAGCGAAGCGCTGCGTGAGTATGCTACTGACCACCTGCGCCTTTATCCTGACCCCACCTCAAGAGCGCTACGTGAAGTCCTTGCCACAACCTATGGCGTCAGCGTAGAGGAAACATTCGTAGGCAATGGCTCTGATGAAGTACTGGCTTTTGCCTTCCAAGCTTTTTTCTGCCACGACGCGCCGTTAGACGTACCGTCAATTACCTACAGCTTTTACCCTGTTTACGCCAATTTATACGGTATCACGCTGCGCAAGCACCCGCTGAACGCTAAGTGGGAAGTTGACACCGTTGCACTTGCCAACGCTTCCGAGCGCAGCGGCGTTATTTTTGCTAATCCAAACGCACCCACCGGACACGCCCATTCCCTTGAGACTATCGAAGCACTGCTCAAGCGAGTGAGTGATCGCGTGGTGTTAGTGGACGAGGCGTACGTGGACTTTGGCGCGGAGAGCGCGGTAGCCTTAATTAACCGCTATCCGAATTTGCTTGTTACTGGAACATTCTCCAAGTCCCGTAGCCTAGCAGGCTTACGGCTAGGTTACGCCATTGGTTCGCCAGAGCTGATTGAGGGCCTACAGCGAGTGAAAGACTCGTTTAACTCCTACCCAGTGGATAGCTTGGCGAGTTTAGTGGGCATTGAGGCGCTTAAAGACACGCAGCATTTTAATGCCTGTCGCGATAATGTGATTGCCACACGCGAACGCACCCGCCAACGGCTTGAGCATATGGGCTTTGAGGTTCTACCTTCAAAAGCCAATTTTTTGCTAGCTCAGCATGCCGAGTTTGAGGGCGCACAGCTGTTTGCAGGCCTTCGCGAGCGGGGAATTTTAGTACGTCATTTTAACACTGATATACTCAACAACTTCCTGCGCATCACCATCGGTACCGATGATGAAATGGATAGCTTAATAGAGGCACTGGAAGCGATCTGCCGCTAACCCACGCACTCCCTGTTAGAACTTTTTCAGCCCTACCGCGAGCAGCAGTAGGGCTTTTTATTTGCAGCTAACTGATATTTTCCAAGCAAAAAAAATCCCCCAAGGCATCAGCCCCGGGGGATTTTTCGTATAAGTGCCTGACAATGACCTACTCTCGCATGGGGAGACCCCACACTACCATCGGCGCTAAGCGGTTTCACTACTGAGTTCGGCAAGGGATCAGGTGGTTCACGCTCGCTATGGTCGTCAGGCGTAACGGGTGATGTAT
>NZ_JAFWFN010000004.1 GCF_017515565.1 Halomonas sp.
ATACATCACCCGTTACGCCTGACGACCATAGCGAGCGTGAACCACCTGATCCCTTGCCGAACTCAGTAGTGAAACCGCTTAGCGCCGATGGTAGTGTGGGGTCTCCCCATGCGAGAGTAGGTCATTGTCAGGCACTTATACCGCAGAAAACCCAGCCAATCGGCTGGGTTTTTTGTTTGCGTGGAAGAAACGCCCTGGGGCCTTACGTCTTGGAGATTTTTATTTAGGTGCACGTGCTATTTTGGGCATGATTTTATAGTGTTTTGATCAAGACAAATGTTTTAATAAGTTTAATAACAAGGGGTTACCAAGTTCAGCTAGCGTTGTAGGCTCTCTGGCAATTAATATAGCCGAGTAGTTATTATGAAGTTCTTTCTCAGGAGGAGAGGCAATATGAGTAAACAAGTAACCAAGAAGTTAGTGATGGCACTGTTGATGGCGATGATGGTTGCTGGTTTAGCCGCTTGCGATAATCAAGGGCCAGCAGAAGAGGCGGGTGAAAGTATTGATGAAAGCATGGAAAGCGCGGGTGAAAGTATCGAAGAGATGGGCAAAAACATGGAAGAAGCCGCTGAATAATAGTCTAGTAGCTTAGTGGATAACGAGATAGCTTAATCTTTTTACTTACCAAAACAGCCGCTTAAAGCGGCTGTTTTGCGTTCTTTAGCTTGAAAAAGTAGAGCGCTTAGGCACCTGGGTTTTGCTCAATGCCTTGCAAATACCAGGGCGCATCA
Organism: Halomonas sp.; assembly: GCF_017515565.1. Classification (GTDB taxonomy): domain Bacteria; phylum Pseudomonadota; class Gammaproteobacteria; order Pseudomonadales; family Halomonadaceae; genus Vreelandella. The sequence continues at coordinate 735 of NZ_JAFWFN010000004.1, forward strand.
TCGCGCATTGTCCGCGTTAGATGCCAGGTTTCGTTGAACTCGGTCTGTTCGCTATTTTCCTCTAAAACCCCATGGAATATAACGGTTGCCTCGGCATATCCGTCGTATTCATTTACGTCGCCAAGCTCAGCAAAAAGCTTAATAACCTCGGTGCAGTTATCGTCGGGGTGCTCGGTGCGCTCTTGGCGTAATAAATTATATAGCTCAGGAGTTACATACTCCTGGATCTGGCTAAGGTCGTTATTATCCCAGGCGCGTTGAAGCGTCATAAAGTGCTCTTTGGCACCTCCTAAAAAACGCTCTTTATTAAACCAGGCGGGTGTACTCTGGAGGCCGCTTGCTAAGCTGCCGGGTGCTGCTGAGAAGTTAGTAGCGGCTGGCGTTGATTCTTGTCGTTCGCGTTGGTAGCCAGCAGCAGAGCTAACAGATGCGGGGCGTCGCTGCCGCATAAATGCACGGAAAGCGAAAATGGCTAAAGCGGCCACGCCCACCATAACGAGTAGATCCATAATACGTAGCTCATCGAAGGCGCCGCCAAAAAATAGCGCTGCAAGTAAGCCGCCGGCAAGTAGGCCTCCCATCATGCCACCCATACCGCCTCTACGTGCCGCGGCAGCGCCTGCCTGGCCCTGCTGCTGCCCCTGAGCTTGCTGCTGCTGTTGGGGAGTGCTCGCCGGGCGATCCGCTGACCGTGACATGCTGCCTACGTTGCCACCTCCACCCATGCGGCGAGCTTCGGCATGCTCGATGGCTGCGCTGAAGCCCATGACGCTGACCAGCAGCATGGCAAAAAACTTTCGTAACATGTTGTTTCTCCGATGAGAGCGTTGAAATTGAGGATATGCGCCGAGGCGCTATGTAGAAAATAATAAGTGGCTAGTTTACCGTGTAACTTGCTAGGTAGGTTATTCTGAGAATGTTTATAAAGACAAAAATAAGGTGAAAAAGTGCGCTTACATCATCAACAAAGTCTGTTGTTAGTCGTCGATTTTCAAGCGGGATTGTTGCCTGTTATTGAGGGTGGTGAAGCCGCTCTAGAAGAGGCTGGCTGGTTGGCGGGTGTCGCCGAGGCACTGCAGGTGCCCGTATGGCTAACCGAGCAGTACCCAGAAAGATTGGGAGGTACGGCGCCTTCGCTGTTGAGCACGTTAGGCGAACACAAGGTGTGGCAAAAACTCCATTTCAGCGTGATGGAAGAGCCTGAGTTTGTCGACGCCATAAAAGCTCAAGGGGTGCGGCAAATAGTGATATGCGGAACAGAAGCGCATATCTGTGTGTTGCAGAGTGCGCTTGGCTTGCTGGAGGCGGGCTATGAGGTGTTTTGGCTTAGTGAAGCGACAGCGAGCCGCCGTAAAGATGAAGCGCGACTAGCCCGCGAGCGCGCCTGTGCTAATGGTGCGGTAGCGGTCACTGCGGACATGGTCGCTTATGAGTGGCTGCACCGTTGTGACACAGCCTCTTTTAAAGAGGTGCATCAGCGCTTTCTCAAGCCGCGTTCACCCCGCGCAGTGACGTTTTTCTAATGATTAAGTGATTAACGATCAGCCTCTTTGCGGGTAAAGACCAGTGTATCGCCCTGGGAGGCGGCTGCATCAAATTGATACCCGGCCTCTTGAAAGTTGGTTAGCTGATTGGGATGGTTAATTTGTTGCTGAATAATCCAAGCGCTCATCAAGCCGCGCGCTTTTTTGGCATAGAAGCTGATGATCTTAAAGGTGCCGTTCTTCTCATCTTTAAAGACGGGCGTCACAACGCGCGCGCTAAGCTGTTTAGTATCAATCGCCTTAAAATATTCGTTTGAGGCCAGATTAACGAGCACCTTGGAGCCACTTTCTGCAATCGCGCTATTAAGCGCTTGCGTTAACGTTGGCTTCCAGTACGCGTAAAGGTCGTTGCCAGCACCGTTAGGCAGTTTGGTGCCCATCTCCAGTCGGTAGGGTTGTATTAAGTCTAGTGGCCGTAGTAAGCCATATAAGCCGGATAGAATGCGCAGGTGCTGCTGTGCAAACTGGTTATCAGCGTCGTTAAATGAGCTGGCGTCTAGCCCAGTGTAAACATCGCCTTGAAAGGCTTGTACGGCAGGTTTGGCATTATTTAGAGAGAAAGGTGGCTGCCAATCTGAAAAACGCGCAGCGTTCAGGCCTGCCAGCTTATCGCTGATACCCATAAGGTCGCTAAGCTGTTGTGGTGAGTAGCCACGCAAAATCTCAATCAGCGGCTTACTGTACTCAAGGAAGTCCGGTTGAGTGACCTGATCAGTGGTGGAGGGCGTTTCAAAGTCTAGCGTTTTTGCAGGGGAAATAACGCTCAGCATGGCCTGCTCCTTATCCCGTGGCAGAAGAGAGAAAATAAAGTGCGATGATTATACCAAGCCTCGGCGATGACCGAGGCTATCGGTATGATAGCGAGGTGGTTTAACCGCCTAGCGCTTGGCGCCATAAGCCGCGGCTACGGGCAGGGATTCGGCATTCGCCGGTGAATGTTCTCGATAGCCTCGAGCACTTCTTCATCAAGCTTGATACTTTCACTGGCGAGATTTTTTTCCAGCTGCTCCATTGTGGTGGCGCCTATAATATTGCTGGTCAAAAAACGGCGAGAGTTCACAAACGCCAGTGCCATTTGGGCTGGGTCTATGTCGTGCTCCTTGGCAAGCGTAACGTAAGCCTGCGTTGCGGCCTCTGCTTCCGGTGAGGTGTAACGTTTAAAGCGCTCATAGAGAGTGAGGCGACCCTTGGGTGGCTGCGCCCCGTTAAGGTATTTACCCGAGAGTACCCCAAACCCTAGCGGCGAGTAGGCGAGTAGGCCAACATCCTCACGATGAGCGATTTCAGCCAACCCCACTTCAAAGGTACGATTGAGCAGGTTGTAGGGGTTCTGGATAGAGGCGACCCGTGGCATAGCCATCTGATCGGCGAGCTGCAGCATCCGCATCACGCCCCAGGGTGTCTCATTGGAAAGGCCAATGGCGCGGATTTTTCCAGCATCCACTAGCTCTTTTAGCGCAGCGAGCGTGTCCTCGAGTGGAGTGGCGTCTTCTTGCTCTTCATGGGTGTAACCAAGCTTGCCAAAAAAGTTGGTGTTACGGTCTGGCCAATGGAGTTGATACAGGTCGATATAGTCAGTGTTGAGCCGTGCAAGGCTGGTATCAACAGCCTGGTGCAGATGGTCACGACGCATCCTTGGCCCACCACGAATGTGGTCTAAGCCGGGGCCGGCTGCTTTCGTTGCGATAATGACATCATCACGCGAACCGCGAGCCTTTAACCAACTGCCGATATACGCTTCGGTTAAGCCTTGGGTCTCGGCCTTTGGCGGGACCGGGTACATTTCAGCGGTGTCGATAAAATTGATACCAAAAGCTACTGCGCGATCAAGTTGCTCATGGGCTTCCGCTTCACTGTTTTGTTCGCCAAACGTCATCGTGCCTAAGCAGAGTCGGCTGACCTCCATCCCGGTTCTGCCAAGTGGGCGAGTTTGCATTGTCATCTCCTCTATAAGGCGAAATTGCCTCAGGATAAGCGTTATCTTCGCCGTGAATATCAGCGTGTGAGTGGCATGTTAGCGAGGCTCTCCAAAAGCAGCAAATCAATAGGGTTGAGTCGACGCAAAGGCAGGCGTATGCTTGCCAGCCCATCGACCAGCCGAGCGCTGGTTAATCGTATGGTTAGCTGTCAAAAAGTGGAACCGACTGTTAGCCGAAGATCTCAACAGATAGGCAAGGTGGTTTGCCATGCCGCAGGCATCATCATTGTTTACTCGTCTAGAATTTCGTCTTGCCGAGCAGCTGTTTCATACGCGTTGGTTACTGCCGCGCTCGCCACGCACGCAACGTTTAACGATGCAGTTATTCAAGCGCTGTGCAGAGGCGGGGCATCCTGATGCGCTGTCTATTTACGGCCATATGCTGTTTCATCGCAGCCTATCACCTCATGATAAAGCACGTGGGGCGCGCTACGTGTTAGAGGCCGCCCAGGCAGGCGATATAAAGTCTCAGTACCAAGCCGCACACATCCATGAGCACGGCTGCGTACAGTATCCGCGTCGTGAAGATTATGCGGTTACTCTATACGCCCGTGCTGCTCAATCTGGGCACTTTCTAGCGGCTGAAAGGCTTGCCCGAGCTTATCGCCTTGGCGAGCTAGGCTTGGCGATAGATAGTCAACAGGCGGCTTACTGGCAAGGTTTGGCCGACCGTCAGCCCCAGGCTGAGCTGGCGACCGCCTAGCCAATAGGATCAGTAAATGAGGAAGTCCGTGTCCGAGACGCTACCTACAGTGCTAGATATTGAAGCGTCCGGATTCGGGCGCGGCAGCTACCCGATTGAAGTTGGTATTGCCCGTGCTGACGGTAGCTGCTGTGCGTTTCTTATTCAGCCATTAGAGGAGTGGACCCACTGGGATCCTAAAGCAGAATTGTTGCATGGGATTTCCCGGGAGCGCTTGCGCCAAGAGGGCTACCCCGTGCAACAAGTGGCGCGCTGGCTTAATGATGAGTTGCGTGAGATAGGAAAAGCGTATAGCGATAGCTGGGGATACGATAATACTTGGCTATCGCTACTTTTTCATCATGCAGAGCTACTGCCCCGTTTTCGTTTAGAGGCGCTGCGTATTCTGCTCAGTGAAGCGCAGCAGGCCCTGTGGAGCGATACAAAAGAGGCGGTGATTGCTGAGCGGGGTATCCACCGCCACAGAGCGGGAGAAGATGCTCGTTTGCTGCAGCTAACCTACCAACGAACGCTACAGCTTACCGGGGACCCACGCCGTTAACGTTCGCGTTTGTACCCTCGGCCCATTGCTCGTTGGCCCTTGCTTCAGCTTGAGCTGCTTACTGTAACTCCCCCTCTAGCATCTCTAGTAGCTGGATAGGCGTTGGCGCGTCCACCAACATATTGCGCGTTGTTTGAGCTAAAAAGCCATGGCTAACGGTGTTGTCTAGAAAGGTTAGCAGCGGTGCATAAAAGCCTTCGGTATCGAGCAGCCCCATGGGCTTGTCGTGAAGCCCTAAGTAGCCCCAAGTCCATATCTCAAACAGTTCTTCGAAGGTGCCAATACCGCCGGGCAGGGCAATAAAGGCGTCAGCGTTGGCGGCCATGGTGGCCTTGCGCTCATGCATGTTGGGTACGCGAATCAGCTCAGTCAGGCCGAAATGTGCTTGTTCTCGTTCCACAAGGTGATCTGGCATCACGCCAATGACCTTACCGCCAGCCTCTAGGGCTGCATTAGCCAGCTCACCCATTAAGCCAATACGTGCGCCTCCATACACAAGCGTGTGCCCCCGAGCTGCTAGCGCTGCGCCAAGCGTACGGGCCACTTGGCAGAATACAGGGCTATTGCCTTCTCGTGAGCCGAGGTAGACACAAATGCGTGACATAGTGAGGGCGTCCTTATGACAGTCGTTATAGTGATGTAATTTGATGGCGTTTTGGCGGAGCCGGTTAGTCTAGGCAGTGTGCAACGTGGTAGTGCTCATCCATCCACTGTCCAACGACGTTATTGCCGCACAAATGGTGCGCGTATTGGGTATGCAGGCAGCGCACCTGTTGCCAGTTGCTAATGCCCCCAATACCGCGTTCGGTGAGTACGTCGGTGTAGCCTAAGGTAGCGACTTCATCACGCTGGGCATCACTCATATACGCCCAGCGTGCTTTAACGTAGTCGCGGTGGCTCTCTTGGTACGCTTCCAGAAAGTCAGGTTCTTCTTGAAGCCGTTGCTCCAGTGACTTAATGACGCCCACTGCTTCAATGCGTGAAATTTCGACTTTAAGTAGCTCTGAGCAGAGCCAGTAAAGAGTAGGGAAGGGCTTACCATCCACGATAGGCGCCATCCGTAACACTAAAGGCGTACCTTCAGCGTCGGTGGCAGCAACGGCTTCAATACCTCGAGGTGCCCGTCCGAGCTGTTGCGTAATAATCGCCAATTGGCGCTCGTCAGGGGCTTGGTCGGTACGAATTACCATTGCGCGGTTCTCTCACTTTCGGTCGTCTTGAATAAATTTATTTGAGCGGCCAACGGCGCGGAAAAAACAGCGGTTAAGCTGCTCAGGAGAGGCTACATAGCGCCATGTCCGCTCACAGTATTCGGTGGCTCGTGCCATTAGCACGTCGTACAGTCGGTTGAACGGGGCATCATAATCGTAGGGGTCGGCGCCGAACAAGCGGATATGAGGATAGTCAGCAAATCGTTCCATAAAGAAACGCTCTAAATCTGCCTCTACGGCCTGGTGTTGCGCCGTATTGTCAGGATCTATCCAAAGGTTATAACGGATCGCCATGGCGGTCTCCCAGCATACCGCAACGCGCGCGGCGGGAATGAGCGTTATGCAGGCTCTGGTGCGTCATGCAGATGCGCTAGCAGTGTTTCACGCAGCTCGCCCTCAATTGGCATAGCGCATTTTGCTTGATGGTCGTACTGCACCAGTATGGTGTGACCAAGGTTAGTGAGCCTGCCGTGCTGTCGTGCTTCCTGAGTCACCGTAAAAGAGCTAGTGCCTAAGCGTGTCAGGTAGGTACGTAGTTCGATATCGTGACCGTAAAACAGTTCAGCTCGGTAGTCGACTTCCATGCGCGCCATGATTAAGCGCCACTGCTTGGGATTAAGATCTGGTGTGAATAATTTAAAAAGGTCATTGCGTGCCAGCTCAAACCACGCGGGCAAGCGGGTATTGTTAATATGGCCTAACGCGTCGGTATCATAAAAGGCAGGCTCAATGGTGCGAGTAAACATTGGGTATCCTTATTATTAGTGGTTTAGGTTAGCCAGAATTACCCCTAACAAGCGCTTGGTCAAGTGGTGCGACGCTGATACCAAGCGGTGAGCTGCATCCAACCAAGCAGCCATAGGGTGGCGGTAGCAAATCCTGCCAAGGTACCCCAAAAAAGCCCCATGGTGCTGTAGGTATAAGATACACACAGAGTGTAACTAAGCAGCGAGCCTAGCCCCATGGGGTAGTGTTTGATGACGGTGGCTACGGGTGCGTGCCCATTATTGAGATGCAAAATCAGCAGAAATGGCAGCATAGTGACAGGAAAGGCGGCAAGGGTGCCTGCCCACTCCGGCGGTAACCAATGTGCTAGGCGTGTAATTGTAAAAATGATGACCGTCGCAAGCCCTGCGCGGGCTGCTAGCGCAGGCCAGGTAAACGCCCGGCTAGCTGGGCTTTTAACGTCGGGTACAGTGCGAAACAGCCAGCTAAAAACGGCAATAGCGGCGAGGGTCACCAGCGTGCCGCTAACCCGCGTAAAGTTGAACTGGGCAAGTACGCTGCTCACTGCTAACCAAGCAACAAGCCCTCCCGCTACGCCGCTTAAAACCCCCTTTAGACCTGGCTGGCGGCCCATCACAAGATAGCCTGCCCCTAGGGCCATGGACGCGGTAAAGCCCGCTAAGGTATGTACCGCACTTTGGGTCGCAAATTCGGGAGATAGCTCTAAGCCGATAAAAAAAAGCGCCAGCGCGGTTCCCAGTGGGTAGCCTGCAAGTAGCCCGGCCATACGTGGGCTAGCACGTACTGCAATGGCGCCCAACCCCAGCACCATGCCAATTGAAAGGGTCAGCTTAGCCAGCTGCCAAGTCAGTGGAACTTCTATCATGAGGTGATTTCCTTCACATTATTGTGCCGTTATTATCGGTGTGCCGTTTGCGTAACACTATTTGATGTATTGATTCATTTTTGCGCTGCCTGCGTGCGAGGATGCCACGATCGTGATGCGTTCTAACAAGCCAAGTGCTCATCTGCTCTCCCCACCGCCAAGGCCCGCCGGTTGTGAGCTTTGCCTTCGCGCTGCGCCACTAACAAAGCATCACCTGATACCGCGCACCCTGCACAACAAGCCGCGCTATCAAAAGCGCCATAGTCGGGAGGAGCGCTTAACCGCGATTGTATGGCTTTGCCACCCCTGTCATAAGCATATTCATCGGCTCTACAGCGAGCGGGAGTTAGCTGATTATTTTGCCACGCTTGACGCTTTGAAAGAGGACGCTGAGATCAGTGCCTTTGTAGCGTGGCTGGCCACCAAGCCTGCGGGGTTCAAGCCCAAGTCGTCGGTGCGTAAGCGTCGTTGATGTCAGGCTAAGCGTAACCCTTGCTGGTCGCGCCATGCGGCCTCTAAAGCATCTTCTAAAGGCGCTTTTAAGTGTGCGGGTAGTGCATCTTGAGCGGCTTGCAGCGAATCAAAGGAGCGGTTGCGCAGCCAGCAGTACGCCCATGCGCAGGCTTCCGCTTCGCTTTGTGGGGTGGGGCGGGCGGGCATTTGGTTGAGTAGGAATACGGCGGTACGTGGCGCCCAAAGAGGTATATCGCCGTGCTCATCTTGGCTCCACTGTTCAAGCGTCGCGCCGCTGGGTGTTGCGTCCGGGGTGCCCAGCTTTGCGACCCGTGCGGTTTCAGCCAGGATGAGCGCTAGCTGGTCGGCATCAGCCTGGCCAAGCGAGCGCCACTGCCGCAACAGCGCCGAAAGCCCAGCGCGCGTCTTGGTATAAAAGTCATCTTGCGGCATGCTCGGTATCTACTCCCATCAATAAGTGAGATTCGTTATGGCGTTCGATTTTGCCACGCCCGTTGAGCGGCGCCACCCCGAAGGCGGTTATGCATCGCAAAAGTGGCACCGTTATGATGCTGAGGTACTGCCGCTATGGGTAGCTGATATGGATTTTCGCTCCCCACCGGCGGTGGTTGATGCCCTAAAAGCGCGGGTTGAGCACGGCGTTTACGGCTATGGCGAAGTTCCCGCTACGCTAACAGAAACCCTGTGCCAGTGGAGCGCGCGCCATTACGATTGGCCCATTGAAGCTGACTGGCAGTTGTGGCTGCCCGGGGTCGTGCCTGCGCTGCATTTTGCTGCCATGGCACTAACTCAGCCCGGTGAAGGCGTGCTTACCATTGCGCCCATCTACCCGCCGTTTTTGGCGGTTGCCGAACGTACGGGGCGGTTGGCGCAACAGGCGATGTTAGCCGAGCCAACGGCTGCTGGCGAGCCTTGGCAGCTTGATATTGACGCGCTTGAAGCCGCCATCACCCCGCAAACTCGGCTGCTGCTATGGTGTCATCCGCATAACCCCACCGGGCGTGTGTGGACGCCGCGTGAACTTGAGCAGTTAGCCGCTTTAGTCGAACGCCATGATTTATGGGTGGTCTCCGATGAGTTGCACTGTGATTTGCTGCTGGAGAAAGGTGCTCGTCACCAGCCCTTAGCGGCGATGTATCCTGAACTAGCCAAGCGCACTATCACGCTTTGGGCACCGTCGAAAACCTTCAACTTAGCCGGACTCACCAGCGCCTGCGCCGTTATTCCAGATGCCATGCTGCGCAAACGCTTTGCTGCGGCGACCAAAGGCTTTCTCCCGGACGGCAATGTACTTGGGCTTGTGGCGGCCGAGGCGGCCTACCGAGAAGGTGAGTCGTGGCGGCAGGGATTGTTAGACGTATTGCGTGATCACCGCACAGCGCTGGAGGCGCGAGTCGCATCATGGCCTGGGGTGACGCTAAGCCCGCCTGAGTCCACTTATTTAGCGTGGCTGGATATGCGTCAAGCGGGGTTAGGTGATTCGCCTGCTAAAGCACTGCTTGAGCAGGTGGGTGTGGCTCTGTCCGATGGCGCTGCGTTTGGCTGCCCCGGGTTTGTGCGGCTTAACTTTGGCACCACCGCTTCCCAGCTGGAAGCGGCGTTAGCGCGCATGGATCGGCTGTTAAAAGCCTGATTAGTAGAGCAGCGCGAACAGTTTTCGCCGATAGGTGACGGTAAGCGGGTGGTCGGCGCCAAGGGCATCAAATACCTGCAGCAACGTTTTGCGGGCCGCGTCGTCGTTATAGGCGCGGTCCTGCTTCATTAACGCCAGTAGTGCTTCCAGCCCTGCATCGTACTGGCCATCCGCCACCTGCCGCAGCGCACGTTGGTACTGCGCTTCACTGTCGTGGCGACCATCTAGCGCAGCGACTTCTTCGCTGGAAAGCGCCTGCTCGCTAAACGCTATACTGGCGCGTACCCCGCGTGCGGGCGCTGCATCGCGCTCTTCAGGGGGTAGGTTGTCCAGCACGCTACGGGCATCATCACCACGCTTTTCAGCCACCAAGGCGCGGGCGAGGCCGATCTGATAGGCGTAGTGCTCCGGGTACTGGCTGACAAGGGATTGATAAATCTCCCGTGCGGCAGCGGCATCGCCGGCATTTAGCGCTTCTTCTGCTTGGTCTTCGGGGCTGGGTGGCGCATCGCCAGGCGCAGGGAAGTAACGGTTTAGCCACTCACGCACCTCTTTTTCTGGCAGCGCGCCCTGGAAGCCATCCACTAAGCCGCCTTGGCTAACCAGCTTTACATCGGGAACTGAACGCACGCCAAGCTGCCCGCCAATCTCTGGATTCGCCGCGATGTCTAACTTAGCCAACAAGAACGCGCCTGCGTACTCAACCGCTAGTTTATCCAGCACTGCAAGAAGGGTGCTGCAGGTGTTGTCGGTGGGGGAGTAGGCGCCTAGTAATACTGGCACCTGCATAGAAGCTTCCAGCACCTGCTGAATATTCGCCGCGTTTAACTCAATGATGACCTCTTCAGGGGTGACTGAAGGGCGCTCCGCGGCTGCTTCCGCATTATCGGTGTTGGCAGGCTCCGCAGTAAGCGGGTTGCCGGTACGGGGATCAATAATGGACATGGGTAAACTCTGCGTCGCATGAATAAAGGTTACAGGTGGATATGCAGGCAGCAGCGAGCGGATTCAAGGAAGCAGGCAGAAATAAACCCCGCTGCAGCGACGCGTAGCAAACCGATACGCTGTGTTTTTTTGACATGGCTCATGCTTTTGTCGAGTGACAACACGCCACAGTTGCACCCAGCTCTATTTGTACTAGCATATTCAAATAAGTTATTTAAATAGAGGTTTTTGTTATGAATGGCCATGTTTATAACTGTGCTTACAAAAACGCGTTGGCGTTAGGGCCACCCTCCTTGTCACGTGGCTTAGTAGGGCTAGCAGCTTCACTTGCCCTACTGGCCGGAGGTGTTGGCATGGTTAACGCAGATGATGCCCCTGCGTATAGAGAGACAAACCTAGGGTTATACGTGACGGCCCGAGAGGCATTTGAGCTGCTGGAACAAAATGAAAGGGCACTGCTCATCGATGTGCGGGATCCGGTTGAAATCAAATTTACAGGGTTTGCTGAGCCTACTGATATCCACGTGCCCTGGGTGTTAGCAGACACCGCGCGGTTTGATAAAGAGGGCAGTACTTGGCCAATGGTGCGTAATACCGACTTTGAGGCTCAGGTGGCTGCTGCCCTTGAGGCGCATCGCGCCGATGCAGATACCCCGATTATCGTTATGTGTCGCTCAGGCGCGACGCGAAGCGCTCCCGCGGCTGATGCCATTGCCGAGATGGGGTTTTCAGATGTCTATTCTGTAAGTGACGGTTTTGAAGGCGGCACGCTTTCTGAAGGCGACTCTAAAGGTGTGCGGGCGCGGGATGGCTGGCGCAATTCGGGGTTGCCCTGGAGCTATGAAATTGACCCAGACGTTGCATGGTATGAATCACAGTAACGACAACGCGTTAAAGCACGCTTTTTTATGATCAATGAGAGGAAGAGACGATGCGTAAGCTGACATTTATAGCAGGCTCACTGGCGCTGGCATTACCGGCATTGGCAGTAGCAGATCATCATGGTGAGCAGAGTGATCAGGCACTGATGGTGCTGACCAGTGACGCCGTGCAAACACAAACGATGGCGATGATTTTAGGCAATGCCATGCGTCAACAGGGCACTGACTTACACATTCTTCTATGCGATGCTGCTGGCGATTTGGCTGTAGAAGGTTTCGCCAGTGAAGAGGCGGTAAAGACCCCGCCAAGCAACCCCGCTGGAGAGGTTAAGCCAGAAGGTATGCTGCAAATGTTGATGGGCGAAGGGGTGAGTGTGGACGTATGCGCCATCTATTTACCGAACACCGATTACACCCAAGAGGAGCTGCTTGATGGGGTGGGCGTTGCCGCGCCGGGCGAAATCGCAGAGATGATGCGTGACCCTGCTATTCCGGTGTATAGCTTCTAAAAGGTATTGACAGTTGCTAGTAAGGCCGCTTTGCGCGTGATAGACTATGCCATCCTCTCAGACAAGACCCGTGAACGGGCAGCCTTTAGACTGCTCGTTACACTATTTGGAAGCGCTTAAAATCCTTTCAAATCAATTGGTTGTTACGGAAACGTCGCGCTGTGGCAAATGCCTGGCCGACAAATACATAGTTAATCCGTTGCCGTTTATTGGCGGCAACCTTTATTCTCCAAGGAGATACCTGTGGCGAACAGCAAGCAAGCACGCAAGCGCGCCCGCCAGGCCGAGACTCGTCGCGTCCTGAAAGCCAGCCAGCGCAGTATGGTCCGCACCTACATCAAGCGTGTGATCAAGGCGATCAACACCGGCGACCATGGCAAAGCAATGGAAGAGTTCAAAGTCATGCAGCCGGTTGTTGACCGTATCGCTGACAAAGACGTTCTTTCTAAAAAGAAAGCAGCACGTCTGAAAAGTCGCTTGAACAAGCGCATTAAGGCTCTGGCGGCGTAAGTCGGCAGACGCCCTATAAAAAACCGGCTGAGGCCGGTTTTTTTGTGTCTAAAACACCGCCCAAGGCAACCTTGTGTCTCTATGGATTGAGTGATGACCGCTAACACGCCACCCCAAGCTAACATGCCTCCCCAGCGCCGCGGGCTAATGCGCTCGGGGTTAGTGGTTAGCGCCATGACGATGCTCTCGCGGGTGATGGGCTTGGTGCGTGATGTGGTGGTAGCCACCTTTCTAGGCGCGGGAAACGGTGCTGATGCGTTTTTTGTGGCGTTTAAGATTCCCAATTTCTTGCGCCGCCTGTTTGCCGAAGGGGCATTTAACCAAGCCTTTGTGCCGGTGCTTTCCGAGTACTCCACCCAGCGCAGTAAGCAGGAGATCCGCGAGCTGCTAAATGCGGTGGCGGGCAGTTTAACGGCCATGCTGGCGCTGATAACCGCCTTTGCGATGTTAGCAGCGCCTTGGCTGGTGTGGGTGTTTGCCCCTGGCTTTGGCCGCGACCCAGAAAAGTTGGCGATGACCGCCGATATGCTGCGCCTGACGTTTCCTTATTTACTACTTATCTCGTTAACGGCGTTCTCGGGAAGTGTGCTTAATACCTGGAATCGCTTTGCGGTGCCTGCCTTTACTCCGGTGCTGCTCAACCTTTCGTTGATTGGCGCAGCACTGTTTTTAATGCCGCTGATGGAAGAGCCCGCCATGGCGCTGGCTTGGGGGGTGCTCATCGCAGGTGCTGCTCAGTTGGCGTTTCAGGTGCCGTTTTTGCTCCGGTTGGGGCTATTGCCTACGCCATGGCCCAATTTTGCCCATGATGGTGTGAAGCGTATTTTAAAGCTTATGGCTCCCGCGCTGTTTGGCGTTTCGGTGTCGCAGATTAATCTACTGCTAGATACTGTTTTGGCGTCGTTGCTGGTGGCGGGTAGCGTGTCCTGGCTCTACTACTCGGATAGGCTGGTTGAGCTGCCGCTGGGAGTGTTCGGTGTGGCGATTGGCACGATTATTTTGCCAGCGCTCTCTAAGCGCCACGCGGATAAATCCACCGAACACTTCTCGGCGATGCTGGACTGGGCCATTCGGGTGGTGCTGCTGCTGGGCATGCCTGCCGCCTTGGCGCTGGCCGTATTAGCCGAGCCTTTTTTGATTACTCTGTTCCACTATGGGGCGATGACCGACCACGATATTCAAATGGCCGCCATGAGCCTGCGGGCCTACGCCTTTGGGCTGGTGGCCTTTATGCTAATTAAGGTATTAGCGCCGGGCTTTTTTGCCCGTCAGGATACGAAAACCCCGGTAAAGGTAGGCATTATAGCCATGGTAGCCAACATGGTATTTAACCTGATACTGGTTTGGCCATTAGCTCACGCCGGCTTGGCCCTGGCGACAGCGCTGTCGGCGTTTTTAAACGCCGGCATGTTGGGTTACTTGCTCTACCGCCAAAAGGTGCTTGTCTTCCAGCCGGGGTGGGGGCGTTACGCAGTTCAACTGGTAGGCGGTAGCGCACTGATGAGTATTGCGCTTTATCTTGCCGCCCCCGATTGGCAGGCTTGGCTTGATTTTGAACTGTGGCAGCGAATTCGCTGGGTGGCGGGGTTAGTGGTTCTCGGGGGCGGGCTTTATTTTGTATGGCTGACAGCGCTTGGCCTGCGCCTGCGTCACTTTAAGATGAATAGCTAATGCGAAAAAATGAGTGGTTAGGATGAGAGCGTAGGTAATCTTCGCCTGCACCTAATCAGCGCCTTCGTTATAATCAAACGCTTTTAAACGGCAAACGCTTTTAAAACGGCAAGAGGTGCCATGCGCGTCATTAGAGGACTGCACAATCTGACAGCGGCTCAACGTGGCTGCGTTGCAACTATCGGTAATTTCGATGGGGTGCATCGCGGCCATCAGGCGATCCTGGAGCAGTGTCGCGAGCATGCCGCACGCCTGAATGTGCCGCTCACTGTTGTGGTGTTTGAGCCTCAGCCGCGGGAGTTCTTTGCCGGAGACCAAGCCCCGCCGCGGCTCACTCGCCTGCGTGAGAAAGTACGCTTACTGCGTGACCACGGCGCCGAACAGGTGTTGTGTTTGCCGTTTAACGATACGCTGCGCAGCCTAACCGGACGTGAGTTTATCGATCAGGTGCTGATTGAAGGCTTAGGGGTTAAGCACTTAGTTGTCGGCGACGACTTCCGTTTTGGCTGTGACCGCAAAGGCGATTTCAACCTGCTTGAAACGGTCGGGCAAATTGCAGGGTTTGGCGTTGAGCATACACGCACCTTTAAAGTCGATGACGATCGGGTATCCAGCACGCGGGTACGTACCTTGCTGGCAAGCGGTAATTTTGATGCGGTTGCGCGCCTGCTAGGCAGGCCTTATTCGCTGCATGGTCGTGTGGTACGCGACCAGCAGTTGGGGCGCACCATTGGCGTGCCCACCGCTAACCTGCCGCTGATGCCTCAGCCGTTAACGCTGCGTGGCGTGTTTGCTGTGGTGGCCGAGCTGGCGAATGGGCAGCGCTACCCCGCGGTGGCGAATGTCGGGTTTAGACCGACGGTGGGGTCTGAACGGCCCACGCTGGAAGTGCATCTGTTGGACTACTCTGGCGACCTTTACGGCCAGCGGTTGACGGTTTACCCCTGTGCAAAGTTACGTGGGGAAGCGAAATTTGACAGTTTTGACGCGCTAAAAACGCAAATTGAACACGATCAGGCCAGAGCGCGCCGCTATTTTGCGGCAGCGGATGCTGGTTGCATGAATTCTCTTCCGCTGGCCTCGGCCCCGCTTGGGCGTGAGACCGCTTCTTCTGATTTCTCTTCGGCGGATGACCCCGCCGATGCTAACGACGGCTGACCGGACTATGGATTATAAGCACACGCTAAACTTGCCAGAAACCGACTTTCCCATGCGCGGCATGCTGCCAAAGCAGGAGCCAGGGCGCGTTTCAAAATGGCAGGATATGGACCTGTATCAGCGCCTGCGCGACACCCGGGCGGGCGCGCCGCTGTTTGTTCTGCACGATGGCCCTCCTTACGCCAACGGCAGCATTCATATCGGTCACGCCGTTAATAAAATCCTTAAAGACATTATTGTTAAATCCAAGAACCTAGCAGGCTTCGACGCACCCTATGTGCCGGGCTGGGATTGCCACGGCCTGCCCATTGAGCACAAGGTGGAAACCACCCACGGTAAACACTTGGCTGCTGATAAAGCCCGCGAGCTGTGCCGTGAGTACGCCGGTGCGCAGATCGAAACCCAGCTAGCTGACTTTGTGCGCCTGGGCATTATCGGTGACTGGCATCATCCGTATCGCTCGATGGATTACGCCAACGAAGCAGGCGAAATCCGTGCGCTGGCGGATATGGTCGATGCGGGCTACGTGTTCAAAGGCTTAAAGCCGGTTAATTGGTGCTTTGATTGCGGCTCGGCCCTGGCAGAAGCGGAAGTCGAATACGCTGATAAAAAATCTGACGCTATCGACGTGGCGTTTCCGGTAGAAGATGCCGACAAGCTAGCGGCGGCCTTTGGCCTAAGCGAATTGCCCAAGCCTGCGGCAGTGGTAATCTGGACCACTACGCCCTGGACAATTCCTGCCAACCAGGCGCTGAACGTTCACCCTGAGTTTACCTACGCGCTGGTGGATACCGGTGAACGCCTGCTGCTGCTCGCAGAAGAGCTGGTGGAAAGCTGTTTAGAGCGTTTTGGGCTGGTCGGTAGCGTCATCGCCACTGCTCAAGGTAAGGCGCTGGATCTGATTAATTTCCGTCACCCGTTCTACGATCGTCTTTCGCCGGTGTATCTGGCGGATTACGTGGAGTCGGAAGTAGGCAGCACGGGCATCGTTCACTCCGCGCCGTCCTACGGTATGGATGACTTTATCACCTGTCGTGAGCATGGCATGAGCTTTGACGACATGCTCAACCCCGTGCAGGGCAACGGTGTCTACGCTGATGACCTGCCGTTCTTCGGCGGCCAGATGATTTGGAAGGCCAACCCGCATATCGTCGAGAAGCTGCGTGACGTTAACGCGCTGATGGCGCATACGCCTATCAAGCACAGCTATATGCACTGCTGGCGCCATAAATCACCGGTGATTTACCGTGCTACCGCCCAGTGGTTTGTGGGCATGGATATCAAAGGTAAAGACGGCAAAACCCTGCGCGAACGGGCATTGGAAGGCATTGAAGCCACCGAATTTACCCCTGCATGGGGGCAGGCGCGCTTGCATAGCATGATCGCCAATCGCCCGGATTGGTGTATCTCTCGCCAGCGTAACTGGGGTGTGCCGATTCCGTTCTTCCTGCATAAGCAAACCGGCGAGCTGCACCCCAATACAGTTGAACTGATGGAAGAGGCGGCCAAGCGCGTAGAGCAAGATGGCATTGAGGCGTGGTTTAAACTCGACCCTGCTGAGCTATTAGGTGCTGAAGCGGCTGAGTACGATAAAGTCACCGATACCTTGGATGTCTGGTTTGACTCCGGCACCACGCACCGTCACGTACTGCGCGGCTCGCACCCCCATGGCCATGAAA
Organism: Halomonas sp.; assembly: GCF_017515565.1. Lineage (GTDB taxonomy): Bacteria > Pseudomonadota > Gammaproteobacteria > Pseudomonadales > Halomonadaceae > Vreelandella. The sequence continues at coordinate 17,784 of NZ_JAFWFN010000004.1, forward strand.
GCGGCCCGCGTGCTGACCTGTACCTGGAAGGTTCGGATCAGCACCGTGGCTGGTTCCATTCGTCGCTGTTAACCGGCGCGGCGATTGACGGCCATGCGCCGTACCGTCAGCTGCTGACCCACGGCTTCACGGTCGATGCCCAGGGCCGCAAGATGTCGAAATCCATCGGCAATGTGGTTGCACCGCAAACCGTAATGGATAAGCTAGGTGCAGACATTCTGCGCCTGTGGACCGCCTCGACCGACTACTCCGGTGAGATGGCAGTGTCTGATGAAATCTTGAAACGCACCGCCGATGTGTACCGCCGCATCCGTAACACCGCGCGCTTCTTGCTTTCTAACCTGAACGGTTTTGATCCTGCAAAAGATCAAGTGGCCTTTGGCGATATGCTGGCGTTGGATCAGTGGGTAGTCGACCGCGCGGCACAGCTGCAAGGGCGCATCGAAAAAGCCTATGAAGAGTACCGTTTCCTGGATGTATATCAGCAGGTTCATGGCTTCTGCGCACGGGAACTGGGTGGCTTCTACCTGGATGTCATCAAAGACCGCCAGTACACCACCCAAACGGATTCGCTGGCCCGCCGCAGCGCACAAACCGCGCTTTATCATGTGGTTGAAGCGCTAAGCCGCTGGGTTGCACCGATTCTGTCGTTCACCGCCGAAGAGATTTACGAGCACATCCCCGGCGAGCGTGGCGACAGCGTTCTGCTGGAAACCTACTACACCGGTCTTGGAACCTTAGATGATAGTGCTGAGTTAGGCCGTGCTTTCTGGGAGCAAGTGCTGGAAGTGAAGCACTCGGTGAACAAGTGCCTGGAAGATGCCCGTAATGCCAAAGTCATCAAAGGTAGCCTAGCGGCGGAAGTCACGCTTTACGTCAGCGATGAACTGAACGCCACGCTTGCCAAGCTAGGCGACGAGCTGCGTTTCGTTATGCTCACCAGTGAAGTACATCTAGCACCGCTAGCGGACGCGGCCAACGCTGAAAGCACTGAGCTTGAAGGTTTGAAAGTGGCGGTCAGCGGAAGTGAACACCAGAAGTGCGAGCGCTGTTGGCACCACCGTGCCGATGTAGGCACTCATGCTGAGCACCCGGATCTGTGTGGTCGCTGTATCAGCAACCTGCCCGAAGGCAGCGGTGAGATTCGCTACTATGCCTAGTGCCGCATCAACGATGAACGATCAACACCAGCGGCCGCCCATGGGGCGCCCGCTGCGCTGGCTGTGGCTAGCGGTGGTGGTTGTCGTGTTGGACTTACTGACTAAATACACGGCCAGCCATTTTTTGAACTACGCCCAGCCGGTGGAAGTGCTGCCGTTTTTCAACCTGACGCTGCTGCACAACCCAGGTGCTGCGTTTAGCTTCTTGGCAGACCACCCCGGCTGGCAGCGCTGGTTTTTTGCCACTGTTGCCGTAGGTGCCAGCATTGGTTTGACCATCTGGCTTTCCCGCCTGAAGGCTGACGAAAAACTGCTGGCAATTGCGCTCCCGCTAATTATTGGCGGTGCTCTGGGTAACCTCTATGACCGCTTAGTGCACGGCTACGTGGTGGACTTTTTATCGTTCCACGCTGCTGGCTGGTATTACCCTGCCTTTAATGTGGCGGATATCGGTATTACGCTGGGGGCGATAGGGTTAATTTGGGAGTCGGTAATGGGTGACCGGCGCCGCAAAAAGGCGGCGTAACGGTGCCTATATATCGCTGATACAACCTTTGCATACGACCGCGAGGAACGTTATGGATTACCTGATCGACGACGGTATGGAAATTACCCTGCACTTCACGCTGAGGCTGGAAGACGGCACGGTAGTCGATTCCACCAAAGAGAAAACCCCCGCCACCTTCCAGTATGGCGATGGCAACTTGCCACCCGGCTTTGAACACCCGATTAAAGGCATGGCCGCAGGTCAGAGTGGGTCTTTTCAGATTACCCCTGAGCACTCTTTTGGGCAGCATAATCCGCAAAATATTCAAACGCTGAAGCGTGCTGATTTTGGTGATGAAGGGCCAGAGATTGGCATGGTGATGTCATTTGCCGATAAAGCGGGAACTGAGTTGCCTGGCGTGGTCAAAACCATTGACGGCGACCGAGTAGAGGTTGATTTTAATCACCCATTGGCGGGGCGTACGTTGACGTTTGAAGTGGATGTGCTAAATGTTACGCCCATCACCAAACACTGATTTCAAATGCTAGGTTTTCAGTACTAAGTTTTTAGCACTAAGTTTTCAGTACAAGGTTTCCTGTACTAGGTTTCACTTACCAGGCGATGCATGTGGCATCAAGGCGCTTTCAATGCAGTCATCAGAGTCATCTCAGCCAACACAACCGGTACAGATAAAGCTGGCAAACCCGCGCGGTTTTTGTGCTGGCGTGGATCGCGCTATCGATATTGTTAATCGTGCGTTAGATGTCTTCGGCCCACCGATCTACGTGCGCCACGAAGTCGTCCATAATCGCTTTGTGGTCGAAACATTACGCAAGCGGGGCGCGGTGTTTGTCGAAGAGCTTCATGAAGTGCCCGATGACGTGATTGTAATTTTCTCAGCTCACGGTGTTTCCCGTGCCGTGCAGCAGGAGGCTGAGCAGCGCGGCCTTAAAGTCTTCGATGCGACCTGCCCATTGGTGACCAAAGTGCATTTGGAAGTGCTGCGCTACGCTAAGCGCGGACAGGAATGCATTTTGATTGGTCACGAAGGTCATCCGGAAGTTGAAGGCACCATGGGGCGTTACGACACGTCTCACGGTGGCCAGATCTACTTGGTTGAAGATGAGCGGGACGTGTCGAAACTCACGGTCAACGATCCGTCGGCACTGGCATTTGTGACCCAGACCACGCTCTCGATGGACGACACGGCCAAAGTGATCGACGCGCTACGTGAAAAATTCCCGGAGATTCAGGGGCCGCGCAAAGATGATATCTGTTACGCCACTCAAAACCGACAGGATGCGGTGCGTGAGCTAGCGGCAGATAGCGACCTGGTGTTGGTCGTTGGTAGCCCGAATAGCTCCAACTCGAATCGCCTGCGCGAGCTTTCCGAGCGTATGGGCACGCCTGCCTATTTAATCGATAATGCTAACCAAATCGAGTCAGCGTGGCTTGAAGGCGTTAGTCGTATTGGTGTAACAGCAGGTGCCAGTGCGCCAGAAGTATTGGTGAAAGGTGTTATTGATAAGCTGCAAGCGTTTGGCGCAGAGGTGCCTGTTGAGCTTCAGGGGCGCGAGGAAAATATTACTTTTTCTATGCCGAAAGAGTTGCGTGAACAAGTGATTGTAAGCGGGTAATGCAAACGGTATCGGTTTACGACATACTCGAAGTATGAGTTAACTGATACGGGAGCATCGCTTAGTGTCTTATGTTTTTGATTGCCGTGCAGGTGATGTCAGTAAGCACCAGCGCGGCTTTACCCTCATCGAATTACTGATTGCGGTGGTCATTATCGGGATCATCGCAAGCATCGCCTACCCCAATTACACCCGCTATGTCGAGCGCAGCCAACGCGCTGAGGTTAAAGCTGTGCTCATGGAAACTGCCAGTATTCTTGAGCGCTGTTATTCCAACAGTTATAGCTATAAAAGCTGTACTGCTGCCGAGCAGTATCTTGATAGTCAATCAAATGACTTATATACGTTCGATCTAATTGAGCCCAGTGCGGGTAGTTATACAGTCAGTGCAACAGGCGAAGAAGGCCGTGTGAAAACTGGATGTAAGACGCTGGAGCTACACAGTAACGGTGATCGTACGCCTCGTGACTGTTGGTAACTTATGACTCAACGTGGATTTAGTTTAATAGAGGCGCTGATTGCACTGTTAGTGCTTTCCATTGGGTTAATTGGGGTGGCCGCGATGCAGCTAAAAGCGCTGCAAAGCGCTACCGCTGGCTACCAGCGCTCGGTGGTCACGCTTGCTGCAGTGGACGCCCAGGAGCGACTTTGGGCGCAGCTGGCCCAAGAGGTGAGCTGCGACGAAATGATCGATAAGATAGTAAGCGATTGGCAGGAAGATTGGTTTAACGGCAGCGATACTCCAATACGCCATTTCTCCGGAGATATTACCCCTGGTAGTGAAGCGTGTGAGTTCGAAATCGCAGTGTCGCCCGGAGATAGTGGCCCAGCCGAGGATGATGAGCCACTGACGTACACTGTTCGCCTTCCTCAAATAGGTAGCTCATAATGTTTCAAGCGCGCCAAGCAGGCTTTACCCTTGTTGAACTAATGGTTGCGATGGCCATTGGGACAGTGGTTATTTTGGGCGCAGGGCAGCTTTTTCTCACCACGTTTCAAACCTTTGACAAAGTCAGAGAGCTTAGCCGTAAGCAGGAAACTGTGGTGTTTGCGACGACAGCATTAGTTAACGAGTATCGAAAAACTAAAAGAAATGATGACTATAGCCTCGCTCAAACGACAGGTAATCCTGGTGATTGCTCAATTAGAAACACAAAGAATGAACCTATTGTTGGCGGGTTGGCTCCTTTTGCAGAGGGAAATGAAACACCTGTCTGCGATTCGAACAGATTTATGGAAATGATTAACTTAGACGACGCAGTTGGTTCTTATCGCCGCTTCACGCTCGATTTTAAGCGTGATGACGAAGAAGAAACAATAGAGTCGATTTCATTTCATGTGATGGAGCGAAAGTTTTAATCTATGAAGTTCGCAGCTAAGTCTACAGGTGTTAAGTAGCGAGGATAAAATGCAAAAACAACAAGGCGCTGCCCTCATTATTGTGCTGGTGCTACTGAGTGTGTCGCTGGTAATCGGCATGTCGGGGATGAACGCTGCACTAGTTGATGAGCGGCTGGCGGGTAATTATAAGCTCCATACCCAAGCCAACATGAATACGGAGTCGGTGGGAGCGGCCTATCTAGCCTTCATTCAGGGGCGCTCAGATCCTAGTAACCTTTCTACTGTGAATTCTGAAGTGTTTACTGAGTGTTCGGATTACCATTACGATGCGCTTTTTGCTCAAGTTGGTGCCCACATCGGCGCCTGTCAGATATATCGGGAAGAAACCGACGAGTATGACGGAGTCGCCTGCCATTTGCGCGTTACGAATAATATGTGTGATCTCGATAATGGTCACTATATTGCTGCAATTGGAACTGTAGGCCATCGCGATACCAAGTTGGCGGAAGGCGCGCCGTTGTTCATAAGCTTTGCATCCAGTCCACCAGGCCCTCCAGACTTACCTCCTCCCTTTCTCAATCCAATGGAAGTGTGTTCAGACATCAGCCTTACAGGGTCAGCCACTATCACTGGTTCCATCTTCTCAGGTGGCGATGTAACGTTCGGTGGAGGGTCGAAGCCTGCTGAAATGCTGGTAGCCGCAGGTCAAGTTATTACTCCGGGAGACTGGTGGAAAAACCAGCATGCAGCCTTCTACGACAGCTATAAACAAAACCTCGGCAGCGATTACATGATGCCTTGCGATCCTCTTTCAGTTGGTACGCTTTGGGATAATGTTGATAGCGCTATCTCTAGCTCTAAAGCACCAAATGTTCGCATTGGAGGATGGCCCAATGTCAATGCTTGGATCGACCCAGATGGGATGTGGGTTTGGAACCAGCAGGAAAACACATCGGAGAGGTTGGGCAATTACTTTGCTACACAGAAATTGTCTGGAATTCAGGGTTTCCCCGAAGAGCATGAGTTCATGGTCATGCAGACTGGAGACTTAGTACAGCATAACGGCGAACTTGTGGTGGGTGGCAATCGTGACTATCTCCTGATTGTAGATGGTGACTTAACGCTTGGTGCTGGTGGCAACAGGAGCCTAGTTATCGAGAATGGCAGTACCCTCACGATCCTTTCTTCGGGTAACGTCAATCTGAACTCCTCGCTGGAGATGCAGGACACACCACTTCTCACCAACGGTCGTCCGACGTTTTCGCTCTACAATGCCAACCCAGGTAGAGATAGCGATCAAAAAATAGATATTTTAAATGCTGCGGACTTCACCGGGAATTTGTATGCTCCCGAGGCTGTTGTTAATGTGACGGGAAGCAGCAAAATTCGCGGCACCCTTCGAGCTCAGGCTCTCAATATGATTGGGGCAGCTACGTTAACCAGTCAAGTCGATGAAGATTATATCGCCCCAGGCAATGATGAAGACTCTGCAGCTGGCAGCCCAGCGAGCAGTTTGCCTGAAAGCTGGATACTTTTGTGAAATTTTCTTTACTACATGTCAAAGCCATTAATCAGCGAACCTATTTCTTTATAATTTCGTTCTGGAGATACTTGGTTTATCAACCCATATTTATTGTCACTCGTAAATGGTTGAAAACAGTCGGGCGGTAGTGAAGTGCTTTTATTGTGTATAAAATAACGCCAATTTATCTAAAGAGTTAACTTAATGTCGGAATCAGCTAAAACCCGCGTTCTCACCGGTATCACCACTACAGGCACCCCGCACCTCGGCAACTACGTGGGCGCTATCAAGCCTGCCATTGAGGCCAGCCAAGACCCCAACGTTCAGTCGTTCTACTTTCTTGCTGATTACCACGCGCTCATCAAGTGCCAAGACCCTAAGCGCGTGCAGGAGTCTCGCCTGGAGATCGCCGCGACGTGGTTGGCGTTGGGGCTGGATACCGACAACGCTATTTTTTATCGGCAGTCGGATATTATCGAAATCCCTGAGCTGATGTGGATGCTCTCTTGCGTCTCTGCCAAGGGATTGATGAACCGCGCTCACGCCTATAAAGCGGCGGTTGCTGAGAACGAAGCGGCCGGAGATCAAGACGCCGATAAAGGCATCACGATGGGGCTGTTTAGTTACCCCGTACTAATGGCGGCTGATATCCTCATGTTTAACGCCAATAAAGTACCGGTAGGGCGTGACCAAATTCAGCATATTGAAATGGCGCGCGATATTGGCAATCGCTTTAATCACCTGTTTAAAGGCCAATATTTTGTGCAGCCTGAAGCTGTAGTCGATGAAAAAGTGGAAGTGTTAAAAGGGCTGGACGGGCGCAAAATGTCCAAAAGCTACAACAACACCATTCCGCTTTTCTCTGCCGAGAAAAAGCTACAAAAGCTAGTGCGTAAAATTAAAACCAACTCGCTGGAGCCCGGCGAACCCAAAGACCCTGATACCTGCACTCTATTTCAAATATTCTCTGCCTTTGCCAGCACTGAAGAAGCAGCCGCTATGCGCGGGCAGTATGCAGAAGGGATCGGCTGGGGTGATGCCAAAAACCACGTATTTGAGTACCTAAACGCGCATTTAAGTGCACCTCGTGAGCGGTATAACGCACTGATGGAAGACCCCGCCCATATTGAAGCTGTGCTTCAGAAGGGTGCCGAGCGTGCCCGAGAAGAAGCTGCTGTGACCATGGATCGTTTACGCTCAGCTGTTGGGCTAGGTAGGTTTATTTAATTTTCAATATCCCTAGCCTGTAACCAGAAGGCCCTCCCACGTGGGAGGGCCTTCTGCGTATCAAAATTGGCTTAGTCTTTGTTTGGCTCGGGGCAGCATCCGACCGCAATTTAGGTGTCAAACACTACTCGTTAAGGCGACGCTGCAACGCATTAAGCTCTTCGGTGTGCCCCTTAAGTTCGCGGGTGGCTTCTTCTAACTTTTCGCGGCTTTCCTGAATATCGTTTTTGTCACCGTCGTGTAAGACCTGATTCAATGCTTCAGTGCGCTCCCTTACTTCTTCATGGCTTTCGCGTACTTCTTCCTCGGCCTGTGCAAGGACTCGCTCATTGGTACAGTTTTCGCTAATGGCGTGTAGCGCGCGCTGTAATCCCTCGGCGCGGTGTTGATTGCCGTGTGCCTGCGCCTGCTCAAGTTGATGACGTAACGTTGCGGTTTTGTCTTCGCATAATATGTCTGCAGCGTGGGCGAGTTGTAACGGTAAGACACCCAATGCCGCGACGAATGTAACGCAACCTAACCACTGTATCTTCATGGTTTACTCCTCATTGAATGTCCCTAATAGCAGTGCCCCTCATGCCTAATGGAGAAACGTTTCATAAGCAGTGCGGGGAGGCTGTCCGCTGGCGGTCTCGCCATAGGCAGGCGAACATCCACAAAAACACCGGTACGTTCATTAATAACCCATAAAGCAGGGGCACCAAACCGATGCCGGGCTGCTGAAGCAGCGCAAAAGCGACCATCATGGCTACCCCCGCATTTTGCACGCCAACCTCAACAGTAATGGCGCGGGCACTGGCATGTGGTAGGCGTAAGCGGCGTGCCACATGGTGGCCTAAGGCCATGCTCAACACACACAGTAGCAGCACCGCCAGTGTTTCAACGCTGAGCAGCGGGGGTAGGCGCTGAGCATGGCTAACGAACAGCGCGACCACCACCCCAATCATCGCCACACCCGTTAACACCTTTATTTTGGGCAGTAGCCAGTTCAGGACGGTTTCCTTTAGTAAGCATCGCAGGAGCATGCCAGCGAGCACGGGCACCAGGGTCACTAGCAGCAGCTTGCCTACGGTTGGCCAGTAGGGGAGGCTTAGCCCGGCACTGCTTAAGCCGAGAAATTCTAGGTTCCAGCCCATAATCAACGGCAGCGTAAAGGGGGCAAGTACCGCCGCAATGGCGGTTAAACTGACGGATAACGCTAAATCTCCCTGTACAAGATAACTGAACATGTTTGAGGTTGCGCCCCCAGGCACCAGAGAGACCAGCAACAATCCCGCCGCGGCTAACGGCGAAAGCGGCAGCAAGGCCACTACTCCCCAGGCCAGCAGCGGCAAGGCCAGTATCTGTAGGCTAGTGCCTAGCATTAAGCGGCCCGGGTGGCGGCAGGTGTGTACAAAGTCGTTTTTAGTCAGATTCAGGCCCATGGTCATCATCACTCCGGCCAATACCCAGGGAAGCAGTACTTGGGACAACCACTCCGAAGACATACAAATTCCTTAATAACTGCCGATCATGGCATGTTGCGAGGCTTGGTTTGAAAGGCCACTACCTTTTTATATATAGCTTTCGCCTGTTTAATCGCGCCTTGTTCCAGGGTGAGCGTTCGGGGCTGCTCTAAGCGGGTATGTAAATCGTTAGGGATAGCGGCGTCTAACGTATTGTTCACTCGCTTTTGTGCCCTGTGCGGGCGGCGGGTAATAGAAAAAACAGTACGCATTTTACCCGCCCACTGCGGTTGCGCCAGCCAAACAGGTTAAAAAGTAAGCTTTCTGAATTAGCATTACTAAAAACGGCATTAGCACGCCCTGTCGAGGCTGCCTGATTAGACGCTACTTTCACTAGCCTGTTAATTTTTATGACGTTTGCAGGGGGGGTAGTTTCATCAATAGATCCGGCAGTTGTTGCAGTTCATGCAGCGGCATGGGGCGCGCAAAAAAGTATCCTTGAAGCAGGTCGCAGTGCCTGCGGGATAAATCTTGCTGCTGTTCTCGCGTTTCAATTCCTTCGGCTACCACGACCATATCCATATGGTGTGCCATTGTGATGACGCCTTGAACAATCGCTGCCATGCGTCTATTGGTCAGGGTTTCTTGCACAAACCGGCGGTCTAGTTTGACTTTGTGGGTGGGTAAATCACATAAATAGCCCAGGCTTGAAAAGCCGGTGCCAAAGTCATCTAACGCGACACGTACGCCCATCGAGGTAAGCGTTTCCATCAGCGTAATAATGGGGGTAGTTCCGTCCAGCAATACGCTCTCTGTTACCTCAAGCTCAAGCTGCTCTGCTGGTAATCCCGATGTCCGCAACGCGTGCTTCACTTCGTCAAGAAAGCCATCCCGGCAGAACTGTAATGAAGAAATATTAACGGCAACGGGCAGTATGCGCTCGCTCTCGGCATTGAGCGCTGCCATATCCCGGCAGGCTTGCTGGAGTACCCAGCGTCCCAGGGGAATAATCTGTCCGGTTTGCTCTGCTAGAGGAATAAACTCACCGGGGGATACCAAGCCCAGGGTAGGGTGTTGCCAACGAACCAGGGCTTCGACGCTGCGTATGCGCCCACTCACCGCATCCACGATGGGTTGGTAGTGAAGTACAAAGTCCTCCGCTGCAAGGGCGGTATGTAGTTCGTGCCGCATGGCAACATTGTACTTAACGTGTTCGGCTTTGCGGCCCCGGTACCACTGCCAAGTATTTCGCCCCTGTCGTTTGGCTTGCTCTAGGGCTAAATCGGCATGTTGGAGGAGGCTGTAAGGCCCTTGGATCGAAGGCGTATGGCAAGCAATGCCAATGCTGACGCTTATGTGCACCAGTTGCCCTTCAAGGGAGACGGGCTCTGCCAGGGTGGTTAAAATGCGTTCAGCCAAACTTATAATAGCGGTGGTGTGGTCATCCTTTACCGTCAAAAGGATGGCAAATTCGTCCCCTACCAGGCGAGCCAGCATATCTGGATAGCTAACCATCTCTTCAAGGCGGCGGGCAACCGTCACTAACACTTGATTAGCGACCAGGTGTCCCAGCCCATCGTTAATGGCTTTAAATCCGTCTAAATCAAGATGTAGAACCGCTAAGGTACCGTGGTTTCCCCGCTGGTGTTGCTCAAATACGGTTGATAGCTGCTCGGTAAGTGCTGAATAGTTGGGTAGGTCGGTGAGCAAATCATGCGTGGCCTGGTAGGCCAGTTTTGCTTCCTGATTTTTCTCGTGCGTAATGTCCTGATGAATGCCGATGTAGTGCGTGCAGTTGCCCTCCGGGTCGAAAACGGGGCTAACAACAAGGTGGTTCCAGAAGGGCTGACCGTTTTTACGGTAATGGAGCAGAGTAGTACTGATATCGCGCTTTTCGCGCATCGCGTTTCGAATGGCTTCAACCGCTTCGGGCCCGGTATCAGGGCCGCGTAGAAAACGGCTATTGTTGCCGATAACCTCGGCAGGTGTGTAGCCGGTAATACGATAGAAAGCGGGGTTAGCGAAGACGATAGGCATACCGTTTTGCTGCGCATCCACCATGATAATGCCGCTTGGGCTGGCTTCCATGCCTCTTTTTAGTAGTCTTAGCTCATCGGTTTGCTTATTACGGGCAGTAACGTCTCTGCATATGCCATATACACCTACAATGACGTCATCAATAATCACTGGAAAATTAGTGATTTCCAGCGAGTAGCAGTGCCCATTGGCATGCCTTCCCAGGGTTTCGTAGGTGATGGCCTCGCCACGGCAGGCGGTGTTAAACGCCTGTTGGGTTGATTCACGAAAATTAGGCGCGATAAATTGGCTAAAATGTAAGCCGATAAGTTCGGATGCAGCGTAGCCTGTAATGCGCTCTAGCGCGGTATTACAGCGTTGAAAATGACCTTCAAGGTTAAATTCATACACACCGTCAGGGTGGTTAACAAACAGTGAGCGGTGCCATTCTGATTGCATGCGGTGCTGCTGTTTGTCGCGGTGGCGCAGGAACACAATGGCAGCGAGACTGGCGCTGCGGGCAAGGTGATTCTGCTCTTCTTGTGTGGGCGAGGCAGGGTGACTGTAGTAAGTGGCGAAGGTGCCGAGTAGCTCTCCCTGAGTAGAGAGAATAGGCATTGACCAGCAGGCCCGTAGCCCCTCTGCTAAGGCTACTTCCCTGAAGGCTGCCCAATGGGGATCCAAGCAAATATCTTTAGTCGCCACCAGCTGTTTTTCAAAAGCGGCTTTTCCGCACGTGCCCACTGCTGGGCCAATCATTAGCGCTTGCATGTGGGCGGTGTAGGCGGGCGAGAAGTGGCGGTTGGCAACCATGCTTAAGGTGTTTTTAGCCGGGTCAAAGCGCATGATAGAGACCAGCGCTTGGGGCAGCATACGTTCTGCCCAATCGGCTACCGCTGCCAATGTTTTAGTAAGAGGAGCGCCCGCAGCGGCGAGGTCGTGGATTTCCTGCTGAGCTTCGAGTAAGGGATATTCGTGGTACATAAAATGCCCCTGATATTTAAAGTCTACTGATTTTCATTGTTATAGATGCTGGCTGCGGAAACCACGATTAACATCATGTGATTAAGTCTAAAGAATGGCAATCAAAAAAAGCTAACAATGTTTAATTTAGCTACTTTGGACGAAATGTTGATGGCGTTTTTCCTTGTTTTAAGGATGAGATAATTCCTTATAAAGAAGCACTAAAAGGCGCTGGGCGAGATGTGAGGATGCCCCAAAGCTGCCTACCCCTGAGGAACTTGTTTCGTCATACTGCCTCATAACGTTAAGTTTTAATATGTGGTAGATGGTTATGGAGCGCTATGTCAAAGCTAAATGAGGGGTGTGCCTCGGCGTATGAGGAGCTGAGGTTAGCAGCACTAGCCGGTTACGAAATACTCGATACGCCGGAAGAAGCGGCATTTGATGAAATAGCAGAAGTAGCTTCCATTATCTGCGGAGCGCCCATTGCGGTCATTAATTTTGTTGATCGAGATCGGCAATGGTTCAAAGCTATAAAAGGCTTATCGGTACGAGAAACGCCGCTTGATGTGTCCATTTGCGCCCATGCACTGCTTCAGTCGGGCCTTTTTATTGTGCCGGATACTACGCAGGATGCGCGTTTCTGCCGTAATCCACTAGTTACTGGTGAACCCCACCTGCGTTTTTATGCCGGTGCTTTGCTTGAAAGCCAGGAGGGTTATCCGTTAGGTACGTTATGTGTGCTGGATTACCATTCCCGCGAGCTGAGTGACCAGCAGTGTTTTGCTCTGCAAGCCCTTGCCAATCAAGTGATGGCTCACATGGAGCTGATGCGTTCTCACCGGTATCAAAAGCAGTTGATTCGTGAACTGGAAACGGCCCGTAATGAAATGGCCCACCTGGCCGCCACTGATCTTCTCACGAGGTTATTAAATCGCCGGGCTTTTGAGCAACGCATGCAGGAGACGTTGGCGCTAATAAAGCGGGATGCGCCTGCCGCTGCGTTGGTGATGATAGACCTGGATCATTTTAAGAATATTAATGATGCGCTTGGCCATCACGTAGGCGATGAGGTGTTGAAGCAGTTCGCCTGTCTTTGCCGATCGGTTTTTCGAGAATCAGATGTAATAGCCCGCTGGGGCGGCGAAGAGTTTATGGTACTGATGCCTAGCACCTTGGTCGAGGAGGCGTATCGAGCGGCTAAACGCTTATTAGATATATTGCCGGCAACCTCCTTGGTGAAAGAGGGGCCTGTGCCAGTGTATGTTACCGCGAGCATCGGTATCTGTACCTTGACTGAAAGTAGTGAATTTGAGGAGAGGTTGCGCCTAGTGGATAGCCTGCTTTATCAAGCAAAGGATCAGGGACTTAACGCTATTGCTTTAGAAAATGCCATCAACGGAACATGATTTAACCTGCGTTTGTTGTGATGAACCCACAAACCCTGATTAAAAGTAGCCAAGAAGCCCTTATGTTGGGCGGTATAACACAACACGCCGGGCCATAACGGCCCGGCGTGTTAGGTAGTGCTATAGATAGATAGTGCGTTTAGGGTTTGGCGTTCTGCAAGGCTTGCTCTTCGATGTCCCTATCAACGGAAGAAACATAGTACTCGTCATCAAAGGCGCCTTCTGGCTCCTTAAGCCATACAAGGCAGATAACCCAACTGATAAATGCACCGGTGGCGATGATGTAAAAGAACTGTGTCGGCGTCACAAACGTATAAATGGTTAGGTAAACCACTGCGCCAACATTGCCGTAGGCGCCCGCCATACCCGAGATCTGCCCGGTGATGCGACGTTTGATAGAAGGAATAATGCCGAAGGTTGCCCCCTCTGCCCCCTGGACGAAAACCGAGGTGCCAATAGTCACGGCAATCGCCAGGATCAGCGGCCAGCTCGAGTTGAGCATGCCCATCAACAAGAACCCGATGCTAATGCCAAACATATAGCACAGCATGACGAAACGGCGGTTGCCCATACGGTCAGACACCATGCCGCCCATGGGGCGCGCGACTAGGTTGACGAAGGCGAACGACGCCGCAATCATACCCGCTGTGGCGGCATTCAGCCCCCAGGTCTCCTCAAAGAACATGGGTAGCATCGACACCACGGCCAGTTCAGCACCAAAGTTGGCAAAGTAGGTGCTATTGAGCGCTGCCACACTGTTAAACGAGTACTTATCATCCTCCGGAACGCCTTTACGCAGGATTGGCAGGTTGACCCGGAGGATCTGCACTATCTGATAAATGACGATGGCCACGATGACAAGGTAGGCGATCACTGCGTTGGTGACAGAGAGATAGCCCATATACTGGATGCGCCAGACAAGGATGGCGAGTACGCCGACCAAAGGGATGGTCCAGATGATCAGCTTGATCATATCGCCCCAGGTACTAACTTCCATAGCAGCGGATTTACGCGGTTTGCGGTGGGAGCTGGCGTCTGGGCCGTCCGTAATCGCGAACCAATAGTAGACACCATAAGCTGCCATCACGATCGCACTCTGGGCGATGGCCCAGCGCCAGCCATCGGGGCCGCCATACATGCTTAACGCAATGGTCGGCAGCGACATGGCGGCAACGGCAGAACCGAAGTTGCCCCAGCCAGCGTAGAAGCCTTCAGCGAAACCGATATCCTTAGGCTTGAACCACAGCGCGGTCATGTGGATACCGACTACGAAGCTAGCACCAATCGAGCTTAGTACCAGGCGGGCTACCAGCAGTTGCGTCATGCTGTTACCGAAAGCAAACGCCAGCGCCGGTATCGACATCGTCACCATCAGTACCGAAAACACACGGCGTGGGCCGAAACGGTCCAGCGCCATGCCAACGATGATACGTGCAGGAATGGTCAAGGCGACGTTGCAAATGGCGAACAGCTTGAGATCGTCCGGGGTCAGCCAGTCGACGCTCTTGAGCATACTCGAGGCGAGCGGCGCCATGTTGAACCACACGTAGAAGGTAATAAAGAAGGCAATCCAGGTCAGGTGCAAGGCCCGCACTTCAGGGCTTCGAAACTTGAATACAGCGGAAACTTTCATGGTCGTATCGTCCTGTGTCCCAAAAGATTTTTAAGTGGGCTGATTAAGGGCTGGGAAGGATCAATAAAGGACACTCTGCGCGCCGGGCAAGGAAGGAACTGACGCTGCCGAAGGTCATGTAGTCGAGCTCATCAACGAAATAAGTCAGTGACTTAGCGATGATGCCTCCATCTGGTTGGTGGCTATGCCGTGCAATCACTAGTAAGTCAGGAGAGAGTTTCTTCGTTGCCTGAAGCAGCATCTTGCGAGCATCGCCTTCGGCGAGAAGCTGTTCGGCCTTAAAGCCTTCTCCGGTAGCGAAGGCAACACCTTCTTTAAGATGCTGTTTGAGCTCATCATGCTCCTGTTGAAACAGCGCTTCGTTGTTATCGGTAGCGTCGAGAGGGTTCTCCACCACGCCGACCAGCACGAGCAGTGGCTGGTTGCAGCGGAACATATCGACGACTTGAGCGAGGCCTAGCTTGGCGTTTCGTGAACCGTCATAGGCGATCATAATTTTCATGGTGTCCTCCCGCACTGGGGTAGGGAATCAAGACCCGGAGCTTAGCCCCGGGAGCAAAAAGCAGGGCATGCTCAGGGGTTCTTAACGTAGGCACCTTTGCGTAGGTAGAACCACCAGTTGACAACGAGACAGATAGCGTAGAAAACGGCAAAGCCGTACATGGCAAGCTCGGGTGTGCCAGCTTGGATCTGTTCGCCCATTACCCGTGGAGCGATGAAAGCACCATAGGCGGCTACTGCGGAGGTCCAGCCCAGAACCGGGCCTTTCTGTTGCTGGTTGAAGATCACGCCGATACTGCGGAACGTGGAACCGTTGCCGATACCGCTGGCGGCGAAAAGCACGATGAATAGCAGCAGGAAGATCCAGAAGAATTGATTCGGATTAGTGGCGTTATAGGCCAGCATCATTACGTAGCCGGTGGCGATGGAGGCGACTACCATAATCGCAGAGATTATTTGGGTGACGATGGAGCCACCGACCTTGTCAGAGATCCAACCACCCAGTGGGCGGATAAGGGCGCCTACGAAGGGGCCTATCCATGCCCAGGTTAAGGCGCTGGGTGCCTCTGGGTTGGTCACACGAGTCATCGTGCCATCGGCAGCCATCTCCATCATGTTGCCGAAGATGACATTGATAGAGAGGGGCAGGGCTGCAGAGAAGCCGATAAAAGAGCCGAAGGTCAGGATATAGAGCACGGTCATTGACCAGGTGTGCTTATTGGAAAATATCGCGAACTGCTTCTGAATATTGGGCTTGATGTCACCAGGAATCAGACGCAACAACACCAGGGTCAGCAGGATGGTCAGCGGCAAGGCGACCCACATATTGAGCAAGCCAAGCGCAAGCATTCCGATGACTGTGGTGACCAACCCGACTCCGTAGAGCCCCAGTATTTTGCTGAAAGCTGCTAATGGTGAACCAGGATTAGGAGTAATAGTGCGCAGATTGTTCATGCCGAACCAGCCTGCGAAAGCTAGTGGGATTAAGAAGACAAGCCAGATGAAGCCCGCGTTCTGGATCCAGGTGTCGGTACCCGCTTCGATACGGCCGATCAACGTCCCGCTAGGGCTTTGCAGCTCCATTGGCGTGCCAGCAATAGCGCCGAAGATACCTACTGTCATCACCAGCGGAATCATGATCTGCATGGTAGTGACACCAAAATTCCCTAGTCCAGCATTCATACCTAACGCATACCCTTGCCGCTTATTAGGGTAAAAGGTGGAGATATTACTCATTGAGCAAGCAAAGTTGCCGCCACCAATGCCGGAGAGTAGCGCCAAAACCTGGAACACCCAGAACGGTGTCTCTGGGTTCATCAATGCAAAGCCCGTTCCTGCGGCGGGGATCATCAACAGAGCGGTGGTCAGAAAGATAGTGTTACGTCCGCCTGCAATGCGGATCATGAACGATGCTGGGATACGTAATGTGGCGCCAGCAAGACCGGCAAGTGCAGTCAAGGAGAATAGCTGGTTAATTGAAAACGAAAACCCCAGGTTCTGCATTTGGGTGGTGATCATGCCCCACATCATCCAAACAGCGAAACCCATTAGCAGGCTGGGAATGGATATCCATAGGTTGCGGTTAGCGACTCGCTTGCCCTCCTGTTCCCAGAACTGGGCATCCTCAACATCCCATTTCTCTATGTCAGCATTTCTCTTGGTCATGGCGGTTTCCCCTTGGCATCAAACGCTTTCTGCGTGCAGCTATTACCCGGCAAGATACGCTTGAGCAGAGAGTAGGGAAACCTGAGGAAAAGACGCTAAAATCAGCGACATACCACTTGAGAGGTAGTCGCTGTAAAGCTGAAGTTAATTGATTTAAAAGAGGAAAAAGTCGAATTAGGTAAGATTAAATCAGCGCAAAAGTACCTAGGAAGTCTTTGGAGGTAACCACTCAGAGCTGGCTAGTGATTAAGGCCTTCCTGCACCGCCCAGACGGCGGCTTCGACTCGTGAACGCAAGTTGAGTTTTTTGAGTAGGTGCTTAACGTGGACCTTGACCGTACCTTCGGTAATATCGAGCTTGCGTGCGATGAGTTTGTTGGAGAGCCCGCCAGCCAGTTGCTGCAGAATTTCACGTTCGCGTTGCGTCAGGCTTTGGATATCGGGGGTTGAGGGCGCGTTGCGTTGATTACGCAGTGCCTCGGCCAGTAGGGCCGTCAGGCTCTCGCTGATGACCATGCGCCCCAGGGCAGCTTGGCGCAGTTGGCGAACCATATCTTCTGGTTCCATATCTTTTAGCAGGTAACCGTCCGCACCGGTACGCAGCGCTGAGACAACATCATCCTCGTGGTCTGAAACCGTAAACATCACCACGCGGCCGCTGTAGTTGGCTTCCCGCAAGCGCCGCAAGACCTCTATCCCGTTCACAACCGGCATGTTTAAGTCGAGTAGAACGAGGTCTGGCTCAAACTTGAGGGCCAGCTCAATCCCTTCTTCTGGATTGCCCGTTTCACCCACCAGTTCAAGGTCATCTTCGAGCTCAAGAAGTTGTGCCACACCACGTCGGAGTAATGGGTGGTCATCGATAATCACCAGACTGGCAGGCGTATCAGGAGTGGTCAGCGTCATTAAGAAGTCCCTTTGTCTAATTAGAATCTTCGGCAGCCGACAAGGGCTGTTGCTGGATTAAGCGAGCGGTTAACGGCGTAAAAACGAGTTCAATGCCGGTACCCCCAGCAGGGCGATTAGCGATACTCAACTCCCCGTTCAGGGTGGTAGCTCGGTCGCGTATGATTACCAAGCCGTAGTGCATCGGCGGAGAGTTATCATCTTCTAAACCAATGCCGTCATCTTCGATTTTTACCAGCAAACGCGCATTGGCGAAACGCACCGTCACGGCAGCCCAGTGAGCCTTGGCATGTTTGTGCGTATTAGCAAGTGCCTCACGAATAATCTGTAACACATGAATTTCTTCGTTCGGGTTTAGCAAGTAGGGTGGCACATCGTACTCCAGCTCTACAGGGATCCCCATGCGCTGAGTGAACTCATCGACCGTCTGGCGCAGAGCGAATTGTAACCCAGGACCTTCAAGCTTAAGCCGGAAAGTGGTCAGCAGCTCGCGCAGTTGGCGATAGGCGCTATTCAACCCGTTACGCAGCTCATCGAATACCGCTGCCTGCGCTTCGCGTGTTGTGTCTTTTTGCTGCATACGTTCGAGTCGAGCAACCTGCATCTTAAGATAAGAGAGCGACTGGGCCAGGGAGTCGTGCAGTTCCCGTGCAATGATCGTGCGCTCATTGATGAGGGTCACTTGCTGCTGCTCTTCGATACGTCGCTGTAGGTAGACCGCCGTGGCCAACTGGTCGGCAAGAATGCTGAGCAGCCTGCGAGTGTTATCGTTAAGCCGCTCGCGGGGGTACCACACTTCCAGGGTGCCCAGCAGGGTGTCACCGACACTAATAGGGAGTAACAAACATTGCGATTGATCGCTGGCGACCATATCCAGAGGGCGGGGGTCAATCAAACAGGCATGGCACTCTTGGTCTCGACAGTACTCCGGCCGAGTGCGCGAGTGAGTTTCCAGCACCGGCATTTCCCGTTGGTCAAAGGGGTCGTTAAGTGATAACCGTATCGGCCCGATATTCAGCAGTTTTTCCAGTTCGCGCAGCATTGGCGCTGCACTGGAGCAGAGGTCGTTGCCGCCACCGTAGAGCGAACGACTAGCATCGTGCATTGCCCGCATGGCTTGGTTGCTGCGCTCAAGCTCCTGTTTCTTGCGGGATACCTTGTCTTCAAGCGCAGCGTAGCTGGAGGCCAGTTCAGCGGACATGTTGTTTAAGGTGTCGCCTAGCAAGGCCAGTTCGTCGCTGCCCCGAATTTGAGAGCGCGGCTTAAAGTTCCGCTGAGATGCTTCCCGGGCAAGCACCATCAGCTGGCGTAATGGCAACACAAGGTTATGGCGAACATCGTAGAGCGCGATTAGTACCACAATAGCGATCAGCACGAGGAAGAGTACTTGCATCATGCCGAGTAGCCTTACCTTAGCCTCGGTGCTCTGCTCTAGGTAGGTCACCAGGATTTCAATGTCACTAACCATCGCTACGATCATCGTTTCTAGTCTATCTAGTTCGCGGGCGGCGGTTGGGTTTTGCAGTGTCGGGCGTAGCGTGCTTTGCCAGTAGGATTGGATTTCTTCCAACTGTTGACGGCTCTCGTGGTGATGGTCGGCAGGGATGTTTTGCTGGAGGGTAATACCATTCAAGCGCTGGTCGAAGCGCACCAAAAGTGCTTCGAGTTGTGCCTCGTGCGCCTCTTCAGGTTCATAATGCGCGCGCTGCAGCGCTCCCATAATCTGGTAGGCGTTCATGCGTAATGAGCCAGCCACGTTGATCGCCGCAGCATCCCCATGGGTACTGCTAGACATGGCCATTGTCAGGGTGATGCTAATGAGTGCCATACCACTGATAGCTAGCAGGGACGCAATGATGCGAGCTACAAGGGAGCGTTGAAGTAATTTCATGACGGTTCCAGTAGCACATAAGAGGGAAGAAAGTGGGGCATTAGCTGGATCTCGATACGGGGGCTATTACTTTGGGGTTAGCCCGACTACCTCCGATGCTTTTTGACCTAAACCCGGCATTTACCCACAATTCTGGCATGTCTTCTGATGTCTTCATACCCTCGCCGGGAATCACCATGCCTCCACCTATACCGCCTCCGACGCTGGAGACATCAAAAGAGCCCGTAAATGGCTATCAGATGCTGGTAGCCATGCTATTGATGCCGCTGGCCAGCGCCTTAGCGGTAGCCAGCTGGACACTCTACGCGCTGCTCGCGATCCACCCTATTTATGTACTGTTGCCGTTGGGTAGTGGTGCTCTGCTGGCTTGGCCTGCATGGCGACTAGCACGACGATTCAGTACCTGCAGCTTGATGCAGTGGCTGCTGCTAGGACTCGCACTGGCACTCGGCTGGTTTGGGGTGGCTCATCAGCCAGGGGAGTTTCTGCTGGTGGGGGGTGGGCTAGGGCTGGGAGGTGCTGTCATTGCCACTGGCATAGCCCATGCCAAAGGTTGGATGCCAGGCTGCCTGAAGCGCCTACTTTTAGGGCTCTTCCTAGCTCTGGTGGCAGGGGTAGGATTTTCTTTGCATATGGAGCCTCTAGTGGTTCAGGCGTATGGCTGGCGGGCAGCGCCCTTGAGCCTGCTCATTCCTCTAGCCATGGTCATGCTGCTGTTATGGCTTTTTGTAGAGGCACCCACGGCAGTTCAAGGCGGTACTAAGAAATCCCCTGGCAGTAAAACGACTCGCTCTTCTGAGTCATGAAACATAATAACGTCTCTCACCTACGAACGACTGTCACCATAAGGCCCTTTTCCATGACGATAGCAACATTTTCCGATCTACTGCAGGAAGCTCGTAAGCAAGCCAAGCCCCAGCGGTTGCTGTTTGTGTTCGTTCACGCTGAACTGCCCGACTTCCCTGATGATGAGCAGCGTCGTCGTTTCGAGCAGGGGGAGGGCGGCGTGTTGGTCCCCGTCGTCTGTGTGGACAAGCCGACAGATGAATTGAGCAATATGGCCGCATTGGTCGAGGAGGCGCGTCGTACTGGGTTCGAATGGGATCTGGTATTTGCGGCTGCCATGGACGACCCGGCGGATGACGCCGAGATTGAACGTCAGCTTCAGCGTATGACGGCGTCGCTGCAGATGGGCAATATCACCTCGTTTATCGCTTTCGATCATCAGGGCGATGCCGTGAGCGTTGGCTGAGGACGTCACCGTGGAACACTATTTTGTGATCAAGCACCTTCACATGACAGCGGCTGCGTTGAGCATCACGCTTTTCGTGATACGCGCTTGGTGGTCGGTGCGGGAAAGCCCGCAGCTCAATGCGCGCTGGGTCAAGGTGCTGCCGCATCTCATCGATACCGCCTTGTTGGGCCTGGGGGTGACGTTAATGGTGCTGCTCTCTGTATGGCCCTGGCAGCTTCCCTGGCTGAGTGCCAAATTGCTGGCATTACTGGCCTACATCGGTATTGGCACCCTTGCCATTAAGCGTGGGAAGACGCCTCAATCGCGCGCTATCGCCGCCGTGGCGGCTATCGCTCTATTCGTTTACATGGTGGGGGCCGCCATTCGACACAGCCCCCTTTCCTGGCTAGCTTGAGATGAGCCATTCATTTCCATTGGCCATGAGTGAAGTTATGTCGCCTCTACTGATGCATATCAGTTCGAAGCGCCATCGCAGTGCTTAGCATGGCTCCTATGGCGTTGGTCGTTGATCTCTTTATTTAGGAGTGTGTGTTGTGTCATTGCTACCGTTTGCTGTTCCCATGCCGTCTGCGTTACTGCCTCTACCGGTAACCCTTGAACACCTGATTCGTCTTCTTGACCCGAAGGTGCCTTTCATTATTAAGCAGCGTTTGGTCGAGCCTTTGCTTAACCGTACCTTTGCTGAGCCTCTTCAAGAGGGCGAGTTCGATGTTCTGGAGGGGCGGCGTATTACCCTTGCCATCGGTGATTTAGGGGTGGCGCTAAGCCTGACGCTTGAAGCTCAGCGCTTGGTATTGTGTCGTGAGCTGGGCGAGGCAACCATTCGTGGGGGGTGGCGTGAGTTCCTGTGCCTTGCCACTCGCCGTGAGGATCCCGATAGCCTGTTTTTCCAGCGCCGTTTGATTATAGAAGGGGACACAGAGCTGGGGTTAACGCTTAAGAACCTACTAGATGGTCGAGAAGAAAGTTTTGCCCAAGGACGTTTAGGGGAAGTACTGCTGAAGCTGGAGCGGTTGTCGCGCAGAGGATAATTTAATCCTCACCAGCCCCCGGGGATTTATTAGGCGGCGTCGGTATAGGTTACCGACGCCGCCTAATATCAAGCGACGTCGAGTGGTCGCGAGGGGCCGAAGTGCTCAAAGTGTCGGCGGTCTGCATCAATGCCCAGCTCAGCCAAGGCACTGTTGATAGCCGTCATAAACCCCTGGGGGCCGACAAAATAGCAGCGTGCCATAGGGCCAGGCAGGTAGTCGGCTAATAAGGAGCGGTCGATACGCCCAATGTGATCGGCACGGTTTCCTTGTTCATGAATGCTGACCGCCTGAAAACGCGCGGGATAGGCAGCCTTTAATGTTTCAAGCTCGTCATTGAAAGCGTGATGATCGGCATCTAAGGCGGCGTGTAAATAGACGACCTGGCGCCCAAGCGACAAAGCATGTCGCGCTATGGGAAGAAGTGGTGTTTGGCCAACACCCCCGCTGGCAAGCAGCAGCGGTTCGTCACCCTCTACCAGCGTCAGGTCGCCTGCTGGTGGAAGCAGCTCTATGTTATCGCCTGGTTGCAGAACATCGTGGAAATAACGGCTGACTTGCCCCTCTGCTTCGCGTTTGATTGAGATGCGATAGCTCCGACCATTGGGGGTATCCGATAGGCTGTAGTGCCGGTAGACCAGTTCGCCATTAATGGTTAAGCGTACGCCGATATATTGGCCAGGCTCATGGTCAGCCACCGTGTTGCCATCCTCGGGTTCCAGAATAAAAGAGCGAATTAAGACACTCTCCTGCTGGGTGCTGGCAATCTTGAAGCGGCGAGTGCCCCGCCAACCTCCTGGGCGCTGCTCAAACTCGCGGTAGCGCTGGTCTTCAAGGTCGATGAGGAGTGCGGCAAGCTCGTTATACAGCGCCCCCCATGCATCGGCGATTTCCGGCGTTACGGCATCGCCAAGTACATCGCCAATCGCCGCTAGCAAGCACTCCCCTACAATGGGGTACTGCTCAGGCAGTATCCCCAAAGAGACATGCTTGCTGACCACAACCGCCAGTGTGGCGCGTGCTTGGGCAGGATTGCTGCGCAGTTTTACATAGGCCAATACGGCGCTGGCCAGAGCGCGAGGCTGCCCACCGCTTTGCTGATGCGCCTCATTGAAGAGTGGTTTTACGTCGGGATAGCGGGTAAACATCAACGGATAAAAGTGCTCAGTAATGGCGTCCAGGTGTTCAGCAACGACGGGCGCCGTAGCGTCGATCAGTGTTTCTTGTTCATGTGTTAGCACGGATAATACCTCAGGGCTTTAAGATGGATTTTTAATACATCTTAAAGCCCTGAGGGCATAAATACCAACCATGAAGCGGGTTTTATTAGTAAAAGGGTCTTTGACGTGGCGACCGCTATTAGGGGTGGCTAGCGCACTTAAAAACTATAAGATGTATTTTTGATACTTGTCATGGTTTTCGATGGTTGCGAGGCGCACAATGATATTTCCAAGTAAATTAGTCGGAATTATGCCATGCCAACGATCACCTCATCCCAGCCTGCTTCTACGCTTACGCATCTGCCATTGATGCGCCTAGCTTTTAGGCCTTTCTTCCTACTGGCTGCGCTGTTCAGCGTGGCATCGATGTTGGTGTGGTTGGCGTTCTGGCACGGCAATATCCTTCTGCGCCCCTATGGCGGCCTAATTTTTTGGCATCAGCATGAAATGTTGTTCGGCTTTGCAGCGGCGGTGGTCGCGGGCTTTTTACTAACGGCGGTGCGCAACTGGACTGGATTGCCGAGCTTGAGCGGCGGGCCGCTGCTGGCGCTAGTAGGATTATGGCTGTTAGGTCGGCTGCTAATGGCCTTTCCCATGGCATTGCCGGGCTGGCTAGTATTGATGGTCGACCTTGCGTTTCTGCCGGTGGTTGCCATTGTTATGGCGAAACTGGTGATCACCGCGAAGCGGTGGCGCAATTTGATCTTCATCCCTGTGCTGGCGCTGTTTGCGATGGCTAATCTGGCGATGCACTTGGGGTTGATGAATGGCGATGCCGAGTTGATTCGCCAAGCTGCCTACTTAGCTGTGCTATTGATCACGCTTTTGATGACCGTCGTAGGCGGGCGGGTGATTGCTATGTTTACCGCCAACCGTTTAGGACGGCCCAAGCCAGCGCCTATTCCCGTACTTGAAGGTGTTACGCTGGCGAGTACGGCGGGCGTCGTATTATTGCAGTTGGCCATCATGCTGGGCGTTGCCATTCCTACGGTGTTAATGGGTGGGGCGATGCTCTTAGCAGCATTGGCCAACACACTTCGCATGGCACGCTGGGGTGGACTGCAAAGCTGGCGCGAACCATTGCTATGGGGGTTGCACTGCAGTTATGCCTTCATCCCCTTAGGCCTCGTCATGTGGGTATTAGCGCTCATGGGGCTAATGCGCACTGAGCTTGCAATTCACGCCCTGAGTATCGGGGGGATGGGCGTCATGATGTTAGCGATGATGGCTCGGGTGTCACTAGGCCATACCGGTCGGCCAATACGCACCTTGCCGGGTATCGGCGTGGCGCTGGGACTCATGTTAATAGCCGCCGTCATGCGTTCACCCGTCTTAGCGCTATTTCCCCAGATCACCCACTGGACCTACACGCTAAGTATCATCTTCTGGTGCTTGGCTTACGTCATATTTCTCGTGCACTACACGTTGCCATTGATGCAGGCACGCGTCGACGGGCAGCAGGGCTAGAGAGTACTAAGCGCTGATGGTAGGAATGCGCATAAGTTGCGCCAGCTGGGGTTGTTGATTGCCCAGCAAGTCAGCCAGTGTGTAGTGGTCCAGTTCGTCTAGAAATGCGGACAACGCATCCCTAAGAATCGATTGAAGTCGACAGGCCGGCGTAATGATGCAGGCGTTATCGCTATGAAAGCACTCCACTAACGCCATGTCATGCTCCATCTCCCGCACCAGCTCGCCTAACCCAATGGTGGCGGGGTCACGGGTAAGGAGTAAGCCGCCATTCTTGCCGCGAATGGCGGTAACGTATTGTTTCTGGCTAAGTTCCTGAACGATTTTCATCAAATGATTGCGCGATATATTAAAGGTCTCGGCAATCTCATGAATGGTAGAGCGCTCCTCTCCCTTGGCAGCAAGAAAGATCAATACGCGTATTGAATAATCAGTGAATCGGGTGAGGTGCATGGAGTTAACGTTGCTCCGAGGGTAATCCAGCTATAAAAAGCATGTTGTATGAATGTTCAGTAGGTTGCAATGATAGCGGGATTAAACGTTGATGGCCCTGCCGCAAAGTAGGGCCATCAACACTCATTTGTTGCGTTAGTTAGCCCCAGTGCGGGTATTGTCCATGCCCGGTTGACCATACCAATAGCCGTCGCAGATCTCGGCATCTACCAGTGTTAATGGATCGGGGATAGGCAACCTGCCTTGGCGAGCCTGGTTAAAGGCGCTGACTACTTCGGCCATGCCTTCTGCCCGGGGACTGAGACGCGCCACCGATACCCCCGTTTCGGCCATGGCTGGAAGCTCATGACGAAGGTCCTGGCAGGCGCTCGAAAGGGTTTGAATGCCGTTCAGGGTGAAAACATCACGGGACTCTTGCGAACGCAGTACCAGGCCTTCGGGATACTTCTGGCAAACAAACTGACAGCGGTCTTTGGGTTTCTGGTGGCGTCGCGCGGTAAAACAGCGCGATGACCAAGCGAGCGGTAAGTGACCGTAGGCAAATACTTCGCAGGGTTGGCTTACCCCGGTTTGATGGCAGTCGGCGATCAGTTGAGTCAGGTCATCCCGGGACATTTCCACCGGTGCCTGCCAGCGCTGCATTCCAGCCCGCTTCATAACGTCCAAGGTGGCCGGGTTATAAAGATTGAGCGCCGCACCAGCGACAAACGGTAGCCCGGCATTCGAGAGGCGTTGTAGGGCGCTTTGATCGTTGGCTTCAACAATGAAGTCGCCGTTGTCACAGAGCTTGCGTAAATCGCGTAGGTCGGCCTCGGACTCAATCAAGGTTTGGCTGGCGAGCACCACCTGCTTGCCCGACTGGGTGAGCTCGCGTCCAATGCCTAGCCAGTCGTCAAGTTTCATGTCGCGGCGCCGCGAGCAAACCGTCTCGCCCAGGGTAATGATCTCCACTGGCCAGTCGGCCGCCTCGCGGTAGAAACCGGCGTAGTGCTCCCGTGTCCAGTAGAAGAGTACCGGGCCCAGCGACAGTTGTAGAGTAGGGGGTGTAGACATGGTGAGCTCCTATTTCCAGCGACGCTCGTAGGCGCCCAGCGTGGTGGTGGCGCCTTCGGAAAGCTCAGCAAGACCAGCCATCCAGGTGTGTTCTGGATGAAAGCGCCCAGGCGCGCCTTCGAGGCGATCCAGTGCCTGGCGCCAAATGCCTGCTACCTTCGACACATAAGCGGGGCTGCGCTGACGCCCTTCAATTTTTACCGCACTAATACCCAGCTCACGCAATTCTGGTAGTAGCTCCAGGGTATTGAGGCTAGTAGGCTCCTCAATGGCGTGGTAGGTCTCGCCCGCTACCTCAAAGCGCCCCTTGCACAGGGTGGGGTAGCCGGCGCGTTCGCCCTCGGCGTAGCGATCAATCAGGACATTATTAAGGCGCGACTCTAGGCCCTGAGGTGTCTCTTCCCAACGCACATGAGCCGCTGGTGAGCAGACGCCCCGCGTATTGGGCGACTCGCCGGTAAGATAAGAAGAGAGATAGCAGCGCCCTTCGGCCATGATGCACAAGCTGCCAAAGGCAAACACTTCGAGTTCCACCGGTGTTTGCTTGGCGAGATCGCGTACTTGAGTAATCGATAACACCCGAGGCAGTACGGCGCGCTTGATGCCAAAGTGCTCATGATAGAAGCGCAGTGCTTCATGACTGGTCGCCGACCCCTGAACTGAAAGGTGCCTAGCTACGTCAGGATGGTGCTGAGTGGCGTAATCCAACAGGCCCATATCGGCGAGGATCAACGCATCTACGCCTAGATCAGCCGCTTGATCTACGGCCCGGGTCCACTGTTGCCAGCCATCGGGCTGGGGGTAGGTGTTAATCGCGCAGAATACCCGTTTGCCTTGCTTATGGGCGTAGTCGATACCCTCACGGGCGCGTTTGTCGGTGAAGTTAAGCCCAGCAAACTGGCGAGCGTTCGTGGCGTTTTGGAAACCGAAGTAGACCGCATCGGCCCCTTCATCCACCGCACGCTTCAGGGCGGGCAAGTTGCCCGCAGGGCACACAAGCTCCATTGCGAAGACTCCTTAAGATGAAAGCCCGAGCATTTTAGTCGCCTATTTATTGCCACCTTTTGACCCAGGTCATTATGGGGAGGCTTTCAAGGCGTGGTGAGCAACGCAGTGGAGTCACGATGGATGCAGGAGGTTTTTTAAAACGTATACTGTATGAATATTAACCAGCGCTTGCTGCGTTCACTTCTAGAAACCTTTTTCAAAGATCTTTTTTTAAAGACCCTCTTAAGAGACCTTTCCCTATCATGCTAGATGAGCAGTTGTTCAACCGTCCCCTGGTAGAAAAGTACGACCGGCCGGGACCCCGCTACACCTCCTACCCAACCGCTCCGCAGTTTCATGCGGCGTTTGCCGAGGATGATTACCGTAGCGCCGCCGAGCGCAGTAACCGGGCTGAAGAACCAAAGCCACTGTCGGTTTATGTGCATATCCCGTTCTGCAAAAGCCTGTGCTACTACTGTGCCTGCAACAAGATCATTACCCACAACACCGAGCGGGCGGCTGAGTATCTCCAGTGGCTAAAACAGGAGATTCGCGTTCAGGGGGCGCTATTCGATAGCACCCGGCGGATGACCCAGCTACACCTGGGAGGCGGCACCCCGACCTACCTGAGTAACGCCCAGCTAGGCGAGCTAATGGCAGCGCTGGACGAAGCCTTCCATTTTGCGGGGCCTGCAGAGCGAGAATTTTCGCTAGAGGTGGACCCGCGCACCGTAACCCCTAAGCAGGTTTATGAACTGTACGCACTGGGGTTCAACCGGTTGAGCTTCGGCGTACAGGATTTTGATCACGAGGTGCAGCAAGCGGTCAATCGCGTTCAAAGCGAAGAGCAGGTGGTCTCGCTGGTTAAAGCGGCCCGTGACGCTGGCTTTGAATCGGTCAGTGTGGATTTAATCTATGGCTTGCCGCTGCAGACGGTAGCAAGTTTCGATACCACGCTGGCCAAGATTATTGACCTGCAACCGGATCGCATTGCCGCTTACAGCTACGCCCACCTGCCCGACCTGTTCAAGGCTCAGCGGTTGATTCGTCCCGAGGATATGCCGCCGCCAGAGCGCAAGTTAGAGCTGCTTGAGCTCACGATCAATCGCCTAACCGCCGCCGGTTACGTTTACATTGGTATGGATCACTTTGCCCTGCCGGATGACGAGTTAAGCCTAGCCCGCGAAAACGGCACGCTGCAGCGCAACTTCCAGGGGTACTCCACCCACGCTGACTGCGACATGATTGGGTTGGGCATCACTTCTATCGGCAAGGTAGGGGATACTTACAGTCAGAACGTCAAGGAGACTGCACAGTACCAGCACCGCATGGACGAGGGGCGTTTACCCGTTTTCCGTGGCTATCGGCTTAGCGACGATGACCGCCTGCGACGTGATGTCATTAATACACTGATGTGCCATGGGCGTCTTGAGTTTGCTGCTATTGAGGCCCGCCACGGTATCGAGTTTCGCAGCTACTTTGCCAGTGCCTTAGCGAGCCTGGAAGAGATGGCTGATGACGGCTTGATCGCCCTTCGCGACGATGCAATCGAAGTGTTGCCTTCGGGTCGGTTAATGATCCGTAACTTGGCCATGGCGTTTGATGCCTACCTAACGCCGAAGGAAAATCGCTACTCGCGAACCGTATGATTTCCAAGGCTACTCCTCGTCTATTCCTTAACATTTGCTGCTCTATCACCTTGGGGGTAGATAGGGTGTATATGGAGGTAATCACGCAGTAATTCTGATGTCGATCGCGCAGACTTCTCCTCATGGAACCCGCATGACGGGTAATGCAAATTTCCGAGGAGCCTGGAGATCGACAATGAGTCACTTCATAGATCGGCTGAATTTCTTCCGCAAGGCCCGCGAGCCCTTCGCCAATGAACACGGCGAACTGCGCAGCGAATCCCGCCAATGGGAAGATAGCTATCGTGCCCGCTGGCAGCACGACAAAGTGGTCCGCAGCACCCACGGTGTTAACTGCACCGGTTCGTGTAGCTGGAAAATTTACGTTAAAAACGGTCTGGTGACCTGGGAGACCCAGCAGACCGACTACCCCCGTACCCGCCCCGACCTGCCTAACCATGAACCGCGTGGCTGCCCACGCGGTGCCAGCTACTCCTGGTATATGTACAGCGCCAACCGTCTCAAGTACCCGTTGGTTCGCAAGCCGCTACTGGCCCTATGGCGCGAAGCGCTCAAGGCGCATCCAGACCCGGTCGATGCCTGGGCGTCGATTGTCGAAGACCCGGCCAAGACCAAGCAGTACAAGCGTGCTCGCGGTATGGGTGGTTTTGTACGGGGTGACTGGGATGAGCTTAACGAACTGGTAGCGGCCTCGAACGTTTACACCGCTAAACAGTATGGCCCCGACCGGATCATCGGCTTCTCGCCGATTCCCGCTATGTCGATGGTCAGCTACGCGGCCGGTAGCCGCTACCTGTCATTGATCGGCGGCGTCTGCATGAGCTTCTACGACTGGTACTGCGACTTGCCGCCCGCATCGCCGATGACCTGGGGCGAGCAGACCGACGTACCCGAATCCGCTGACTGGTACAACTCCGGCTACATCATTGCCTGGGGCTCCAACGTACCTCAGACCCGGACCCCGGATGCCCACTTCTTCACCGAAGTGCGCTACAAAGGCACCAAAACCGTCGCCATCACCCCGGACTACGCTGAGGTCTCTAAGCTCACCGACGAGTGGCTCTCCGCCAAACAGGGCACCGATGCCGCCCTGGCCATGGCCATGGGGCACGTCATCCTCAAGGAATTCCACCTTGACAACCCCAGCGCCTACTTCACCGACTACGTGCGTCGCTATACCGACATGCCGTTCCTGGTGGAACTAGAAGCGCGAGAAGATGGCAGTTTTGCACCAGGCCGCCAATTGCGGGCCAGTGATTTTGATGCTGCTCTGGGCCAGGAAAACAATCCCGAGTGGAAAACCGTTGCCTGGGACGAAACCCGCGACCAACTGGTGGTGCCGCGCGGTTCCATCGGTTTCCGCTGGGGCGAGACCGGCGACGAGGTAGGCAAGTGGAACCTGGAATCGCTGGATGCTGCTGGCGCCGAGATCAAGCCGCTCCTTAGCCTAGCCGAGCACCACGATAGCGTCGCGCGCGTGGCATTCCCTTACTTCGGTGGTATTGAGCACGAGCACTTTGAGCACGTCAAAGGGGCCGGTGTAGGCGCGGCTGATGACCTGCTGTTCCACAACTTGCCCGCCAAGCGCCTGAAGAGAGCCGATGGCAGCGACATGCTGGCGGTTACCGTTTTTGATCTGATGTGTGCCAACTACGGCATCGACCGTGGCTTTACCAGTGACGGCGAAGATGACGGCGCGACCTCGTTTGATCAGGTTCGCCCTTATACCCCCGCGTGGCAGGAGAAAATCACTGGCGTGTCGGCAGAGCAGTGCACCCGTATCGCCCGTGAGTTTGCCGACAACGCTAACAAAACCAACGGACGTAGCATGATCATCGTCGGTGCCGGTATGAACCACTGGTACCACATGGACATGAACTATCGTGGCCTGATCAACATGCTGGTCATGTGCGGCTGTATCGGCCAGAGCGGTGGTGGCTGGGCGCACTATGTGGGTCAGGAAAAGTTACGCCCGCAGACCGGCTGGACCCCGCTGGCCTTTGGCCTCGACTGGCAGCGCCCGCCGCGTCATATGAACTCTACCTCGTTCTTCTACAACCACTCCTCCCAGTGGCGCTACGAGAAGCTTGAGATCAAAGAGATCCTATCGCCGCTGGCCAAGGCCGAGGATTACCCGGGCAGCCTGATCGACTTCAACGTACGCTCCGAGCGCATGGGCTGGCTGCCCTCCGCGCCGCAGCTCGGTACCAACCCGCTGCGCTTGGCGAAAAAAGCCGAAGCCGCGGGCATGTCCACTGCCGATTATGCAGTGCAGCAACTTAAGAGCGGTGAGCTGGCCTTCGCTGCAGAAGACCCGGACAACGCGCAGAACTTCCCGCGCAACATGTTCATCTGGCGCTCCAACCTGCTGGGTAGCTCCGGCAAGGGCCATGAGTACATGCTCAAGTACCTGCTGGGTACCCGGCACGGTATTCAGGGCAAAGACTTGGGCGACTTCGGTGGCCAGAAACCCGAAGAAGTCGTATGGCACGACGAGGCGCCGGAAGGCAAACTCGACCTGCTGGTGACCCTGGATTTCCGCATGTCCACCACCTGCCTTTACTCGGATATCGTGCTGCCCACGGCCACCTGGTACGAAAAAGACGACCTGAACACCTCCGACATGCACCCGTTCATACACCCGTTGACCGCGGCCACCGACCCCGCCTGGGAATCGCGTAGCGACTGGGATATTTACAAGGGTATTGCTAAGGCGTTCTCCAAGGTATGCGTGGGGCACCTGGGCGAAGAGACCGACTTGGTCACCCTGCCCATGCAGCACGACTCGCCTGGGGAACTGGCCCAGCCGGAAGTGTTGGATTGGAAAAAAGGCGAGTGCGCGCCGATCCCCGGCAAAACCATGCCGTCGCTGATCGAGGTCAAGCGTAACTACCCCGAGACCTACGAGCGTTTCACCTCCGTTGGACCGCTGCTGGAAAGTATTGGCAACGGTGGTAAGGGCATCGCCTGGAACACCGACGATGAAGTCGAGCTGCTAGGAAAACTTAACCACCGCAAACTGGATGGCCCGCATAAAGGGCGCCCACTGATCGACAGCGCGATCGATGCCGCTGAAATGATTCTGACCCTGGCGCCGGAAACCAACGGCCAGGTAGCGGTAAAAGCGTGGGATGCACTCTCCAAAATCACTGGGCGCGACCATACCCACCTAGCGAGGCCCAAGCAGGAAGAGAAGATCCGGTTCCGCGATGTGGTTGCCCAGCCGCGCAAGATTATCTCCAGCCCCACCTGGTCGGGTCTTGAGGATGAGCACGTCTCCTACAACGCGGGCTATACCAACGTCCACGAGCTGATTCCATGGCGCACCGTGAGCGGTCGACAGCAGTTCTATCAAGATCACGCCTGGATGCGCGCGTTCGGTGAAAGTCTGCTGGTCTATCGTCCGCCCATCGACACTAAAGCGGCCAAAGGCTTCACGCTACCTGCCGACAACGGTTTCAAGAGCAAGGCGCTGAACTTCATCACGCCGCATCAGAAGTGGGGCATTCATTCCACTTACTCAGACAACCTGCTAATGCTGACGCTTAACCGCGGTGGCCCGGTGGTGTGGCTCTCCGAGGCAGACGCTGCCTCGATTGATATCGAGGACAACGACTGGATCGAGGTTTACAACGCCAATGGCTCGATTGCGGCGCGGGCGGTGGTTAGCCAGCGCGTCAAAGACGGCATGGTGATGATGTACCACGCCCAGGAGCGCCAGGTGAACGTACCCGGCTCTGAAATTACCGGCACCCGGGGCGGCATCCACAACTCGGTTACCCGGGTCTGTCCCAAGCCTACCCATATGATCGGTGGCTACGCGCAACTCTCT
Source organism: Halomonas sp. (assembly GCF_017515565.1). Taxonomy (GTDB): domain Bacteria; phylum Pseudomonadota; class Gammaproteobacteria; order Pseudomonadales; family Halomonadaceae; genus Vreelandella. The sequence goes on from NZ_JAFWFN010000004.1 coordinate 50,533, forward strand.
TACAGCTTTAATTACTACGGCACCGTCGGCTCTAACCGCGACGAGTTCGTGTTGGTACGCAAGATGAAACACGTTGACTGGCTGGATGGCGAAGGCAATGACAGCGTTCAGGAGGCCGTGAAATGAAGATTCGTTCCCAGGTAGGCATGGTTCTCAACCTAGACAAATGTATCGGCTGTCACACCTGCTCGGTGACCTGCAAAAATGTTTGGACCAGCCGCGAAGGTATGGAGTACGCCTGGTTCAATAACGTCGAGACCAAGCCCGGTATTGGCTACCCCAAAGAGTGGGAGAACCAGGCCAAATGGAAGGGCGGCTGGATGCGCCGAACCGATGGCAGGATCGAGCCGCGCATTGGGGGTAAGTGGCGGGTATTGGCGAATATCTTCGCCAACCCCGACCTGCCCGACATGGACGACTACTACGAGCCGTTCACCTTTGACTACCAGCACCTGCACACCGCCAAGATCGGCGAGCACCAGCCGGTGGCGCGCCCACGTTCGCTGATTTCCGGCGAGCGTATGAAGAAGATCGAATGGGGCCCCAACTGGGAAGAGATCCTCGGCACCGAGTTCGCCAAGCGGCGTAAAGATGCCAACTTCGACAAAGTGCAGGCGGATATTTACGGCCAGTTCGAAAACACCTTCATGATGTACCTGCCGCGCCTGTGCGAACACTGCTTGAACCCCACCTGCGTGGCGTCCTGCCCCTCTGGTGCGATCTACAAGCGGGAAGAGGACGGTATCGTTCTGATCGACCAGGACAAGTGCCGCGGCTGGCGGATGTGTATCTCCGGGTGCCCCTACAAGAAGATCTACTACAACTGGAAAACCGGTAAGTCTGAGAAGTGCATCTTCTGCTACCCGCGTATCGAGGCCGGCCAGCCGACTATCTGCTCGGAGACCTGCGTGGGTCGCATTCGTTACCTCGGCGTGCTGCTGTACGACGCTGACCGTATTGAAGAAGTGGCAAGCTCGCCGGATGAGCGCGACCTCTATCACCGCCAGTGCGAGATCTTCCTCGATCCCAACGATCCGGAAGTGATTGCCCAGGCGAAAAAAGATGGCATTCAGGATAACGTCATCAAGGCCGCTCAGGCATCGCCGGTCTACAAGATGGCCATCGACTGGGGGTTAGCGCTGCCGCTGCACCCTGAATACCGCACGCTGCCGATGGTCTGGTACGTACCGCCGCTCTCGCCGATTCAGTCCGCCGCTGAGGCAGGGCATATTGAGTTCGACGGTGTACTGCCCAAGATTGAGTCGCTGCGTATCCCGGTCAAGTACCTGGCTAATCTATTGACCGCTGGTGAGGAAGAGCCAGTAGTGCTGGCACTCAAGCGCTTAATGGCGATGCGCGTTTACATGCGCAGTAAGCATGTGGAAGGTGCCCCCAATGCCGAGGTGCTCGATGCGGTGGGGCTCAGTGTCGCCCAGGTGGAAGAGATGTATCGCTACCTAGCTATCGCCAACTATGAAGATCGTTTCGTTATCCCCACCAGCCACCGTGAAATGGCCACCGACGCCTTCCCCGAGCGGGGTGGTTGTGGCTTCACCTTTGGTGATGGTTGCCACGGTGAGAGCCAGCCCAACCTGTTTAACGGCCGTAAGCAGACCAGCGTGTTGGTGAAGCCGGTAGAGGTCTTCGACCCGCAGCCCCAACTTGAGGAGACCCGCCATGACTGATGCCGCTGTTCAATCGCCACTCTCGTCGGCCCCGGCAGAGCCGCCGTTTGAGCCGGAAAAAGGCATGCGTAGCCTGCGTGTGCTGGCCCGCCTGCTCGATTACCCGACCCAGGAACTGCAGGATGCCTGCGGCGAGCTAATCGAAGTTCTTAATGCTGAGCGCCGCCTGGGGGCGGCCCTCACGTCGTCGCTGATGGATTGGTGTCAGCGGCTTCATGAAGGGGATTTGCTGGAGCTGCAGGCCGAGTACGTTGCTATGTTCGACAAGGGGCGCGCGACGTCACTGTTGTTATTCGAGCACGTGCACGGCGAATCCCGCGATCGTGGCCAAGCCATGGTGGATTTAATGGCTGAGTACAGTGCTGCTGGTTTCGAGCTGGATGCCCGGGAGCTACCTGACCACCTGCCGGTATTTCTTGAGTATCTCTCACTGTGCGATGAAGCGGAGATTGGCCGCTGGCTGGGTGAAATACGCCACATCCTGGCGCTGCTCACCGCACGGTTGGAAGAGCGGGGGGCAGATCACGCCTTGGTACCGCTATCACTCCTGGCGTTAGTGGGGGCTGAGGGCGATGTGGAAGAGCACCGTCTACAGGTTAAAAAAGAGGTGCCCGATAACACCCCCGAGGCGCTGGATGCGGTATGGGAAGAAGAGGCAGTACGCTTTTCAGCTTCCTCAGACGAGGATTGCGCGCTGCAGTCCGCTGAAGGCCGCCGTCTGGCCGAGCGAAAACACACAGTTCAGAGCCAGCCGGTACGCATCATGCCTGCCGCTACCGCTCATCCCGCCAATCGTTAAAGGAGAAAGATCATGTTTGACGCGATTGCGCTTTACCTAAATCACCTTATCTATGGCTACTACCCCTATCTGGTCGGCACGGTGTTCCTGATCGGCAGTTTGATGCGCTACGACCAAGGTCAGTTCACCTGGAAGACGGGCTCCAGCCAGATGCTGTCATCGAAGAACATGCGCCTGGCCAGCAATATGTTTCATATCGGCATCATCGTGATTTTCTTTGGCCACCTGTTCGGCATGCTGACGCCGCACTGGGTTTACGACCGTTTCCTGCTCGCTAGCACCAAGCAACTGCTGGCCATCGTGATTGGCGGTATTGCCGGTGCCATGTGCCTGGTAGGGGGCGCTATGTTGCTGTATCGCCGTATTGCCAACGCGCGGGTGCGGGCTTCTTCCAGTGTGATGGATACCGCCATCCTAGGGCTCATTGTGTTCCAGGCGGCCTTGGGCATGGTCACCATTCTCTTCTCGCTGGGCCACATGGACGGCGAAATGATGGTTACCCTCGCCAGCTGGGCCCAGGCAATCGTCTTCTTTGGCGGCGGTGCTGCCTACTATATGGAAGAGGTCTCTTGGATCTATAAGCTGCACATTTTCGTGGGTCTGACCATCATCCTGCTGTTCCCCTTCACCCGCTTGGTTCACGTCTGGAGCGTGCCGTTCGGCTATATCACCCGTCGGTACCAACTGGTTCGTCGTCGCGGCTGAAAACTGGCCTGTGCTCGTCCAGGCGTAGAGGAGAAATACCATGCAGATGATTGATATTGAACAACTACCGGGGAGCGCTACCCCACCGCCGGTGAGCGTCGGCAACGTGGGTATCGATGAAGAAACGATAGCGCTGGAAATGCAGTACCACCCCGCCGAAACGGCGGGGGAGGCTCAGCTTCAGGCGGCGCGCGCCCTAGTGGTCAAAGAGCTGCTGCGCCAGCGCGCCATTGAGCTTGGCTTGTTGTCGGCCCAAGGCCAAGCGGAAGCGCAAGAGGACGCTGCGATTGCTGCCTTGCTTGAGCAGGAGCTGGTAGTCCCCGAGCCTGAAGATGCGGACTGCCGACGCTTTTTTGACACCCATCGTGAGCGCTTTAGCGAACCGTCTCAATTGCGTGTTCGGCATATCCTGCTGGCGGCGGCGCCCGACGACTCTCAGGGGCGCGATGAAGGATGCCAGCTTGGAGAAAAGCTGATTAAAGAACTCACAGCGATACCTGAGCGTTTTGCTGAGTTCGCCCAACACCACTCTGCGTGCCCGTCAAAAGAGATGGATGGTGATTTGGGCTGGCTGGTCTCGGGGCAGACTGTCCCTGAGCTAGACCGCGCGTTGCAGCACTTACCCGAAGGGCTTCACGAGCGCCCGTTAGCGTCTCGCTATGGCTGGCATGTAGTGAGTATTGACGAGCGGCGTGAAGGGCGGGCATTGCCTTTTGAGCAAGTCGTTGACCGGGTACGCCATAGCCTGCGGGAACAGGCGACGCGACGTGCGTTGCGCCACTATTTGTTGGCGCTGGAAAGCGAGATAGGCGTCGAAGGGATTGTTCTAGATGACGATGCTGGCGGCAGTTTGATGCAGTAGGAAAGCGAATAGGAGAGGCTTGATGTCCCATGTACCTGTAGATGCCCTTTTCACGCCGCTTAGCATCGCGGTGCTAACGGTTTCCGATACACGCGGTTTTGACGAGGATGGCAGCGGTGACCTGCTTGCTGCCCATCTAAGCGAAAGCGGCCATAGTTTGGTGGAGCGGCGCATCGTGCCTGACGATATCTATCAGGTGCGGGCCGTGGTCTCAGAGTGGATCGCACGGGCCGATGTCCAGGCAGTCCTAGTCAATGGCGGCACTGGCTTCACCCCTCGGGATACCACCCCAGAGGCGCTGGCGCCACTGTTCGACAAAGCGATTGAGGGGTACGGAGAGCTATTTCGTCACCTCTCCTTGCAGACTATCGGCACGGCGACCATCCAGTCCCGAGCGGTAGCGGGGGTCGCCAATCAAACGCTGATCTTTGCTATGCCCGGCTCACCTAAAGCGTGTGCCATGGCGTGGGATAAAATTATCGCTTTGCAATTGGACTCTCGCACTCGGCCCTGCAACTTTGCCGCCATGGTATTACCTTCGGTGGCGCCGTGTAGCAGTCGTCACGCCGTGAGCACTGTTAATGAGGCTGAGCGCTTATGAACTGCCAATGTGCTGACATAGTAACGCCTGGATTACTCGATCTGTTTGCAGCACGTAGGCGGTTGATTGACGCAGCCACGCCGCTTAGTGGCGTAGAAACCGCCCCCCTTGAACAGGCGCCAGGGCGAGTGTTGGCGGAGGCGGTGGTGGCCCCACTGGATATGCCAGGGGTGGATAATAGCGCAATGGATGGTTATGCGTTGCGCCTGGCTGACTACCAAGGAGTACCGCCAGGTGAAGGGCTGCCCATTCTTCAGCGAGTGCCGGCTGGGGCGGGTGTGATGTTGCTACCCCCAGGCGGCTGCGCACGTATTTTTACCGGCGCGCCGGTTCCCATGGGGGCCGATATTGTAGTGCCCCAGGAGCGCGTCACGCTTGATCAGCGCGGTCATGTACATCTCGAAGGCAACCTGGTGGTAGGCGCTAATATTCGTCGCCAGGGCGAGGAGACCCGCGCGGGAGCCCCGCTACTGGAAGCGGGCGAGTATCTTACTGCGGCATCAATTGCGCTGCTGGCAAGCCACGGAATAAGTGCCGTGCCCGTTAAACGTCGCCTGCGGGTGGCGCTGCTCTCAACTGGCGATGAGCTGATTGCCCCCGGCGCAGAGCGGTCGCCAGGGCAGGTCTACGACAGCAACCGGGCCATGCTCAACGTACTGCTCGCGCAAGCGCAGTGCGATGTGTTGGACCTGGGGGTTATCGCTGACTCGCCCCAGCCTCTGCATCAGGCGTTTGACCATGCCCAAACGATGGCGGATGTAGTGGTATGCACGGGAGGCGTTTCCGTAGGCGAGGAGGACCATGTTCGTCCGGTGATCGAGCAGCGCGGCGGGCTACATTTTCATGGTGTCGCGATGAAGCCCGGCAAGCCCTTTGCATTTGGTTATCTAGGCTCGGCGCCATCTTCTACCACGCCGCTCATTGCGCTGCCGGGTAATCCAGTGGCTTCTCTGGTGGGCTGGCAACTGCTGGCGCTGCCGTTTATTCACGCTCTGCAAGGGCGAGAAGTAGCTGCACTTCAGTGCTTCCCCGTAAAAGCAGGCTTTTCTCAGCGCGGCCCCCAGGGGCGGAGCGAGTTATTACGGGTAGCGCTGGACTGGTCAAGTGGGGCGCCGGTAGCGCAATTAGCGGGCGGGCAAGGGTCGCACATGCTTAGCGCGGCTAGCCAAGCCGATGGCTATTTAATGATTACCCCCGCAACAGACGTGGCCGAAGGGAGCACCTACCACTACTACCCCATTAATCAGTTCGCCGCTTGAGCTTCTATACCCACGGTGGCCGCTGACGTTGTTGGCTTTTTACAGGAGAGGGTATGTCTTCACACCACAAACCACGCACATTGGTATATGCCTGCTCCGGCTGCTCGGATGTAGCGCAATTGGCCAATAGTGTCGCTCTGCGCCTTGATCACGCAGGGGAAGCGGAAATGTCCTGCATTGCAGGCGTAGGCGGTGGTGTGCCCGGCCTGATACGTATAGCACGGAGCGGGCGGCCGATCGTGGCCATTGATGGGTGTCAGATGCACTGCGCTAGCCACTGTCTTGCCAATGCAGGTGTGACGCCTACAAAGCATGTGAAGCTCTACGAAAACGGCCTGCGCAAGCGGCGCGGTCAGTTTTATGACCAGCAAACAATCACTGACGTCACCGCAGGTGTACAAGCACTTATTGCCCGGCTACCTATTGATGCCAGTGCCCACGTAGAGGAGCCTGAAAAATGAGTGCGTTAGTCGATGGGTTTGGCCGCACGATAAGGTATCTTCGCCTTTCGGTGACGGATCGCTGCGACTTCCGCTGTGTTTATTGCATGGCGGAGGAGATGACCTTCCTGCCCCGGGCCAAGCTGCTTACCCTGGAGGAGTTGGCCACACTCTCTCAAGCGTTCGTTGAGCTGGGGGTGGAGAAAATTCGCCTAACCGGGGGGGAGCCTTTGGTTCGTAAGGGCATACTGTCACTAGTCGAAAAGCTTGGTGAGCTGGAAGGTTTACGCGAACTGGCCATGACCACTAACGGTTCGGGCCTGGTGAAGCATGCTAAAGCCTTGCGTTTAGGCGGACTTGATCGTGTTAACATCAGCCTCGATTCCCTCAAGCCTGAGCGTTTTAAGGCATTAACCCGGACGGGAGAGCTAAGCCAAGTCATCTCCGGCATCCGAGCCGCGCGCCAGGCGGGTTTTACCTCGATCAAGCTCAATGCCGTGCTGCTGAAGGGGCGTAATGATGACGAGATTCTTGATTTAGTAAACTTCGCGCGTGACGAAGACGTGGATATTAGCTTTATTGAAGAGATGTCACTGGGCGCTATTAGTGAGCATAACCGTGGAGAAACGTTTCTTTCCAGTGACACAGTACGCGAGACGATTGAACAGCATTATCAACTTCTGCCGACCACTGAGACTACGCTAGGGCCATCCCGCTATTACCGTATGCCGGGTAGCGCTTCGCGCATCGGTTTTATTTCTCCCCATAGCCACAATTTTTGCGATGCCTGCAACCGGGTAAGGGTGACGGCTGAGGGGCGTCTGTTACTCTGCTTAGGTAATGAGCACTCGGTAGATTTGCGCGCCGTAATGCGGCGCTACCCGGGCGACACTCAGCGCCTAAAAGCGACCATTGTGACGGCAATGACGAAAAAGCCCGAGCGTCATCATTTTACGACCGATGGAGAGGTGCAAATTCTAAGGTTTATGAACGCAACAGGTGGCTGATTTCGTCTACATGGAGGAGCTGCGACGGCCCAGGAGATTAAGAAGGCCTACCGCAAGCTGGCACGTAAATTTCATTCTGATGTCGGCAAGTTCGTGTTACTTCCCGCCAACACATTCATTAATGTACAGATTCCTAAGGGCGTCAAGGCGGTTCAGCATATCCGCGCTATCGGGTTGAAGGGCGGGATGTACATCATAAGGTGCCAGTGACGCCTTGGGTGGTCGCTCTGGGGGGGGGCGGCATCGAAACCCCAACTCCTTCAGGGGGGCTTAAGTTTAAATATCCTCTAACCTTACGGCGTCACGCATCATGCGCATCACTTCATGCTGTTCCAGCGCAAGGACTCCATTCAATAATTCCTCGGTAGACGATATTTCAGCCCGCGCCGATAAATAGCGGTATAGGCTTATGATGCGTTCATGTATTGAGAGCAGCGAGAGCATGACCTCAGTAACGGTCATGCGAGCGTAATCAATACGGCCGAGTTCTTCGTGCGTAAAAGGATGCTTATCGAAGTATTCGGCACACCAAGTGTGAAGAGCCGCTGGTTGGGCATCTTCCTCGATCAATGCAATGACCCTGCTGAGTTCCCGTTCATGTAACGAGAGATAATCCAGCAGCATACGCAGCCTTTCCTGCTGTGCTCCATACGAGGCGTGCTGAAGTGTATCAGCTAGATTAGCGTGTAGCCGCCGGGTTAATTCCAGAACGTCTTCAATAGTTTCGACTGTCATCGCTTTACCCTATCTCACGGTTAACAAAAAACGTGTTATTCGCTTTCTAACCTCAGAGTTCAGACCAAATGCGTTCTCGAAAATCGTCGCTGAGTTCGGATACCTTGCGCATGCGGTTATAAGTGGCTTCTGACATGTCGCCAGCGATTTTATGATAGCAAGATGCCATTGATGCCGGAGTTTGCAGGCCTTCGAAACCGAGCATGCAGTGCGTAAGCTTGCTATAGAAGGGCGCTACAGTTGATATAAATTCAAGCTCATAACGGAAAGCATCGTTAACTGTTTCTAGCCAAATGCGCTGCAGCTTGAACGCCGAGTTAGTGATTTCCATCCAAGGCAGGTGCCAGAAAACAAGTAGGCTGTCGTTATTGGCTACCTTGGCGTCCAGCTGGGGCTTGGGAAATTTTAGGGTTGTCATTTTTTGGCTCCACCAGTGGATTTAAAACAGTATAGTTGCCCTTGTTTTACTACGTATTTTAAAAGCATTTTTACTTGATCGATGTCAATTTTATGAAGATAAAAACCGTTTTTACTGACCTGGTTAATGTTCGATAATGTAGCTTTTTCATACTTTTGTTTTTATAATTAATGCCTTTTTATTATTTTTATAATAAAAAGTAGGGTGAGGGGGTGGGTGTGGGTGTGGTTACGTTGACCTGGTGTTGGTTTAAAGCTATTTTTTTGTTTTTAAATACATGAGATTAGGTGTGGTTTAAGTTGGTTGCTATGGATCAATTTTTGTATAAGTTAATGTTGCTTGCCCTTCAGTTGATCTGGAAATGAAGTCGCTCTTTATTGACGGCTTAGCTTCTTCAAATATTTATGTAAACTGTTGAGTTTATTGCTTATATAAAGGGTTTTTGAAAAATAGCTGGTGGCTCAACTGTTTGTATTTCTCTTCTTGGTATGACGATTTTTTTATAGAGCTTTGTATTTTATAAGTTTTATTTCTGATTATTTTGTTAGTGTTTGAGTAAGTGTTATGTATGCTTTTTTAATGAGCTTGGTCTGGTGTTAAGTAGTTATTGATTAGTTGGCTGGTTATCAAATTTATGATTGATATATAAAATTTGATGTATGTCATGGGAAACGGTTTTTTTCGAACTAAGATGGCGACTTGATTTGCACTCAGTTTTAATTTTTTAGATTTGATAGTGAGAGAATTACAATGGATAAATTAGCAGCTTTAAATTTTTTGCCACAAGAACAGCTCTATTTGGCTAATGCACACGAGAAAAATGAGCTTCATCGCTATCGTTGGCTAGCACTTAGCTTCCTTCCCATTGCCCCTCCTGTAAGCCACCTTATGCAAACGATTGGGATGGAGTGTGTTAACCGCCTTGATAACCTGCAAGATGTGGCTAAACGGATGAATCTTGAAGCCTGTATTGATGAGCTCTCATTAAAAAAACCTTACCCTTTTTATAACAAAAAAAAGCCGCATTTTTTTGTGGTTGATGAGCCCATGGGGATACAAATTCTTGAGGGTGCTGAGGAAACGGCGAGAGAGACATACAAGTTTTTTAGCTGGCTGCTGGAAACAAATGCCACCCCCGAATTGCATCAACTTTTATTTAGCTTTGTCACCCAGAAAAACAATGAGTATCGTGTGATTCAGGAGTGCCGAGAGCAGTGGGGAACAAGCTTTTCTGAACCTGTCACACGCTATAGAGGTTGAGGTATAAGGTCGTACCAATCAGCAGGCTCATGCTATGGAAACTCCTCCATGGCATGAGCACTGACGTTCTTGATTCGTAAAATAACGGCAGCACTATGAGTGCAGAACGTGCACGTGTCAGCCGCAATTCCAGCCAAAAGTGGATTTTTTTGTGCGTGTATTTTGAGCATTGCAGCTACTTCCAGCACATGCTGGCGCGGTCTAGCTCGGCTCCAGCCTTGGCTGGCTTCGCGTTAGCCGTATTTGATGGGCAAAGAGGCTAGTCGTACACCCCATAGTAGACTGGGCGTTGGACTTGAATAAGAAAGCATGACAGTTCGCATTATATAACAAAATGAGCTATCGTTATTCCTGTGAGTGTCGTGGTCTGCAGGAACTCATAATGTCCAACGATACTCTTCAGCCAAGCGCCAGCGTTTCGGCAGCCCTACGTGCTACCCAACTCCCCAAACGTCGCAAGATGCAGAAACTCGTCAATTCGAATGCTACGAATATACCGGCGGGTACTCCTGCAAGAAATCCCTTTTACGCCTGTTGATGATTACTGGGTGGCTGGCTGCGGTCAGTCATTACGAAGCTTTGCTAGCCACTTCTAGGAGAATAACGCATGAGAACCTTCGCACTTTCAAAGCACACTAGCCCAGGTGCGCCTGATGTTGCTGGGTTTTTCGACCCGCGCACGTTTAGTGTTCAATACGTGGTGAGCGACCCTGCTACACAGCAGTGCGCCATTATCGACCCTGTTTTAGATTTTGATGAAAAATCAGGTGCCACGGCCACTCATCATGCTGATGAGCTGCTGGATTACATCCATAAACAGGGTTTGTCGGTGGTTTGGATTCTTGATACGCATCCCCATGCGGATCACTTTTCTGCCGCGCAATATTTGCAAGAAAAAACCGGCGCGCCAACCGCCATTGGCCAGAATGTCACCAAAGTGCAGGCGTTGTGGAAGGAGATTTATCACTGGCCGGACATGCCCGCCGACGGACGCCAGTGGGATACGCTGTTTGCGGAAGGCGACACTTTCACCATCGGCGAACTTAGCGCTCGCGTACTCTATTCACCGGGCCATACGCTTGCCTCGATTACCTATGTGGTCGGCGATGCGGCGTTCGTTCACGATACCCTTTTCCAACCAGATTTTGGTACCGCACGGGCGGACTTCCCCGGCGGAGATGCCAAATCGCTGTGGGACTCTATTCAGCAAATTCTCACGCTTCCCGATACGACCCGGCTGTTTACGGGGCACGACTATATGCCCGATGGCCGCGAGCCACAGTGGGAAAGTACGGTGGCCGAACAGCGCACGAGTAACCCGCACTTAGCCAGCGTCAGTGAAGCGGACTACATTGCGTTGCGCCACAAACGCGACAGCGAACTGCCAATGCCCAAGCTGATCCTCCACGCACTACAGGTCAATGCGCGTGGTGGACGCTTACCGTCGCCAGAAGCTAACGGTAAGCGTTATTTAAAGATTCCACTGGATGCTTTAGAAGGCGCCGCGTGGGATTAAGTGTTTAACGAGAGCCATGAAAAAGGGGAAGTGCTATGCAAACACAGCCGTTAGAAAAGGGTGTCGAGATTACGTCGTCACTCACCGTTGAAGCATTAGAGGACGTTAAAGCCAAAGGCTTCAAAACAGTTATCTGCAACTGCAAGGCTGGGGAAAGTGACGCGTTTCCGGATGAAGCGGCCTACCGCCAAAAAGCAGAAGCGATAGGCCTGCACTGGGTACATATTCCGGTAGCGCCCGGTGACTATCGCCCAGCGGATGTGAAGGCATTTGCACAGGCCATGCAGCAGTTACCCCGACCTATTTTAGCGTTTTGCCGCTCAGGAAAGCGGGCAACGCATCTTTGGGCGTATGCCAAACGCCATACCGAACAGTGCGACCTAGCCGTGCTTTTCTCTGCTGCGAAAGCCGCAGGGTTTGATTTGGAAGAGCACCGTGAGGGGTTGGAAAATCAGCCTAATGAATAGAACATCGCCGCGGGGTGAGCGGTTGGCGAGCGACTACGTGAGTGCGCAAGATGAGTCTTGAGCGTTGGATACCATTAGTCGGCTGGCTACGGCGCTACCAGCGAGCGCAGTTCTCTCGGGATGCGCTGGCAGCGGTGATAGTAACGCTTATGCTAGTGCCTCAAGCACTGGCCTATGCGTTGTTGGCAGGGTTGCCCCCGGAAATGGGGTTGTACGCCAGCATGCTGCCGCTAGTGCTGTATGCAATTTTTGGTACCAGCGCGAGTTTAGCGGTGGGGCCAGTGGCCGTTGCCGCGCTAATGACAGCGTCTGCGTTAAGCGGTTTTGCGACACCCGGTAGCCCGGAATACATTGGGGCCGCGCTGGTGCTCGCGGCGCTTTCAGGGCTTATTTTGATGGGCATGGGCGTACTGCGGCTGGGTTTTTTGGTGAATTTTTTAAGCCACCCCGTTATTTCAGGGTTTATCACCGCCTCAGGTATTTTAATTGCCATTAGTCAGCTAAAGCATATTTTAGGGGTCGAGGCGTCTGGTCATAACGTAACTGAGTTATTAGGTGCACTGTTCAGCCAGTGGCAGCAGGTTAACGTCATCACGTTAATGATTGGCTTAGGCGTTTGGGGCTATTTGCTGGTCTGCCGTAAACATCTACAGCAGTGGTTGATAGCGCTGGGGGCTCCCGCCAACGTTTCCGGCATCGTCGTGAAAGCCGCGCCAATCTCAGCGGTGATGGTTACGACGCTGCTGGCCTGGGGCTTCAACCTGGATCAACACGGCGTTGATGTGGTGGGCTTTGTGCCCAGCGGTTTGCCAGCCATTGCGCTGCCAAGCCTTGATCAATCGCTGTGGGTGGGGTTGCTGCCGGCGGCGCTGCTAATCAGTTTAGTTGGGTTTGTGGAGTCGGTTTCCGTGGCGCAAACCCTTGCGGCGAAACGCCGTCAGCGCATCGACCCTAACCAAGAATTGATTGCCCTGGGGGTGGCGAATTTGGGTGCTGGTGTTAGCGGTGGTTCGCCGGTGTCGGGTGGGTTTTCCCGCTCAGTGGTTAATTTTGAAGCAGGGGCCGCAACGCCGCTGGCAGGTGCATTCACGGCCTTAGGAATTGTGCTGGCGACGCTGTTGTTAACAGACCTGTTGGCGTTTTTACCTACCGCGACGCTGGCAGCTACGATTATCGTGGCGGTAAGCACGTTGATTGATTTACCCGCGGTTAAGCGAACATGGCAGTACTCCCGCAGCGATGGCCTGGCCATGGTGGCGACCTTGCTGTTGACGCTACTTCATAGCGTGGAAGTGGGCATTGTAGGCGGTGTGGTGCTCTCGCTGGGGCTGCACCTTTACCGTACCAGCCAGCCGCACAGTGCTGTTGTAGGCCGGGTGCCGGGCACTGAGCACTTTCGTAACGTGCAGCGGCATAAGGTTGAGACTGATGAGCATGTGGCGATACTGCGAATTGATGAAAGCCTCTACTTCGCCAACGCTCGCTACCTGGAAGACACCGTGATGGCGCTGGCCGCCCGCTCCCCGTCGCTGAAACACATTGTGCTGACCTGCCAAGCCGTCAACATCATTGATGCTTCCGCATTAGAAAGCCTAGAAGCCATTAACGGTCGGCTAAAAGATGCCGGCGCTATGCTGCACTTAGCCGAAGTAAAAGGCCCCGTTATGGACCGCCTAAAAGGGACCGACCTTTATCGCGAACTTACCGGGCAGGTGTTCTTTACCACCTTTGAAGCCTGGCAAGCACTGGTTCATCCCGACGAAGCAGTCACGGCGGTAGCGTGACTGCAAGCGCGAAAGTCGGTCACCTTCAACATATGAAAAAGCGAGATTAGTGCGTGGTCACCAGCATCACCACGCTGAGAGCAGCCGAGACCCACATGGCTGGTTTGATCGCCTGGATGTTGCCGGTGAAGAGTTTGATCAGTACGAAGCTGAGGAAGCCGAAGGCGATACCCAGGGTGATCGAATAGGTCAGCGGCATCAGGATGATAGCTAGAAAAGCCGGGAAGGCCTGGTCGAACTCTGTCCACTCGATCTTGCTGATCGGCGCCAGCATGAACAGCCCCACCAGCACCAGGGCAGGCGCCGTGGCGATACCCGGCACCAGCGAAAGCAGCGGCGAGAGGAATAGGAAAGGCAAAAACAGCAGAGCGATGACCACTGCCACCAGGCCAGTCCGACCGCCCTGGGCCACGCCAGCGCCGGATTCGATGAAGGTCTGGGCCGCACTGGTACCCAACGGCGCCGCGATCATCGAGGCGAAGGCGTCGACGGTCATGGAGCGTTTCAGGTTGCGCGGGTTGCCATCTTTGTCCTTGAGGTTGGCCGACTCGGAGAGGGCCATGAAGCAGGACAGGGCATCGAAGAAGTTGGTGAACAGCATGACGAAGATGAACGGCAGGTAGGCAACCTTCAGCGCTCCCCAGATGTCCACCTGCATCACTGCGCTGAAGTCGGGCCAAGCCGCCAGGCCGCTCCACTCCACTACCACGTCACCGCCCCACAGCCGGCCCATAGGCGATGCCAGCAGGGTGGTCAGGGCGATACCCAAGATCAGCGCACCGTTGAAGCGCAGGATAACCAGGATCGCTGTCGCCATCATGCCGATGAAGAAGGTCACCATGCTGGCATCCATAGAGCCCAGCGTTACCAGCGTCGCGTCGCTGCCGACGATGAATCCCGCATTCTTGAAGCCGATGAAGGTGATGAACAGGCCGATGCCGCAGGTGATTGCGTAGCGCAGCGAAGGGGGAATGGCTTCAATGATCGCCTTGCGGACGTTGAACATGGCCAGTACGGCGAATAGCACCCCAGACCAGAACACGCAGCCGAGCGCCACTTCCCAGGAGAGCCCAGCGCCCTGTACCAGGGTATAGGTGAACAGGGCGTTCATGCCCATGCCTGGGGCGACCAGAATCGGGTTGCGGGCATAAAGCCCCATGGCCAGGCTGCTCATGAAACTGATCAGCACCGTGGCCGAGAGCGCAGCGGAGAAGGGAATACCCGCATCGCTGAGAATCGCTGGGTTGACCACAATGATGTACATGGACGCCAGGAAGGTCGCGATCCCGGCGAGGACTTCAGTACGCATTGATGAGCCGCGCCGGGTCACGCCAAAATAGTGATCCAGCCAGTTAGCAGGCCGGGCGGTGCTCTTCTCGGCAAGGGAGGAGGAGTTCGGTTCCATATGGGTGATCCTATTGTTGTTGGAGATCGTTATTGGAAATCGTTGTTAGTCGCCGGGCTGACCCAGTAGTCAGTCCCGGGCGTGTTGGCGCCTTCCGCCCGCCCAGGTTTCCAGTACGCTGCGGTCATCACCCAGCATCATCAGCGCGAACAGACGCTCGCTCAGGGTGCGGCAGCGTGCCTGTCGTCTTGCTAGCAGCGGTGTGGCATCCGGGTCGAGCACCACGAAGTCGGCCTCCATGCCGGGGGCTAAGCGGCCTATCTCGCTATCCAGTGACAAGGCGCGCGCATTGCCCAGTGTCAGGCCGTAGAATCCTTGCCAAGCGGTCAGGGGCTGCCCCCGCAATTGCCCCACTTGGTAGGCGGCCTTGAGGGTCGCCAGCCCGGAGAGGTCGGTACCGCCGCCGACGTCGCTGGCATAGGTCACGTTGAGCCCGACATCGCGTGCGGCGTGGCGGTCGAACAGCCCGCTGCCGAGAAACAGATTGGAGCTGGGGCAGAAGGCCAGGTTGGCGCCACGATCCGCCAGTCGGCGGCGCATCCCCTGGTCGAGATGGATGCCATGGGCAAAGGTGCTGCGTGGCCCTACCAGGCCCGACTGCTCGTAGACCTCAAGGTAGTCGCGGCTGCCGGGGAATAGCTCGGCCACCCAGTCCAGCTCGCCGGTGTTTTCGGACAGGTGGGTCTGCAGCCACAGGCTCGGGTCATTGCGCAACAGCCCGCCCGTCGCATCGAGCTGCTCACGGGTTGAGGTGGGGGCAAAGCGTGGCGTCAGGCTGTAACCGAGTCGCGCTGTGCCGTGCCATTCGCCTATCAGCCGCTCGGCGTCGCGAATGCCGCCCTGGGTGTCGTCGCAGAGCGCCTCGGGGGCGTTGCGATTCATGTGCACCTTGCCCGCCAGCATGCGCAGGTCGCGCTTGCGGCTGGCGGTGAAGAAGGCATCCACCGAGCCGGGGTGGCTGGAGCAGAACACCTGGGCCGTAGTGGTGCCAACCCGCAGCATTTCATCGAGAAAAACATTAGAGAGTGCCAGGGCATGTTCGTACTGGGCGAAACGACACTCTTCAGGAAAGGTGTAGTCGTTGAGCCAATCAAGCAACTGGCGCCCGTAGGAGGCCATGATCTCAAGCTGTACGTAGTGCACGTGGCTGTCGATGAAGCCGGGCATCAGTAGCTTGCCACGGTGGTCGATGACGTCGATTCCCGGAGGCAGGTTTGGTTCGAGCCGCGCATAGTCATCAATGGCGCGGATGCGGCCATTCTCGATCCACAGGGCAGCGTCTTCGATATGGCAAACGCTGCCCTCGGCAGGGGTGTTGCCCTCGCCGGGGTCGGCATCGAAGCTCAGCAGTTCAGCGCGTATCACGCGCGAGTCGTTTGTCGTCATGATAGGGGCTCTTTTTTTCCGCATGTTTATAAAGGGCTACGGCGCATGCTTATAAAGATGTACGGCGCATGTTTATAAAGGGTGCTGGTCGATGAGGGCACGTAGTTCGCCTGGGTCGAGGCCGCGTTGGTCGGCCCGCTCATGGGCGCCCATCAGGGGCAGCAGCTCGGCCAGTGCGGCAAGCGCAATGGCATAGGGCGTCTTGTCGCCGCCAGTGCCGCCACTGGCCATGCCGATGGGGCAGCGCACTTTCGCCAGGGCCGCTTCGTCATGCCCGGCATCGGTCAGTCGCGAGCGGAAGCTAGCCCACTTGCTGTGTGATCCGATCAGGCCGATTGAGGCCATGTCGTCACGCAGCAACAGGGCATCCACGAGCTCGCGGTCTTCGGCGTGGTCGTGGGTCAGCACCAGCGCGTGACTGTTCGCAGGCAGCGCCGCAACGGCGGCACGTAGGTCAGTTGCGTGGCGACAGGTTAGGCGCGGCTGCGCCTCAGCCCAGGCGGGAAAAACAGCGTCGCGGCTATCGTGCCACAGCACCTGCCAGGGCAGCGGGGCGGCCAGGCGAACCAGCTCGGTGCCGACATGGCCGGCGCCGAAGATAGCCAGGGTCGCCGCACTGCCGGGGAATACCTCCAACAATACGTTGACGAAGCCGCCGCAACACTGCCCGCTGCGCCCACCCAGGGAGAAGGCTTCAAGGCTCATGCCGATTGCAGCGCTCGCCAGCCGCTCCCGGGCCACGTCGATCACCTGAAACTCAAAGGTGCCGCCGCCCAGGGTGTCGTGGACGGCGTCCGCCGTGATCACCATGCGAGCGCCTGGCTCCCGGGGGGTGGAGCCAGCGCTGGTCACCACGGTGGCCAGCGCATGGGGCAGGCCGTCCCGCTGTAGGCGGTGCAGGGCCTCATGCCAGCTTTCGGGGCGCTGGGTATTCATCACTCGTCACCTTGTTCCAGCGAGCAGGAACCGTATTGGGCACGTAGGGCCTCAGCCGCCATCAGCACGCGTTCGGGCGTGGCCGGGGTATCGAGTCGCGGCGCCTCGGCGTAGTCGGTAAGGCTTGCCAGGGCATCCCGCAGCGCGGACCAAACCGCCATGCCGAGCATGAAGGGAGGCTCTCCCACGGCCTTGGAGCGATAGATGCTGGCCATGGAGTTGGGGTGTCCCTCCAGCAGATTGACGTTGAACACCGGCGGTAGATCACCATAGGTGGGGATCTTGTAGGTGGCCGGGCCGTCGGAGATCAGCCGTCCGGCATCGTTCCACTTCAATTCTTCGCTGGTTAGCCAGCCCATGCCCTGGAAGAAACCGCCCTCCACCTGGCCGATGTCAATGGCCGGGTTCAGCGAGTCCCCCACGTCTTGCAGAATATCAACCCGGTCAACCTGGTACTCGCCGCTGAGGATATCCACGCTGACTTCCGCCACGGCAGCGCCAAAGGCGTAGTAGTAGAAAGGGCGCCCCTGGCCGACGTTGCGGTCGTAGTGGATCAGCGGGGTGGCGTAGAAGCCCTTCTCTGAGAGCGAGATGCGATTCAGATAAGCCGCCTGGACCAATTCGCCCCAGGGAATGCGGCGCTCGCTCTCGCCGTGGCCGGCGATCAGGTGTCCGGCTTCCAGGCGCATGTCTTCGCGGTCAAGCCCCTGATCCTGATAAAGGTGCTCATGGGCGAAATCGAACAACCGCTGCTTGAGCTTCATGCAGGCATCGCGTGCCGCTTGGCCGTTAAGGTCGGTGCCACTGGAGGCTGCGGTGGGCGAGGTGTTGGGCACCTTGTCGGTGCGCGTGGCGCTAATGCGGACTTTCTCGGTATCCAGCCCCAGTTCACGAGCGGCCACCTGACAGATCTTGGTGTGCAGGCCCTGGCCCATCTCGGTGCCGCCATGGTTGATCATCACGCTGCCGTCGGTATAAACATGCAGCAGCGCGCCGGCCTGATTGTGGTGCTTTGCGGTGAAGGAGATCCCGAACTTCACCGGCGTCAGCGCTAGGCCACGCTTGATGATGGGGCTGTCGGCGTTAAATGCGGTGATCGCACGGCGCCGCTCCCAGTAGTCGCTGCTGGTCTCAAGCTGCTCGACCAAATCATGTAACAGGCCGACCTGATCCACCTGCTGGCCATAGTGGGTAATATCGCGGCGGGTAATATCGCGGCGGTTCGTGTCGGGGTCGGCACGGTAGAAGTTGCGCTTGCGTACCGTCAATGGGTCCTCGCCGATGCGCCGGGCGATGTCGTCCATGGCCGCCTCTATCACCATCATGCCCTGGGGGCCGCCGAAGCCGCGAAAGGCGGTGTTCGAGGCGGTATGGGTGCGGGCACGGTGACCGGTCACGCGGGCATCGCCCAAGGAGTAGGCGTTGTCGCTGTGGAACATGGCGCGGTCGACGATGGCGTCTGAGAGATCCGGTGAATAGCCGCAGTCGCCGATCAAGGTGATTTCGCCGCCCTGAATCACCCCCTGTTCGTCAATGCCCAGCCGGTAGCGGTTATGGAAGGGGTGGCGCTTGCCTGTGGCGCGCATGTCATCGGCGCGGGGTAGGCGGACACGGGTGGTGCGGCCGGTGCGCCGGGCGATCAGCGCGGCGATGCAGGCCCAGGGTGACGCCTGGGTCTCCTTGCCGCCGAAGCCGCCGCCCATGCGGCGTACCTCTACGGTCACGGCGTGAAACGGGATGCCCAGCACCTCAGCCACCAGTTTCTGAGTCTCGCTGGGGTGCTGGTTGGAGGTAAAGACCACCACGCCCTCATCTTCGGTGGGCTGTACCAGGCAGGCCTGGCCTTCCAGGTAGAAGTGCTCCTGGCCGCCGACAAACTGCTCATCTTCCACCACCAGCGCGGCGTCCTTCAGCGCCTGCTCCCAGTCACCGCTTTGCTGAACATGGGTGGGGCGCACGAACTCTTCCCGCTCGGCGGCGGCGACCGGATCAAGGCAGGCCGGCTGCTCATCGATCTCTATGACGGCGGCCTGAACGGCCTCGCGGGCGAGACGTAGACTCTCGGCGGCTACGGCGAAAATAACCTGACCTACGTAGCTGATCGTATCCGAAACGAAGATCGGGTCGCCCGGGAAGACCGGGCCGATATCGGTATGGCCGGGTACATCATCAACGGCAATCACATCCACCACGCCGGGCATGGTGCGGACCTTGTCCAGGTCGAGGCGGGTTAGGCGGCCATGGGCGACGGGAGAGAGGCCTAGGGCCACGTGCAGCGTATCGGCCGGGGCGCTCAAATCGTCGATGTAGGTCGCCCGCCCGGTGACATGCTTAACCGCGCTCTCATGGGCCTGGGAGTGCGGGTGAGTATGGGTATAGGGGAGCGTGTCGCGGGCCAGAGGGCCAGCACCTTTGATGCGCCCATCGAGTTCGTGACGGGCCGTCGTTGACTCGGCGCTGACGTTGGCGACGGCTTCTTTGTTGGATGCTGGCGCAGTTTCAGGCGCGGCATCGGGCGCCTTGGAAAGCGGCGCTGTAGAGAGCTTAGTGAGCGTACGCATGGAGCATCACCTCCCGAGGGCTGTTGGTGGCGTCCTGGGCCTGGTTTTCATTAATCAGCACCAGGCGCAGGCGTTCGAGCAGGTTGGCGGCAGAAACTTGCCGATAGTGGGCGCTGCCGCGCACATCCGACATCGGCTGGAAATCCTGAGACAGCGCCAGCCGTGCCGCCTGGAAGGCCGCCGATGAGGGCGCTTTGCCTTCAAGCGCCGCTTCGGCCTGGGCCGCACGCTTGGGGATACCGGCCATGCCGCCAAAGGCGAGGCGCACGTCGCGCAGAACTCCATCCTCCAGGCGCCAGGCGAAGGCCCCGAGCACTGCAGAAATATCGTCCTCACGCCGTTTGGAAAGCTTCCACACTTTGAGCGTTTCCCCCTCGACGGGGTGGGGCAGGAACAGGGCGCGGATCGCTTCACCCTGCTGCAGGGCGGTACGCTTGTAGTCGAGGAAAAAGTCGTCCAGCGGCAACTCGCGCTCACCCTTGGGGCCAACCAGGCGCAGACGCGAACCCAAGGCCAGCAGTACCGGTGGGGTGTCGCCGATGGGTGAGGCATTAGCCACGTTGCCGCCCAGGGTGCCCCGGTTGCGAATCTGGGAGGAGCCTAAGCGGTGTAACAGATGAGCAAAGCCGTCAAAGTGCTCCTGAAGCAGCGGTTCGATCCGGCTATACGTCACGGCCGCGCCGATCCACCAGCCGCGTCGCCCATCTTCTAGGGTGGTCTCTTCGATTACGTTCAACTCGGCGACGCGTGTGACATCAATCAGTCGCTCGAAGCGAGCAAGCCGCTGGGTGCTCTCTAGCCACAGGTCGGTGGCCCCGGCAACCAGCCGTGCCTCGGGGTGGCGCTTCAGGCACTCGGTCAATTCGGCGAGAGTGGTGGGCTGGGCAAAGAGGCTTTCACCCGCGGCCGTGGCTGTTTTCGGCTCAGGGGCGGCGGCGTCCATCCACAGCGGGCGATGCTCGGGGTGCTCGTTCATGCTCAGCGCGGCGTCGCGGATCGGGCGGTACCCGGTACAGCGGCACAGATTGCCCCCTAGAGCGGCTTCAAGGCGCTGCGGCGTCAGCGGTGCCAGGGCCTTGTCTGGCTCCCTACGCTGCTGCTCGTGAAGGGTGAACAGTGACATGACGATGCCCGGGGTGCAGAAGCCGCACTGGCTGCCATGGCACTTAACCATAGCGGCCTGAGCGGGGTGTAACTGGTTGCCATCGGCGAGGCCATCCACGGTTACCAGGTGGCGTCCATTCAATTGATGAGCCGGGGTAATACAGGCATTGGCGCTGTGATAGCGCAGCTCGCCGTCAGGGCCTTTTTCGCCAATGGCAACGGTGCAGGCGCCGCAGTCACCTGAGGCGCAACCCTCCTTGGTACCCGTAGCGCCAAGTGTTTCGCGCAGCAGTTCAAGCACGCTGGTCTCGGGGGCTGCCTCGCACTGGCGGGGCTGCCCGTTGAGCAGGAAGTCGATCATCGCCGTGTCTCTTGTTGATTTTGTTAAGGGAAGCATTTAAAGAAAGCATTTTTGCAATGGTTTGACCGATTGGTCAATATTTTTCCAGCATGTGCCAGGATGTCGCACTTTGCAAGTTCGAGAACGGTCTTTGTGTGACAGGGTGCAGGCTTTAAAGGCAGCGATTGACGTGCGAGACATCATGCAGCGCCAAAGGCTTCAGCAGAGGAGCAACAGGAAGCCCAAGAGAGAGTCGAGGAAGGTGTCGAAGGTGCCGCCGAGCATGATTAGCTGGGGGCACGGCCATCCTGTGGTTGCGACGCGTTACCCTCTTGCAGGCGCTCGATGGAGGCATTGCCCTGTTTGGACAAAGCCGCTAGGCGCTCGATCTGCTCATCCAGACGGGGCAGGGCTTCCTGACGATAGCTCGAAAGATCATCGATGGCGCCCATCACCTCGCCAAAGGCTTCCTCAAGCACTTGCATATCGAGCATCGCGCCGGAGGCCCGCTTCTGGATATCAACGCCTTGCTGGCGCAGGGCCTTGGCGGTTCCGCTGATAATTTGCGATGTGGTGGTGTTGAGGGCTTCAATGCGATCCAGCACCAGGCGCTGATTAGCAATTGCCATGGCCACGGTTACCGCGACGGTGAGCGCCGAGACGGTGACATTAATGGCCCTGTCCACGCCGCGCATCAATTCCCGGTTGTTGCGGATGATGACCTCTAGCGCCAGTATGCCCTGCTGGCTCACCGCCAGCTGCTGCTGGAGGTCGAGGATGCGCTGGCGTAGGGGAAAGAGCAGCTCCTCCTCAAGGAAGTGGCGCCGCGGATCATCGCCGTCGCGAGCGGCGATTTCGTCGCACAGTCGGCGGTCGATCATACGGCCCAGTGCAACTTGACGGTTCAACTCGGCAAGGATGTTCGTTAAGGCCTGTTGGTCATCGCTGAGGGTGAGGTTGTCGCGATGGAGCATGTCGCGACCGCTTTCCAACTCCTCAATGATCGCATCCAGCGCCTGCTGAGCATTCTCAAACTTACGAAAGTAGCGCTGCAGGCGGCTGTCGAGGCCGGGAATGACCGAAAGAATGCGATCCAGCGTGGTGGGGGCCAAGCGATGTCGGGCGGGGTCCAACCCCTCCATGCGCCCACGTAAATCAGTGAGTGCCTTGGCGACAGGCCCGCCTTCGTCGCCCTGGTGAGCCAGCTGGCGCAGCGGGGTCTGTAGCATGGCACTGCGGTGGGCGGCCTGCTGCTGAAGTTCAAGGCCCATTTCGTCCACGGCTCGGCGTTGACGAGCCGCCGATGCCTCGTCACCCTCGGCAAGGATATCTTCGACAAAGTTGTCAGCCATCGCCTCAAGCTCAGGGTCGATGTCACGGTCATCGTAGGCAACCGAATCGGCCTGACGCGCGCCTAATTGGCTAGCCCCTAACTGATCGGCTATCTCGTCTACCGGCGGTAGGGAGAGGCGACGTTTGTCATCGGATTGCTGAGCCATGGACAACTCCTGGGCTATTAAAAAACGTTTAAATAAAACCGACTAGATAGAACCGACTAGATAAAACATAGCGAAAACCGTGCTGCCAGCTTAATCCTTGCGTGCATAACGATCCGCGCCTTCGACGAAACGGCGTAGATCCTCCAGCGCTTTTTCGGTGGTGACCGACGCCTGGGGGCGAGCTGTCTCAATACGCGCCATGGAAACAGCGGTATCGTCGAGCACGGTGAGGGCGGATTCGATACGGGCAGAAAGCTTATTAAGCCGATTTTCAGTCTCCACCAGTAGATCAAGGCGCCGCACTAGGGCGGCGCGCTCCTCATCGCCTAATCGGTTGCTCTCCCGCTCTAGTCGGCCGCGTACGTAATTGCCGTCAACGCTCACCACGCCTCGCGCTTGAGACGCCATGGTTGTTAGCGTATCCACCGCGCCGAAACAGACCTGAGTGACCAAGCCTTGCGAGCGCTCGAAGGTCAGCTCACCCGCGTGGAAACGTTCGCCCAGCACGTCCATCACATGGCGGTAGCGGCTATAGAGGCGGTCTGTGAGGATCGCTAGATCGGGGCGTTGCACATCGAGCAGGCCCTGCTTGGCCCGACACATGGCCAGTACAAGGTCGTCGGCTCCCACGGGTGGCTTTGCCGGATCAAGCACCAACACACCCGCTTCATAGGCGTTGCGCTCCTGCTGAGCACGGCGCTGATGTGCGTCGGCCTCTCTTTGGGCCTCCTGGCGGCGCACACGGCGGCGGGCCAGCCAGCCGCGCAGCGTTCGCTCAACGGGCAGCGCCACGGGAATGGCGACAATGCCCGCGAGCCACCCAAACAGGCTAGGGCTGAAACCACCCCACAGGGAGGTCAGCCACAGCAGCATGCTGATAGAGGGAACCACCAGGCAGTAGCGGGCGATCACTCGGAGGCGGCTGGGAACCGCCATCGGAAGCGCCAGACCAGGGTTAAACAGGCCAACCAGCAGCCAAGGCAGGCAGGTCATAAACAGGCCATAGGAGAAGCCCTGCAGGAATCCCAACATAGATACGGCTATCCTTCAGTCATGGGGCGCAAGCACTGCGTTTAGAATAACTGAGATGGGCCGCTATGCACCAGTTGGGCAGTCGATGACCACTTTATTGACGTTTAAGACCACAGTTGAAGCCTCTCTTTTTCGATGTATCAAGCTTACCTTCCCACGCTATGAGCCGCTTTTTTTGTTTAAAGCTCCCGCCAGTGAGTTTGGTTGCGGCCCGCCTCTTTAGCGATATAAAGCCCTTGGTCGGCGCGTTTAATAGCTGGTTTCAGCGAGGTTTCGTTGGGGTATACGCGTGTTACACCCAATGAGGCGGTATAGCTTAGTGTTCCTACGTTCATATCCTCCGAATCGATATCAACCGGCGTGCTCTCTACCGAGTAGCGAAGACGCTCCGCTACCTGCATGGCTTGTTCGCAGGTGGTATCAGGCAATAAAACAGCAAACTCCTCGCCACCCATACGGCATAAAACATCACCATCGCGTAACTGAGTGCGCGCAGTAATAGCGAAGGCTTGAAGTACTTTATCGCCCACGTCGTGGCCATGGGTGTCGTTGACGCGCTTGAAATGATCTAAGTCAATGGCAATCAGGCTTAGCGGCGCCCCACTTCGCTTCGTGCGGGCTATCTCCATTGCCGCTTGATCTTCTAAAAAACGCCGGTTGCCAAGCCCTGTGAGCGAGTCTGTCATTGCTTGCTGCTCTAAGCGTGCCTCCAGCTGCTTACGCTCGCTCAAGTCAAAAACGGTAGTACGGGTATATTGAAAGCCGTCCTGGGTGACCTGGGCTGATGTCAGAATTGCTACGGGTAGCGTAGAGCCATCGCGTCGTATTAGCTCGCACTCTGCCGAGGCTTCCTGCTTCATGTTAAGCATTTTCTGAAAAGCAGCATCAAAGGCAGGGCGGGTCTCAGGCGTAATGAAGTCGCGGTAAAAACGAGTACCAATGATCTCGTCGGCGCGATAGCCCAGCCATCTAAGTTCAGTGCGATTTATGTTGACGATACAACCTCTGCAATCCAATGAGTGGTAGCCGCAGGGGGCGTTCTCGTAGAGGTCTTGAACGTCGTTGGCATAATGCCGCGCTTGCTGCCTTAACTGGCGTAGGCGATGAGTGCTGAGTACCCAGAAGAGGCTAAATGCGATCGCGAGTAGGTACACCAACGTAATAGCGAGGAGTTGCACGCGGCTTTCCATCACCAAATTTTTCAGGCTTGGTTTTGCCATGATAATTCCGAGCCGCCAGGGTTGTGAGTCAGGATGACTGGTGATCATGCCCGCCTGGCTACGGTAGTGGTGCGTACGAATATCATGGGTAAGAAACCATAATAGCTGGTTGTTAATGACGATTTCGCCTCGGTTGCGTAACGCCATCCGTTGCCAAACATCTGGCCACTGTTCCGCTAAGGAGTGATTGAAAGAAATAAGCCCTTCGTTAGCATCAGGTAACAAGCTGGTGCCCTGTGCATCTACCAATAACGCCTGTGGAATGTTCGCCGCAACAAGAGTCCAGTCCAGTGTGAAAAGCAGCACGCCAAGGCGGTCCCCTGAGGCACCGAACACGGGGGTAGCGATGTCAATCACGGGGGTTATCACTACGTTGTCGTTGGCGTTTGCTCCGTTGTTTGCATTGGCACCCAAATAGGGTGGCGATACATAAAGATCGCGCTGCTGCAACACCATCGCTTCTTGAAACGCGTCTGTAGCGCTGTAAGCAACCACTGGGGCGCTGGGGAGTATGGGAACCGCTGCAACGGAAAGCTGCTGGTTACCGTCGGTATCTATTAAGGCTAATCGGGTATAACGCCCAAAGTGCACCAGGAGGGTGTTGAACAGCTCGTCTAGTTGCTCAGCATCTCGCTGTACTACGTTGCTTTGTGAGGAAAGAGCCACATTTTGTCGATTGGCCAAAATGCGGCGAAGCAGGGGAAACTCTGCGGTCGCAAGCACCTGGTTGAAGCTTTCGTTCATCTCGTGGAGAAGGGTCGCGTACTTGGCTTCCAGCAAAGCATCGGCAGCCACGCGCGCTCTTTCCATTCGCGTTTCCAGCTGAGCGCTGAAAATAGGATAGAGCGTTGCGGTGACCAGAATAATGGGGATGAGCGTGGCCACGACTAATCTGGCCCACAGCGTTTTGAGCATCAGCGTTGTACTCTTACACAAAGTCAGGAACAGGCAATGTCCCAGGCGGCGCGGGGCGCTGCTAAGGGGCTGGGCGGTAGCTAGCTTTGGCAAGGGTTTTTTATTAAGGGTGGTGGAGTATCAGCTAGAATTTTCTTAACGTCATCAAGAATAAGCACGTTTGTAATTAATTGCTGATAATGGATAGCGCCGTTGCCTCCATTTAAGCTGCTTTTTTATCGTTAAGTGTATGTTAATAGGCGTTTCATCGGCGCATACATGGTAGTGTCATTTATCCCTATTTCGACTGAGATGGTGTGAAAGAGGGGGGCGCGATCGACGTTAAAGCCGTTTATTACGGATGATGAGAGTAATAATGTTGATCTTAACTATTATTAGAAAAATGGGCAGTTTGCTTATTCATGCTACTCAATGTGTTGTCTGACCCCGGGGCGCTAAATGCCATTCAGGGCAAGCACGATATTCCGCTTGTCTTTATTTCATGGCTAGTCGCATTGGCGGCGTCTTATGCGGGCTTAGATACCATCAAGTTGGTACGTAAGGTGAACCAACCGCTATGGCGTAGCCTGTGGCTTCTTGCGGGAGCCAGCGCCATGGGGCTAGGGGTTTGGAGCATGCACTTCATCGGCATGCACGCCTATCAGCTTGATTTTCACGTCACCCATGCACCTGTTGCCACCCTGCTTTCCATCCTCCCGGCTATTTTAGGCAGCCTGAGTGCTATGGTGGTGCTTTCTCGTCCGGGGCCTTCCCATCACGCTTTATTGTTGGCGGGGGTGGGGTTGGGGGCAGGTATTGGGGCGATGCATTACAGCGGCATGGCCGCGATGCGTATGCCTGCCGAGCTGTATTACTCCTTAAATCTCTTACTAATATCGTTACTTGTTGCGGTTGTTTTGGGTGTGGCGAGCGTCTATGTATATAGGCTTTGCCAGCAAGAGTGGGGTATCCAGCGTTCAAGGCGCTGCGCCTTCATCGCCGCGCTTTGTGTCTCCATCGCCGTGAGTGGCATGCATTATGTAGCCATGCAAGCTGCCTGGTTTGTACCGGATGCTAGCGTTTTGATGCTACCTATGGACCCGCACTCCCTGTGGCTTATTTATCTTATTGGCGTGGTGGGAGTATTAACCGCACTGCTCACCCTAGTGGCAACCGGGGTTCAGCGCCGCCTGCATGCCAGCCAGCGCCATGAATATATGACGCAAACGCGGTTGTTAGAGGTCATTTCTGCCCTGCAAGATAGTGTTGTTTTGCTCGATAATCGGGCACGCGTCCGTTTGTGTAACGCAGCATTTGAGCGGCTGGTGGGTATGGATGCTGGCCAGTTGGTAGGTGCATCAATTGCGCATCTTAACTGCGCCCAAGATAGTCAAATACTGAACATAGATATTCGCCAAGCGCTTGAGAAACACGGCGAATGGAGCGGGATGATAAACGCGTTGCGGGCCAATGGTGCAGCGTTCCCAGCTTGGTTAAGCGTTACTTGCGTGAACTACGCTGACAGCGATGACCGTGATTATGTCGCGCTTCTTAGCGACCGCTCAGAAGAGCATCAGGCCGAGCAGCGCATCCGCTATCTTGCCTATCACGACATACTAACAGAGCTACCCAATCGGCTAGCCTTGCAAGCGCTAATCGCAGACGTTAGCAGCGCTGAACTGTCGGGTCACAAACGCGCATTTTTGGCCCTGTTGGATATTGACCGATTCAAACTGCTAAATGACAGCTTAGGCCAAGACATTGGCGATGAGTTGCTGCGTCAATTGAGCAGGCGACTTCAGCATTGGGTGGAAATCGGGTTATACGCAGCACGGTTAGATGGTAATGAGTTCGCCTTGTTGGGTGCGGTTTCAGCCACCGATGAAGCTAGCGCCCAGAGCGACGTCTACTCTCTAATGGAAAAAGTACTGGCCTCGCTGAGCGCAGACTACGATCTCCAGGGCCATACCTACCCTTGTAAGCTTAATGTGGGGGTGCTGATTTTTAACCCCTTTACACGTGAAGGCAGCGCGCCCCTGTTTAAGCGTGCGGACCTTGCGCTATTGGTAGCGAAACGGCTTCGTGATGGTCAGCCCCAGTTCTTTAGAGCAGAGCAGGAACGAGAACTTGAAGAGCGCCTGATGATGGAGCGTGAGCTACGTATCGCGATTGACCATGATGAGTTATGCCTGTACCTACAGTCCCAGGTGAACGATAAGCACGAGGTCATAGGGGCCGAGGCCCTGCTGCGGTGGCACCACCCAAAGCGTGGCATGCTTTCACCTGGTCATTTTATCGCGTTGGCCGAGGAGACGGGACTGATCCTGCCGCTAGGGGAGTGGGTGCTGAGGGAGGGCTGCCGCTTGCTAGGTGAATGGTGTCAAGACACGCAGCTTCAGCATTTGAAACTCTCATTGAATGTTAGCGTGCGCCAATTCCAGCAGCCCGACTTTACCGATCAGGTGTTATCCATCATCGAACAGTACGGTGCGCCACCGGCACGGTTAACGCTGGAGCTAACCGAGTCGCTACTGCTCATCGACCCAGAGGGAACGATCAATAAAATGCAGCAGCTACAGCGCATGGGCATCAGCTTTGCATTAGATGATTTTGGCACGGGGTACTCGTCGCTCTCTTATTTGAAGCTCTTACCGCTGGATACGCTGAAAATCGATATCGCTTTTGTTAGGGATTTAACCCTTAACATGCAGGCGAAGCCGATTGCTGGGACGATAATCACTCTGGCAGAAAGCCTGGGGCTTGGCGTAATTGCAGAAGGAGTAGAAACAGAAGACCAGCGCTTGGTACTCGCTAACTTGGGGTGTGGTGTTTATCAGGGTTTCCTGTTTGGCCGCCCCTCACCTGTGGATGCTTTTACAAACACGTTAAAGCGCCAGTTAACCCGCTCCTTAGAGTAGCGTGGCTCTCGCTTATCTGCTAATGGGCAGGTTTAGTGTGCGAAAATCGAAAGTGGGCTCCCTTTGGTGAGTAGTCGACCTGGGTATACCCGCTGCCCGTCGAGAATCACCGTCGCCAAGAAGTTGTCGAATTACCAGTGAGAGAGTCGGCACGCGCAAAAAGCTATGTGAGGCATGGGTGCAAGCATTTGTTACCTTGCCTATGCGCACAGGGTTGGGTGAGGTTGTGTTGTAGGCCCCTTGAATCTCTTGTGTATTCAGCGCACGCATCGCCGGCGTTGCTAAGTCTCAGCCCCCAATCTGTTACTTTTCTGTCTTGAATTTTGCTTTGCAATTACCGCTCATACACATCGTACAGTAGTGCTCCCTGTCTTCGTGTTTAGTACCTGTAGCAATGACAGTGCCGCAGTTGTTGCAAAGCAGAGTGCCAATGCCTTCTTCGACTTTCACAATTGCATGTTTGTAGTCCATAAAGTGCTCCCCGAAGCCCCCACCCTGCAAGAATGGGGAGTAATAACTTGTCGGCGAAAGCCAACTCTTCTTTCATACCTCTTTCGACGGTGCTATCGAGCATCAGTTCAAATGCTGCGGGTTCCCCACATACGAGTAGGCTCCTTTTGAATCGCCCCGGATATTCTAGACACCCGTTAGGCTCTTAAAGTAACGCCTTTCATACTCAACTGGTGACTCATATCAAGGAGCCGAGCACTGAGGCTAAATCTTAATTGGGGTGTTTAAAACGAAGAAGATGTTGAAGCTGCTGCTCGGTGACTGAAGGTCATTAATTTTTTTTGGTACCCAGAGGCATTTAAGAAAACGGGCACGGTGTGGGCACAATTTGGGCACAGAGCTTTTTGGAATGACAGGCATAAAAAAAGGCAGATCAGTAAGTAACTGATCTGCCTCTCAAAATATTGGTAGCGGGGACCGGATTTGAACCGATGACCTTCGGGTTATGAGCCCGACGAGCTACCAGACTGCTCCACCCCGCATCAACGTGTTGCGTATTCTACGCATTTTTCATCGTAAGTCAACCCCCTGCATAAAACGCTAGGATAGCGGGTTGAGACTTTCATCGTGCTGCAACATTAATCGAGTAGAGCTATGCTTTCACTAAGCATAATAAAAAGCTTACTGTTGGTAGGTCGCACAAGAAAAACAGCGACGTACTGTTAGTGATAGAAGCGCTTTCGCGCTTATTTAGAATGGCTTGCGGCGTCATAACAGCGCTTACAGATCAAGCCATTTGTCATATCAGGGAGGTAGTCAATGGCCAATCAAGCCCCCGTCGCCTGGGTAACTGGTGGAACTGGTGGAATCGGAACGTCAATTTGCCGATCGTTAGCGGATGCTGGTTATTTGGTAGTGTCGGGGTATCGCAACCCAGACAAGGCCAAAACCTGGCTGGAAACCCAGCAAGCCGATGGTTATAACAACATCGTGCTATCCGGTGTTGATCTTTCCGACCACGATGCTTGCCTAGAAGCGGCTCGCGAGATCCATGATAAACATGGGCCTATTAGCGTGCTGGTTAACTGTGCGGGCATTACCCGTGATGGCACGATGAAAAAGATGTCGTTTGATCAGTGGCATCAGGTCATCGATACGAATCTCAACAGCGTGTTCAACACCTGCCGCAGCGTTATTGAAATGATGCTGGAGCATGGTTACGGACGCATCATCAATATTTCGTCGATTAATGGTCGCAAGGGCCAATTTGGTCAGGTGAATTATGCGGCGGCCAAGGCGGGTATGCACGGGCTTACCATGTCGCTTGCTCAAGAAACGGCGACAAAAGGCATTACGGTAAATACCGTTTCGCCAGGCTACATTGCTACCGATATGATTATGAAAATTCCCGAGCAGGTGCGGGAGGCTATTCGCGAAACAATTCCGGTAAAACGTTATGGCACGCCTGAGGAAATTGGCCGTTTGGTGACTTTCCTGGCGGATAAAGAGTCTGGTTTTATTACCGGCGCCAACATTGATATCAACGGTGGCCAATTCATGGGCTAAGGAGTAACGCTATTGTTAGAAGTAGCGATTACTTGAAGGGTAACGTTCAGAAAAGCTAAGAGGACTGACAACGGGAGGCGCTTGCCTCCCGTTGTCGTTGTTATCGCTGCGTTACAGGCTGCCAGCGCTTTTAAGGGTGTGGTACGCGCGCTAAACGGCTTAACAGGCTATCAAGCTCTTCCACTTCTTTTTCCCAAAGCGTTAGCGGTATTGGGCCTAGCGCAAGCAGTGCTGCCAACACATCGATAATTTCCTCTGCGCGGCTACGCTCGGTATGTAGCCCTTCGTTTAAGCGCTCTACCTGGATGGCTAGCCGGAGCGGTTCATCGCGCTGCTTAACGCTACCTAGCGCTAAAAGCGAAAGATGTACGCGCAGGCGGGCAAGGTCATCTTCCAGCGCTGCTAATTGCTCTGTAGAGAGCGGCGCAGAGGTGGCGCGCCGTGATTGATTGCGCTGTTGATGGGCGCCAGCAAACATGGCGGGCAGCTCAGCGCTAAGCAGCGAAGGGGCATCTACATCCTCTGCGGCTTCGCCTGCTAGCGCCTGCTGGTCGGCGGCTAGGTGCGCTTTAACGAGGGGAAGCAGGGCCTGCCACTGCTGCACCGTGGCCGCTACGGCAAGACGGCTTAAACGCTCTCGCCTGGCGCGCACAATGCCGCTTAAACGCCGCTGCATACCATCGGTACGGCGATTGCGCGGCAGTGGCTCAAGCTGGCTGGCGCGTTTGAGATAGTCCTCCAGTGTTTCGGCTTCGTCAGCATGGGCGGGTTGCCAGCTATCCATTTGATCAATCAGCGTTTGCATATCATCCAGCTGCTGTTGCTGGCGTGCCGCTTGCTCGTTTTTATGGGCATCGCGCTGGGCAAATAGCTGGTCGCAGGCGTGGCGGAACGTTTTCCAGAGTGCCTGTTCTTCGCCTTTAGGGGCGCGGCCCAGTTGGCGCCACTGCTGCTGAAGCTGTTTGGTTTGGGTAATGCGTTTAGCCAGCGGTTGTTCGCTATCGTTTTGCAGCGCCTGCACTTGCTCAATGAGGGCGTGCTTCTGCAGGCCAATGTGCTCGGCCCGCTGGTCAATAAGACGCTGTAAGCGATGCCGGATTTTAGCAAAGCGTTGGCCAACGGCTTCGGACTGTTCCCGAGGGACAGGGCTGTAGTCGCGCCATTGATGGCGGGCCTTGTCCCGAATTTCCCGAAGTACATCGGGGTCAGCGTCTTGGGCGGGTTGGTCAAGCAGGGTTTCCAGCTGCTCGCAGAGTGCTTCACGGCTACGCAGGTTGATTTCTCGCACCTGGGTAAGCTGCTCGCGCCATGGCTTCAGGCGTTCGTGAATGCGGTCAGAGGCGGCGCGAAAGCGTGCGGACTGTTCACGGTTTGCAGCGGCGTCGCCGAGTGACTTCCACTCTTTTACAAGCTGGCGGTGGTGGCGATCCAGGGCCTCTTCGGCCATGTGCTGGTCGTCTGCAAGGGCTTCAATGCTGGCGCAGAGCTGTTCACGTTTGGGGCCTGCTACAAAACCTCGCCAGTCGCGAAGCTCGGCTAACCGAGCGCCAAGCTGCTTTAGGCGAGCTCTGTGCGGTTTGGCGTCGTCTGTGGTCAGCGCTTCTAATGATGGTTTTATGCGTTGATGCAAACGGCTGGCGCTTTTAAACGCGCCTCGCTCAAGCAGGTGTTCAAAGTTATCAAGCTCAGCGTTAAGGGCGCTAAGCGAGGGAGCGCGGTGCTGTTCCGCGGAGGCTTCCGCCACTAGCGCCGCTTGCGCGCGCTTTAACAGGGCAGGTGGTGCAAGCTCCTTTGGCCATGCGCACTGGTTAACAATCACCGTAATGCTGGGGTGGTCGTGGAGCGAGACTGCGCTTTCAAGCGCGCTGGCGTTCTCTTGCCAGCGCTGCCACGCTTCCATGAACTGTTCATAGCGGGCAAGCGCCTGGGTATAGCGCTTTTGAATAGGATCGCTAGGCGGGTGTAGGTCTGAAAGCGACTGCCAGCGCTGGCTAAGCAGTTGGCGTTGGGCACGCAGGCTGTCTATATCCTGCGCGGTGACTTCGCTGGATTGGTGTAAGCCTTCGAGGGTTTCTTCTAGACCTTCTAACAGTTGGTCGCGGGTGTTTTCGGCTTCTGCCCGGCGCACAAGGCTTTGCTGGCGAGCCTGCTCTTGCGTCTCATGGTCATGCAGCGTTTTACGACAGCCGAGCAGGGCCTGATGAAAGCGTTGCTCCTGCTCGATGCTAGGCGGGTGCTCTAAGTGTTGCCACTCTCGCTCCAAATGTCTGAAACGCCCGCCATACAACGGCTCCCAAGGCGCTTTGGCATGCTTCTCTAGCTGCTGAAGCAGTTGCTCTCGTTGGTTTTGCTGCTCGGCAAGCCACTCGGCATTATTACGTGACTGGGTGAGCTTTTCCCGCGCCAAGCGCATTACCTGACGGTCACGTCGCGCTTCTTTGAGTAGTCGCTTGAGGTTTTCTTCGTTTTCAATGCGCTGGGCTGCCTGATGACGTACAGCCGCTACGCCGTTATGGCACGCTTGGTGCGTTAAATCCTGCTCGTCGCTTAGCTGTGCAAGGGCCGTGAGGCGTAGGTTGAGATTGTCACCTTTCAGGGCAATCGCGTTAAGCAGCCGAGGCTCTGATAGCTCGGTTACCAGGGCTTGACGCTGGTGTAAGTCAGCGTGCCCTTCGGCGCCGGTTAAGCGTTGGCAGGCAGCGTTAAACCATGCCTCATCCTGGGGATGATTGGCGTAGCCGCTCACCAAACCTTGAATATCATCAAGGGCTAACAGTGCGGCGAGCTGTATCTCGCTATCGCTATCTTGCGCTAAGGCGTGTAATGCATCGCGCTGCGTTGGTTGTTGTGGGTCTAGCTGGTCGAGTGCCTTAAGACGCACCTCGGAATTGGGGTGCTTCCACCGAGGAGCGAACAGGCGTCTTAACAGTCCGTGCATGGATCATCCTGCTGAGAGGTGCGTAGCGTGAAAAAAATCAGTCGTCGGTGCATAGGCGGTTGCAGTCACCGGCGCTGTCGCTTAGCTTTGCTATATGCGCTGTGGTTCATGATGGATCTTTACAACGCAAAGCGCGAGATTGGGCTACCTTAATCTTACCTGAACATGACTTGGAGTTCGGCCATGAGCCTCAACGCCGATAGCGCAGACATAGCCTTCACCTTCAAGGGCGGTATGCTGCCGATGACCGTCATGGAGCTAAGTAGTGCTGACCCGGAACATATACGGCGTCAGCTTGCTGGCAAATTGTCGCAATCCCCCGCGTTCTTCCAGCATACACCGGTTGTGCTGAGCGTGGAAAAACTCGATGAGCCGCATTTGGCGCTAGAGCGTATATGCGCGGTATGCCGTGACCATAAGCTCTTGCCTGTTGCGGTGCGCGGTGGTGCCGAGCCTGTGCGCCAGTCCGCCTGGGCGCTTGGCCTTGGTTGGTTTGCGCCGGTAGAAGAAGGCCGTGCGAGAATATTAGAAAGCGTCAGCCGGATGATAGAGCCTGACGTGGCGGCCGAAACGGCTGCTGCAGAGCATGAGATACCGGAAGGTGCTGCGGTGGCTACACGCCTTTACCGTGGCACAGTGCGCTCGGGTCAGCAGGTGAGCGCGGCAGAGGGCGACCTGGTGGTGATTGGGGCGGTCAATGCGGGCGCTGAAGTGCTCGCGGCGGGCAGTATTCATGTGTACGGGGCGCTGCGTGGCCGTGCATTGGCAGGTATTCATGGTAATACCCATGCGGGCATTTACTGCCGCGAACTTGAAGCCGAGCTGCTTTCCGTTGCCGGTAATTACAAGCGGCTGGAAGATATTGACTCCCAGTTGCTTGGCCGTGCGGTAGAAGTACATTTTATAAAAGAGCAGCTTGAGATTAAACCGCTGGGTTAAGTCATCCGCATGAGCGTACGTTGGTGCTTCATGCCTAGCGACGCCACACGCGCTATCCGTTACAGTGTGTCCTGTTGATGACATTGACGTGCTCGTTATGTGCAGGGCGATTTTTGAAATGCGTCCGCGATATACGACTTCAAGAAGGAAGTGACTCTTGGCCAAAATTATTGTAGTGACCTCAGGTAAAGGGGGGGTCGGTAAAACCACCAGTGCAGCCGCTATCTCGACCGGGCTTGCCTTGCGTGGCAAAAAAACGGTGGTGATTGATTTTGACGTTGGTCTGCGAAATCTCGATTTAATAATGGGTTGCGAGCGCCGGGTGGTTTACGACCTGGTGAACGTTATTCAGGGCGAGGCAGGCCTTAATCAGGCGCTGATTCGCGATAAGCGTGTAGAAAACCTATTTATTCTGCCTGCTTCACAAACCCGTGATAAAGATGCGCTCACCCAAGAGGGTGTTGAGCGGATACTGGAGCAGTTGAAACAGGACTTCGATTTCATTCTGTGCGATTCGCCAGCCGGTATTGAGCGTGGCGCCCAGCTAGCGATGTACTTCGCTGATGAAGCGATTGTAGTGACCAACCCGGAAGTATCGTCGGTGCGTGACTCTGACCGCATTTTAGGCTTGTTAGGCTCTAAAACTCAGCGGGCTGAACAGAGCCTGGACCCGGTTAAAGAGCATCTGCTTATTACTCGTTACAACCCCTCGCGGGTGACCTCTGGGGACATGCTTACCCTGGAAGATATTCGCGAAATTCTTGCCATTGACCTGCTTGGCTTGATTCCTGAGTCGGAAGCAGTACTACGCGCTTCCAACCAAGGTGTGCCGGTGACCCACGATGCATTAAGCGACGCTGGTCAAGCGTATACAGACACCGTCTCGCGTTTGCTTGGAGAAGAGATACCGCTGCGTTTTCATGAGTTGCAACGCAAAGGTCTACTTAGCCGCATGTTTGGGGGTAGTCGTCGATGAAACTGCTGGAGTTCTTGAAGCGTGAGCGCAAGAAATCCGCCTCGGTGGCCAAAGAACGTTTACAAATCATCGTGGCGCATCAGCGTAGCCAGCGTGGTCAACCTGACTACATGCCGATGCTTGAGCGCGAACTGCTAGAAGTGATCCGTCGTTATGTCCACGTGGACGATAACGCCATTCAAATTTCGCTAGATAGTGAAGATAACTGCTCAGTGCTTGAGCTGAACGTGACGCT
Source organism: Halomonas sp. (assembly GCF_017515565.1). Lineage (GTDB taxonomy): Bacteria > Pseudomonadota > Gammaproteobacteria > Pseudomonadales > Halomonadaceae > Vreelandella. Next base: position 86,470 of record NZ_JAFWFN010000004.1, read on the forward strand.
GCCGAAAAGCTAGGTTTGGATAGTGGCAAGAAGGTGTCGCGTTAATCGGATAATAGGTTGGCACAGGAAAGGTTTAGGTGCATAAGTGCGCAGTGCGGCGGAGCGGCGCGAGGGGCTGCGGTTGTGCTAGGCTTGGGTTTTTCATTGCTCAGCGGAGTGCTTCTTCATGGCGCCACCCAATGCTGCCCCTGTCAGCTTTCTTTGGCATGATTATGAGACATTTGGGGCCGACCCTCGTCGTGATCGGCCTGCTCAGTTTGCCGCGCTGCGCACCGATGCTGAGCTGAATGAAATCAGTGAGCCGATTGAACTCTACTGTAAGCCTGCCGATGATTATCTGCCGCATCCGGCTGCCTGCCTGATTACCGGTATTACGCCTCAAAAAGCTCAGCGTAAAGGTCTTCCTGAGGCTGAGTTTGCCACACAGGTTCAAGGCCACATGAGTGAACCGGGCACCTGTGTGGTGGGCTATAACAGCCTGCGCTTTGATGATGAAGTCTCCCGCCATCTGTTTTACCGTAATCTGCTTGACCCCTACGCCCGCGAATGGCAAAACGGCAACTCCCGTTGGGATTTGATCGATGTGGTACGCGCCTTTTATGCGCTGCGTCCTGCAGGCATCGAGTGGCCACTACGGGATGATGGCGCGCCCAGCTTTAAACTAGAGCACTTAACCGCTGCTAATGGCATTGCCCATGAAGGTGCCCATGATGCGGTGGCCGATGTGCGCGCGACCATTGCCTTGGCGCGGCTGTTAAAAGCGCGTAACCCCAAGCTGTTTGATTATTTACTCGGGCTTAGGGGCAAGCGTGCTGTGGCTAACCAGCTTGATTTGCCCAGTGCTAAACCTCTGTTACATATTTCTCGTCGCTACCCCGCCAGCCGTGGCTGCAGTGCGCTGGTGATGCCGCTGGCCGAGCACCCGACCAACCCCAATGGCGTGATTGTGTACGACTTGAGCGTTGACCCAAGCGAGCTGCTTTCAATGAGTGCTGAGCAGATTCGTGAGCGGGTGTTTGTTAGTCAGCAGGATCTCTCTGAGGGTGAAACGCGCATTCCGCTGAAGGTCATCCATATCAATCGCTGCCCGGTGGTATTTCCCGCAACGGCATTAAAAGATGTGGAAGGCCCGCATAAAGGCGAGTATGGCGTCATTGTCGAGCGGTTAGGGTTGGATGTAGATGCCTGTCGCCGCCACTGGAAAACCCTTCGCGACGCCAGCGGCGTGGCGCAGAAAGTGGCCGAGGTATTTAATTCGGCTTACGAGGATACACCGCACGACCCTGATCTGATGCTCTATTCAGGCAGCTTCTTCTCTGCCGCCGACCGCCAGCAGATGGAGCGGGTGAGGGCAATGGAGCCGTGGGACTTGGTGGGGCAGCGCTTTGCCTTCCAGGATCCGCGTTTGGAGGAGATGCTGTTTCGCTATCGCGCACGCAGCTACCCGGAAACCTTAGAGGGGGAAGAGCGGGAGCAGTGGGAGGCCTTTCGTTGGACGCGCATCAACGACCCGGTTATTGCGGGCTTTACGCTGAAAGCCTTTGCCCGGGAAATTGAGCGTTACAACCAGCAGTCGCTGACAGATCGCGAGCGCCAGGTGTTAGAAGAGTTGGTGATGTACGTTGAAGCGATGATGCCAGCCCAGGCCTTTGATGCCTGAGCTGGCGGGTTCACTGCTTAATCAGTCGCGGTGGTTGTGGGTGAGTCGGCTGTTTTAGATAAAGGGCGAAGTGCTTCGCGATAGGCGTTAATGTCACTTGGTTCATCGCCTGGGTTAAAACGAATATCCAGCTGCTGCGACAGCAAAGAGGGCCACAGCGCTTGAAGTTCCTCGGCGCTTACCTCTAAAGCGAGCGCCGCTAGCTGCTCGCGGCGGTCGAAGCGAACCTCTTCCAGTGCCGTTGCCTGCCAAAAGCGATTGGCCATCCCTTGTAAGCTGGTGTCCCGCTGGCGCAGCCGGTCATGAACCGCCTGGCGGTGGGGGGCCAGCGTTTCATCGGTGAGCAGTGCCAGCCGCTCACCCGCCATGCCCATAAAGGCATCCATACGTTCGGCAATAGTCGTGCTGTCGACATCAGGCGACTGCACGACAAGGGCTAGGCCCGGTGCTTCAAGTAGTGGCAAATAGCCCGCATTGACGATATAGCCCAGTTGCTCCTCGGTACGCAGCTGCTGATAGAACGGCGTGTCTAGCCACTGCGCCAAAACGCTAATCATGGCTTGTTCTTCAATGGTTTGGTTGCGCCCTTGGAAGTAACGCATTACCAGCGACTCTTCCCGGTTGCTGTGGGGATGCAGCACGCTCGCCTCATCGCTCACGGCTAACGGCGTTAGTTCGCGAATGTCGTCGCGGGTTAAGCGAGGCGTAAGCGCATCGCGTATCACGCTTGCCTGTTCGCTTGCCAGCGTTGCATCCAGATTGCCAATCGCCATCGCGTCTACATATAGGTCTTTCAAGAAACGTTTGCGAAAGTCTTCTAAGTGCTGGCGCTCCATGCGTTGGCTAGCGTTAAGTAGCTCTGCGCTTGACCACTGGGGGGTAAGGAGCGCTTCCCCTAGGGTGCGGCTGGCTTGCCCGTATAGCGATGCCTGAGGCGCATTGCGCCATTCGCGCTGAAGCTGGTAGCGCACGCGCTCAAACTCGCTGGGCGAGATGTGGGCGGTTTTTAGCTGCTCAATCGCTTGCTCAATGAGCGGCGTTTGGCCGTCACGCCAGCCAGAAAACGACAGCGTGATGCCCCGAGCATGGGGGTAAGCGCTAAACGCTTGCCCAGCAAGCCAAGCAGGGTAAAGCGATTCGTTTAAGCTGTCATTCAGCCAGCTTGCCAGTAGGCGGTTAAGGACGGCCTCTTCTGCTGAGTAGCTGGCGCTAGGATGCTGCAGGCTGACACGCCACTCAACGCTTGGGGTGTTAAAGCGGGCGTCCTGCATATGCCACGCGGTAAATGTTGAGGCATCTACCAATACGCTGGGCCGCTCATCTTGCCCCGACAGCAGTGTTAAGTCGTTGGCAATAAAGGGGTTGGGTTCTGGTAGCGCTAAACCGCTCAATACTTGGCCTTGCCGGTTGGGAAGCTCTTCTCGCCACTGGGTGTTAAACCAGGGGGAGACCGTCTCGCTCTCAACGTCTGGGGCTGAGTAGAAGCGCAGCATATTGTCAGGGGTTAGCGCGTCTAGATAGACCTGCTGGCGCTCACCATCCATACCATCCATGCGGTAGGGTGCGTACTGCACGTCTTCCACTGGGTAGCGAGAGAGGCTCATCGCTAAACGTGTGGCTTCCTGTTGTGGCGCACCGTGTTGCTGGAAACGAAAGGCTTGTTCGCTAAGGCTTTTTTGTTCGTCGTAACGCCAGCTATCTATTCCCTCTTCGCGGATCTTTTCAATAGCAGTAAACAGGGTGGCTTCGATATCATCCAGCCGTTCAGCGCCGGTGGGCGTCAGGCTGATGGAAATTGTAAATAACGCTTCGTTGCCATCGCCTCGGCCAACCCCTGCCGAAAGTGCATCGGCCAAGCCTGCTTCTCGTAGCACCGCAAGGAGGCTGCCATCACCTTCATCGCCCAATAGGTGGGAGATCAGTTGGGTCGGTTTAGTGCGGTACTCCTCGGTGGGGTCGGGAACCGGGAAGTAGAAGCGCAATTGACGGCGATCCTGCAGCGACTGACGCTCAACATAGCGGGGTAGGGTGTCGGTATCCACCAGCGGGACATCAATGGTCGGCACGCTAAGCCCGTTATCTGGGATGTCGGCAAACCGCTCAACAACCCACGCTTCAAGGGTGTCCAGCGACTGAGGTGCCACGACGGCCAAGTTCATTACATTGGCGTCATAATGACGATGGTAGAAATCAATAACCCGCTCCCGCAGCGTTGCCTCGCCTTCGGGCGGGTTCGCTAGGGTGTCGCGGCTGCCAACGGCAAAGCCAGTGGTGGGGTTGTCAGGGTTTAGCAGCTGGTTCAAAACATCGTTTTCACGGCGCGACTCATCACGGATGCGCGCCATATACTCCGAGTGAACAATATTTCGTTCGCTTTCTAACTTGTCGGCATTGAATAGCGGCGATAGAAAGAACTCGCTAAAGCGATCTAGCGCGCCCGGCAATGCAGAGGGCTCTATGTCGAAAAAGTAGTTAGTGTCCTGTTGGGCCGTAAACGCATTGTGGGCGCCGGCGTTATCCGAAATATAGCGCTGGTAGGCGTCTGATTCGGGGTAGGTCTCGGTGCCCAGAAATAGCATGTGCTCTAGAAAATGGGCCAAACCTTGTAAATCGTCGGGGTCCTGGGCACTGCCTACGCGAACGTTCATAGAGGCAGCGGCTTTATCGGCGTCAGGGTCGCTAACCAGTAAGGCTTGAAGACCGTTTTCCAGGGTGAGTACCCGGTAGTCACGGCTATCAAATGGGCTAACCGTCGGCGTAGTGACGTCAGCGATTGGCGTCTCTTCGGCAAAAGCACTCGGTGCCCACCACGCGATACTGGCGGCAATGCCAATAGCGGCCTGTTGGGCAAAGGGTGGGGCGAACATTTTATAAGGTCGCAACATTAAAACTCCTGTGACACAGCCCAGCGCAGCATCGGCCCAGTAGGGTGGGCGCAGGACGATGACTGATAGGCAGGGTTATTAACATGTTTTGATACCGGAAAAGCGCCTAACAGTTCCAATGGCGCAGGCACTAATTGTGCTTTAAGTTCGGCTAGTGGTGTGGCTGGGTCTAACCAGCGCGTTAACGCTTCCGGGGCAATGACCACCGGTAATCGATCAGTAAGTGATGATAAGCAGGCGTTAGCTGGCACGCTGATCAACGCCGTAGAGTCGGTAAAAGTGGTTAGCGTGGTGTGATAGCGGCACCAAAGCGCGCCGAGTAACAGGGGGGTACGAGCCACGTGAGTGACTAAGTAGGGCTGCTTACTTCGCGGCTGCGTTTTCCAAACGTAAAAACCGCTGACGGGTATCACACAGCGCCGAGCGCTAAAGGCGTCGTTAAACATCGCGCGTGACGTTAGTGTTTCGGCGCGTGCGCAGTGGGGGGCGTGATCAAGCACCTTCAGCCAAGGAGGGGTCAGGCCCCAAAACAGCGGTTGTAATTGATACTTGCCCTGCTCAAGGCGAAGTGCTGAAACAGGTTGGCGCGGCGACAAGTTAGGCGACTCAATCAGCGCTTCTGAGTTGCCAAGGGATGGCACTAGGTTTGAAAGAGATAGGCGTTGCACGTGTAGGCGTCCCGTCATGCCTGTCTCCTTATGTGAAATTGCCAAAAAAAGTGTGGGGAGGCGGGTGCGAGAAGAATACGGTAATTGTAGCGTTTTAGTGTCGAAAACAGTGTTCGATGTAAGGTATCCTATATCACCCCTTGCTCACGCTAAAGCGCGATGAGGCATTCTTCCTGTTTGCCGTTGACCCTAAGAGATCGCCATGGCCCGTCCTAGACAGCATGCGCCCGATGCCCTCCACGCGCAGGTCATGTACGCTTGTGATGAGTGGTTGGCTAACCAGCCAGTCCATGGTTTGTCACTGCGTGCCTTGGCCCGAGACGTGGGCTGCGCGCCCAGTACGCTGCTAAAACTGTATGGCAGCTTTAACAACTTACTGCAGCACGTCAACGTCGAAACGCTTGCACGTTTGCAGCATACCATTACTAGCCTGCCAGCAGATGATCCTGAGCCTTGGTTGCGCTCGCTGGCGCTTGCCTATTGGCACTTTGCTGAGCAAGACTGCTATCGCTGGCAACTGCTGTTTGACTATCCCCTGGCTCAAGAAGGCGAGTTGGATCAGCGTCAAAGCGACTTGATCGAAGCGCTTTTTACCCAGGTTGAAACGTCGTTAAAGCAGTATCAACCCGCGTTGGGTGATCTGGAGGCGCGCCGCCTGGGGCGTACCCTTTGGGGTAGTGTTCATGGGCTAGTGCAGTTGGGTCTAAACGAGCGGTTAGGCTATTGGCAGGGGCAGCAGCTCAAAGTAGATGAGTTGCTGGATCAGTTAATGAGTACTGTGCTAGCAGGCTTACGCCATCGGGAGGCGGCGACGTGACATGGCCGGTCAAATGTGTCCGCTATGTCCTGCGTAGCGCTATCTATTTAGTCATGCGCCTTTGCTATCGGCTTAGCATTCACGGTCGTCACCACTTGCCCAAAAAGGGCGCGGCGCTGGTGGTTTGTAATCACGTTAGCTTTATGGATGCGCTGGTATTAGGCGGGGCTAGCCCTAGGCCGCTGCGGTTTGTGATGGACCAGCCTATTTTCGACTCCCGCTGGCTTAAGTGGTGGTTCCAGCTGGTAGGCGCTATTCCTATCGAGTCTGAGCGGCATAGTCCGGGGGCGCTGCGTCGTGCGCTGGATGATGTCAGTAGCGCGCTACGCCAAGGTGAAATTGTGATGGTCTTCCCGGAGGGGCGCCTTACCCCCGATGGCGATATTCACACGTTTCGTCGCGGTCTTGAAACCATACTGGCCCGGGACAATGTGCCGGTTATTCCTGCTGGTATTGCAGGGCTATGGGGGTCTTGGACATCGCACTATGGTGGCAAAGCGCTTAAAAAGTGGCCTGCCCGCTTCCGTGCGCCGGTCAGCCTCCACTTTGGCCCCCCGGTCATGGCCCAAGAGGCAGAAGAAATTGCGTTACGGCGCTTTTTGGAGGCTCGGGTACGGGCGCTTAAAGCGGCTGGAGATAATGAAATTGCCCACCGTTAGTGTAGGTGGGCGTGTAAAGGCTGAGTGCTAGCGGCGGGGCAGGCGCTGTTTTTGCCAGCAGCGTGCCGACGTAATCAGGTTGTCGCGGATTTCAAGAATTTCCATACGGGTATTGCCAATCTGCAGGCTAGCAGGCCCCTCTGGAAACGCCTCTAAATGCTCTAAAATTAAACCATTTAGCGTTTTGGGGCCGTCGGTAGGTAGTTGCCAGCCAAGCATCTTGTTGATGTCGCGGATGTTAGCTGTGCCTTCGATAACATGGCTGCCATCATCCTGCTGATGAATCTCTTCATCTTCTGATACGTCGGTGGTGAACTCGCCAACGATCTCTTCAAGAATATCCTCTAGCGTCACCAATCCTTCCACATCGCCGTACTCATCGACCACTATGCCAATGCGGCGCTTCTGTTTTTGGAAGTTAAGTAACTGCGTGTGTAGCGGCGTCGACTCGGGAATGAAGTACGGTTCGCGGGCCTCTTGCACAATGGCTGCTTTAGTGACTTCGCTACGCGATAAAAAACGCGCGGCATTGCGTAAATGCAACATGCCAATGATGTTGTTGATATCACCTTTATAGACCGGCAGGCGGGTATGCTGACTGGTGCGGATTTGGGTCAGAATATCTTCAAGCGAGTCGTCTAGGTCGATACCCAGCACTTCGTGCCGGGGTACCAAAATATCGTTAACGGTGACGTTCTCAAGATCGAGTATCGATAGCAGCATAGCCCGGTGGCGGTATGGGATCAGCGTGCCAGCCTCATGAACCACCGTGCGCAGCTCGTCGCGGGTTAGGCTGTCGCCGCCGTTCTCAACGCTTTTAACCCCCACTAGGCGTAGTAGGCCATTGGAAATTACGTTCACCAGCCAGACAAGCGGATAAAGCAATTTCAGCAACGGCCCGAGCGCGACCGATGCGGGGTAGGCAATGCGTTCGGGTTTTATGGCGGCGTAGGTTTTTGGCGTCACTTCAGCAAAGATAAGAATAGTGATCGTGAGTAATGCGGTGGAGATGGCGGGGCCTGATACATCGCCAAAAAAGTGGATGGCAATAATTGTCGCGATAGAGGCGGCTAAATTATTAACAAAGTTATTGCCGATCAAAATGACGCCAATTAATCGGTCTGGACGCGAAAGCAGTCGTAAAACCCGCTTTGCGCGACGATCACCGCTGTTGGCCTGATGGCTCAGGCGGTAGCGGTTTATCGACATCATGCCTGTTTCAGAACTGGAGAAGAAGGCAGACAGCAGTATCAAGATAGCTAGCAGGCCGAACAGTAACCCCAGAGGGAAGTCGTCGCTCAAGTCGAAAGTTCCTTTGTGGCGTATCAGGCTCGTTGTGTAGAAGTAAGGCGGTAGCGTGCCAGGCGCATATCAATAGAAGAACGCACCGCTAAGCTATCAGGCTTAACGGTTAAGTAAAATTTCCAATACAAATTTGCTGCCAAAATAAGCCAATATCAGTAGGCCGCAGCCGCCCAATGTCCAGCGTACGGCACGCATGCCACGCCAGCCAAAACGATAGCGTCCCACCAACAGCGTAGTGAAAATAATCCAAGCGCCCAGGGAAAGAACAGTTTTGTGCGCTAAGTGCTGGGCAAAAAAGTTGTCGAGGAAGATTAGCCCGCTGGCAATCGAGAGCGTGAGTAGCAAAATGCCTGCCCAGACCAGCTCAAATAGCACCCGCTCCATGGTGGTAAGCGGTGGTAATGATTGTACGATGCCGCGAATATGGTGATGGCGCAGTGCCTGGTTTTGTAAGCCGACAAGCACCGCCTGAACTGCGGCAATCGCGAGTGTTGCAAAGGCCAGCGCAGAGCTGACAGCGTGCAAAAATATACCGGGCGTTAAGCCGCTGTAGCTGCCTTGGCTGGGGAGCCAAGTGGCCACAATTAACGCGATGCCCGCCAGGGGGAAGAGTACAATGCCAGCGTTTAGCACCGGCTTAAATAGGCTGGCGACCAGCACCACATTCACCGCCACGGCCATCAGCAGCGTAGCGCTGGTGGTAAGGCCGGGCAAAAGCCCCGGCGCTTCGCCTACCAGTTGTACTACGACTGGAATGTGCAGTAAGAGCCCCAGTGCGCCCAGTAAGCGCACCATGCCCTGCCGGGGGGGCACTCGGCGAAAAAGAGTCATGCCCTGCCAAATAGCAGCGGCAACATAAACAACAAAAGCTATCGTGGCGAAAGGGAGCGCCTGCATGATGCTATCCGTGCGCCTTGCAGCGCGTTGCTGTGAAAATCGATCAACTCAATAACTACTGCCTACTATAACTAATCACGGCGGCGCCGCACAGCCATGGATAGCCAACGCTATCACCATGGAGACTCGCGGGCTGAGCGCGTATAATCGTTATCCACATTCGTCCGGTGAATCCGCCCGGCGACAGCGACGGAGGCAGAGGCCCCATGTTTCAGAATCTGAGCGAGCGTCTTTCCCAGACGCTGAAGTCGATTAAAGGCCAGGCACGGCTGACCGACGATAATATTAAAGATACCTTGCGCGAAGTGCGTAAAGCACTTCTAGAGGCGGACGTTGCACTGCCGGTCGTGAAGGCGTTTATCGAACGCGTGCGCGAGCGTGCGGTGGGCCAAGAGGTTTCTAAGAGCCTTTCGCCTGGGCAGCAGTTTGTCAAAATCGTCCAGCAAGAGCTGGAAGCGATTATGGGCGAGGCCAACGAAGGCCTTACGCTAAAAGGCTCGCCAGCGGTTGTGCTGATGGCCGGTTTGCAGGGCGCAGGTAAAACCACCTCTGTTGCCAAGTTGGCCCGCTACCTGCGCGAGCGTGAGAAGAAAAAAGTGCTGGTGGTCTCTGCTGACGTGTATCGTCCGGCGGCGATCGATCAGCTAGAAACGCTGGCCAAAGAGGTCGAGGTTGATTTCTTCCCCTCGCGCTCTGATCAAAAGCCCGTTGATATTGCCACGGCGGCCATTAAGCACGCCAAAATTCAGTTCCACGATGTGGTGCTGGTGGACACGGCCGGGCGGCTAGCCATTGATGAAGCCATGATGGCCGAGATCCAGGCGCTGCATAAAGCCATTTCACCGGATGAAACGCTGTTCGTAGTCGATGCTATGACCGGCCAGGATGCGGTGAATACCGCCAAAGCGTTTAATGAAGCGCTGCCGCTGACCGGGGTAATCCTCACCAAGGCCGATGGTGACGCCCGTGGCGGTGCCGCGCTCTCGGTGCGTCATGTTACAGGCAAGCCGATTAAATTTATGGGTGTCGGTGAGAAGGTCGACGCCCTTGAGCCTTTCCACCCGGATCGCGTGGCCTCGCGGATTCTGGGCATGGGCGACATGCTGTCGCTCATTGAAGAAGCCGAACGTACGGTAGATAAGGATAAGGCCGCAAAGCTTGCCAAGAAGGTTAAAAAAGGCGATGGCTTTGACCTTGAGGACTTCCGCGACCAGCTCCAGCAGCTCAAGAAGATGGGCGGTATGGGTGGCCTGTTAGGCAAGTTGCCCGGAATGGGGCAAATGGCCGAGATGGCCCAGGGGCCCGGCCCGGAAAAAGAGCTGGGTAAGCTTGAGGCATTGATTAATTCCATGACGCCGAAAGAGCGTCGTGCGCCCGATATCATCAACGGCTCTCGTAAGCGCCGCATTGCAGCGGGTGCCGGTCTTCAAGTGCCCGATTTGAACCGCCTGCTGAAACAGCATAAACAGATGCAGAAAATGATGAAGAAGGCGGGCAAGAAGGGCGGCATGCAGAAAATGATGCGGGGTATGTCCGGCATGATGGGCGGTGGTGGTCCCGGCGGTCCCGGTGGCCCTGGTGGTATGGGCGGCATGGGTGGCCCAGGCGGGTTACCTTGGCGTTAAGCCGCTGAGCGTCGTTAATGAAGGCTTGGCAAGGTTGACGGCCTAAGAGTTTTCTGGCTGTCAGGCTTTCCAAGCCGGGCGCATTTGCGTAGAATGCGGCCTCTTCATGCGTGGGTGTTGGCACAGCTATGCGTAATGGTAGCCGCGGCACCTTGCATCGAAGTGCTTAAAGTACTCAGTAATCACTGACTTATTGTTGTAAGTGATGACAGTACCCTGAAATCAGCATGATGAGTGTTCTGATAGCGATGTGCGCTATTTCACACTCTCGTAACCTCAACCGAAGGATAGTTATCGTATGGTTACCATTCGTTTGGCACGTGGTGGCGCCAAGAAGCGTCCCTTTTATCACCTGACTGTTACCGACTCTCGCAACGCCCGTGATGGCCGTTTCATCGAGCGTATCGGCTTCTTTAACCCGGTTGCCCGTGGTCAAGAAGAGCGTCTGCGCGTCGATCTAGACCGTGTAACTCACTGGCAGAGCCAAGGCGCCCAGCTGTCTGGTCGTGTTGCTGAGCTGGTTAAAGAAGCGCGTAAGCAGGCCTAAGCTTGTTGTCGCGTGTTAAGTGCTGTTGCCGTTGGAGCTGTCGTCGATGACGCGTTTTGAAACTAGCCATACAGACGACGCACATGTGGTGCTTGGTAAGCTAACCAGCCCTCACGGGATTAAAGGTTGGCTAAAGGTGTACTCCTATACCAGCCCCATGGACAGCATTTTGCAATACCCCGAATGGTGGGTGCGCCAGGGTGAAACCCTGACGAAGATGGCCATTGTTCAGGGGCGTCGGCAAGGCAAAGGGTTAGTGGTTCAGCTTAAGGGCATTGATGACCGAACGGCGGCGGAAGCGCTGGCGCAAACGGATATTCTGATGCCAAAAGAGGCGCTACCGACGCTTGCCAGCGACGAGTATTACTGGCATGAGCTTGAAGGCTTAACGGTTTTTACTCTGTCAGGCGAACGGTTAGGGCAGGTCAGCTACCTGTTTGAAACCGGCGCCAATGATGTCATGGTGGTGCGTGGTGATAACGACGCGATCGACAAGCGCGAGCGTCTGTTACCTTTTTTGCCCGATGATGTGATTGTTGAAATCAGCCCGGAAAATGGCCGTATGGTTGTTAACTGGGATCCCGAGTTCTGAAAATAGGTTTGAAAACAGCGTTGAATAAACCGACTTCGAATGAGCTTACGGCAACTGATTCATCAGCCCTTGCATCAAACAGTGAAGAAGAGACAGCGCAAGTGCCTGCAATGTGGATCGGCGTGGTGTCGTTGTTTCCCGAGATGTTTGATGCTATTACCCAACAAGGCGTGGTAGGTCGAGCCGTAGAGAAGCAGCGGATTGCCCTGGAGTTTTGGAATCCACGCGATTATGCCACCGACCGCCACCGCAGCGTGGACGACCGCCCTTATGGCGGCGGCCCCGGAATGCTGATGAAGGTAGACACCCTGCGTGCTGCTATCTTCGATGCTCGCCAGCGAGCAGAACAGGCGACCGGCCAAACGCCAACCGTGATTTACCTTTCGCCCCAAGGGCGCAAGCTGGATCAGCAGGGCGTGCAGTTGCTTGCTTCAGCAGGCCCTTTAGTGGTCGTTGCGGGCCGCTATGAAGGTATTGACGAGCGCGTGGTGGAGAGTGACATCGATGAAGAGTGGTCAATTGGCGACTATGTGCTAAGCGGTGGTGAACTGCCTGCCATGGTGCTAATTGACGCAGCGGCAAGGCTGGTACCCGGCGTGCTGGGCCACCAGGACTCCGCTATCGAAGACTCGTTTAATGACGGCTTGCTAGACTGCCCGCACTACACCCGTCCCGAAGTAATTGACGGGCGCCAAGTGCCCGATGTGCTGCTTAGCGGTAACCATGCAGCCATCAAACGGTGGCGGTTAAAGCAGTCTTTAGGCCGGACATGGCAGCGTCGTCCTGATTTGTTGGCAGGGCGAGAGCTTGATGCCGAGCAGCAGCGGCTTCTTGACGAGTTTATCGAGGAACACGCTCTGTCAGCTAAGTAGGGCTTTGCATGCAGATGCATGGCAACTACCTAGATCAGAGCGGCGGTGCAGGACGTTAGCTTACGTACAACAGCTAGCCTACGTACCTGCGTCACCCATAACGACTCCCGCGAAGCTCGCTTCGAGCGCCGGGATCACGGTTTGCCCCTCCCACAACTGCGTGGCAAACCACTACGTTATTTAGGAGTATCAAGATGAGCAGCAAGAACAAGGTGATCCAGGCGATCGAATCCGAGCAAATGACTAAAGAGATTCCGGCGTTTGCTCCGGGCGACACTATCGTCGTTCAGGTAAAAGTTAAGGAAGGCACCCGCGAGCGTCTGCAGGCGTTTGAAGGTGTGGTCATCGGTAAGCGTAACCGTGGCCTGAACTCCGCGTTCACCGTACGTAAAATTTCTCACGGTGTTGGCGTTGAGCGTACTTTCCAGACCTACAGCCCGCTGGTTGACTCTATTGAAGTCAAGCGTCGTGGTGACGTTCGTCAAGCCAAGCTGTACTACCTGCGCGAGCGCAGCGGCAAGTCAGCGCGTATCAAGGAAAAGCTGGCTTAATCGCCACTTTTTCACGGGCGCTCTGCGCCCGGATACCAAGACCCCGTCTCCGCTCTGCGGGACGGGGTTTTTGTTTGGTGAGCCACTCCCTAGAGACTGTTAGCCTATGAGCGTGATTGATGCTTTTCTGGATGCCCTGTGGCTTGAGCAAGGGGCAAGCGATCATACGCTAGCGGCCTATCGGCACGATTTGACTGCCTGGCAGCAACAGCTTGAAAAAGAACAGGAGACGCTGTTAACCCCTTCGCCACAACGCTTTACAGAATGGCTTGAGCGTCGTCGCGAGCAGGGCTACCAGCTGCGCAGCAACGCACGGTTGCTCTCCTCATTGCGCAGTTTTTATCGCTGGGCGCGTCTCTATGGGCATATTGCTAGCGACCCGCTGGCTGAGGTCACGTTGCCGCCGGTGCGACCAAGCCTGCCCAATACCTTGGAAGAGAACGAGGTTGAGCGACTGCTGCTAGCGCCGGATATCGAGACGCCGTTGGGTGTCCGCGACCGCACCATGCTTGAGCTGCTGTACGCCTGTGGGCTGCGCGTGTCAGAGCTTGTAGGATTGACCGGCGATGCGGTCAATTTACGCCAAGGGGTTGTACGGGTGCGGGGTAAAGGCGATAAGGACCGCCTAGTGCCCATGGGCGAAGAGGCCGCCGAGTGGTTGGCCCGCTATATGGAAACGACAAGGCCCATGCTTATGCAGGATCCCACGCGCCCGGCGCTATTTCCTGGTCGGGCGGACAAGGCCATGACCCGGCAAACGTTTTGGCACCGTATTAAAGCCCATGCCATCACCGCGGGTATTTCAAGGTCGCTGTCACCTCATACGCTGCGTCATGCGTTTGCGACACATTTATTGAATCATGGGGCCAATTTGCGGGTCGTACAGCTGCTGCTAGGTCATAGTGACCTATCCACAACGCAAATTTACACGCACGTCGCCCAGGCCCGCCTGGAGCACCTGCATGCCGAACACCACCCACGAGGTTGAAGAGATAATGCGCCAACGTAAGACGCTCTTGTTAGGTAAAACCGCTGCTTTAACACTGCTTGCTCCTTGGGTCGCGGTAGCGGGTAGTTTGTTGCCAGCGCTTGCCAGCGCTGATGTAACGGCCGAGCGGTTAGCCGAAAACCTAAGCGTTAACGGTCAGTCGATGCCGGTGAAACAGGTAAATGCGACGCCAATGGACGGGGTTTACCATGTGCGTTTAGAGAGTGGTGAGTCGTTCTACTCCAATGCGGATGGCAGCCACTTTTTGGTAGGGGACCTCTACCAAAATGGGGATAATGGTCTGGTCAATTTAACCGAGCAGTCGCGTAACCAGGAGCGCGCCGCCGCACTTGCTGCCGTGCCGGACAGCGAGCGGGTGATTTTTCAGGGCATGGGTGCGCCAAAAGCGACGGTCGTGGTGTTTACCGATCCCTCTTGCCCTTACTGTGTGCGGCTACATGAGACCATTCCAGAGCTTAACGAAGAAGGTATTGCCGTCCACTATATGGCGTTTCCCCGTGCAGGCATGGGTAGCGCGGCAGCAACATCGCTAGAGCAAGTGTGGTGCTCGGAAAATCCGAGTGAAGCGATGAATCAGGTAAAGCAGGGCCAGACGCCTTCAAGCTCGGCACGTTGCGATAATCCGGTTAGCGGCCAGTACGATCTAGGGGTAGCGCTAGGGGTGCAGGGCACGCCAGCGATTGTCTTGCCCGATGGGCAGTTGATTCCCGGGTTTGTGCCCCCCGAGCGGTTGGTTGCCATGTTAGGCTTGGAAGATGAATAACGTCACATAGAGTGACGAACGATAACGCTGAGACACTGATCGACATAGCGGCACTCGCGGGTGCCCATCACGAAAGGGGAAGTATTTTGAAACCGGTAAGAGTAGGCATTTGTGGGTTAGGTACAGTCGGTGGCGGTACGTTTAACGTATTAACGCGTAATGCGGACGATATTAGCCGCCGTGCGGGCCGTCCGATTGTCATTGAGCAGGTTGCCCACCGCAGCGTTCATCCCGACTGCGATATTACCGGCATTAATGCCACCTCGGACGTATTCGAGGTGGCCAATAACCCTAACGTGGACGTATTAGTAGAGCTGATTGGCGGCTATGACATCGCGCGTGAGCTGGTGCTAACGGCTATTGCCAACGGTAAGCACGTAGTCACTGCTAACAAAGCGCTGATCGCCGTTCATGGCAACGAAATTTTCCGCGCCGCCCATGAAAAAGGCGTAATTGTCGCGTTTGAAGCCGCCGTGGCGGGCGGTATTCCGGTCATCAAATCCCTGCGTGAAGGCCTCGGCGCTAACCGCATTGAGTGGGTGGCGGGCATTATCAACGGCACCGGTAACTACATTCTTACCCACATGCGCGATGAAGGCCGGGCCTTTGAAGACGTGCTGGCCGAAGCGCAGGCGCTGGGTTATGCCGAATCCGACCCCACCTTTGATGTGGAAGGTATCGATGCGGCGCACAAGCTAACGATATTGGCCTCGATTGCCTACGGCGTACCGCTGCAGTTTGAAAAAGCCTTTACCGAAGGCATTTCGCGGATTACCGCTGAGGACGTTGAGCAGGCTGATAACCTGGGCTACGTGATTAAGCATTTGGGTATTTCCAAGCGCACCGACCAAGGGCTTGAGCTGCGGGTTCACCCGACGCTGATTCCTAAAGAGCGCCTGCTGGCCAATGTACACGGCGTGAAAAACGCCATTGCGGTCATGGGTGATGCCGTCGGCCCAACGCTTTACTACGGCGCCGGTGCTGGCGCAGAGCCGACCGCGTCTGCCGTGGTCGCCGACCTGCTCGACGTTGCCCGCGATATCACCACGGACCACCACTATCGTGTGCCTTACCTGGCGTTTAGCGGCATTGATGAAGATGTTAGCCAGCTGCCCATAATGCCGATGGAAGATATTATCACGGCGTACTATCTGCGCCTGCTGGCGGTAGATCGCCCCGGTGTGCTGGCGCGGGTGGCAACAATTCTTGCTGAGCAGGGCATCTCTATTGAAGCGCTGATCCAGAAAGAGGCCACCGAAGGCGAGCTGGTGCCGATTATTCTGCTAACCCACCGCACCAAAGAGAAGCAGATGAACGAAGCAATCCGTGAGATCGAATCCATGGCGGACATTGCTGGCCCCTTGACCCGCATTCGCGTTGAAAGCCTGGACGAAGGAGAGTAACCCCATGCGTTATATCAGCACGCGGGGCCAAGCGCCCGCGCTCTCCTTTGAAGAGGTGGTATTAACCGGCATGGCCAGCGACGGCGGGCTTTACGTGCCGGAAACGCTGCCCCAGTTCTCGAAAGAGGAGCTGGCCAGCATGGCCGGTCTCTCTTATGCAGAGATTGCGTTTCGGGTCATGAAGCCGTTTGTAAATGGCGAAATTGACGACGATACTTTCCGCCGCTTGGTGACCGAAGCTTACGCGACGTTCAACCACGACGCCGTGGTGCCGTTAAAGCAGCTGGATGCTAACCACTTTTTGCTAGAGCAGTTCCACGGCCCGACGTTAGCGTTTAAGGATGTTGCGCTGCAGCTACTTGGGCGTCTGCTGGATCACTTCCCGAAAAAGCGCAACGAGCGCGCGGTGATTATGGGCGCGACGTCCGGAGATACCGGATCAGCGGCGATTGAAGGGTGTCGCCACTGCGATAACCTGGATATTTTTATTCTTCACCCGCACAACCGCGTCTCGGAAGTGCAGCGCCGCCAGATGACCTCGGTGCTGGCTAATAACGTGTTTAACATCGCCATTGAAGGTAACTTCGACGACGCTCAGGCAATGGTGAAGGCAAGTTTTGCCAACCAAGACTTCCTGAATGGCACGCGTCTTGTCGCGGTAAACTCGATCAACTGGGCGCGCATTATGGCGCAGATCGTCTACTACGTAGCCGCTGGCGTTGCGTTGGGTGCTCCCCAGCGGGAAGTGAGCTTCTGCGTTCCGTCGGCCAACTTCGGTAACGTCTTTGCTGGCTACATGGCGTTTAAGATGGGCCTTCCGGTTAAGCAGTTTATTATTGCCACTAACGCCAACGACATCCTGCACCGCACCCTGGCGGCGAACGATTTCTCCAAGAAGGAGCTGGCAGCGACCCTGGCGCCTTCGATGGATATCGTTGTCTCGTCGAACTTTGAGCGGCTGCTATTTGACGCCTACGACCGCGATGGCTTAGTGGTAGCCGCGCTGCTAGAGCGCTTCCAGCAAGAGCCCACGGCCCTTGCCGATGCGCCGCTGGCTAAACTGCGCGAAAAGTTTGCTAGCCATAGCGTTGACGATGCAACCATTCTGGAAGTCATTCGCGAAGCCCACCACCGTACCGGGGAGATTCTTGACCCGCATACGGCCACCGGCTATCGCGCCGCCGAGCGCGCGCGGGCTGATACCACGACGCCTGTGATTACGTTAGCCACCGCGCATCCGGCAAAATTTGCTGAAGCCGTTGTTAAAGCAGGCTTTCAGGGCGTGCCGCTGCCCACCCATATGAATGACCTGCTGGAGCGTGAAGAGCGCTACACCGTGCTGCCTGCTGAGCTGGGTGCGGTTCAGCAGTTTGTCGCTGACAACCGGCGCTGAGGCGTCATGGCTGACGAGTCAACGCAAACCCAGAATGCGAGCCAACCACGCTTAGAGCCTCGTCCAGTGGACGAGGCTGTCTATGTGCGTGCCCAGGCGGAAGGCTTAAGCGAGCTACAAGCGCGTCTTCTTGCCTCTCGGCTGCCAGGCTACGCGGGCGAACTTGCCCCGCTGGTATCGCCCAGCCTGCGCTATTTGGCACATCCAGAAAAGCTAACCGACGGCCGCCGTGCCGCTGAGCGTATCGCTCAGGCGGTGGCCGAAGGGGAGACCATCGGCATTCTCACTGACTACGATGTGGATGGCATTACCTCCCACGTGGTGATTCGGCGCACCTTGGTAGAGCTTTTTGGCGTACCCGAATACAAATTACATAGCTTAATAGGCCACCGTATTCACGATGGCTATGGCATCAGCCTGCCGCTGGTTGAGCGGACACTTAGCCTAAAACCTAGGCCCACAGTGGTGATCACCGCCGACTGCGGCAGCTCTGACGAACCCCGTATTGCCCGCTTAAAAGCGGCCGGTATTGATGTGGTGGTCAGCGACCACCACGCGCTGCCGCTGGAAGGGCCACCGCCTTCCGCCTACGCCTGTGTTAATCCCACCCGCCTTGACTGCGACTACCCGGATAAAACCATCGCCGGGTGCATGGTGGCGTGGCTTCTGATGTCGCTTGCCCGCGGCGTGCTAATTGAGTGGGGAGCGCTGCCGGACGCGACGCCGAAGCTGTCACCGTGGCTCTCTTACGTCGCGCTGGGCACCGTGGCGGACTGCGTTTCCCTGGGAGGCAGCCCCGCTAACCGGGCCGTGGTTAGCCACGGCTTAACGCTGATCAATCGCATGGATGCTGCCTGTTGGCGAGCCATGGCGGCGCGCCTAGGCGCCGATAGCGTCCCCTTTAACGCAGAAACCTTAGCCTTCCAAATGGGGCCAAGAATTAACGCTCGCTCGCGGCTGGATGACCCCTACGCGGCGCTGCACTTTATGCTGGCAGAGACTGACAGCGTGGCAAATCGCCAGCTAGAAGTACTCGACCAGGATAACCAGTCCCGCAAGGCGATTGAGGCGGACATGGCGGAAGAGGCGCGCACCTTGGCTGCCCCAGCTCTGGATGCTAACGAGCCTGCGGTGGTGGTGTTGCTGGAGGATGGGCACCCTGGCGTGCAGGGCATCGTCGCTTCACGGTTAGTGCAGGCCTATGGCCGCCCCGCGCTGGTGCTTACTCCCGCGGCGGCGCCCAATATGTTGACCGGCTCTGGCCGTTCGATCGATGGCCTACACCTGCGGGATGCCCTGCAACGCACCTTTGAGTTGGCTCCTGAGGCGCTTCCGCGTTTTGGTGGTCACAGTGGGGCGGCAGGCGTGGGAGTGCCCAGGGAGCAGCTAGCCGCCTTTAAAGCAGCGTTTTTACAGGCGGTTGGCGAGCAGTTGGGCGATACGCCGCTTTATCCACGGCTCTGGACCGACGGTGAGCTTTCTACAGCCCAGCTATCGCTGGTAACGCTTAGCGAGATCGATGCCCTTGGCCCTTACGGCCGAGAGTTCGACCCGCCGCTGTTTGAAGGGCGCTTTATTGTTGAAGCGCTACGCCCGGTGGGGGCCGAGGGGTCACACCTAATGCTGGAGCTTTCCATGGGTGCGGTAACCAGCAAAGCGATCTGGTTTCGAGCGCTAACGCCAGGTGAACTACCTTCGTTTAGCGTGGGCGATACGCTGCACTGTGCCTATAAGCTCAACCGCAACCGCTGGCGTGGGCGTGAAACACTGCAGTTGATGGTGGAGCACGCTAGCCCGATTTAGTGCTCTCCGCTATCCTCGCGCCCTTGGCCATTTAAATGGCCGCTCGAATATTCCCAGAAAGGACGCGTGTATGCGTATGGAAGACTTTCCTAAAGACCCTCATAAGCCTTATGAGGATGTGATGGCGATGCTGCTCGGCACATTTTTTGTTGCCCTTGGCGTGGCATTTTACACCCAGGCGGTACTCATCACCGGCAGCACAGCAGGTTTGGCGCTGCTGTTGAACTATGTAACCGGGTGGGGGTTTGGGGTCTGGTTTTTTGCGATTAATCTGCCGTTCTACTATCTGGCGGTGAAACGTATGGGGTGGAGCTTTACGCTGCGCACCTTTTTAGCGATTGGCTTGGTGTCGCTATTTTCCGAGCTAACCCAGGGCTGGGTGCAGTTTGCCAGCGTGCCTTCACTCTACGCAGCACTGATGGGTGGGGCGCTAATGGGGATTGGCATGCTAATGCTGTTTCGCCACCGCACCAGCCTGGGTGGGATTAATATTCTGGCGCTCTACCTGCAGGAAAAGCACGGCCTGCGGGCAGGCTACGTGCAGCTGGGTATTGATGGGTTGATTCTGCTGCTGGCGCTTACCCAGCTACCGCTAGACCGGGTGGGCTACTCGGTGCTGGGTGCGCTTACGTTGAATTTAATTATTGCCCTGAATCATAAACCTGGGCGCTATATTGGGGTTAGCTAAACGGCCTAATCAAGGTAGGTAATCTGGAATTTCAGAGTAAAGGCGGGTACGGAAGCGCTACAGCGCCGAGTATCTGCGGCGAAGCACCTCCAGGCTATTTGTGACGGTCACTCAAAACGCCCCGCGTATGTTGTATGGCCGATGCCTATATCGAACATACACGGCTGGTAAGGGAGGCCTTAAAAGCGTCTTCCAGGAATGCCTATATCAAGCAGGGCGCGGATAATGGATCACGATATTTTTTCAAGCAACGCAGAAGTAATTGCCAAAAACACAGATGATAATCAGCGGCTGGCTGACGCATTGAAGCGAGTGCAAGGTCTGGAGCCGCCGGTCAAGGTCAATCCTGTTGCAGAAAATAAAGGCATCATGCACCGCATGCGTCGAGCACAGCATGATTTGCTTTCTGTTTGGCGGGAAAAGGACTACTCAATACGTACCTCGCGTATGAAACTGCTGAATCAGGATTACGTGCTATGTAACAGCCCTGATACGGTGCGCCGAGTATTCCTTGAACAGCATGACAACTATGATCGTAAAAGCCCGCAAATGCGGCGTGCATTGACGCCCTTACTGGATGATGGGCTGTTTGTCAGCGATGGCGATTTGTGGCGTGAGCGCCGACGCCAGTGTGCTCCATCGCTAACCAACGCTTTGTTACCTGGTTTTTGTACCATCATGACCGCCTCGGCTGATGAGACGGCCAAGCGGTGGGCCGAGCATCCACAGGATGCGCCCATTGATATGCTTACCGAGATGGCTCACTTAACGGCGCGTATCATTGGCCGAACGATTTTTGGGGATGATACAACGGACGAAGAGGCGGAGCAGGTGGTGGCGGGCTTTACCGATTATCAGCGTCATTCTGAGCATTTGGATATGGCGAATATGCTGGGTTTGCCTTTTTTGAGTTTGCTAGGCAATCCGCTGCGAAGAGCCCGTACGCGTTACTCAGCAAAGCAAGTGCATGAAATTATCGACCGAATTATTGATCGCCATACCCAAAGATCAGGGCAGGGGCAGCATAGCCTAGTTGATAGCTTTATGGCGTCTATGAAAGAGGGCGAAGACAGTGGCTGTCCGATGGGGCGGAAAGCCGTGCGTAATGAAGCGATTGTCATGTTTATGGCAGGTCATGAAACGACCGCCAACGCGCTGGCATGGAGCTGGTACTTACTCGATTATGATCGGCAGGCCATGGCGCTGCTGCAGCAAGAGCTTGATGAGGTCCTTGGTGGTAGAGCGCCATGCTACGAAGATGTCGCCAAACTGCCCTATACAATGGCGGTATTTGAGGAAGCCATGCGGCTATATCCGCCGGTGCCCATGCTAAGTCGCCAAGCGCGAGGTGCTGATCAGATTCGTAATCGTGAGGTGCGCCCAGGGACCGTCTTGCTCGTCTCCCCATGGCTAATGCATCGGCATCGCAAACTATGGGATGCGCCTAACCATTTTGTTCCCGAGCGCTTTCTGCCGAAGGTTCCCCGTCCAGATAAATTCACCTATCTCCCTTTCAGTGTGGGGCCCCGCGTTTGTTTGGGGAAACGCTTCGGACTTTACGAGGGGGTGCTCTGCTTGGCGACATTGGCACAACATTTCACGCCGACGTTGCTGCCTGAGCATCAGGTGGCTATTGAGTGCCGACTTACGTTGCGTCCCCAAGGAGGCCTGCCTATGACGTTGCAACCACGGAAACCCTATGACAAGACCTGCCATTGATCGTGATGCGCTGCTAGTTGCTGTCATGCAGGGGCTGCCGGTGTCGGCTGTCTCAGCCCTGGGGGCACGATTAGGAAGGCGTTATGCCAAGAAAGCCTTGCATAGACAGGCGCGCTGGGTTGAGCGTCTGGTGGGCAATCTTGAATTTCTAAATGATCGAACGCTGGAAACCGATGAGCGCCGAGAACTGTTGATGGCTTATGGGGAGCAGATGGGGCGTGTCTATGCCGAGATCCCCGTTCTGCCGAGGTTAGTGCGTAGCCCTAAATTCCATATCGCCAATGAAGAGGCCATCCAGTCACTGTCGGGGCCCTGCCTCATCGTTACCCCGCATTTGGCTAACTGGGAAACCGGGTTAGCTTTCTTGGGGCGAGCATTGGATTCGCTATATGTACTCTACGAGCCAAGAGAGACCGAAGCTCGTATGGCGTTAGCCATGCGTGCGAGGCAGACGATAATGCCCCATGCTCACTTTATCTCTACGGCACAGCCCCAGCCCATGCGGCAATTGATGAATGCCTTATCGCAGGGAGCCAGCGTATCAATCATGCCTGATGAGCCGGGCCCCAATGGTCATATACCGGCGTTTGGGAAAGAGCCATTGGCACGAGGAAACCGTTGGATGGCCGCTAGGCTGGCCGCGAGTCAAGGTGCGCAAATCTTGCCGTTATGTGTGACGCGGCACCAGGGCGCTGAGATGACGTTGACAGTACATCCCCCGTTGCCGAGGGAGACACGTTTGACCAGTCGGGAGCAGGCCATTAGCTATTCGGAGCAAATGGATGCGTTGTTCGAAACCTGGATACGCCAAGCTCCAACGGACTGGTATTGGTTGAAGGATGTACGATTGTATTAACGCTAAGAGGGAGGGACATTCGTGTTGACGATGCCCCCGCGACACACTTTCCTATCAAGCGCTAAGCCAGAACCACCAGATAATTAGGCCAATCAGGCCGATCCCTATCAAGTTGATCAATAGGCTCATAAGGCCTCCTTTTGGGCGGGTGTCCAAAGCCTTAAGCGGTTGGCGTTGCTGACCACAGTGATGGATGACAGTGACATCGCAATGCCGGCAATGATGGGCGACAGCAGCATGCCGGTGAAGGGGTAAAGCACGCCTGCGGCAATTGGGATGCACAGCACGTTATAGCCAAAAGCGCCGACTAAGTTCTGCTTGATGTTGGTAAGCGTCGCCCGGCTTAACTCAATGGCGGTGGCCACACCGTGTAGCGAGCCGCGCATCAGGGTAATCCCGGCGCTCTCCATGGCAATGTCGGTGCCCTGTCCAATGGCAAAGCCCACGTTCGCACGGGCCAGCGCTGGGGCGTCGTTAATGCCGTCGCCTACCATGCCCACCACTTCCCCTGCCTTTTGACGACGCTCAATTTCCGCGTGCTTGTCATCTGGCGTCATGCCTGCCTTAAACTCGCTAATGCCCACTTCCCGGGCCACCGCGGCGGCGGTGTGTTCATTATCGCCGGTGAGCATCACGACGGTTAAGCCATCATCTTGCAAGCGTTTTACCGCTGCTGCCGCATCCGCGCGCAGCGGGTCGCTTACCCCAAATAGCGCGGCAAGCTCGCCGTTCACCGCGAGGTACACCAGCGAGCGGGCTTTGGCTTCCAACTGACGAACGCTCTGTTCAGCGGGTGAGAGGTTCACGCCTGCTTCTTCTAACAAGCGGGCATTGCCCAGCAGCAGGGTATCGCCTGCTTGGCTGGCGCCCCTTACACCGCCCCCGGTGACGCTCTCAAATGCTGTGAGCGTATCGGCGTGGGCGTGCTGTTCTTCGGCATAGGCCGTTAGCGCATTGGCCAGGGGGTGCTCCGAGCGGCTTTCCAATGCCACTACCCAGGCCAGCACTTGCGCAGTGTCGCTGTGAAGCATCGTTGCATCAGTAACGCGGGGTTTGCCCTCAGTGAGCGTACCGGTTTTATCAACCACGAGAGTGGTTAGGCGGCTGGCGGTCTGTAGCGCTTCGCCGGTGCGCACCAATACGCCGTTTTCGGCCGCTTTGCCCACCCCAATCATGGTGGAAATGGGTGTCGCCAGCCCCAGGGCACAGGGGCAGGCAATAATCAGCACGGTGGTGGCGGTGACCAGCATGTGGATCACCACCGGCGCGGGGCCGAAGTTGTACCAGGCTAGCGCCGTCAGCACCGCAATGATCATGACGCTTGGTACAAAAATGCCCGATATCTTATCGGCTAGCTCGCCAATAGGTGGGCGGGAGTTTTGCGCGCTGGCGACCTGTTCGGTAATGCGCCCCAAACGGGTATCGCTGCCCACCCGGGTGGCGCGATAAACCAAGCTGCCGTTGCCGTTAACCGTCCCTGCGCTAATTTCGTCGCCATTAGATTTATGCACGGGCAGCGGCTCGCCGGTGAGCATGGATTCGTCGATATAGCTTTGGCCCTCAACCACGAAGCCATCCACCGGCAGCCGCTCGCCGGGGCGTACGCGAACATGATCATCCAGAACCACCTCTTCAATGGGCACTTCCTGCTCTTTGCCATTGCGAATCACTCGGGCGGTTTTTTCCTGTAGGTCGAGCAAGCGTTTTAAGGCACTGCTGGTACGTCCGCGGGCGCGAAGCTCAAGGGCGTTACCTAACAGAATAAGCCCGATAATCATGGCTGACGCTTCAAAATAGATGCCGTGGGCTACCTCCGGCAGCCAGTGTGCAAACAGCACCACCGCCATAGAGTAGAGCCAAGCGGTGCCGGTGCCCATGGCCACGAGCGTGTCCATATTGGCTTGGTGGTGCTTAAACTGTTTCCAGGCGTTGGTAAAAAAGTGCCTCCCTGGAAAGGCCAGAATACCTAGGGTGAGTAACCCCACCACCAGCCAATAAATACGCCCAACGCCCATGGGGTGGGGGTGGTAGACAAACATGCTCAGCATCAGCGGTATGGCAAGGGCAAGCGACAGCGCGCTGCCCCTTAGGCGCTGACGGTAGGTAATGGCTTCTTGAGCTTCGCGGGTGCGTTCGGCCTCGCGCATATCCACAATGGGTTCAGCGTTATAGCCCGCTGCCGCCACGGCCTCGATCAGTGTGTCGCGCTCAGCGCTTCCCGAGACCTGGGCGGTGTGGGTGCCAAAACTCACCGAGGCTGCAGTGACGCCAGGGGTGTTAATAAGCGCCTTCTCGACGCTTTTTACGCAGCCAGCACAGGTCATGCCGCTAATCAGCAGGCGCAGTTGTCGTGTGTCAGCGGAAGAATCTTCAACCGCTTCGGAAGGGGTGGGTGCCTGCTCATTAGGTGCCGCAGTTTCAGCGGGTAATTCGCCGTGCGGGTAACCAGCTTCACTTAACACGCTATCCAGGGTGTCGCCATCCAGCAGGCTGTTAACCTCTAAACGTTTTTCTGCGGGAAACCCTGTCACGTCGGCGCTTGCGTCCTGGGCTTGAATAGCCTCACGCATACGTTTAACGCAGCCCTGGCAGTTCATGCCCGGCACGGTGCGGGTTAGCGTTTGTGGCTGCACGGTTTTGCGCTGCATGGTGCCTCCTCAGGAAAGCTTTCAATTAATTGGCATAGGCTGTGGCCGTCTGGCGTGCCGTCGGGCATCTCCTGCCAGCTTTCCAATGCCTGTTCCATACGCTGGGCAAGTGCCTCTAGTTCGGTAATGCGTGCGCGAATTTGCGGCAGACGGTTCGTGAGTAGGTCGCGCACCAGCGGGCAAGGGGAGTCGCCTTGGTCAGCGTGGGCTAAAATGTCGCGAATTTCCGCCACGCTAAAACCGAGCTTGCGCGCCCGCTGGATAAACTGCAGGCGCTCAGCATCGGTGCTGGAATAGAGCTGATAACCATTGTCAGGATGGCGCGTTGGCGCCAAGAGGCCTTCGCGAGTGTAGTGACGCACTGTTTCAGCGGTAACGCCCCCGCGCTTGGCTAGCTCGCCAACTTTGATTGTGGCCGTTTGCATAACTCCCCCGCTTCCATAGTTGAGCTGGTTCAGTGTAAAACCTATGGGTTACCCATAGGTCAAGCGACGTTCGGGCACTTAGTCAAAATGACTAAAACACTGATTTAAAACAGGCGTACGACTAATGTATAAGTAAAAAACAAAATAAAACGCTCGTTTGCCCTTGAACCAAACCAAGCATTGGGCGAAAACTAACGCGTAAGAACAACGAGGGTGGATGGCACTATCCACTGGATCATTGGGAAGAGAGGCCCACTATGTATAATAACTTTAAAAAGCTCACTCTGACGGCTGCAATCGCAGCGGTAGCATTTGCCAGCCAAGCGAACGCAGGCGGGTACCAAATCAACGAACAGAGCGTTAGCGGCCAGGGGTATGGGCATGCAGGCCGTAGCTCAAACGTTAACGATGCCACGATTGTTTACGGTAACCCGGCGGGTATGTCGTTCCTTGACCGTGCCCAAATTACGGCAGGTGCTACTTACCTAAACGTAAATAGTGATATCAAAAATGTAAATTATGAAACATTTGCCAATACACCTGATGGGCCGGCTGTAGGAGCTCTTGGTCCGGCAGCACCAGGAACAAATAATGGCGATATGGTGCCTGGCACAGCGATCCCCTTTGCTTTTTATGCTCATCCAGTAACGGATAAGCTAGCATTTGGTTTTGGGGTATATGCACCTTTTGGCTCAAAAACCGATTATGAAGATGATTTCCAAGGTCGCTATTTTGGTAACTACACGGAAGTGACAGTCATTAGTGCGCAACCTACTGTTTCTTATCGCTTTAACGATCAGTGGGCCGTAGGTTTAGGTATAACTTACAATCAAGTAGAAGGTGAGTTACATCGTCAGCTCCCATCAGAGGCTACTTTTAATCCTGATGCTGATATCGACTCTCGCGTTGATGGTGATGATGAAGCTTGGGGCTACAATCTGGGCGTGATCTATCGGCCAGTGCCTGAAACCACGCTCGGCCTAACCTACCGATCAAAAGTGGACTACACCCTGGAAGGTAACTTTAGTGCGACCGACCCAATGGGAAATGTGCTTGATGCCGATACAGCCAGCTTAGATTTGACTACTCCAGAAACGGTCAACTTCTCAGTTACACAGCAAATGAGTGATCGACTGAAGTTGATGTTTGGTGCTTCTTGGGTGCGCTGGAGCCAATTTGATCAAATTTTGGTAACCGATAGTCAAGGTGTTGAAATCACTAATGAGCAGCAGAACTACGCAAATGCATGGGCGTTTGCGACAGGTGGCGAGTATCAGCTAACCAATACGTTAGCGCTGCGAACCGGTGTGACATTAGACTTTACACCGACTAATGATAATGACCGCAGTGTGCGTATACCCTCCGACGACCGACGTATTTTTTCATTGGGTGCAGGCTGGACACCAACACCTGATCTAACGCTCGATTTTGCTTACTCCTACCTGACTGAGCGTGGAACCTTTGTTGAGCAAGAGCGCGATGACTTGCTACAAGGTGCTGGTGGTACCAGCTACTCAGCCGACTACAAAAACGAAGCCCATGGTTTCGGTGCCCAGCTTACCTACCGCTTCTAACGGATAGGGCGTTAACACTTACTGATCGACTATCGTTAGTCACTGACCCGGCCTCGGCCGGGTTTTTTGCTTTCAGCCGGGAATTTTGCAGGGGGGACTATCCACGCGGGGTGGGTGCGGTAAGCGCTAGGTTTCGTTACAATGCACCATAGAATTTCGCCGCTGGGCTGGCGGGTGCTGACGTTTAGAGTAATAGCGCGCAGTCGGCCCAGCGGCGCCTGTCTCTTTTGAACCGTGCACTACTGACCAAGGCAAGGGCGTCCATGTTGGAAACTAACCCGATTCATAACCAGATCAAGGACCTGTCTGAGCGGACAGACGTTCTTAGGGGGTATCTTTGACTATGCCGAGCGTAAAGATCGGCTAGAAGAAGTTTCCCGCGAGCTTGAAGACCCCAACGTTTGGAACGACCCGGACTACGCCCAGAAGCTGGGTAAAGAGCGTGCTTCCCTTGAAGCCATTGTGGCGACCATTGACGAACTCGATCAGGGCTTGGCTGATAGCCGCGACCTGTTAGAACTCGCCGAAATGGAAGAGGACGAAGGCACCGTTGAGGAAGTTCGCAGCGAACTTGATGGCCTGCAAGGCGCGCTAGAAAAGCTCGAGTTTCGCCGCATGTTTTCCGGCGAAATGGACGAGAACAACGCCTATCTGGATATTCAGTCGGGCTCTGGCGGTACCGAAGCGCAAGACTGGGCGAACATCCTGCTGCGCATGTACTTGCGTTGGGCAGAGAGCCACGGCTTCAAAGCAGAGATTATTGAAATTTCCGCAGGTGAAGTGGCGGGTATTAAATCCGCGTCGCTGCACATTCAAGGCGACTACGCCTTTGGCTGGCTGCGTACCGAAACCGGCGTTCACCGTTTAGTGCGTAAAAGTCCGTTTGACTCCGGCGGCCGTCGCCATACTTCCTTTGCGTCGGTGTTTTTGTCACCGGAAATCGACGACAGCTTTGAAGTTGAAATTAACCCTTCCGACCTGCGCGTGGACACCTACCGCTCCAGCGGTGCCGGCGGCCAGCACGTTAACACCACCGACTCTGCGGTGCGGATTACCCACGAACCTAGCGGTATTGTCGTGGCGTGTCAGAACCAGCGTAGCCAACACGCCAACCGCGACTTCGCCATGAAACAGTTAAAAGCGAAGCTGTGGGAGCACGAAATGCAAAAGCGCAACACGGCTAAGCAGGAAGCAGAAGACTCCAAGGCCGACATTGGCTGGGGTAGCCAAATTCGCTCTTATGTATTGGACGATCAGCGTATCAAAGACCTGCGCACCGGCGTTCAGTCCAGCAACTGCGACAAAGTGCTCGACGGGGATATTGACCAGTTTATCGTCGCCAGCCTGAAGCAGGGTTTGTAATTTTTTAGCGTTTGAACATGAATAGGGTGCCCGATGGCTAACCAAGACGCGTCTTCTCTCGATAACGAAAATCACCTGATCGCCGAGCGCCGAGCCAAACTCGCGGCCCACCGTGAGCGCACGGCCGAGCAGGGTAAGAGCGCTTTCCCGAATGATTTCCGCCGCGACAGCTTAACCGTTGAGCTGCAAAACCTGCTGGGCGACAAGGATAAAGCGGAGCTGGAAGCGCTTGATCATCACGCCTCGGTGGCGGGGCGTGTTATGCGTAAACGCGGCCCCTTTATCGTGATTCAGGATGTGGCTGGTCAGATTCAGCTCTACGTGGATAAAAAGGGCCTGCCGGAAGACGCGCTTGAGGATATCAAAGGCTGGGATATCGGCGATATCGTCGCTGCCCGTGGCCCGGTGCATAAATCGGGTAAGGGCGATCTCTACGTGATGATGAAAGAGGCGCAGCTGCTTACAAAGAGCCTGCGCCCGCTGCCCGATAAGTTCCACGGCCTGACCGACCAAGAGGCGCGCTACCGCCAGCGCTATGTGGATCTGATTATGAATCCGCAGTCGCGTAAAGTGTTTGAGACGCGGGCGGCGGTCATCAGCTCCATGCGACGCTTCTTTGAAGCCCGTGGCTTTATGGAAGTGGAAACGCCAATGCTCCAGCCGATTCCTGGCGGCGCGGCGGCGCGGCCGTTTATCACTCACCACAACGCGCTAGATATTGATATGTATCTGCGTATTGCTCCAGAGCTTTATCTTAAGCGGCTGGTCGTGGGCGGCTTCGAGAAAGTGTTTGAGATCAACCGTAATTTCCGTAACGAAGGGCTCTCCACACGGCATAACCCTGAGTTCACCATGGTCGAGTTTTATTGGGCCTACGCGGACTACCGTGACCTGCTCGACATGACCGAAGCCATGCTGCGCACCGCAGCCGAGGAAGTGCTGGGTACCACGACGCTGAGCTATCAAGGCGCCAGCTACGACTTTGGTCAACCCTTTCATCGCCTGACGTTGCGCCAAGCGATTCTTGACCATGGCGACGGCATCACCAACGCGGATCTCGATACGTTGGAAGCCGCGCGGTCAGTGGCCGAAAAGCTGGGTATCAAGGTGAAAGAGAGCTGGGGCCTGGGTAAAATCCAGACCGAGATTTTCGAAGAGGTGGCCGAGCACAAGTTGGACCAGCCGACGTTTATCACCGAGTACCCGGCGGAAGTCAGCCCGCTAGCGCGGCGCAACGATGCTAACCCCTTCGTAACCGACCGCTTTGAGTTTTTCGTGGGTGGTCGAGAGATCGCTAACGGCTTCTCGGAGCTTAACGACGCCGAAGACCAGGCGGAGCGTTTCCGCGAGCAAGCAGTGGAAAAAGACGCTGGCGACCTGGAGGCGATGTACTACGATGCGGACTACGTGCGCGCGCTTGAGTACGGCATGCCTCCAACAGCAGGTGAAGGCATTGGTATTGACCGTTTGGTGATGCTGTTTACCGACAGTCCTTCCATTCGTGATGTGCTGCTGTTCCCGGCAATGCGCCCCGAAGTAGATTAAATCCAGCTAACTGTCTAGTGACGGACGAAAAGTTGGTAAGGGCGCGTTTTAACGCCCATAATGGTCAACGTTTCGACGGCGAGGAGAATCCCATGAAACTGCTAAATCGCTCTGCCCTGAGCGTCAGGCCGACCCAGACCTTCGTGGACTGGATCAATGCGCTCGAACCCACCATGGGAGACGACGACCTGACCCTGGACGACGTCGAACGTGAAAGCACGGTGTATCTTATTCCTGAAATGGATACCCCTGAAGCGCTGGAGACCTTTGTTCGCGAACGCCACGTAGAAATCCTGGAGTCCGAGCTGCGCGCTTGGGAAGAGGATGAGCGTCAGTGGCCAGAGAAACTCGATTGGTCGCTGTTTCAGGAATTCTTGCGTGTTGAGCACAGCTATTTAGCGATTGACCTGGACGACGAAACCGCCCTGGAGATCTCAGAAGTTGAAGATGCGCTGCTGCTCGACAACGAACAAGATTAGCGTGCTATTATTTTTAGCGTAAGCGCATCGTAAAACCGGCTTCGGCCGGTTTTACTGTTTTAAGGGGGCTGTTTAGGAACTGACAACCATGCGACTGTTTGAATCCCGCCCAGGCGACGATGGCCTACCAGGGCCAGAGCGCGCGTTGGCGGTATTGGCACTGGTTACCGGCACGCTAATGGCGGTGGTGGATACCACCATGATTAACTTAGCGCTGCCGACCATTGCCGCTGACCTTAACGTGCCCACCTCTAGAGCGGTATGGATCACCAATTTATTTCAGGTCGTGTGTGCGGCATTCCTTCTGGTGTTTGCCGGTATCAGTGAGCTGATTACCCGCAGGCGGCTCTACCTGTTTGGCTTAGCGACCTTTGTGGTGGCCGCTCTGGGAGCGGCGCTATCGCGTAACTTAGAAACGTTGCTGGTGTTTCGCGCCCTGCAAGGGTTAGGGGCAGCGGCCACGCTCTCGATTGGGCCCTCACTGTATCGCGCAATCTTTCCATCGCGTCTGCTGGGCAGTGCGCTCGGCCTAAGTGCCTTAGTCGTCGCCGGTGGTTACGCGGCGGGCCCTACCCTGAGCGGCGTAATTCTATCCTTTGCCGACTGGCCGTGGCTGTTTGCCCTAAATGTGCCGCTGGGAGTCTGCTCGCTGTGGCTTGCCAGCCGTGCATTGCCACGGGACAAGCCGCGCCAGGGCAGTTTTGATATCCAGGGCGCGTGTTTCTCCATACTGATGCTGGCCAGCTTTTTTATTGCCATGGACGCCGTTGGTCATGCCGCGCCGCTGTGGCAAAGCGGCGGCTGGGCAGTGCTTGCCGTCACGGCCTGTGTGCTGTTTATCCGTCGCCAGCGCCGTGCCCCTTTCCCTTTATTGCCGCTGAGCGTATTCGCCGAGAAGCGCTTTACTCTCGCGGTCTCGGCGTCGGGCTTGGCGTTTATTGGCCAGGGATTAACTTTTGTGGCGCTGTCGTTCCTGTATCAGGAGCAGATGGGCTTCTCGCCGCTGGAAACCGCATGGTTATTCACCCCCTGGCCGCTGGCCATTATGGTGGTAGGGCCGCTGGCAGGGCGTTTGGCCGACCGGATCAACCCCAGTCTGCTCTCTAGCATTGGGCTCGTACTGCTGATTATTGGGTTGGTGGCGCTGGCGCTGGTGGATGAGACTAGCGGCGTGGCCGATAGCCTATGGCGTACGGCGCTTTGTGGCATTGGCTTTGGGCTATTCCAGCCGCCTAATAATCGAGAGATGATGAGTAGCCTGCCGCCTGCGCGCAGTGCCAACGTCTCCGGCGTGATGAGTACTACCCGTACCGTTGGGCAGTCATTTGGGGTGACGCTAGTAGGGGCTGCACTGGCCCTTGGCCTGCCTATTCAGATAACGCTTTGGTTGGGGGCGGGCACCACTCTGCTGGCACTGGTGGCAAGCCTTTCGCGGGTAACCCTCGCTCAGCGCGCCCTTGTTGAGCGGCGGGCATCGTCTGTTGGTAAGTAAGGGCGTACAATAGGGCGGTTGCTGATTGAAGGAGAGCCCCCATGGCGATGCAGACACAAATAGAGCAGAAGTTAGCGGCGTTAACCCCGGACGTGCTGCACGTAGAGAACGAAAGCCATATGCATAACGTGCCGGCTAACGCCGAAACCCACTTTAAAGTGACCCTGGTGAGCGATAGCTTCGATGGCATGATGCCGGTGAAACGCCATCAGCAAATTTACGCCCTGTTGGCCGATGAGCTAACTGGCCCGGTGCATGCGCTTGCGCTACATCTGTACACGCCCAAAGAGTGGCAGGCACGGGGCGGCGAGCGCCCTGATTCTCCCAACTGTCGCGGCGGCGGCCAGTGACCCCAGAGGTTATTCGCAGGCAGTATCTTGACGCCATGGGCATCACCGCCTGGGCGTCACGTTATGAACTGCCTAACGCCTTGCCTACCCAAGCCTGCGAGTGGGAAGACGCCCCTGCGTCTCAGCCCCCCCGCGAGCGTTTGCATGCCTTGTTGGATGACGCCCCCGCACCCCCGCGGCCGCGTAGCCACACGCCGCCTGCTGCGACGCCATCCTCTGTGCCCTCAGGGTCTGCATCGCCGTCGGCAGTGCGCGCACTGTTAGGCCAGGAGGTGCCTGCTGTTGCCCCAGCAGTGGAAGCCCCCGCCGAGCCTGCGGCAAGCAGTACGCCGACCCAGCAGGCACAGCCGCTTGAATTCAGCCT
Source organism: Halomonas sp. (assembly GCF_017515565.1). Taxonomy (GTDB): domain Bacteria; phylum Pseudomonadota; class Gammaproteobacteria; order Pseudomonadales; family Halomonadaceae; genus Vreelandella. The sequence goes on from NZ_JAFWFN010000004.1 coordinate 119,421, forward strand.
CTCCTGTGTGTGTGTCGGTGGACGCTGGCTGGCTATTTGTGAGGGTGAACTTGCGCCCAGCGAGCAGCAGTTACTGGCGAACATGCTGCGGGCAGCGGGTGTGTTAAACGGCGAATTGCCAGTGGTCACCTATTTTAAATGGCCGCCAATGGCCACCGTGTTTACTCCGGAAGAGCCGTTAGAAGAAGCCCGTGATGGCGTGGCTGCTTTTATAGCCGGTGCCGCCAGTCGGCAAGGCTGGCAGTTAGAGCAAGTGCTGTGGTGGGGAGCTGATTCAGCAGCCGATGATGCACCCTTGGTGCAGGTAATGGCGGTTAATCAAAATAAGAGTCACACCTTGGGGCTGCCAGTATGGCATGGGCCCGCTTTAGCGGCGCTTACTCAGAGTGGCAATGCTAAGCGCGCACTATGGCCTAAGCTAGTCGCGCTAGCTGAGCAGTGGCGAAAAGCGGCAAAGTGATTAGATTGCTGACACCTTCGCATGCTGCTGTGCTCCACGCCCTTGAAGCCGAAGCGAATAGCGGTGCAAGCCCGCAGCAGCTTAGCGATGCGCTCAGCGATACGGCATCACAAGTAGTAGGGTTTTGGCAGCAAAATAGACTCACAGGTTACGCCATGGTGGCACGCCTACCCTTTGATGCTGAATTGCAGGCCATTGCTGTATTACCCGCATGCCAAGGGCAGGGGGTTGGAAGGCAGTTGCTCGGGGAGGTGATCGCGTATGCCGAGCAGTGGCAAAGCGAGCGGCTATTGCTTGAGGTGCGGGCAAGTAACCAGCCTGCCATTCGACTGTATAAGCAGCATGGTTTTAGCGAAGATGGCCGCCGCCGACATTACTACCCGGCAGTGCAAGGGGCTGCCGGGAGAGAAGATGCGCTCTTAATGTCGCGGCTCTGCTAAAGCGCGGTGCTATCAGGCGTTGTCGTCTATGCCATCAAATTTACTAAGCACGCCTTGTAAGCGGCGCTCCCACTCTTCACGCTCCTGTTTCAACTGAGCGTTTTCGCTACGCAGCTCTTCGTTTTCCAGTTTCATCATCTCCAGCGCTTCGACGGTGTCGGTGACTTTCTGCTCTAGCTGGTTAAATAATTCAAGGCTCATGCCTACCTCCAGTAAATAGCGGCGGGGGGTGTCCGCCGTTAAGGGAATAAAATAGCCAATCAATCGGGCGAGCGTAACGCCGCGGCAGGGCGGCGGCAAGCGCTTTACGCTGGCTGGCGATAATAGAGCCTTGCGGTACTCTCGCCGGCGCGGGTTTCTCGGTGTAGCTGCCAAGTGGCAGGCACCTGTGGCGTCAGCGTCTGTTCGGTTTCCAGATAGATGGTTGCTTCCTGTGCTAGCCAACCCCCTGCTTCCAGTGCGGCGCAGCAGGGGGCAGCAAGCCCCTGATGAAACGGTGGGTCTAAAAAGACAACGTCCGCAGGCTGGCCCGGTGAGTCAAGAAACGTCAGCGCATCGGCGGTGACGACCTCTCCTTGAGTCGCCCCAAGGGATGCTAGGTTGTCGCGAATGAGCGTAGCTACCCGTGTATCGCGCTCGACAAAGATAACCTGGGAAGCTCCCCGGGAGAGCGCCTCAATTCCCAGCGCGCCCGTGCCCGCAAATAAGTCCAGCACCTGAGTGCCATAGAGCTGTTGGCCGAGCCAATTAAACAGCGTTTCGCGCACTCGGTCTGGCGTGGGCCTTAAGCCAGGATGGTCGAGTACGGGAAGCTGGCGGCGGCGAAAATCACCACCGATAATACGCAGCTTGCCCATGGGCTTTGCGTCAGCGCGTCGGGAAGTAGATGAGCGTGGGGGGCGTTGTCGTTTCATAATGCGGATTGTAGCGGGCTGCTTATCCAAAGTCTTGGTTGGCGGTGGTAGGATGGTCACAATGTTCACTTTTAAGTCGGATGACACCCATGTTTGGTTTTTTCAAGCGTAAGAAAAAGCACGACTCCCAGCAGGAGCAGCAAGAAAATCAACAGCCCTTAGAGCAGCATGATCAGCAAGCGCCGATGGATGCCCCCGCTGAGGCTGATGCTCTAAATGATGAACAGCCAACCACCGCAGAAAAGCCGGCCCCTACAGAAGCAAAGGTTGAACCGGTAGCGCCTATCCCGGACGCTGAGCCAGAGCCGACGCCCGCGCCCGCGCCAGAGCCCGCGCCTAAACCGGCCCTGCAAGAGAAGCCGGTGGCCGAACAGGGTGACAAAAAGGGCTGGTTTGCCCGCATTAAGTCAGGTCTGGGTAAAACCCGCGCCAATCTTACCGACGGCATCGCTGACCTGTTTCTAGGTAAAAAGCAGATCGACGATGAGCTGCTTGAAGACCTTGAGACTCAACTGCTCATGGCCGATGTAGGAATTGAAGCCACCAGTGAGATTATTGAGCGGCTTGAGGCACGGGTATCACGCAAAGAGCTAAACAACCCTGAAGCGCTGTATCGCGGATTGCAGGAGGAGCTTGCGGCCATGCTGTCGCCGGTGGCCACACCGCTTAGCTTTGAAAAAGAGAGTGATGGCCCCTTTGTTATCTTAGTGGTAGGAGTCAATGGGGTGGGTAAAACCACGACCATCGGCAAGCTGACCCAGCGTTTCCAGCGTGAAGGTAAAAGCGTCATGCTGGCAGCAGGCGATACCTTCCGCGCAGCAGCAGTAGAGCAGCTTAAAGTGTGGGGCGAGCGCAACAGCGTGCCGGTGATTGCCCAGCACACCGGAGCTGATAGCGCCTCGGTGATTTACGACGCAGTGGCGGCGGCAAAAGCGCGCGGCGTGGACGTGCTGATTGCCGACACCGCTGGGCGGCTGCACAACAAGAGCCACCTGATGGAAGAGCTGAAAAAAGTCCACCGCGTCATGCAGAAGCTAGATACGACGGCCCCTCATGAGGTGATGCTGGTGCTGGATGCGGGTACAGGGCAAAACGCTATTTCCCAGGCCAGCACCTTCAACGAAGCCGTGCCCATCAGCGGTATTACGCTCACCAAGCTGGATGGTACTGCCAAGGGCGGGATTATCTTTGCCTTGGCTAAACAGCTGGAAACGCCAATTCGCTTTATCGGTGTGGGGGAGGGTATAGATGATCTGCGCCCCTTTGATGCCAATGACTTCGTCACAGCGCTGTTTGACCGGCAAGGGGACGATAGTCGCGGATGATCGCTTTTGAGCATGTGGGAAAGCGCTATGGAGGACGCTTTGACGCGCTGGCGCACCTCAATTTTCGCGTGGGCAGAGGCGAAATGGTGTTTCTTACCGGCCACTCCGGTGCAGGTAAAAGCTCGCTGCTACGGCTGATTATGCGCCTTGAAAAGCCCAGCCGTGGCCGTGTGGTGGTGGCTGGGCACGATATCGCCCAGCTACACCCTAGCCAGGTGCCATTTTATCGTCGGCAAATTGGCGTGGTCTTTCAGGATCACCAGCTGCTATTCGATCGCAGCGTTTATCACAATGTTTCGCTGCCCCTGGAGATTCAGGGGGTAGAGCCCCGTGAAGCGGCGCGGCGGGTGCGCGCCGCGCTCGATAAAGTAGGGCTTTTACACCGTGAAAAAGCGCTGCCGGTAGAGCTTTCCGGCGGTGAGCAGCAGCGGGTGGGGATTGCCCGCGCGGTGGTCAATAAGCCTGCTTTACTGCTTGCTGACGAACCCACTGGCAACCTGGATCCGCAGCTCTCCGCCGACATTATGGCGCTGTTTGAGGATTTCAATCGCATCGGCACGACGGTAATGATCGCCAGCCACGATTTGGCGCTGATCGCCCGGCTGCATCACCGTATTTTACGCCTGCGCGATGGGCGATTAATTGCCGACGAGGGGGCCGTATGAAGCGTGCCGTGACACCCCGCACGAAAGGCGCGGCTCCCAAAGGTCAACGCCAAGCGGCGAAGCGGCCCAGTGAACCGCCTGCTGAGCGGCGCGGCGCGCGTTCACAGCAAACGCGCTTTACCAGTCGGCTTCGTGCTTGGGGGCGCCATCATCGTGCCATGGCCTTCGATAGCCTCTACCGGCTGGTGCGCCACCCGGTGGGTAATCTGCTAACGATGCTGGCTATTGCCATTGCCCTGGTGCTGCCCGCCGCTCTGTGGCTCACGCTTGATAGCGCTAAGCTGTTGGATGCGGAGCTAGAAGAGAGCGCCACGTTAACCGTGTATCTGGAAACCGCCGTAGATGCTGCACAGGCGGCGCGTATTGAGGAGGCGGTTGGTGCAGAAGACGATGTTGTGCAAACCCGTTTGATCAGCGCAGAAGAGGGTATGGCGGAGTTTCAACAGTCGCTAGGGTTAGATGACGCCTTGGCCGGGCTTGAGGATAATCCGCTGCCCGCCAGCATTGTGATTTACCCGCAAAGCGTTGACCCCACGGCCATGGAGCAATTGGCCCAGCGGCTTGAAACGTTTACTGGGGTGGACGAAGTGCGCCTTGATTTAGCCTGGGTGGAGCGCCTGCGCCATTTGGCTGACCTTGGCCGCCGTGTTGCGCTTGCCCTCGGGGCACTGTTCGGGCTAGGGGTGTTGTTGGTAGTAGGCAATACAATACGGCTTGCTGTTGAGAGCCGCCGGCGGGAAATCGAAGTGGTTATGCTGATTGGCGCCACCCATGCGTTTGTCCGGCGGCCTTTTTTGTACAGCGGCGCCTGGTATGGCTTTGGCGGCGGTTTGCTGGCGTTAGGGTTGCTAGGGCTTGGCAACCACTGGCTAGCGATGCCTGTAGCAGCGTTGGCGTCAAGCTACGGGGCTAACTTTGTCTTGCCGCAATTAGACGTGGCGGGGTCTACAATTCTGCTATCTTGCAGTACACTATTGGGCTGGTTGGGCGCATGGCTGGCCGTTACGCGACACCTTTCCAGTATTCGTGCGCGCTAATCACTTTTTAATGACTAACAGCGATTTTACTGATAGCTAGAGTAGTTATTGTTATGTGGGCATAAACGGGAATTACCACCCCTGTTTTTATAAGGGGCGGTGCACAGCGTAAACAGGTACTGCATCGCTCGCCTGAACCTTATGCTTAGGCTAAAGTCTTAGTAGGTAATAAACAACGTATGGCCCACCACGCCAGTACGTTTCCACGATTGGTTACAAGGGAGACCACCTGCACATGAGCACTAGTCTTATACCGGTGGGACAGCTTTCTCCAGGCCATGACCTGGGCGGCTATATTCAAGCGGTAAACGGTATTCCTGTTCTCAGTGTTGAGGAGGAGCGTGAACTCGCTTTCCGCCTCCACGATGAAGGGGATCTTGAAGCTGCACGCCGTCTGGTGCTTTCGCACTTGCGTTTTGTTGTGCACATTGCCCGCAGTTACTCAGGCTACGGCTTACCCCAGGCGGATCTGATCCAAGAGGGTAACGTTGGCTTGATGAAGGCCGTCAAGCGCTTTGATCCTAATCAGGGTGTGCGCCTGGTATCGTTTGCCGTGCACTGGATCAAAGCAGAAATTCACGAGTTTGTTCTGCGCAACTGGCGGATTGTAAAAATCGCCACCACCAAAGCGCAGCGTAAGCTGTTCTTCAACCTGCGCAGTGCTAAAAAGCGGTTATCCTGGCTGAATAACGACGAAGTCAGCGCAATTGCTAAAGACCTCGACGTTAAGCCGGAGATAGTTCGGGATATGGAGGGCCGTCTTTCGGCGTTTGATGCAGGCTATGATGCCTCTCCCGGCGAAGATGACGAGAGCACGTATCAAGCGCCTGCGTTCTTTCTAGACGATGCCTCGGCGGATCCAGCATCGCAGATTGAGGATAGCGACTTTGAAGAGGACTCCACACGCCGTCTTCAGTTGGCGCTGAAAGATCTGGATGAGCGCTCCCGGGATATTTTGCAGCGTCGTTGGCTGACCGACGATAAAGCAACGCTTCACGATCTTGCCGACATATACGGCGTGAGCGCTGAGCGCATTCGACAGCTCGAAAAGAACGCGATGAAAAAGCTGCGTCAGAAAATGGGCGAGGCGTTAGCTGCTTAAAGTCGACGTGGTCGTAAAAAACAAAACCCCGAAGGTACTACTTTCGGGGTTTTTTGATGCGCGGACGCTTGACTGCTAGGCGGGCTGTGTCGTTTCCCGTAGCAGTTGGCTAGAAAGCAGCGCCCACTGGTCTTCCCAGTATTCAGTGGGCAAGCGCTTAAAGTCGCTGCGCACATATTGGGAGATACGCCCTTCTACGTGAGCAATAAGCAGGTTGGCGGCAGCTGAAGCCGGAATGGTCGTGCGCGTGCCTTCCCGAATTTCAGCCTCCCTTAGCACCTGCTTAAGCTGGGTTTCCAGGCGTTCAAACAGCTGGTGAACCCGCTGGCGTAAGCGTGCGGTTTCGCCGGTCAGTACGTCGCCACCGAGCACCCTGGCAAGCCCTGGATTCTTCTCAGCAAACCCAAGCAGCAGTGCCAGCATAGTGCCGCTGCGGCCCACGGCCTCGGGTATATCCTCCAGAATGCGGGTAATGCGCGCGAAAATGCTCTCTTCGATGAAGTCAATCAACCCCTCAAACATGCGCGCCTTACTAGGAAAGTGGCGGTAAAGCGCCGCTTCCGAGACCCCTACTTGGCGGGCAAGGGCGGCGGTGGTAATCCGTTTGCCGCTGTCCTCTTCCAGCATAATGGCCAATGCGTGCAGAATTTGCTCGCGGCGGTGCGGTTTCTGGTCGTCGCTCATGACGTTAAGCCCTCCGTCGCGGTTACTCTGCGTCTGTGATGAGGGTGCCTACCCCAGCGTTAGTAAAGATTTCCAGCAAAACCGCGTGGGGAACGCGGCCATCAATGATATGGGCACTGTTTACTCCCCCTTTCACAGCGTCTAACGCGCAGCGTATTTTGGGTAGCATGCCGCCATAAATGGTGCCGTCAGCAATTAAGCCATCTACCTGGGCAGTAGTAAGGCCGGTAAGTACCTCGCCTTCACTATTCATTAGGCCTGCGACGTTTGTTAAGAGCATCAGCTTTTCAGCGCTTAGCGCTTCAGCTAGCTTGCCAGCCACCAGGTCGGCGTTAATGTTATAGCTATGCCCTTCGGCATCAACACCAATGGGCGCAATGACCGGAATAAAGTCGCGAGCCGCGAGCATCTCGATCAGATCAGTAGAGATGGCTTCTACCTCGCCCACATGACCGATGTCGATAATTTCCGGTGCCGTCATCTCGGGGCTTTGATGTTCAACCTTAAGCTTGCGTGCGCGAATTTGCGCGCCGTCCTTCCCGGTTAACCCAATCGCTTTGCCGCCGCTTTGGTTAATCAGGTTAACGATGCTTTTGTTTACCAATCCGCCCAGTACCATTTCCACGACGTCCATGGTTTGGGAATCGGTGACCCGCATGCCATTAACAAAGCGCGATTCGATATTGAGCTTTTCCAGCAGGCTGCCAATTTGCGGGCCACCACCATGGACAACGACAGGGTTAATGCCGACCTCTTTCATCAGGACGATGTTGCGGGCGAAAGAGTCCATCAGCGTATCTTCGGTCATGGCGTTGCCGCCGTATTTAACCACCACGGTTTTACCGGAAAACTGTTGGATATAGGGGAGGGCTTCTGACAGCACCTCCACAACGACCTGTGGGTCGCGGCTTGCTGAACTCATGGCGTTATCCCTTTGCTTTTTTTAATCGCTGCTAGATGGTTTGCTGTTTTATTTTATTGCGCTCTAAAGGTGTGCTTATTGTGCTGGGGTTTCAGGAATCCTAAGTGCTGGTGAAACCGCTGCCAGCGCTTGGGCAAAGCGTTCGCGGATACGGGTAAGTGCCGAGGCATCTTTGCCTTCAAAGCGCAGCACTAGAGCTGGCGTTGTGTTGGACGCGCGGCATAATCCCCAGCCGTCGGGGTAGTCGACGCGAATGCCATCCAGCGTGGTTCTGACACCTTCGCCGAAGTTGCCTTCACGGGCAAGCTTCTCGACGATGGCGAATTTTTCTTCGTCCGGCACTGTGATGTTGATTTCGGGTGTGCCCACATCTTGTGGGAATTGATCAAACAGCGCGTCGGCACAGCCAGGGTAGCGCGCTAAAATTTCCAGCAGGCGGGCGGCGGCATATAGGCCGTCGTCAAACCCATACCAGCGCTCTTTGAAAAAGATATGCCCACTCATTTCACCACCGAGCTCCGCGCCCGTTTCCCGCATGCGCGCTTTAATGAGTGAATGGCCGGTGCGCCACATTTCGGGTTCGCCGCCTGCTTTGCTGATGACTTTGGCTAGGTTGCCGGTGCATTTAATATCGAAGATCACCTTGGCGCCAGGATTGCGCGACAGCATGTCGGCCGCAAATACCATTAACAGGTGGTCTGGGTAGATCATGCGGCCACTTGGCGTGACAACCCCTAAGCGGTCGCCGTCCCCATCAAAGGCAAGGCCGATATCGGCACCGGTTTGCTGTACGTGCTGGATTAAATCCTGAAGATTTTCAGGTTTGCCAGGATCGGGATGGTGGTTTGGGAAGTGACCGTCAATCTCAGCGAATAGCGACGTGGTAGCCACGCCCAGGCGCTCTATAAGCGTTGGGCCTAGTTCCCCCGCAACGCCGTTCCCGCAGTCCACCACCGCGCTCAGCGGTCTCTCTACGTGCACGTCGCTGAGTATGCGCGCTAAATAGGCGTTGCGTAGATCATGCGCTCGCACGCTGCCTTCGCCGTGGGCAAAGTCGCCGGCCTGTATCCGCTCATAGAGCGCGGTGATGGCGTCGCCTGAGAGTGTTTCCCCCGCCAGGACAATTTTAAAGCCGTTGTAATCAGGCGGGTTATGGCTGCCAGTTAACATCACGCCAGAGGAGCTCTCTGGCAGTGTGTGGGTCGCAAAGTAGAGCACCGGCGTGGGCACCATACCGATATCAATGACATCCCGTCCGGCGGCTTGCAGGCCGCGAATCAGCGCCGCTTGCAGGCGTGGCCCTGAAAGTCGCCCGTCCCGCGCAACAATCAGCGTATGCTCGCCGCGGTTGGCGGCCTCCGAGCCGATGGCGCGGCCAATCAGCTCAGTGGTGGCTTCATTGAGCGTGCTATCTACAATGCCGCGGATGTCATAAGCGCGAAAGATGGAGGCAGGTACGGTCATGGTCAGTCCTTGAGAAGCGGGCCTTGATAAGCGCTGAGTCGACGGGCTGTTTATTGACGGCCTGTACTGCCAAAGCCGCCACTGCCCCGAGTGGAGTCTTCAAAGGTTTCCACAATGGCAAGGTCTGCCTGGATCACGGGCACCAGCACATACTGCGCGAGACGCTCGAAAGGCGCCAGCGTAAAGCTTGTTTGACCACGGTTCCACACCGAGATCATCAGCTCCCCCTGGTAGTCGGAGTCAATCAGCCCCACTAGGTTGCCCAGCACGATGCCGTGCTTATGGCCCAGACCCGAGCGGGGCAGAATCATGCCTGCAAGGCTTGGGTCTTCAATATAGATGGCAAGGCCAGTGCGCACGAGTTCGCAGTCGCCGGGGGCCAGGGTTAGCGGTTCATCTAACAGTGCCCGTAGATCCATCCCTGCAGAGCCTGCCGTGGCGTAGGAGGGCAGGTAGTCGAGCAGGCGATCATCTAATACGTTGCACTGCAGGCGTGGGCGGGTGCTGCTCATGATAATGCTCCGGAGGATTGAGGGGGAAGTAGCGTCAGTGCCTGGCGAATAATCAGCGCAGCTAACTCTGTTTTAGTTTGCGGCGGCGCGGCAAACTGTTCAGTGCCAGCGTTTGTGCGCCAGAGCATTAGGGCTGCGTTGTCGTCGCTGCCAAAGCCTAGGCCTTGCTGGGAAACATCATTCGCAACGATCATATCTAGCCCTTTGCGCTGTAACTTGTCGTTTGCGTAGTGCGCAAGCTCCTGGGTTTCAGCGGCAAAGCCCACCACAAAGGGGCGTTGGTTGTCGGGCAGTGCAGCGACCTCGGCAATAATGTCGGGGTTTTTAATCAGCGTAAGGGTGAGCGTGTCGTTATCGTCAGTTTTCTTGATTTTATGCGCTGCTGCGTTTTCGGCGCGGTAGTCGGCAACCGCTGCGCAGCCAATAAACAGAGCTGCCTGCGGGGCTAAGCGCAGCGCCTCCTGGTGCATCTGAAGCGCTGTTTCTACGTTAATACGCGCGACGCCTTGGGGTGTTGGCAAGTTCACAGGACCGCTGATTAACGTGACGCTTGCGCCTTGCGCTGCTGCTTCAGCGGCTAGTGCATAGCCCATTTTGCCTGAGCTGTGGTTCGACAAGTAGCGCACTGGGTCCAGCGCCTCTCGGGTAGGGCCTGCGGTAATCACAATATGCGGTGCACGACTGGATGTTTCGCCAGGCGCTTTGACGGGAGGCGAAAAATGCTGAGCTAGCGCGTTAAAAATCTCTTCTGGCTCGCTCATTCGGCCTGGGCCCACGTCTCCGCAGGCTTGATCTCCAGCCGCTGGGCCAATCAGTTGCCAGCTGTCGCTGGCTAACTGCGCCACATTGCGCTGGTTAGCAGGGTGGCGCCACATGGCCTGGTTCATCGCAGGGGCGATCAGCTTGGGTGCTTCAGAGGCCAGGCACAGCGTGGTTAGCAGGTCATCCGCCATGCCATGGGCTAAACGGGCGATTAGGTCGGCGGTAGCGGGGGCGATGACCACCGCGTCTGCCCAGCGAGCCAACTCAATATGGCCCATGCCGGCTTCGGCTTCGGGGTCTAGCAGTGAAGTGCGCACGGGCTCGCCGGAGAGCGCCTGCAGGGTTAGCGGCGTGATAAAGGCTTGGGCGCCCTCGGTCATTACCACGCGTACCTCGAAGCCCGCTTGCGTGAGTAAGCGAACAAGTAGCGCGCTTTTATAGGCCGCGATACCCGCACTAACGCCTAGTAGTAGGCGTTTGCCGGTAAGCGACGATAAAGAAGATAGCGGAAGTGAAGCCATGGCGGGCAGTCCAGTGTGACGTTCGTAAAGAGGCTTACCATACCATTTGACTGATTATTTTGGCATGCTCCGGCAGGGAGTATAAAAGCTAGTTATAGTGAGGTGTTGGTGTTCAAGGGGTTTTAAAACTAACGAGCAAGGAGGCGTGGATGGGGATTAATCACTGGCCAGAAGGCGAGCGACCAAGAGAGAAGCTGTTAAACATGGGCGCCCAGGCACTTTCAGATGCCGAGCTTTTGGCGATTTTTCTGCGTGTAGGCGTTAAGGGACGCTCGGCTGTGGATCTAGCACGGGACCTGCTGAGCAGTTTTGGTGGGTTAAGGCAGCTGCTTGAGGCCGATCAAACGCAGTTCTGTGCGGCTAGGGGGTTGGGTAGCGCGAAGTTTGCTCAGTTACAGGCAACGCTTGAGCTTTCCAGGCGCCATTTGGCGAGTCAGCTGGCGCGTGGCAACGCGCTAACTTCACCTGCGCTGGTGCGCCACTACCTCAGCTCCCAGCTGCGCCATTTAGGGCATGAAGAGTTTGCAGTGCTTTTTTTGGATACCCAGCACCGAATTATTCGCTATGAATCCCTGTTTCGCGGTACCCTAGATAGCGCATCCGTTTACCCCCGCGAAGTTGCCAAGCGTGCGTTAGAATTGCACGCAGGTGCTGTCATCCTGGCGCACAATCACCCATCGGGTGTTGCTGAGCCAAGCGATGCTGATCGACGTATCACCGAACGCTTAAAAGATGCTCTTGCACTCTTCGACGTGCGGGTGCTTGATCATTTTGTGGTGGGTGACGGTGATGTGGTTTCATTTGCCGAGCGCGGCTGGCTATAAAAAAGATAAGCGACACGATGACCTTACGGTTGTGGCTGTTTGTCTAAGTAAACTGACCAAAAAACGCCTTTTTTGGCCTTTTTTGGCCTTTTTGGGCGGTTTTCCTTGCTGGTAGCTAGGCGCTCTGGTATAAAGTGCCACCTTTAAACTTGGGTTGAATAACGGATTTGGGTAAAGCTTGGCGGTTAACGGCGTCGACTCCTTCCCTGCTCCGGTTTGCCCGACAGTTTTGAACAACTCGCCAAGTGGTTGGAGGCTCTCATGTCCAAAGTATGTCAGGTTACCGGCAAGCGTCCGGTAACTGGAAATAACGTTTCTCACTCCCAGCGTAAGACACGTCGTCGTTTCTTGCCGAACCTGCACACCCATCGTTTCTGGGTTGAAGCTGAAAACCGCTTCGTCAAGCTGCGCGTTTCCTCTAAAGGTATGCGTATCATTGACAAGAAAGGTATCGAGTCGGTTCTGGTTGATATCCGCAAGCGCGGCGACGCGATCTAAGCAAGCATTTTTGGGAGAGTTAAACCATGCGCGATAAGATCAAGTTGGTGTCTAGTGCCGGTACAGGCCACTTCTACACCACTGATAAGAACAAGCGGAATACACCGGATAAGTTCGAATTCAAGAAATACGACCCGGTCGTCCGTAAGCACGTTATCTACAAGGAAGCCAAGATCAAGTAATCACGGTTACGATGATCGGCTTTCACTGCAGGCGAGCGCCTGTTGAAAAACCCGGCCCCAAGCCGGGTTTTTGCATGTCTGCTTGTTAGTGTCTCTGTTAGGGCGTGCCACTTTTGCGTCAGTAAGTAGTGGCAACGTCACTGCCAGGGTCGTTGTCACTGTGCTGTCATCATAGGCTTTCATCATGCCCGAATTGCCCGAGGTTGAAACGACACGACGCGGCATTGCCCCCTATTTGGAAGGGCAGGAGATTAGCGAAGTGCTGGTCCGCCAGTCGCGTCTTCGTGTGCCCGTGCCTGATGATCTTGTTGAGCGACTAGTAGGGGCGCGGGTTGGTGTGTTAAAACGCCGGGCCAAGTACCTGCAAATCCCTTTGGCAGTGCCTGAAGGGGGTGCCACGCTATTGTGGCACCTAGGAATGTCGGGCAGCTTGCGCATCGCTCGCGTGGGGGATTTGCCGAAAAAACATGATCATGTGGACGTGGTGACTACCTCGGGTTACGTGCTGCGCTATCACGACCCACGCCGCTTTGGTTTTGTTGATTGGCAGCAGGGTGATGGCAGCCTAGATAAACGCTTGGCGCACCTTGGGCCAGAGCCATTAGGCGACGCGTTTAACGGCCGCTGGTTGTATAACGCGTCACGTAATAAGCGCGTTGCGGTGAAGCCCTTTTTGATGGATAACCGCGTGGTGGTTGGCGCGGGTAATATCTATGCAGCCGAAGCGCTGTTTATGGCGGGTATTGACCCGCGTCGCGCGGCAGGGCGTATTTCCCTGGCTCGTTATCAGGCGCTTGCCACTGCGGTTAAAGACGTATTGGCGGCGGCAATTACCCAAGGCGGCACTACCCTGCGTGACTTTGTCAGCGGCCAGGGAGAGCCGGGCTACTTTGCCCAGCAGCTCAATGTGTATGGGCGTCATGGGCAGCCCTGTCTGCGCTGTGGCACGGAGCTTAAGCGTATTACTCTTGGTCAGCGCGCTAGTGTGTTTTGTCCCGGCTGTCAGCGTTAACGACCGCTTTTTTTACTGTTTGTCTGTGCTTTCAGAGCCTATGTGCTCTGTGAGATTGCTCTTTTGGAGATTGTTGTGACTCAACGCCTGCGCCTGAATAAAGATGCCGACCGCCGCCTAAAAGCGGGCCATCTATGGATCTACTCTAACGAAGTAGATATCAAAGAGACGCCGCTGAAAAATTTTGCCGCAGGTGGGCCTGCACTCATTGAAGCATCGAACGGTAAAACCCTTGGGGTGGCCTACGTTAATCCGCACTCGCTCATCTGCGCGCGGGTGATGTCTCGCGACCCGGAAATGCGTTTAGACCGTTCGTTGTTTATACACCGCTTTAACCAAGCGTTGGCCCTACGCCAACGCCTGTTTGATAAGCCGTTTTACCGTTTGATTCACGGTGAAGGTGATCTGCTGCCGGGCCTGGTGATTGACCGTTTTGGCGATGTGGTCGTGGTGCAGCTTAATACAGCGGGTATGCAGGCGCTGGCGGAAGATATTGTCGATGCCCTGGAAAAAGTCATTAAGCCCAGTGCCATTGTCTTCCGTAACGATACGGGCGGCCGTCGTCAGGAAGGCCTGGAAGCTCACGTTGAAGTTGTGAAAGGCATACTGCCCGATGAAGTGCTGCTAGAAGAGAACGGCGTGCAGTTTGCAGTGCCGGTACTTAACGGCCAGAAAACCGGCTGGTTCTTCGATCACCGGGTTAACCGCGCATGGCTAAATAGCCAAGTGGCGGGCAAGCGGGTGCTGGACGTATTCAGTTATGTGGGAGGCTGGGGTGTGCAGGCGGCTGTCAGCGGTGCGTCTGAGGTGCTGTGCATCGACTCCTCGGCCCCAGCGCTTGATCAAGTGGCGCGTAACGCCGAGCTAAACGGGGTTCAAGAGCAGGTCGCGGTGGGCGCGGGCGATGCGTTTGAAGCCCTGGCGGCGCTGAAAGCCGATGGCGAACAGTTCGACGTGGTGATTCTTGACCCGCCTGCGTTTATCAAAAAACGCAAAGACATTCCAAATGGTGAGCGCGCTTACGCCCGCTTAAACCGTGAAGCGATGCGTTTGTTGGGTCGCGATGGCTTGTTGCTGTCAGCCTCGTGCTCTATGCACCTCGCGCCTGAGCGCTTGGTCGACGTAGTGCGCGGCGCAGTGCGCCACCAAGATCGTCACGGCCAAGTGATTTTCCAGGGCCACCAGGGGCCTGACCATCCGGTGCACCCGGCTATTCCTGAAACCTCGTATCTAAAAGCGTTAGGCGTGCGAGTGTTTCGTGATTAAACCTGTCAGCAGGCGGCCAATGTAGGGCGATAAAGCAAGGAGGAGACAATGGAGTGGGCGCTGCCGGATCCTTTTGTGATCGATATCCACGTGACCCAAGAGGCGATCGACGCCCACCAGCATGTCAATAACAGCGAGTATTTACGCTGGGTTGAAAAAATTAGCTGGGCCCACTCCGAAGCGTTGGGGCTTTCCCTTGAGCGCTACCGTGCGCTTGACCGAGCGATGGTCGTGCATCGCCATGAGCTGGACTACCTGGCGCCTGCCTTTATGGGCGATGCGCTCAAGCTTGCGACATGGATTGTGGCGTGCGATGGGCGATTTAGCCTAACGCGCCGCTTTCAGTTAAAGCGTGTAGATGATGAAAAAACGCTACTAAACGCGCGCACCCGGTTTGCCTGTGTTGCACTTTCGAGCGGCCGCCCTAAGCGGCTGCCAGAAGAGTACCTGCATTGCTATGGCGGCGCGGTGGTAGCAGAGTAGTGTCGCGATTAGGCGATGATTTTTTTGCTTAGAGCCGTTAGTCACCATATTTTCCTTCTATAAAGCGCCTTAACCGGCGTTTTTTTTTGTTTTTCTGTGCTGGGGTGGTGGTTAACGCAAGCAGTGCGGTAACTTTCCTATCAGCGTCTTTTTATCGTTTATTGCGGACGCTCCTTATTTTGATCTTCTGCTGAAAAGGAAAACGCCCATGAAAATCGCCGTACCAAAAGAGATTAAAAACCATGAATATCGCGTAGCACTAACGCCCACCGGGGCGCGCGAGCTAGCCGAGCATGGGCATACGGTGTTGGTTCAAGCCGCTGCAGGAGAGGGCGCAGGATTTAGCGACAGCGACTATGAAGCCGCTGGTGCCCAGATAGAAACGGATGTAGAAGTGCTATGGCAAAGTGCCGAGCTGATTTTAAAGGTTAAAGAACCGCAGGCCGAAGAGGTTGCGCGGCTAACACCTAATCACACCCTGTTTACCTACCTGCACTTAGCCGCTGAAAAGTCGCTGACCCATGGCCTGGTGGAGAGCGGCGCTACCTGTATTGCCTATGAAACAATTACCGATGCTAAAGGTGGCCTGCCGCTGCTGGCGCCGATGAGCACCGTAGCGGGCCGTATGGCGGTGCAGGCGGGGGCGCATAGCCTGGAGAAGGCGCAGGGCGGCTCTGGCGTGCTGCTGCCAGGAGTGCCAGGTGTGGCGCCAGGCAGCGTCACAGTAATTGGCGGCGGCGTGGTGGGCGAGAACGCAGCGCGCATGGCGCTTGGCTTAGGAGCCGATGTTACGATTCTCGATAAATCGATTACTCGGCTGGAAGTGTTAGACGACCGCTACCAGGGGAGAATTAAGACCGTCTACTCTACGGCGGATGCGCTGGATCATGCGGTAAAAACAGCCGATATGATTGTAGGGGCCGTGCTAATACCGGGTGCGGCGGCTCCCAAGCTGATTACCCGCGCAATGCTGGCGGATATGAAGCCGGGCAGCGTGCTAGTCGATGTTGCGATCGATCAGGGAGGCTGTTTTGAAACCAGCAGGCCCACCACCCATGCCGAGCCAACCTACATGGTGGATGGCATTGTTCACTACTGTGTGGCAAATATGCCGGGCGCAGTGGCGCGTACATCCACCTTGGGACTAACAAATGCCACGCTCCCCTTTGTGCTGGCGCTGGCAGATAAAGGGTGGCAGCAGGCGCTTAAGGATGACCCCCACTTCTTGCCTGGGCTTAACGTGCACGATGGCAAAATCACCTATCAAGCGGTGGCAGAGGCCTTCAGTCTGGAAAGCGTCAGCCCTGCCGATGTGTTAAACAGCGTTTTAAATTAAACCAACGACAACGACAACGACCTGCGAGCTGGGGTGCTCGTCAGTGAGTATTAGTAGTGGGGCGGTATTTCATCTTCCGGGCGAGAAGAGCCCTGGGAGTCGCTTGCTTGGAGCGCCTGATGCTGTTCACGAAGGCGTTCGCGCATTAGTGCGCTCAACTGCTCCAGTTTTTCTAAGCGGCGCTCTTGCTGGGCAACCGCTTGGTCAAGGGTGTCCAGCCAATGCTCTTGATACGCTAAGCGAGTCTCTAAAGATTCAAAACGTTGAGTTAGCTCAGCGGGCGATAAGTCGTTTGTCATGATAATATCGTTACCTTGTGTAGTATGCTCGGTACTGATAAGAATGGGCCTTGTAGTCCGAGTATTGTCCTTCGTCTGTTACCCATACAACAAGAGAGCTTTTATTATCTATGAATCCAAAAGTTGTTTTTCGCTGTTTCTTCATCAGTGTCTTACTTGCCGCCCCCACGCCGCTGCTGCTGGCGGGGATTGTTCATTTAACGGATGCGTTGCTGGCTGAACAGTTGTTAGCGGCGGGTATTAATGGTGCTTATATTGCCGTCGCGTTGGGTTGTTTTGCCGTGCTGTTTATCGGCACTTTAGCCGCTGCTGCCCTGGCGCCACCTTTGGTGGTAAAAGCAGATGTAGCCCGTGCACAGCCCGCACCACGCCAGCCCCAGGCGGCGGCTATGGTGGAAGATGATGAGGAAGAGGAAGATATCATCGACCCCAATGATGGCCGCGAAGAGGGTGAGGTGAAGTGGTTTAATACCAATAAAGGATACGGTTTTATTACTCGCGATAACGGTGAAGACGTGTTTGTTCACTTTCGTGCGATTCGTGGCCGTGGGCCGCGTATGCTCGCTGAAGGTCAGATTGTTCGCTATCACGTGATCAAAAATGACCGTGGCCTGCAGGCAGATGATGTCAGTATTATCGAGTAGTGATTATCGAGTAATGATTATCGAGTAGTGATTGTTGAGTAGCACTGCCATTGTTAATGGCTAGAAAGACAAGACCCCGCTTCGGCGGGGTCTTGTGCGTTTAGCGACCTGAATCGGGCCACTCAATGGCCTTTTCTTGCCCCCCTGGCAATACTTGCCAGAAGCGGTCAGGGTCATCGCCTGGGTGCCAACCACCCAGCGAGCAGCGTACCTCAATTTGTAGCGCTTCGGCGGCGTGCTGGGCGCACTCTTGATCGGTATGCCACGGCGTGTGGTGGCTATCAAACCACAGGCTGGCAAAGCCGTCGGCGGCGCGGTCTACTAACAACACCGGCACTGCCTCCCCCTCATGCTGACCACGGGTGTTCCACTTGCCTTTACCTGCGGGGCTAAGCGGCGGGGCGTTCAACGTATCCTGCAGCCATGCATTAATGTCATCCAGGGTGACCTGCGCAAGGTACACCTCAATGTCTGGAAACCGCTCCATCATACGCTTACCTCGTTGGTCGTTAGCAGCGCTTGAAGAGTGGCCTCGTAGATGCGGCTTAGCGTATCTAGGTCGCTGGCGAGCACGCGCTCATTGGCTTTATGTATCGTGTCGTTGAGCGGGCCGAGCTCGACGACCTGGGCGCCAAGGGTGGCGATAAAGCGGCCATCGGAGGTGCCGCCGCTGGTAGAGAGCTTAGGGCGTTGGCCGGTGACGGCTTCTACGCCGCGAATCGCGGCATCCACAAGTTCGCCTTCGGCGGTCAAAAACGGCTCGCCGTTGAGCGTCCAGTCGATGTGGTACTCAAGACCATGCTGATCCAAAATCGCTTCAGTGCGAGCGCGTAGCGTTTCGTGGGTGACTTCGGTGGAGTAGCGGAAATTGAATACTACTTCGACGTCGCCCGGGATCACATTGGTCGCCCCAGTGCCCGCCCGGAAGTTGGAAATTTGAAAGCTGGTGGCGGGAAAGAAGTCGTTGCCTGCATCCCAGTGCTCATTTGTCAGAGCATCCAGGGCTGGCATCGCTTGATGAATCGGGTTGCGCGCCAAGTGGGGATAGGCCACGTGGCCCTGCACACCTTTGACATGCAGGACGCCACCCAGCGACCCACGGCGACCGTTCTTAATGACATCTCCCAAGCGAACTGTGGAGGAGGGTTCGCCGACGATGCAGTAATCCAGGCGCTCATTGCGTTCACGCAGGTGCTCAACCACCGCACGGGTGCCATCGACAGCGGGGCCTTCTTCGTCGGAAGTAATTAAAAACGCAATGCGGCCATCGTGCTCAGGGTGGGCGGTGACGAAACGCTCAACGGCGGTCAACATGGCCGCTAAACTGCCTTTCATATCGGCCGCTCCGCGCCCACACAGCATGCCGTTGTCATCAATGCAGGGTGAGAAGGGTGGGAACTCCCAGCTGGTGTGCGGCCCGCTAGGTACAACGTCGGTGTGGCCAGCAAACGCAAGCACCGGGCCGTGGTGGCCGCGTACTGCCCAGAAATTCTTCACATCGCCAAAGGGAAGCTGCTCAATATGAAAGCCGAGCGCCGTTAAGCGCTCGATCATTATGTCCTGGCAGCCTTCGTCGTCTGGCGTTACTGATGCACGGCCTAGTAGATCGAAAGCGAACTGTAGCGTGGGCGACAGCGCTTCAGGCTCAGTTATGGGCATGCAGTGCCTCGTTCAGCGCGATGGCGCTTTTATTGGTCAGGCACTCGATGCGGCCGTTTTGCGAGTTACGACGTAGCAGCAGATCATCCTGGTTTGCCAGTTCGCGGGCGGCCACGGTCTTTACTTCCTTACCCTGGTCGTCCAGCAGCGTGACTTTTGAGCCAGCCGTGATGTAAAGGCCTGCTTCGACGGTGCAGCGGTCGCCTAGCGGAATGCCAATACCGGCATTGGCACCAATCAAGCAGCCTTCGCCAACTTTAATGATGATATTGCCGCCGCCGGAAAGCGTGCCCATGGTCGAGCAGCCACCGCCAAGATCCGAGCCTTTGCCGACCATGACACCCGCCGAGATGCGCCCTTCGATCATGCCGGGGCCTTCGGTGCCTGCGTTGAAGTTGACGAAGCCTTCGTGCATGACGGTGGTACCTTCACCCAGGTAGGCGCCCAAACGTACACGGGCGGTGTCGCCAATGCGTATGCCGGTGGGCACGACGTAGTCGGTCATTTTGGGGAATTTATCAACGCAGTCTACCGACAGCGCGCGGCCAGCCAAACGTGCTTTCAGGCGGCGGGCAGGCAGCTCTTCGATGTCGATTGCGCCTTCGTTTGTCCAGGCGATGTTACGCAACAGGCCAAACATGCCGGTCAGGTCCAGCCCGTGGGGCTTCACTAAGCGGTGGGAAAGCAGGTGGAGTTTGAGGTAAACCTCAGGGGCGGTTTGCGGTGCTTGGTCGCTCTCCAGGAACATGGCAACCAGCGGGCGGTGGCTCGCTGCCAATGATTCGGCAAGCTCTGCTTGCTCTGGGTGGCCAGCGGCTTCCAGCGCTTTGGCCAGGCGCGTGCAATCTTCCGGTAAGAAGCTGACCGGCGCATTGCCCGCAGGCGCATCCAACGTTTCTTTGGCGGCGGCGACTAAGCTTTCTGCGGGGTTAAGCAGCGGAGCCGGGTAGTAAATTTCCAGCCAGTCGCCCTGGGTGTTTTGAGTGCCAATTCCAAGCGCGAAGCTCAGCATAACGCGTCATCCTTTAAGTGTTTAAGAGCGTGAAAAGTGTCAAGAGAGTGAGAGGGTATGCGTTAGGGCGCTAGCCTAATTTATCGTAGTCGCCGTCCCGGTAGCCTATCAAAATGGTGCCATCATCCTGCTCTAACAGCGGGCGTTTGAGCAGGGTGGGGTAGGTGAGCAGCAGCTGGCGAGCTGAGTTGGCGTCGTAATCTTTTTCATCGTCGGAAAGCTCTCGCCAGGTTTTGCTGCGTTTGTTCATCACGTCTACCAGGGGGACGCGATTTAAAATATGTTCCAGCAGCGCGGCGGAAAGGCCGTCTTTGCGAAGGTCGTGGGTTTTATACAACAGGGCTTTCTCGTCCAGCGCTTTGCGTGCTTTGCGACAGGTATCACAGGTGTTGATCATATAGAGCGTCAGCATACAGTCTCCTAGCCGAGTTCAATCAGTTGACGTAGGCGCTTAGCCGCTTCCAGCGTTGGCTCAAGTTCTGCCACTAAGGCTAAGCGTAGCCGCCCAGCCCCGGGGTTGTGGCCATTGTGCCCAGGGCGGCCCATAAGACTGCCGGGCAGTACGCTAACGTGCTGTTCGGTGTAAAGCCGTTGGCTAAACGCAATATCATCACCGCCCGGTACAGCGGGC
>NZ_JAFWFN010000056.1 GCF_017515565.1 Halomonas sp.
AACAGCAGGTCGTGTGTACACCCCGGAGCCAACAACAATAAGCCGGGTAGACAAAGTTCGCGGTTGGATTATTGTTTTGAATACGAGGCGGTCGGAATCAGACTGGTTCTTACGCCTACCGACTGCGGTGCGTATTCAGGGCGATGTGCCATCATGAAGAAAAACAGCAGCATGGACGCTGATTGTCTGCTTTATAGGGGAGGCTTGCTTAGCTTCCCCTTTCTGCGTTTATAGGCCTTAGCATCTACCAAACCCACCATAGACGCTTTGCAAGCCTTAAGGGGTCGGCTACACTCAGCAACTTACTGCTAAATGTACAGCCACTTTTTCTATACCCTGCGAGTCGATATCGCCGCATGTTCAAAGGATTTACCCGTTTCTTACATAGCCCGGGAGAGCAATTGAAATCCCTGCTCGATTCCCCAGAGAGCGCCGTTGAGCCTCTCAGTCCCCGCATTATTCCGCGCTCCGAGCACCCTGTTTCTCGTCAGCAGATAAGCGATGCCGCTTTAAAAGTTCTACATCGCCTTAACAGCGCCGGATTCGATGCTTTCTTGGTAGGTGGCTGCATTCGCGATGCACTGCTAGGCAAAATGCCTAAAGATTTTGACGTCGCGACGAACGCTACGCCAGAACAAGTGCGCGACCTGTTCCGTAACTCACGCATGATTGGTCGACGCTTTCGCATTGTGCACGTGCGGTTTGGTCGTGAGGTGATTGAAGTCACCACCTTCCGTGGCAAACCCCAGGACGAGCACGGCGACCATATCGCCCAGCAGTCTGACGCGGGCCTACTGCTGCGTGATAACGTGTGGGGCAATATTGAAGAGGACGCCCTACGCCGCGACTTCACCGTCAATGCGCTGTACTACAACATTGCCGACTTCACTATTCATGATTTCGCCAATGGCGCCCGGGATATTAAGTCACGCACCCTGCGTCTGATTGGCGACCCGGCAACACGCTACCGGGAAGACCCCGTGCGCATGCTAAGAGCCGTGCGTTTCGCCGCCAAGCTAGATTTCACTATCGACCCGGCGACCGAAGAGCCGATGTTTGACCTAGCGCCGCTGCTGCTACAGATTCCGCCTGCCCGTCTGTTTGATGAGGTGCTGAAGCTGTTTATGTCGGGGCATGGCTTAGTCACCTTCCGCCTACTCAGCCATTACAACCTGTTTGGCATGCTTTTCCCTGAAGCGGAAGAAGCCATGGCGGACGCGGCCTGGGCCGAAGAACTCATCGAACAAGCGCTTACCAATACCGATAAGCGCATTGCGGAAGACCGACCGGTTACGCCGGCCTTCCTGTTGGCCGCATTTTTATGGGCACCGGTGGCACATCGCCAGGCAGAACTTGAGCTTGAAGGCATGCCTGCCATTCCTGCGCTGCAAACTGCCTCCCAAGAAGTGGTCTCTCGTCAGCTTCAACACATCTCAATTCCCAAGCGCTTTGGGATGCCGATGCGTGAGATTTGGGAACTACAGGCACGCCTGCCCATGCGTCGTGGCAAACGCGCTTTTCAGACCCGCGAGCATCCGCGCTTCCGTGCCGCTTACGATTTGCTATTACTGCGCGAACAGGCGGGTGAAATACCGCGCGGCCTGGGCGATTGGTGGACCGCATTTCAGCAGGGTGATGAACATGAACAGCGCCGGCTGCTGCAAAAGGTCGGCAGCGACCCGGCAAGCCAGGGTGACCGCCGCCGTAAAAAACGCCGCAAGCCACGCAAAACCGACCCATGAGTATCGCGGTGACGCTTGCTTATATCGGATTAGGCAGCAACCTGGAAAACCCGGCTACACAGGTGCGCCAAGCCCTTGAAGAGCTCGGTGACTTGCCTCTCAGCACGCTAGTGGCACAGTCATCGCTCTATGCAACGCCTCCCTTAGGGCCGCAAGACCAGCCTGATTTTATTAATGCCGTGGCGGTCGTCAAAACAGCGCTTTCCCCCCTGGCGCTGCTCGACCAGCTTCAAGCGTTAGAGCAGCGCCATCGCCGCCAGCGTTTACGTCACTGGGGACCCCGCACGCTGGATTTAGACCTACTGCTCTATGGGCAGCAGACGATTGAGCGCCCACGACTGCGAGTACCCCATCCGCGTATGCACGAACGCGCCTTTGTACTCGTCCCTTTAGCGGAAGTATCCACCGCTGCTGCCAACCAACCGCTTATGCTGCACCAGCTGACGCTGGATCAATGGCTTACCCAATTAGATCACTCTGCTATAAAACGCGTATCTAACGCTGAAGCTCCTGAAAGTGTCACCGTTACTGCTACCAGCTGACACAAATCTCGACACCACGCCCCCATTCAGGTAACAATTACCGGTTACGCCACTTCACGCATGCAAGAATGCAGCGTTAATAACGGTCGGCTTCCTTAGTGATGCATCGGCCCCACGTAGAAAACGAGAGCACGCCATGAAAACCGTCACCCTGAGCACTCTGCAGGCGTACAAACGCGCCGGCGAAACGTTCAGCTGCCTGACCGCTTACGATGCCTCCTTTGCCCATGCTGCCAGCGATGCAGGCATTGATGTCTTACTAGTGGGCGACTCCCTAGGCATGGTCTTGCAAGGGCACAGCAGCACCCTACCCGTTACCATCGACGATATTTGCTACCACACTCGCTGTGCGGCGCGTGGCAAAGGGCACAGCCTACTGATGGTCGATTTGCCGTTTATGAGCAATGTTACTACTGAACGCCTGCTGGAAGATGCGGCTGCCTTAATGCGCGCGGGCGCCGAACTGGTAAAAGTAGAAGGCGAAGCATGGATGGCTGAAGGCATTCGTGAGCTCACTCGCCGCGGCGTGCCGGTTTGCGCGCACCTCGGATTAACGCCGCAAACGGTCTATCAAATAGGCGGATATAAAGTGCAAGGCCGTGAAGCGGCCCAGGCTGAGCAAATTATCAACGATGCCAAAGTGTTGGTTGAAGCAGGCGCCTCGGTGATTCTGCTTGAGTGCGTCCCGGCAAGCTTAGGCAAAGCGGTTACTGAGGCCCTGGACGTACCGGTCATTGGCATTGGCGCCGGCCCCGATACCGATGGGCAAATTCTGGTAATGCACGATGTCCTTGGCGTTACCCACGGCCGCACGCCGCGCTTTGTGAAAAACTTTATGGTCGACGCAGATAGCATTCAGAATGCTTTTCAGAACTACCATGAAGCGGTCAAAACCCGCGCCTTCCCAGCACCGGAACACTGTTTTTAAGCGGTGTTTTCACTTTTGTAGCCCGTGAACCACGAAACTTCTCTTATGCGTACTTTACGAGACATCAACGAACTACGTAGCGCTCTAGGCGAGCACCGCTTAAACGGCCAGCGCATTGCACTGGTGCCCACCATGGGCAACCTGCATGAAGGTCACCTGGCACTCGTCGCGCGGGCCCGCCAACATGCTGATATCGTGGTGGCCAGCCTGTTTGTGAACCCCATGCAGTTTGGGCCCGGTGAAGACCTTGATGCATACCCACGCACGTTTGAGGCAGATCACGCAAAGTTAAGCGATGCAGGCTGCGATATTTTGTTCGCCCCAACGGTTAGCGCGCTCTACCCAAACGGCCTGACTGCCCAAACAAAAGTACACGTACCAGAAGTAGGCGAAGGCCTGTGCGGAGGCTCACGACCTGGGCATTTCGACGGCGTATCTACCGTCGTCAGCATGCTGTTTAACCTGGTGCAGCCAGATATTGCCTGCTTTGGCGAGAAGGATTACCAACAGCTCGCGGTAATTCGTAAGCTGGTGAGCGATCTGCATATGCCCATCGAGATTATCGGCGTGCCTATTGTGCGTGCCGAAGACGGTCTGGCGCTCTCGTCGCGCAATGGGTATCTAAACGAGCAAGAGCGCACCACGGCTCCGATGCTCTATCGCACTCTCTGTACACTTAGGGACGCGCTGGAACGCGGCGAATCCATCGAACAGGTACTACAACAGGGCAAAACGACCCTGTATGATGCCGGCTTTACGCCCGATTACCTTGAGCTGCGCGATACCACCCTTGGCCCAGTGACCGCCACTACGCGCCAAACGGTAATGCTAGCGGCCGCGAAGCTCGGCCCTGCCCGGCTTATCGACAACCTCAGCGTGCAGCTGCCAAGCACTACTACTGACGCTAGCCGCTAAGCTAGCTTCGCTATTTAGGAGTTACCATGCATACCATTATGCTCAAAGCCAAGCTGCATATGGCTCGCGTTACTCACGCGGTACTCAACTACGAAGGCTCCTGCGCTATCGATGGCGACCTTCTCGATATGGCGGGGATTCGCGAGAACGAACAGATTCAAATTTATAACGTAGAAAACGGTGAGCGTTTCACTACCTACGCTATTCGCGGTGAAGAAGGCTCCCGGCTAATTTCCATTAACGGCGCGGCAGCGCACTTAGCTGCCCCAGGGCATCGTATTATTATTTGCAGCTATGCTCACTACTCCGACGCGGAGCTGGACAACCACCAGCCCGCACTGGTGTATCTGCAAGAAGGCAATCACGTTAGCCATACCAGCAACGCGATTCCAGTGCAGTTAGCCTAAGCCGAATAACTGAGCAAGCGCACTTAATAACGGGCCATTAATCGGCCCGTTTTTATTTGCTCACAATTGCGTATTGCCGCAATGCACACCCTTCCCCTATGCTGAAGAGACGGCTGAGAAATACGGCTAGCAGAGTACGCCTATCAGGCAATTGGTTTAAGAGTGTCTGTTATTTACTCCAGGAGTCATTTTATGCAAGAAGTAGTCATTGTTGCGGCACGCCGCACCGCCGTAGGCGCTTTCGGTGGTTCCCTCGCAGGTATTCCAGCGAGTGACCTAGGCGCCTTGGTGATCAAAGATATTCTCGCCTCAACCGGCGTTGCCCCTGACCAAGTCGATGAAGTATTACTAGGCCAGGTGCTTACCGCAGGCGTGGGCCAAAACCCTGCGCGTCAGGCGGTGATCAAAGCAGGTCTTCCCGAATCCGTTCCCGCCATGACGATTAACAAAGTCTGCGGCTCTGGCTTGAAAGCGCTTCACCTAGCCACCCAGGCTATTCGTTGCGGCGATGCCGACCTCATTTTGGCCGGCGGCCAGGAGAATATGTCCGCGTCGCCCCACGTGTTGCCTAATTCCCGTAACGGCCAGCGAATGGGTGATTGGAAAGCGATCGACACCATGGTTCACGACGGCCTGTGGGACGCTTTCAATAACTACCA
Source organism: Halomonas sp. (assembly GCF_017515565.1). Lineage (GTDB taxonomy): Bacteria > Pseudomonadota > Gammaproteobacteria > Pseudomonadales > Halomonadaceae > Vreelandella. The sequence goes on from NZ_JAFWFN010000056.1 coordinate 5,194, forward strand.
CATGGGCATTACCGCCGAAAACTTAGCCGAAAAGTACGCTATTACCCGCGAAGCGATGGATGAATTTGCCGCTGCGTCTCAGCAGAAAGCAGCTGCCGCCATCAAAGAGGGCAAGTTCAAAGGGCAAATCGTGCCTGTGGAAATTCCACAGCGCAAAGGCGATCCGGTGGTGTTTGATACTGACGAAAACCCACGCGAAGTATCGGCTGAAAAGCTTGGCGGCATGCGCCCAGCGTTTAAAAAAGACGGTACCGTGACCGCGGGTAACGCCTCATCGCTCAATGATGGTGCAGCCGTCGTCATGCTCTGCTCCGCAGAAAAAGCCAAAGAACTTGGTCTTGAGCCACTGGCGCGCATTGCGGCCTACGCGAATGCAGGCGTTGACCCCGCGATTATGGGCATAGGCCCCGCACCGGCTACCCGCCGCTGCTTAGAGAAAGCCGGCTGGAGCTTGGACGACCTTGACTTAGTCGAAGCCAACGAAGCCTTTGCCGCCCAAGCACTTTCGGTGAATAAAGAGCTTGGCTGGGACACGTCCAAAGTTAATGTGAACGGCGGCGCGATTGCCCTTGGCCACCCCATTGGCGCCTCCGGCTGCCGTGTGCTGGTAACGCTGCTGCATGAGATGATCGCTCGTGACGCCAAAAAAGGCCTCGCGACATTGTGCATTGGCGGTGGGCAAGGCGTTGCGCTGGCGATTGAACGTCCTTAACGCCTAGGCATCACCTACCGGCTTATAGCCTCTTAGCAATTATGAAAAAGCCCTCGTCAGTTCAAAACGACCAGGGCTTTTTTAATGTTTATTTGTATAAAAAAGTGCGGCCATTTCAGCGAGTTTTTACGCCTACCACGCTGCCTGGCGTCCTCAGCACCAGTAATGCGCCGACTAAGAACAAGCCAGATGCCATCCACATGGCGATGGGTAAGCTAGCACTATCCACTACCTGCCCACCGAACATGGCCCCCAGGCCAATCGACATATTAAACGTAAACGCCATTAGCGCCGTGGCCGCTTCGGTGTTGGGCGCTGTGCGTATGATCCACGTCTGAATACTGACCGAGACGCTGCCAAATACCGCTCCCCACACCATCAATAGCATCACACCGCTGCTCGGCTGCCCGCCTAACAGCGGGAAAGCCGCCACTACGATGAACAGCAAACTAGGGATCACCAGCACTGCGCGATAAGGGTGGCGCCCAGCAAACATGCCCGCCGCTATATTACCCATGATGCCCGCTGCCCCATAAAGCAGCAGTAGACTGCCCACATGGCGTTGAGAAATCCCACTGATTTCTTGCAGAATAGGGCTGATAAACGTGTAAGCCGCGAAATGCCCCACCACCACAAAGGCGGTCGTTAACACGGCAACGCGCACCCCTCGATTACTCAACTGCTTTGCCAATACCCGTAGGCGCACGGGCTCTCGCGGTGGTAAGGGCGGAAGCCAATACCATAGTGCGATGGCGGTTAATAAGCTAAAACCACCCAGCGCACCAAAAGCAACTCGCCAATTGCTGTAGTCCCCCAGCAGCGTGCCCAATGGCACGCCGAGCACCGACGCCGCCGCAACGCCACCAAAAATCATTGTCATCGCTTTAGGCACCTGAGCTTCAGGTACTAAGCGTGGTGCGATACCGCCTGCAACGGCCCAAAAGCCACCAATGCTTAGTCCCACCAGCACACGGGCAGCCAACAGCTGACCAAAACTGCTAGCAAACGCCGAGAGCAAACTCCCCACCACCATGACCACCATGAGTACCGTCAGCATGATGCGTCTATCTAAGCGCCCCACTGCGACGGGTAGTAACGGCGCTGAAAACGCAGCAACCACGCCAGGCACCGTCACCATTAACCCCGCCATGCCCGGCGTAACCCCCATTGAAGAAGAGACTTGAGAAAGCAAACCAATCGGCAGTTGTTCTGCAGTCACTAATAGAAAAATACCGATCATCACGGCTATCACCGCCCACCAGCGCGGCGTTTGTTCCTGCTCCATGGCTCTCTTCTCTTTTTCTGTACGACCTATAAAACACTGCGCAAACCGCAGCTAACAAATAAGGAGAGGGACTATACCCGTAACACGGGTTAATTAGCGATATCTGCTATTGCTATACCTGGATGTAAAATGACTGAGTTTTCAACTCTGTTGCCGAGAGTATTTACCAGCACACAGAGGGTAGGTAACGCGCACAACAAAAATGCCCCGCAATTGGCGGGGCATTTTTTAGCTCATCCATGAGCCGTTGAAGCGATTAATCCTTTAGCAGGTTAGAGATTACCAATCGGTATCATCTTCTTCGTCAGTTTCCCACTGATCCTGCTCATCGTCCTCTTCATAAGTGAATTCTTGCTCTTCCTCTTCAAACTCAGTAGTAGCGTCTTGCTCGTGCTCAGTGTCATAGGAGTTGAAAGAGCCTTGGTCGTCCTGCATTGTCTCTTCTTGCGGAGTCGGCTCGTACTCGTCATTGCCTTCCAATTCAGCGAACGCTAAGGGGCTAGCCATTAGGCCGAAAGATACACCTAGGATGCCGAGTTTCTTTAAAGAATCCTTCTTCATCATCATGCCTCCTCATATGGCTTTTTGGTAAAAGCGTCATGCCTTCCTGACATTTCGCTCTTACTAAAGTCATTGCACAGGCCATACCAAACAGTGCCAATAAAAAATATATTCTTTACTAATCAGGACATTAAAATAAAAAAACCGTGCCAGCATCACTATTTATTGATATTTAATTAGCTTTTAATTGTTTACTAATGACACATGAGCCCTGGGCGCTCATGCCAAGATGCCCCGCTTTACGTTGGCTAAACCGTTTGAGCAAGCGACGATAAGCCTAGATGGTTTGTTTTAACCCTTAGTAACTACTGGTATCTTTTGATGACCTTCATCATCATGAGAAAAATAATGCCTACGCAACAAGCATCCACGTTTCGTTTAGTTACCCGCAGCGACTTTGATGGGTTGGTATGCGGTGCACTGCTCAAGCACCTACGCCTTATCGATGAAATCACCTTCGTGCATCCAAAAGATATGCAGGATGGTAAGATTGATATCAATGCCAACGACATCACAACCAACCTTCCCTATGTACCTGGCTGCCACTTAGCCTTCGACCACCATTTAAGCGAGACCGTACGCAACGTAGATCGAGCAGATAACCACATTATTAATGCTGACGCGCCCTCTGCTGCCCGCGTGGTCTGGGAGTATTATGGCGGTCATGAGGCATTTCCTGCCCGCTGGGACGATATGATGGAGGCCGTTGATAAAGGCGACTCTGCTCAGTTTAACAAAGAGGAAATCTTAAACCCTCAGAGCTGGGTGCTGCTTAACTTCATCATGGATGCGCGAACGGGCCTGGGTCGCTTCCGCGACTTCCGCATTTCCAACTATCAGTTGATGATGAAGCTGATTGACTACTGCCGTGAACACACCATCGACGAGATTCTCGCCCTTGATGATGTTCAAGAACGCACAGCGCTCTACCGTGAGCACGAACAGTTAGCTAAAGAACAGATTCAGCGCTGCGCCACCGTTCATGGCAATTTAGTGGTGCTAGACCTGCGTAACGAAGAGACGATTTACGCCACCAATCGCTTTGTGATTTATGCCATGTACCCCGAGTGCAATGTCTCTATTCACGTTATGTGGGGGCTTAAGCAGCAGAACACCGTGCTGGCGATTGGTAAATCTATACTTAACCGCTCAAGCCATACGAATATTGGTGAGCTATGCCTTAGCTACGGCGGCGGCGGGCACTTAAATGCGGGAACCTGCCAAATAGATAACGACCAGGCTGAAAGCACACTCACTGGCATTATTGAGCACATTAATGCTGATGGGTGATCTCCACCCGTAATATGCTTCGCCCCTGACGCTGGTTTTATTATGGGGCGAAGCAACTCTATTTCTCTCTTCTCAATACCCCATCGTTTTTGGCAGCCAAGTCGCCAGTTCCGGCATCGCAATTAGTAGTAAAGTTGTCGCTAAGAGAGGGAGCAAGAACGCCCGCAGTTTAAGGGTGACGATGTATGTAACAAGCTCCTTGAAGGCAACCTGCTCAACTTCGTAAGCCACGACCCCTTTGTTAACGATTGCTCAATGGTTGCCCCTGGTTACCTCACGCATGCTGATTAGCAGTGTTGAAACCTTAATAAAAAAGCTAAAAGAGAGGCCTTAATGAATGCTTCCGAAGTGCGTCAGCTTCCGCTAAAGGGTTTAAAAGTTCTAGAGCTTGGCCAACTGATTGCAGGGCCTTTCGCCACAAAGCTGCTGGGCGAATTCGGCGCCGATGTGATTAAGATTGAGCCGCCGAGCACCGGTGACCCACTTCGCAAATGGCGAATGATTGAAGACGGCACCTCACTGTGGTGGCACGTCCAGACCCGCAACAAGCGCTCGGTGGCGCTGGATTTGCGCAGCGAAGAGGGGCAAAAGCTGGTGCGCCAGCTTGCCACCGAGGCCGATGTGGTAGTTGAAAACTTTCGCCCCGGCACGCTTGAGAACTGGGGACTGGGTTATGAAGCACTCTCAAAACTCAACCCCAGACTGATCATGGTGCATATATCGGGCTACGGGCAGACAGGGCCGTACCGCGACAAGCCCGGCTTTGGTGTAATTGGCGAAGCCATGGGAGGGCTGCGTTACCTCACCGGCCAACCGGGGGAGCCTTCGGTACGCGTGGGCGTGAGCATTGGCGACTCGCTTTCCGCGCTCTATGCCGTCATCGGCACCCTGCTGGCACTCCAGGAACGCAACCGCAGCGGGCTCGGCCAAGAGATCGACGTGGCGCTGTATGAATCGGTGTTTGCGATGATGGAGAGCCTGCTGCCGGAGTTCGATGCCAGCGGCCAGGTTCGCGAACCCAGCGGCAGCGCCCTGCCCGGCATCACACCCTCAAACGCTTACCGCTGTCAGGGCGGCGATTACGTGCTGATCGCCGGTAATGGCGATAGCATCTTCAAGCGCTTAATGAGCGTTATCGGCCGGGAAGATCTGGCCAACGACCCAGCACTGGCCCATAACGATGGGCGTAGCCAGCAAGCTGAGATGATAGATGCTGCCATTCAGGCGTGGACCGAAGAACGCCCTCGGGATGGCATCTTACAAGCGCTGGATGACGCCCGTGTGCCAGTGGGCTATCCGTATACCGCCGAAGACATTGCCTTTGATCCCCATTACCTAGCGCGAGAGATGATTCAAACCTTTACTCGCCCCAACGGCAAAACGCTCAAAGTGCCAGGCGTGCTGCCAAAGCTTAGCGCTACCCCTGGGCGAATTGGCGACGGCGGCCCAGCGCTTGGCCAGCATACCGATGACGTGCTGGATGAGCTGGGCATTGATCAGGAAACCCGCGCCAAACTGCGCCAAGCGGGCATTATCTAAGAAGAGTATTTAAAGAACGCATATGCATAGGCCCATGAACCGGCCAAGCCCATGCCCCACCAAAATCGAGATTAACGAAGCGGCCCCGTAACGTCTTCCAGATTGATACAGGCTTTATCTCAATCTCTAAAAGAGTATAAAGCCCACTGAATTGACACGTTAGCCTTATGCAGGCCCTACGATATGCTTCACCTCCAGATAAGCACTTAACCCCCAAGGGCCCAGTTCACGACCAATGCCGCTACGCTTGAAGCCGCCCCAGGCGGTTTCGGGTAGCACTAACTGCTCTCTATTGTACCAAATGCTACCGGCTTTAAGCTTTCGACCAATGCGTTTTGCCCGCTCGGGGTCACCGCTAATTACCGTTGCCGCCAAGCCATAGGCACTGTCGTTGGCAAGCTGGATAGCCTCGTCTTCGCTTGCCACGCTGCGACCGCAAAGCACCGGGCCAAAAATTTCTTCCTGCCATAAACGGCTCTCGACCGGCACATCGCGGTAAAGCGTGGGCGCGAGGAAGTAACCCTGGGCGGGCAGCGTGCGGTGTTTGACATCGCGCACTACCGTAAGGCCTTCCTGTTCGGCCAGATCTAAGTAGCGCTGCACGGCATCACGCTGCTTGGCGCTGGTCAACGGCCCTAAATCGGTACCTTCGGCGAGCGGGTCGCCCAGCGTAAGCGCATCCATACGCTCGGCAAGGGCGTTATAGAGTGCCTCTGCTACGTCTTCGTGTACCAATAAGCGCGAGGTCGCAGAGCAGATTTGCCCAGCATTGAAGTAGATACCTGCCATTACCCAGTCAGCGGCTTGGGCAGGGTCGGCATCTTCCATTACCAGAATGGGGGATTTTCCGCCTAGCTCTAGAGAGATGCCAGCAGTACGAGCGGCGGCGGCTTGCATGACCGTTTCGCCGACCCGGTTACTGCCGGTAAAGGAGATTTTATCCACACCAGGATGCTGAGTAAGAGGCGCACCAATGCCCTCACCGTCGCCATTCAGCAGGTTGAGCACACCCGCAGGCAGGCCAATCTCCAAAGCTATTTCCGCCAGCACCAGCTCGGGGAGAGGTGTGACTTCCGATGGTTTGAGCACCGCGGTACAACCAGCCGCCAAAGCAGGCGCCAGCTTCCAGGCACTGGTTACCAGCGGGAAATTCCAGGGTGAGATCAGCCCCACTACCCCGACGGGGTCGTGATAAGTGCGCGCCTCAACGCCCTCCATTTCCACACTGACCAGCTCGCCCTGGCGGGCATCCAGCGCCCTAGCCTGCGCTGCGTAGTAGCGGTAGCAAGCAATCGCATCGTCCAGGTCAATACCCGCTTCCGCTAACGGCTTGCCGTTGTTGGTTGCTGAAAGCGTGATTATAGAATCCCGGCGTACTTCCAGTGCATCGGCGAATCCATCAAGATACGCTGCACGTGCAGCACCGCCCAGCGCCTGCCAAGCGGGCTGCGCCTGCTGAGCGGCTTTTACCGCGGCGTCGACATCCGCCGCATCTCCCGCTGTGACTTGAGCAATCCGCTCTTCGCGGAAAGGGTTCATCACATCGAGCATTCGGGTGCCCGCCGAGGGCACCCACTGGTTGTTGATGAATTGGTGGTCAACAACCGAACGGTAATCAATCAGGGAGGTCATGGGCATTATCGTGGCTCCTTTAGAGGTCGTGTTGGCGAAGCCAATCATCAATGAGCGTTGTGAGATGTTGGCCGCTAAAACTGGGGAAGTGACCGCCATGAACTGTGCGTACCGGCAGCTCTCTAAGCCGTCGCATACTGGCGGCATAATCAATCAAATTGCTGTGCCAGATATCTTCGATTAGCGGACCATCGTAAATTAAGTCGCCCGATATCAAGGTTTGCGTTGCGGATTCCCAAAGCGCAATACCGCCTGGGGAATGCCCAGGCGTATGAATCACCTCCCACTGGCGATTACCTAAATCCAGTATTTCGCCATCCTCTAAAGGGCATACCTGCTGGGGCGCCGTAATACAGTAGCGCGCGTGGGAGTATGGCTTGGCGGGAAGCGCCTCAAACATATCGTCACTGAGAAACTGGTCTGCCAGGGTGCGTGCGTTATCGGGCGATGCAAGAATCTCTGCCTCGGCGGCATGTACATGACAGCAGCCAAACTCGTGGGCTGCGCCGATATGATCAAAATGCGTGTGGCTTGCCACCGCCAAAAGATCACGCTCGCTAAGCAGCGCCACATGCTGGCGTAACGGCACTGCACCCAGACCAAAGTCCACGACCATGCCGCGCTTGCTGCCCTGGACATGCCAAATATTGCAGCGATAAAACGGTTTGATCCAAGGCTCGTCGATAAGGGTGATACCGTCCATCTTGGGCACGGTGCGGTACCACTGCTGTTCGCTAATGCGCTGAAGGCTCATACAGCTACCCGCTTCGCGAAAGCAACCTTACTGACTACAAAATAGAGCGCCCCCGTAATCACGAAAACCGGTAGCGAAGCGCCAAAGTCCAGCGGTGCGACCCAATTCCAGTAATAAGCCAACAGAGCGCCTAACGCGTAGCTACCCAATGCCAGCCAATTGAAAGCGGGAAGGCTCTTTTCAGCCTGGATCAACTGTGCCGAGGTATAGCGCTGGCGACCCAGTAAGTAGTAATCCACGATCATCAGGGAAAAGGCCGGAATAAACACGCTGCCAATAATTAATAAAAAGGTCTGGAATTGGTCGAGAATACCGGGGATCAGCGCGCCCACTACAGATACCACGCCAATGATTAATGCCGGTTTCCAAAACGGTACTTTAGGCCGCACGCTCATAAATGAAAGCGTTGCGCTGTATACGCACATTACGTTGGTCGTCAGCACCGAAAAGAAAATCACCAAGGCGGCGGGCAGGCCGAAACCAAAACCACTGAGCAGCGCGGTCGGGTCATAGGTTTGCTCCATGCCGACGGTAATCGACAGCGCTGACACCGTGGCTCCTAGCCCCATCGCAATTAGTGTAGCGGTAACGTAACCGCCCCAAGTGCCCACAACGGCAGCTTTAAGCGAGCGGCAATGACGATTGTAATCCGCGGCTAATGGTATCCAAGAAAAAGCGGTCGCCACCACAATGTCGAACACCACGCCACCGCCTAGCACGCCTTCGGGAGGAATCTGAGTAATGCTGGGTAAATCATAGTGGCGACTCAGCGCAAAAAGCACTACAGCCGATAGCCCCACCATCAGCACCGCCGCTATTTTTTCTACCTTCTCGATGCCTAAATGACCGCGTAAGGCTATCAACACGACCAGCGACTCACACAGCACCGTAAACAGTGCCACATTGGAGTAACCGGTGAGACTTTCAACTGCGTAATCCAGACTCATACCTGCTAAGAGCGCTTGAATCCAACTCCACGCAATGAGCGCTAGCAAATTAACCCAGGCGGGGAAATTAGCTCCTTTGCGGCCAAACGTGCCCCGCGCCAGAACCATGGTCGTCATTCCGGTTTGCTGCCCCATTACACCGATTAACACCAAAGGAATAATGCCGATCGCTGAGCCCAGCACGATCAGCAGCATGGCATGCTGAAAAGTGAGATCGGGCACCAAAAACATACCGGTAAGAATGGTAGTAACCACCACATTGGCACCAAGCCACAGGGCAAAGGTTCCAGGTAGTCCAAGGCTGTGCTCAACGCTATCCGCTGAGAGGGTATCTTGGCCCAATACACTATTATTCTTCATTATTATCTCCTGGTTTTAGCAGGCTTTTTTGCCAGGCAGCGGCGTCAATTTCGATTAGTAACGGCCCGTTGGTTTCGCGGTTGGCGAGCGCCTTGGCAAGCTCAGCGGGGCTTTCAACCAGTACGCCGGGGCAACCAAAGCCCTCGGCCAGGGTGAGGAAGTTGGGTGCCTGAATATCCACGCCCAAGCGGGCCACGCCATTGGCATCCATATAGCGACGAATCTCTTCGTAACCAGCGTTGTGCCATAGCACAATCACCACTGGCAGGCGCTCTTCTACCGCCGTTGCCATTTCCGAAAGCGTAAACATCACCCCGCCATCACCCACCAGTGCCACCACCGACAGATCCGCCCGCGCCAGCTGTGCGCCCAGCGCCGCCGGTAGCCCATAGCCCAAGGTGCCGTAACCCGTTGAGGCATTAAAATAACGCCTTGGCGCTGGCTGGCTGACCAAGTGGTTACCGGCATACACCGGTGCAGTGGAATCGCCCACCAAAATTGCCTCAGGCAGATAATCAGCCAGGGTTTTATAAAGCGGCACGAAGTCGCTAAAGGCAGGGTCGTTTGCCAAATTCAACACGCTCAAAGCCGCGGCAGTTCGCTCAACGCCGTTCCGCTTCAATGGGTCAGGGAAGTGAACAAGCAACAGTTCCAGGCTACGCCCAGCGTCGCCCACTAAGCCAAGCGTTGTGCGCTGGTTGCGCACCAGCTGCTCAGGGTCGAGATCAATACGAATCAGCGTGCCGTTGAGGCAAAAGCCATCATCAAACACTACGTCGTAATCAGTCTCACCAAGCTCTGTGCCTACGGCCAGAATCACATCGGCGTTGGCCGCCAGTTCACGTACCGCGGGCAGCGCCGCATTAGCACCCAAGTCCAACGGATGGTCGCGGCCTAGCAGCCCTTTGGCATTAATAGTGGTGACCGTCGGGGCATCGAGTTTGTCTATCAATGCCCGCGCTGCCGCTGGCGCTGAAACACAGCCACCGCCTAACAGCACTAAAGGCTGCTTCGCTGCGTGCAACAAGCGAGCGGCTTCGGCAAGCCCTTCTGGATCAGGTGCGGCGCGGTAAAGCCTAGGCGCCTGCCAACTCACCGGCGCGTTCACCGGTGCATTGAACAGGTCGATGGGGATTTCGATATGCACCGGGCCTGGGCGAGCCCCATTGAAGATGGCAAAGGCGCGGGCCAGCACGTCGGGTAGCGTATTGGCATCCAACAGCGTATGGCTAAACCGCGCCACGCCGCTGATCATCTGCTGCTGACTAGGCAGTTCATGCAAGCGCCCCTGGCCTAAGCCCAGGGTATCGCGACGGTTCACGCTGGAGATCACCAGCATGGGGATAGAGTCCGCCAGGGCTTGGCCCATGGCGGTGGCAATATTGGTCATCCCCGGCCCGGTGATAATCAGGCACACCCCCGGCTGGCCACTGGCGCGGGCATAACCGTCGGCCATAAACCCCGCCCCTTGCTCATGACGCGGAGTGATATGCCTCACATCACTGCCTTCTAGCCCGCGATAAAGCTCCACCGTGTGCACGCCGGGGATGCCGAACAGGGTACGCACCCCGTAAGTATCGCGCAGCAGACGAATCAGTAGCTCAGCACAGGTCATGGTTGCATAGCTGTTCTTAGCATCAGCGTTCGTTGCATCAGCGTTCATTGCAGGCCCCTTAGAAGAAAAACGTATGGGCCATAAAGGCAATGATCGGCAGCGTAATGGCAGTCCGCAGTAGGAAAACTACCGCCAGCTCCCAGAACTTGATGGGAATTTTCGACTTGAGCAGCAGCGCGCCAATCTCCGACATATACACCAACTGCGTCATGGAAAGACAAGCAATCACAAAACGGGTCAGCTCGCTTTCGATGTTGGTGGCCAACACCGCCGGTAAGAACATATCGGCAAACCCCACCAGCGTAGCAGGGGCCGCCGCCTGTGCTTCAGGAATACGCAGCAGCTCCAGCACCGGTACCATGGGGTAAGAGAGCCAGGTAAACAGCGGGGTAAACTCGGCTAAAATCAGTGCAACGGTACCAATCGCAAACACCAACGGAAGCAGCGTCAGGAAAATATCAATGACGTTGAGTAGCGCTAGGCGGGCTAACTCCCGTGGCCCAGGCGCGCTGCCTGCCCGACGGGTGGCTTGCAAAAGGCTGTAGCGGAACAGGCCTACATTTTCGTTACGCTCTTCGCTTAACTGACAGCCGACCGGCTCATAGTAGTCGTTGGTTTTGCGCGACAGCGGCGGAATCCGCGACACGATGACCGCGGCGATCAACCCTGACACCACCACCGTGAAGTAGAACTGCACAAAGAGGTGGTTAATACCGACAAAGTTGATCACTAAGAGGCTGAAAGCGATGGAGGCAACAGAGAAGTTGGTCGCAATTACTGATGCTTCGCGGCCATTGTAGTAGCCCTGCTCATACTGCTGAGCCGTAATCAAAACGCCTACGGTACCCGACCCCATCCACGAGGCGGTGGCATCGATAGCACTACGCCCGGGTAGATTAAAAATCACCCGGAACGGTTTACGCACCATGGTACCGATAAACTCCATAAAGCCGAACTCGACCAAAAACGGCAGCAGCACCGCCGCAAAGAAGAAGAACGTTAGCAGCACCGGCGCCAAATCGTTGAGCATCACGCCACCGGTAAAAGAAGCAGTGACGAACTCTGGCCCAAACTGGAAATAGGTCATCAGAACAAAAATAGCGCCTAGTACGCGCATAACCACCCAAACAGCCCCTACATCAAACATATCGTGAAAGGGACCACTTTTTATCCAGGCAGGTTGGGCGATTTTGGCGTACAGCGTTACCACGACGGATAAGCAGAGTATCACCACGGCAATGGCAGGCAGCGCCGAGCCCAGCAGGGTTTGCAGGCCATCTGCCATCAGGCCCATGCCAATATTAATGGAGTCACCCACTTGAAAGGGGATTAGAAACAGCAGCACCCCAATCAATGAAGGAATCAGAAACTTCAGTAAATGCGCGCGGGGGATCTCCGCCGGAGACGTCGGTTCTTCCGACTTTATTTGAGAGTAAGACATACGTTTCACCTATTGGAAGTGATTATTGGAGGTGGGCTGGCGGCATCCTGGCAGGCAATAAGCAGCCTGCCATTTCTCTTATCATTAGCGCTTTGTCAGGTAAGCGCTTTTAGTTGTTAGCTATTTCAGGGCAGGTTAATCGCTTTGCTTTACACCCGGCAGTACGCAGAGCATTTCATACAGCAGCGTAGCGCCCATTAGGGCGGTGTTGCCGCTGGGGTCATAGGGTGGTGACACTTCTACTAGGTCACAGCCGACGATATTTAAGCCTGCCGCACCGCGTACGATTTCCAATCCTTGGGAAGAGGTGAGACCGCCCATCTCCACCGTGCCGGTGCCGGGTGCAACGGAAGGATCCAAACCATCAATGTCGAAACTGATATACACCGGAATATCACCCATCTGCTCACGTACTTCCTGCATCAACGGCACTAGCGAGCGATACCAGCACTCTTCAGCGGGCACGACGCGAAAGCCTTGATCGCGGCACCAGTCAAAATCCTCAGCGGCGTAGCCGGTACCGCGCAGTCCTATTTGCACCACCTTACCGTGGGCTAACAAGCCCTCTTCTTGCGCGCGACGAAATGGCGTGCCGTGGGCAATCGGCTCGCCGAACATGTGCTCGTTAACATCGGCGTGGGCATCAATATGGATCAGTCCCACCGGGCCGTACTTTTTGGCTATAGCGCGCAGAATCGGCAGCGTCAGCGTATGTTCACCGCCCAGGGTTAGCGGAATGCAGTTGTGCTTAAGCACGTCCTCGTAGAAGGCGGTGATGATGTCGACGCTTTTCGGCAGATGAAACGTATTGATGGGCACATCACCGATATCCGCCACTTGTAGGCTTTCAAACGGCGCGGCGCGGGTTGCCATGTTGTAGGGGCGCAGCATGCGAGACTCATCGCGAATCTGACGCGGGCCAAGACGTGTGCCGGGGCGGTTTGAGGTGCCAATATCCATGGGGATGCCAATAAACGCAGCGTCTAAGCCCTCGGCGGTTTCTTGGGTAGGCAGGCGCATCATAGTGGCGGGGCCTGCGAAGCGTGGCATGGTGTTGCCGCCTAGGGGCTGATTAAACTCCGACATAAACATCTCCCTGGATTTGTTGTGACGCTTTAGCGTGGTTTACGTATCTTTACTAAGACGCTGCCTTAGCCATTTCCTTTAAACGTTGCACAGACCATGCCAAGTCGTAGACGCCCTAAATAGGTAGGATTACCAGCCAAATGATGCAAAAATGAATCAAAATAGCACTCAGTTAATTCACTTTTGCATCAATGATTCAAAAATGACTCAACAAAAAGAGCCGGCAATTATTGGCATCACGTGGGTGGCACTAAATGAGATATAGAACGAGAGAATTGAGTAATTAAATGAGTGAAATAGACAAGTGCGTACTGCAAACCATCGTGGAGACCGCAAACGACCACTTCTTTATCGTCAGTGGCGATGGGCAAATAGTCGATATTAGCCCAGGCGCTGAAGCGGTTTACGGCGTTTCACGGGAAGAGCTTCTCTCCAGCAGTGTTCACCAGCTGCAAGCTGCCGGCGTGCTTAAACCGTCTATTACCCTGGAAGTGATGCGCACCCGCAAGCCTGCACAGCTTATGCAGATAACCGGGACAGGTCGCCGAGTCATTGCTGAAGCCTACCCTGTGTTCGTCGATGGCAAGCTGGAACGTATTATTAGCCGCTCGCGGGATTTAACCGACCTGCAGTTATTGCAGGACGAATACGCGCTGCTGCAAAAACGCTTTAGCGAACACTTAAAACGCAGCCAGGCAGCTCCGGATGCCGAGGAGCAGGCGTTGGATGACGCCCTGGATAATTTGCAGGTGCGCAGCAGCGTAATGCGCGAAATAGCGCTACTGCTTAAACGGGTCGCCCCATCGGATGCCAATGTGCTGATGCTGGGGGAGTCCGGCGTAGGTAAAACGGCTTTCGCCAAGCAGCTACACCGCTGGAGCCAGCGCTGCGACGGCCCCTTTATTGACGTTAACTGCGCGGCAATTCCTGAGAATCTGTTTGAGTCGGAGATGTTTGGCTATCAGCCCGGCGCCTTCAGCGGTGCCGCGCGGCAGGGAAAAGCGGGCCTGTTAGAGCAGGCTGAGGGCGGCACGCTGTTTCTGGATGAAATTGGTGAACTGCCGCTGTTGATGCAAACCAAGCTGCTCAAAGTGATTCAAGACGGCAGCTTGACCCGACTGGGTGACACCCGCTCTCGCAAGGTCAACTTTCGCTTGGTAGTGGCCACCAACCAAGACTTGGCAAAACAGGTGGAGGCAGGGCTGTTTCGTCTGGATCTTTACTACCGCCTTAATGTAATCCCGGTCACCCTGCCACCACTGCGTGACCGCCGAGAGGATATCCCTGATCTAGTTGAAGCGTCTTTAAATCGGCTCAACCAGCGCTATGGCCGCCAGAAAATTCTTGATACCCGCGTTTGGTCGACGTTGATGGGCAGCGAGTGGCCAGGGAATGTCCGCGAGCTGGAAAACTGGCTAGAAAGAGCCTGGCTCTCAAGCCCCACCGACCAAATCGAGGTGCCCGCCGTGCTCCCTCACGCCGAGCAGCTCCCCGTCAATTTACCGAACGCCTCACCCGCACAGGCGGTTACACTTGAGCCCCACGAGACACTTAAGCAATACCTTGCTCGATTGGAACGGGAAACCCTTGAAGAGCTGTGCAACACGCTCCCCAGCACCTACGCCATTGCCAAGCGGCTGGGCATTAGCCAATCCAGCGTGGTGCGTCGGCTGCAGCACTACGGCATCAAAATTACCAAGTGAGTTTTTACTTAATGCCGCTCACTTAATACATCTGCCACATAAGCGTCACACAACGGCAACACCTTCATAACAAGATTTACCCATTAAAGCTAACAGCCGGTGATGGGTGTGCCATGTCAAATCAATCGCGAATCCGCTTGGAAAGCGTCAGCAAGTGCTGGGGTGCAACCGCCGCTGTCGATAACATTTCCTTCGACGTAACCCCGGGGCAATTTGTTATTTTGCTGGGGCCTTCAGGCTGCGGAAAATCCACCACCCTGCGTATGATTGCAGGCTTGGAAGAAGCCAGCGACGGCCACATTCATATTGGTGAACGCGACGTTACGCGCCTACCGCCCGGTGATCGCGGGCTCAGCATGGTGTTTCAGTCCTACGCGCTGTTTCCACATTTAAGCGTGGCTGACAATATCGTGTTTGGCCTGCGCAGCCGCAAAGTACCCAAAGAGGAACAGCGCCAGCGGCTGGCGAAAGTCGCCGAGCTGGTTGATTTAACCGACTACCTGAACCGCAAACCCGCCCAGCTTTCCGGCGGCCAGCGCCAGCGCGTTGCGTTGGCGCGCTCGGTTATTTCTGAACACCCGATCTGCTTGATGGACGAGCCGCTCTCCAACCTGGACGCCCGGCTGCGCAGCGATATGCGCCGGGAAATCAAAGCGCTGCAAAAACGCCTAAACATGACGGTTATCTACGTTACTCACGATCAAGTGGAGGCCATGAGCATGGGCGATCGCGTCATTTTAATGCAGCACGGCAAAATCGTTCAGGATGATTCTCCTGACGAGCTCTATAACCGCCCCGCCAGCGCCTTTGCGGCAAGCTTTATTGGCAGCCCCGCCATGAACCTGCTGCCCCTGGTGGCCGGTGAGAATGGCGCTGTTATCGAGGGCGAACCCAGCACCCCAGTAGCCCCTATGGAAGCTGCTGGTGGCCACTTGGGCATCCGCCCAGAAGATATTGAGCTAAGCACCACGTCAGCCCCAGGCGTACCCGCCATGGTGGTCAGCGATGAGTACCTGGGGGCCGATACGATTGCTCATGTCACCGTCGGCAGCCATACCGTAAGGGTACGCATGAACGGTAAACACGCGCTAGCTGGCCAGCCCTGCCGCCTTCGCTGGGCAAGCCAACATGCTCACCTGTTTGGTAGTGACGGCCTGCGCCGTGATGACATAACCCCACACGCTTTACCTAACGCCCCTCGGGCTGTTCCTCGCCCACCGGCAGTGGGCTCTTTCCAACACTGATCGCTTTTTAAACCTGGTTCAGTACTGACACTTGCGGAGTCTCTTATGCGTTTGCGTACCCCTTTTGCAATGACTGCCCTGGCAGCGGGCTTATTAAGCGCCGCTCAGGTAAACGCCGATAGCATTGATCTGACTATGTACTATCCCGTCTCAGTGGGCGGTGCACTGACGGATGTCATCGATAACTTGGTAGACGAGTTTGAGAGCGAACACCCCGACATCAACGTGGAAGCGATCTACGCCGGTAACTACGACGATACCCGCGTGCGGGCAATGTCTGCCATTGAGGCCGGCGACGCCCCGCAACTGTCGGTACTGTTCTCCATCGACCTTTACGAGTTGATTGAGCAGAACGCCATCGTGGCTTTCGATGATCTGGTCGAAACCGATGAAGAGCGTGAGTGGCTGGATAGTTTCTACCCTGGCTTAATGGAAAACGGCCAGTTAGATGGCAAAACCTACGGCATCCCCTTCCAGCGCTCCACCATCGTGCTGTTCTGGAATAAAGACGCCTTTGAAGCCGCTGGCCTAGACCCCGAAACGCCCCCCGAAAACTGGGAAGAGATGGCCGACATGGCCGCTACCGTGCGTGAAGCCTCCAATGGCGATCAGTGGGGCGTGATGGTGCCTTCTACCGGCTACCCCTACTGGATGTTTCAGGCCTTCGCGTTTCAGAACGGCCACCGCTTAATGAGTGAAGACGGTACAGAGGTCTACTTTGACGACCCAGCGGCCATTGAAGCGCTTGAGTACTGGGTGTCACTGGCCACCGAGCACAATGCCATGCCCGACGGCACCATTGAGTGGGGCACGTTGCGCCAGAACTTCCTGGAAGAGTCCACCGCGATGATGTGGCACACCACGGGGAACCTAACCGCCGTGCGGAGTGAGGCTAACTTCGATTTTGGCGTCGCTATGCTGCCGATGAACACCTAGCGGGGCAGCCCCACCGGCGGCGGCAACTTCTATATTTTTGAAGACGCCACTGAAGAAGAGCAGCGCGCCGCAATGACCTTTATTCGCTGGATGACAGACCCCGAGCGCGCAGCAGCCTGGTCAATTGAGACGGGTTATATGGGCGTTAGCCCTGCCGCTTATGAGACCGACGCGCTGCAAAGCTACGTGGAAGAGTTCGCGCCAGCGGCGGTAGCCCGTGACCAGCTCGAACACGGTACTGCGGAGCTTTCCACCTACCAAGGCGGTCGTGTGCGCCGTGCCTTGGATAACGCCGTACAAGCCGCGCTAACCGGCCAGATGTCGCCGGAAGAAGCGCTAAGCCAAGCGCAGCAAGAAGCCGATGGCGTGCTTCGCCGCTACGCACGCTGAGTGCGCTAGCGCTGTAACACTTGCCCGATTGCCATGCTCGCCGGGGTACGCCCCGGCTTTTTTCCTGCGGTATATCCCTATGAACTTAACCTCTTATCGGCGAATGCAGTTATATGGCGCCCTGCTATTACTGCCTGCAGCGGTGCTGTTAACCACGTTCGCCTACCTACCTACCCTAACAACCGTTATCAACAGCTTGTTTTTGCCCGGCTTTCGCGGTGCACCCGCCGAATTTGTGGGGCTCGAAAACTATCAGGTGTTGTTTGATGACCCGACGTTTTGGAAGGTAGCGCGCAATAACTTAATTTATGCAGTGGGTACTATTCCTACCTCCATTGCACTGGCACTGGGCATGGCGCTATTCGTCAACGGTAAGCTGCCAGGGCGCGGCTTTGTGCGTATGGCGTACTTTACGCCCACCATCCTACCCATGATCGCCGCTGCCAATATTTGGATGTTCTTCTACGCCCCGCAGATTGGCTTATTTAATAAACTGCTCGGCACACTAGGCTTTTCTGGAGTTAACTGGCTTGGCGATCCCAGCATGGCGCTGGGATCGGTGATTGTGATGTCGGTATGGAAAGAAGCCGGCTTTTTTATGATTTTCTACCTAGCGGCACTGCAAGGTATTGCGCCTGAACTCAAAGAGGCTTCCGACCTTGAAGGCACCAGCCGCTGGAGCTTCTTCTGGCGAGTTACCTTCCCGCTATTAATGCCCACCACACTATTCGTGCTCATTAACGCCTTAATCAATGCGGTAAGGGTCGTCGATCACCTGTTTATTTTGACTAAAGGTGGGCCCAACAACGCCACCAACCTGCTGCTTTATTACGTTTATGAGAACGCGTTTTCGTTCTTTGACCGCACCACGGCAGCCACTATTACGGTGGTCATTCTGCTGGTACTCGCCGTTGTCGCCACGCTTAAGTTCACGATTTTAGACCGCAGGACCCATTACCAATGAGTTCAACCCTATCGCCTTCAAAAACCTATGCGTCCCGCTATCGTTACCTCTCCATTCCGTCGCTGGAAACCTTGGCGGCATGGTTGCTGGCGATTATCTGGGTATTTCCCCTGCTGTACGCTTTCTGGGCCGCCTTTCATCCGCCTGCTTATATGGTGCGCTTCGACTTATTTGCCCCCCTTACGTTGGATAACTTTAAAAACGCTTGGGCACAGGCACCTTTCGCACGCTACTACCTGAACACTTTTGCTCTGGTCACCGGCGTTGTTTTTGCTCAGTTTGTGGTCTGCACCCTGGCAGCATTTGCCTTTGCGCGTTTTCCGATTCCCGGCAAAAACGTTTTGTTTATGCTGGTGCTAATTCAGCTGTTTGTGTTCCCCGAAGTACTCATCGTCGAGAACTATCGCATCGCTAGTGAGCTGGGCCTAATCAACACGATCACCGGCATTGGCCTACCCTACGTGGCCAGCGCCTTCGGTATTTTCTTACTGCGTCAGACGTTTAAAACCATCCCCCAAGAGCTAGAAGACGCTGCGCGTATTGAAGGCTGTAGCTGGCTAGAAATTCTTTGGAAGGTATATATACCGCTAGCCAAGCCCACTTACCTTGCCTATGGGCTGGTCTCAGTCAGCCACCACTGGAACAATTTTCTTTGGCCACTGGTGGTCACCAACTCGGTTGAAAGCCGCCCGCTAACGGTAGGGTTAGCCGTTTTCTCCGCGCCCGAAACCGGCGTTAACTGGGCCACCGTTAGCGCCGCAACATTGCTCAGCATCGCGCCCCTGCTGGTCGCTTTTCTGCTCTTTCAGCGCCAGTTCGTGCAGTCGTTTTTAAGAGCGGGGATTCGCTAGGCAGACGCCCCTCAGGTTTTTCGTGCGACAATTCTCTCTCAAGCACGAGAAAAGGAGAGCATTGATGCACGGCGACCCCCATCCGGCAGCCCTCAAGGTACTGCAGGAGGTATTTGGCTACGACAGCTTTCGCGGCCCGCAGCAGGCGATCATTGAGCATGTGATGGCCGGTGGCG
>NZ_JAFWFN010000057.1 GCF_017515565.1 Halomonas sp.
CCAGCAGTTCAGCCTGGTCGGAGGTGGGATAGAACCGTTCTTTGTAGGCACGCTTTGTCATACTGGAAAAATATCAGGGGTTGGTGGCAATATCAACACTGGCATCGCTACGCGATGCGCGCTTGTATCACCGCCCGACTGAGCGATGCTTTACGCGCGGCTTGGTAACAGAGTGACGCCTAAACTGGCCGTAATCGCTCCTGCACTAAAAGCGTGCTCAGCGATTAACTGCCGTAAGCGCTCAGCTAGCTGACACCCATCTGCGAGAGTCGTATCGGGCAACAGCATGACGAACTCCTCACCGCCCCAGCGGGCAAGCAAGTCCTGTACCCGAAGGTGCTGCTGAAGTAGCCGAGTGATGTCAATCAGCACCTGGTCGCCCACATCGTGGCCATAGGTATCGTTGACTAACTTAAAGTAATCAATATCCAGCAAGATCAGCGCAGTGTTAACCCCACTTCGCCGCCGCCTAGCGAGGGCTTTATCGACCTCCACATCAAAACGTTTACGGTTATAGATACCGGTCAGGTGGTCGGTCACAGCACTGTGCGCAAGCTGCGCCTCTAGGCGCTTTTGCGCGGAAATATCGCGGATCATGGAGGATGTCTGAGCGACCCGGCCACTATCATCGTAATGAACAATAATGACTTGGGAGACAGGAACCTCCTCACCATAAGGGGTTAGCAGCGCCGTCTCGCCTTGCCAAAGGCCGTCGCGCAGAGCGGTTGGCATGGCTTCCTGCTCAATACGCTGCGCCGCCCACTCTGGATGAAAGCGGCGAATGGTCGCTGAAATACTGCCTGTCTCCTCAGGCAAGCCGTCTCGCTGCCAACCGCCCTGTAGGTCGTCGCCTTTATTTACACACGTGGTGGGTAAGCCGTTAAAGCGCCGCCCGGCGTTGTTCATATACAGCATGGCGCCATCAGGGCCATGCATCGTAATGAAATCGGAGGTGCTGTCGAGAATCGCCACTAAACGGCGTAAGTTATTCTCAAGGCTGGTTTGCTGGGTTATATCCTGCACGGTGCCTAGCATTCTAAGCGCCCGACCCTGTGGGTCGAACTCTATCTGGCCCCGCTCATGAACCGTGCGCTCCTGCCCATCCGGGCGCACAATGCGGTGGATCACCTCATAAGGCGCCCCACGCATGGCGCTATTAAACGCCGTCTGCACCCGCTCCCTGTCATCTGGATGCACTGCCTGTATAAATAGATCGTGGGTTATCTGCTCATCACGGGTGCGGCCAAAGATGTGATAGATCTGCTCGCACCAGCGTATCTCGCCGCTCTCAAAGTCGGTCACCCAATTACCTATCTGGGCAATGCGGTGCACATCGAGCAGGTCTTTCTCTCGCTGTAACAGCGCATTACGCTGGGCCTCACGTTCGCTGATGTCGCGAATCGTGGCCTGTAAGACAACTCCATCCGGCAGTTTAAGCCGGTAAAGCATAATTTCCGCCGGGAACTCCCTACCATTGAGGTCACAAAGCCACCACTCCAGCGCCACTTCGCCCTGGTTAAACGCTTGCTGAATATAGGCATTGCCCAGCGCCTCACTGCACCGGCCGTTGGGCTGTGTTGGCGGTGAAAAACAGAGGATATCCAACGCTGACAACTGGGCGCGGTCTTCAATAGCCAAGAGCGCCAACGCGGAGGGGTTACCGTCGATAATACGTCCATGCCTAAAAAATAGAATTGCTTCGCGGGATTGCATAAACGCTGCCCGGTAGCGTTTGAGTAGGGCTAATTCGGCGATTTTATTGGAGCTACTGCTGGAGCTACTGCGGAACAAACTGTCCATTCAAGCATCCTTGCCAAGCGGATTTTTGTGTAATCTTTTGTGCGATCATAGCACTATGCTGCTAACGGGGATGAGTTCTTTGTAATTACTTTTCCTATAGATACGTTCCCTATAGGCACCTGGAAATATGTGAAAAGGTAAAGCGACTGGAAGTTGAGAGCGCGCACTTACACCTTCGCCTTACCCGCGATAACGGCTTTAAAACCTGCTTCCGTTATCGGCTATTTTTGCGCATCCACCACCTTGCCGCCAATTCGCGCAAGCTCTTTTGCCAACTTCACCAAACGCACCAGCTGAAGTTTATTCGGCGTTGCTTTAGGCGACGTTTTCATCAAAAAAACAGAATACACCAAGTAACTCGGCGTAAACTTACTCACTAGAAAGCTGCTCGACGGAACAAACAGCATCACCTGTTTACTCCCTTAACATTACCCGCGTTTACTTACGCTACTGCTTGATGGGGCTATCCGTAATATCTAAAATCGCCTGGTAATCTTTTGGTATAACAGCACCCAGCCCATGCTGCGCCTCAAGGGTCATCACTGACATTTTAAGGGCTTTGCTGTATACGCTGTACGCGGTCATACAGCTGCTTAGCGTTCTCTACCGCCATCGCTTCATAGGTATCGAGGGACAACAGCACATCCTGGCGGTTATCGTTCATCACCACTTCGAGTTCATGATGGTAGCGTTTTAGCAGGTGCGAAAGGTTCATACGAATCATGGTGAGCTCAAGCTGAAACTCCGCTTGAAGCTTGGTATAGCGTTCAATCTGGTTGGGCACCGAGCTAGCTTCCAGCACCGCTTTAATCATCTGCTCGATGTGCTTTTCAACCGCGTTCAGCTTGGGGATCAGGTCGTTAACGACCTCTAAGGCAGAAATGGTAGTGATCGTTGGCTTCACGGTACTCCCTATGAAACTAGCTTAAAAAGCTAGTTTCAGTGACTTAAAAACACTTAGCGTAGCACCGCCGCTTGGCGTATAAATGGGCGATTAACAGAGAAATGGCAGCACATTTCACTGCACTTGATGATTAGTTTGAGCCAGCATCGCCAGGGTATGTTCCCGCTGCTGTTTAATCGCGTTATCCAGCACCTCAAGCAGCTTGTCGTAGTCCTCCAGCATCTGCTCATCCATGCCGGTGTCTTCAAAGCGTTTCAGCGTGGCCTGGGTGTCGTTAATCAGTGCCTGCAACTCATCTATCACATGTTGTTGTTCATCGTTTGTCATATAGCCCCCAACAAAAACCTGTCCCAAAGGGGAGCCGGTTAACAACTTTTCGTCGCCTGATCTTAAAGCCGCGAGCCTCGCGGCAAGGAAAGCCCCTCACGCCAACTCGTCGATAGCCTACGCCTTGCACGTGCCAGCTATTAGCAAATGCAGGGTTAAAGGGGTAAGCGGGATGTCTTTCACAATACCCAGCACGGTATCTCTAGCGTAGCCCGGCCCCCATGATCACTTCGAACCTGACGTATAGCCTCTTTCTCTTAACACTCTTCGCGCAACGCCCTTCTCACTGTCAGAATTGCCCGTAAAACCTTTACTTTTAATTATTTTTAATAGCTCTTCATCAGATTTTTGTTCATATTCTTTTTTGAGCTCTTTGAGTTCACCAGCCTTTTGTTCGATACCGTTAGATACTACCGTCGCGGTATTTCCAAGGAATTTTGCGGTTTTGTAGCTGACTTTGCCAAGCTTGTTCCAAAATCCCATAGCACCTCCCTATAAACTCACAGTCGATTTAGCAGCCGTCGTACACGTCACTTTTAGCGATCTGGACAAGTCCGCTTATCATGCTGGTAGCTACCACATACACTACACCGCCTGGCATCCGGGCATGTTTGTACATTATGACCGGTTCGACCACAGCTAGAGCAACGTGACGGCTTTGGACAATTCCTTGCCGTATGACTTCCTGATCCACAAATCGAACATGCCATCCTACGATGTCTCCTTCAAAACATAAAAACGGGGCCTTTCGGCCCCGTTATATATCAATCAGCTTAAAAGCTAACCTATTAACCCAGCAGAGAAAGAACGTTCTGCGGGATCTGGTTAGCCTGTGCCAGTACAGAAGTACCGGCCTGCTGCAGAATCTGCGCGCGAGTCATGTCGGCAACTTCCACCGCGTAGTCGGCATCTTCGATGCGCGAACGAGCAGCAGCAAGGTTGGTCTCGTTGGTATTCAGGTTCGTGATGGCATCTTCGAAGCGGTTCTGCACGGCACCCAGTTCGGAGCGCAAGCTGTCAACATCCTTAAGAGCAGCATCAAGAGTTGCCATAGGATTAGCAGTAGCAGTAAGTCCAGCTTCTGCGTCAGTGTCATAGGCTTCTTTCGCAGCTGTAACCCCAGCAGCATCTGTGAAATCAGTAATATCACCGAATGTTGTAGCAGTAGCGTCTGTATCGATTGCTGAACCTCCCTCACCCAGCTTGGCAAGGCTACCATCAGAATCCATGATGGCATACTGAGTAGTGCCAGCAGCATCGGTATAAGAGCGCAGAGAAAGCTGATCGTGATCAGTAGCTGCAAAATTAGCCAGATCGATACCAGTCAGGTCGACCTCAACGGTCACTGCATTGCCGTTAGCATCTGTACCAGAGAGCTCAGTAATGGGCGCAGAAAGGCCTGAAACGGTGAAGTTATTAAGCCCCAAAGTTTCAGAGTTAATTTCTTTCAGATTGACAGAGATCGTTTCACCGTCGTTAGCGCCAACCTGAATCTGTAGGGCTTGATCACTAGCAAGCACGTTAACGCCATTGAAGCTGGTTTCTTCAGAGATACGATCAATTTCAGCAAGACGCTGTGTGATTTCGTCCTGAATGGAAGTCAGGTCGTCTTGAGAATTGGTGCCGTTGGCCGCCTGAACGCTCAGCTCACGAATGCGCTGCAAATTATCGTTGATCTGGTTGAGTGAGCCTTCAGCAGTTTGCGCTACTGAGATACCGTCGTTAGCGTTACGCTGCGCTTGACCAAGACCAGTGATCTGAGCAGTCATACGGTTGGCGATAGCTTGGCCAGCGGCATCGTCTTTAGCACTATTGATACGTAAGCCTGAAGAAAGGCGCTCCATAGAAGTCTGAAGAGCATTCTGAGACTTGTTTAGGTTGGACTGGCCGATCATTGATGTGATGTTGGTATTGATCACTGACATGGTGTGATTCTCCTTGCTTGGACACTGGCCTTGAAGGCCCGCTTTTCGGCCACTGTTTGTGCCGTTATATCTATTAACGGCACGGCGGGGAAAATCTTTAGGGGAAGTAGTAAAAAATAATGTAAGAGTTGGTAACTGGAGCATGAGAAAAGGCGGCTTGCGCCGCCTTTCAGTGAATCTTCTGTACATTATGCCACTACAGGCTACCTTCTGCGGCCTAGCTGGTTATCCAGCGCGTCGAACTGCTGGGTAAGGTAGCTGCTCATGCTGTTCATCTGGGCGATCATGCTGTCTAGCTGGCTGAACTGCTTGCGGTAGCGGGCAATGGCGCTTTCAATACTTTTTTCCATACGTTCAAAGCGGTTATCCAGGCTTTTTACGCGGTTTTCTGCACCGCTAATCGCTAGCTTAACCACGCCATTATTGCCTAGCATCTGCTCCATGCTAGTGGTCAGCTTGCCTGCCAACCCGTTGGCTTTTTTATCACCGGCAAAGAAGTCATTAAGCGCCTGGGGGTTATTGGCCACCAGATCATTTAACTTGGCATCATCTACTTTTAGCTTGCCATCCCGCTGCAGGGTAATGCCTAGCTGGTTGAGGGTAGTAAGCTCACCACCCTCTGCACCGCCGGTCAGCACGCTGCGCAAGCGGCTTTCAATGGTGCGAACGGTGTTGTCACCTACTAGCTCGCCGGCGGTTTCGCTGTCGCCATTAAAACTCGTCAGCTTACCAATAGTGCCTTTTAAGTCGTTGTACGCTTTTACAAAGCCGTTGATGGCTTCGCGCTGCTTTAGCGTATCGCGCTCAACGCTAATAGTGCTGGTGGCGGTTTCATCTTCGCCCAGGCTTAGCTCTGAAAGGTTCAGAGATACGCCCTGGATAGCCCCTTCTATCTGGTTTTTAGCGCTGGTAATGGCAATGCCGTTAACGGTTAGCTCTGCGTCTTTACCGCCCCGCTTGGTGCCAGCATCTTCCGTGAAGGGCCCAGCCACCGCCACCTCGGGGTCTTGGCTAGCATCTACAAAGCTAAAGCTTTCAATCGAGGCATCGGCACCGGTGGTTTTAGAGCTTAGCGCCAGCCGGTAGCCTTGGCCATCGTTGATAATGGTGGCGTTAACACCGGCTTCTTTGTTGGCGTTAATGGCATCACGAATCGCGGAAAGGCTGCTGCCGGGGGCAATGTCGATATCCACTGAGCTAGCACCGCCAAAATTAAGCCGCATCGCGGTGGCACCCTGTAGGTCTAGCGCTTCATCTTTGGCTTCGGTAATTCTGCTAGATGCCAGCGTGCCGGAGGTAGCAAGCTGGGTCACTTCCACCCGGTAGCTGCCGGGCAGTGCGCTGGCAGTGGTGGTGGCTTTAACAGCATCGCCGCGCACGCTGGCGGAAAGGCTTTGGTAAAGCTTGGGGTCGTTAAGTTTCGCAACGGAGTCTTGAAACGCATTCAGCGAGGTTTGCAGCTGGCCAAACGCGGAGATTTTCGCCTGCTGCTGTTTTTTCTGAAGCGTAATCGGTGCAAGTTTGCCCCGCTCGGCTTCCTGAAGCTGATCAAGCAGCCCCGTTAGGTCGAGGCCAGAACCAACGCCAAGAGAGGTTATTGTCGCCATGCGGGATTTCCTCAGTGCAAAAGCTAAACCACGGCTAATTTAAATAAGCCATTTTTAAACAACCGAACGGGCGCACGCAGTGATATGCAGCGCACCCCAATAAATAGATACTATCTTTATCGACAGAACAGCGCGTAACTTTAGCGCTTTTTCGAGCTTTCAAAGAAGGCAGGCGGTTTATCTAACAAAAACGCCTGCTTAGCGCAGGCGTTTTAGGGTATAGCTAGCGGCTGTTAATTACGGCCTAGCTGGGCATCCAGCGCATCAAACTGCTGGGTAAGGTAGTCACTGGTTTGGTTCATCTGGGCGATCATGCCATCCAACTGGCCAAACTGGGTACGATAGCGGGAAATGGTTTGCTCTATAGATTGCTCCATACGGATGTAGCGCTCACCCAGAGATTCAACTCGATTTTCCGCGCCGGTAATCGCACCTTTTACCGCGCCATTGTTGCCTAGCAGCTGCTCAATGGTTTGGTTAACCTGACCTGCCATGCCTGTTTCGCTGGAATCGCCTGCAAAAAACGTCGAAAGCGCATCTTGGTTGTTGGCAATTGCGTTATCAAGCGCACCATCATCGATAGCTAACGTGCCATCCCGCTGTAGCGAAATACCAATATCGCTCAGCATGGAGAACTGGCCTTCCACACCCCCGCTAAGCACGCTTCGCATGCGGGACTCCACGGTGCGAATGGCGCTGTCGCCCAGTAACTCGCCCGCTTCACCCGTTTCGGCATTAAAGCTGGTTAGCTCACCCATGGTGCCTTTTAGGTCGTTATAGGCATCGACAAAGCTGGTAACGGCTTCGCGCACGGCGCGGGTGTCTTGCTCAACCGCAATAGTGCTGCTGCCCTCTTCTTGAAGGTTAAGCGTCACGCCTTGGATAGCACCTTCTACTTGATTGGTAGGGCTAGTGATCGCGATGCCGTTAACGTTTAACGAGGCATCTCTCCCCCCTTCTATTACATCATCCTGTAGCTGCTCGCTTAAGCCATCACCTAGTGCAATACCTGAAATAGAGGCATCAGCCCCCGTCTGGGTGGAGTTCAGGGCTAACCGATACCCTTCACCATCAAAAATAATCGAGGCAGAAACACCGCTATCTTCAGTCGCATTGATGGCATCGCGAATTTCTTCCAGCGTGCTGTCTGCCGCAATTTGCACCTCAACGTCCGCTTGATTAGCGCCAGCAAATTGCAGGGTAAATGTTGTATCTTGCTCTGTAAGCTTGTCGGTTAACTCGCCGACAGACTTAGTGGCTAACGTTCCAGCGGTAGCAAGTTCATTTACTGTTACGTTGTAGTTGCCGGGCTGCGCTTCGCCATCTGCAGCGGCAGTAACGGCACTACCGCCTACGTTGGTGGAGAGGCTTTCATACAGCGCACTGTCGTTTAACGCGGCGGAGGCAGTTTGAAACTGAGCAAGGGAGCTTTGTAGCTGACCGTAGGCGGAAATTTTGGTTTGCTGGGTTTCCAGTTGACGCTCTATGGGTTCGAGCTTGCCTCGCTCAGCGTCCTGCAGCTGATCCAGTAAGCCGTTCAAGTCTAGCCCAGAGCCAATGCCGAGTGATGAAATGGTAGCCATAAGTTACTGCCTTTTTTTAAAAAACGCCCAACACGATGGCGCTGCTCATGCGTATGAATGTTATTTATTAGTTATATTATCGACCATTAAACCCTAGGCTTGAACGTGTTGGGCATTTTTTACGTACAAAAAAGTAAACAATTGTAAAAGATGACCTCCATGTGAAATTAAAAAACTAGCAACACCACCGATAAAAGTAGTAATTTTTTGCCCATTCTATAGTGGCTTACATCATAGGTTTATAGAATGACAAAAAATATGTTGGGGAAAAGTAATCGGTTGCTTTAGAACCAACGCACTATAGACCTTGGTCTAATCCTTTCCTTGCTTTATAATGCGCTGCAACAAGCCCGTTTTGGTCCTGTTTGCAGGAGAACATTTATGCCTTCCCCGGTGTTTCAGCCCGCACCCCAAGTCGCTACGGCCGCTTACCATGTGCAGCGCAGCCTGCGTCACTGTCTTTCTACCGTTGCCGAGCTGCTTTACGACAACGGCCATGTACTAGAAACCCTCACCCTGCCCCAGCGCGGCCTTACCCAGCGCGAGCTTAACCAGCTAAGCGCACAGCATAGCCACTGGCAAGCTTGCCAGCAGGTGCTTGAGGAGAGTGGTGCCGCGGAATATAACGATTATCACCGTTTGGTATTAACGGCCATGGGGCGAGAAATGATGTTCGATATGTTTGGCCAAGGGGCCGCAGACTGCGCCTAGCGCTTGCTGCTTGCCTGTGCGTGACACTGGCTGTTTTGAAATCGACTGCTTAGAAAAAAGATAGTTAAAAAACAAAGCGCCCGCAGGGGCTAGTTGAAGCCAATTACCTGCAGGCGCTTTGCTGTGGTGGGGCGTGCTAAATTAACGCAGGCCAAGCATCGATAGAACAAACAGAACTACCACAATTAAACCTACAATATAAATAATACTACGCATAACGGCGCTCCTTGCTTTTTGCGTTTTAGAGAAATCAAAGGGTTGCTTACCTTAAAGCTAACAACCCAAGCCTAGCAGGCTTTTGATCTTTTTGCATAATGCCCCCCATCACTTCGTGATGGAACCTCTCCCGCATCTTAGCCT
Source organism: Halomonas sp. (assembly GCF_017515565.1). Lineage (GTDB taxonomy): Bacteria > Pseudomonadota > Gammaproteobacteria > Pseudomonadales > Halomonadaceae > Vreelandella. Next base: position 9,218 of record NZ_JAFWFN010000057.1, read on the forward strand.
CGAACCTTTGCTTGCTCTTTACCAATCTGCCATCGCTCTTTGCCTAGGTGCTGCTATGCGTTTACCTGTGCTACTGATTTCCTGTGCCGCCATTTCGCTGCTGTTTAGCGCTGGCGCAGCAGCCGATGCACCTAGCGCTCGCGCGCTGCAAGCACTCGACCAACAAGCAGCCGAGTTAACCCCGGTGCATGCAGTGGTGGTTGCTCATCAGGGCAGTATTGTTCACGAGCTTCACCAGGGTGGCCCCGGCACATCCGTGCCTGCGAATATTAAATCGCTCTCTAAAACCGTGCTGGCAGCGGTAACCGGTGCGGCCATTGAAGCGGGGGTGATTGAGTCTACCGAGCAACGGATGGTGGCGCTTTTAGGCTCGCTACCCAAGGGTGTAGACCCAAAGGTGAACGATATTACCGTGGCGCACTTATTGGCTCAGCAAGCGGGGTTAGAGCGCACCTCCGGCAGCAACTATAGTGCTTGGGTCGCCAGCAACAATTGGGTGAATAACGCTCTCTCTCGCCCATTTGTGGATGAGCCCGGTGGGCGCATGCTTTACTCAACAGGCACCAGCCATTTGCTTTCTGCCTCGCTGACCCAGGCGAGTGGCGAAACCACCCACGCCCTTGCGCAACGTTTGCTGGGCGAGCCGCTGAATATTGCGATACCCCCATGGCTGCGGGACCCCCAGGGCATCTACTTTGGCGGCAACGATATGCAGCTTTCACCCAGGGCGCTAATAGAAATAGGCGAGCTGTATCGTAATGATGGCATGGTGTTTGATGACAGCGGAGAAGGCCAGCGGGTGCTGCCGGAAGGCTGGGTTGAAGACTCTTGGACACCCAGAGGCCAGTCCCAATGGACAGGTGATGGTTACGGCTTCGGGTGGTTTATTACCACGCTGGCAGATGTGCCGGTGTATTACGGCAGGGGCTACGGTGGTCAGGCGCTCTATGTGATTCCAGAACGGGAAATGACCGTGGTGATTACGTCCGACCCGACGCCCCCTTCTCCGGGCGGCCAGTTTCAGCAGCAGTTAAACCAGTTGGTGATTGGCTTATTGGAAGATGAGTAGCTACTCATTATGCTGCTGTTCCGCCTGTAATTTGCAGCGTATAAAATCACTGTGGCTCACGTGCAAAAGATCCGCGAGCCGCCGTATGCGGTGCTCTTCAAGCGGGCCGATGTTGCCGTCAGCCCAGGCCAGCTGCCACATTAACGCCACCAGCTCGCAGCGTTGCTCGTAGCCGTAGTGCTGCTTAATTAAGCTGACAAACTGGTAGTGATCCACCGCATCATCCACCTCCGCTTCCGCCAGCGTCATTAACTCGGTCACTTCGCTGTTGCTTAACCGGTAGCGAGTGGTGAGCATCTGTTTGAGCGCGTCGCGCTCGGCGTCACTTTGGTCATAGTCGGCGCGCATCACTTCGCACAGCAGCGCCGCGGTGGCTAGCTCTAACGTAATGGTTCGATTTTCACGCTGCTCCGGCTCCGCCAGCGCCCGTTGGAAGAAGTTAGTGATAGCAACTAGCACGCTGTTTCTCCTGTTATGAAACCTTACCTTGCGACTTCTTTAACCACAGACTTCTATAACCGCAGATAGTGCCGAGCTACGCTCCCCGGCTTACTTGCCAACCACCTTCCCCTCACTATTCGCCACTCACTCCTTACGCTTAGCCAGCTGCTCTTTTAGCTGCTTGGGCACCTGCTTGATGATCAGGCGATCCTGGTTTTCATCGTACTCAATGCTGGAGCCCAGCAGGTGGGAGTCAAAGCTGATGGAAACGCCCCCGGCGCGGCCGGTAAAGCGGCGGAACTGGCTGATGGTGCGTTTATCCGGCGGTATCTCAGGGGAAAGGCCGTAGTCGGCGTTGCGTATATGCTCGTAAAACGCTTTGGGCTGCTTTTCGTCTACCAGCCCTGAAAGCTCTTCCAGGGTCATTGGCTCGCCGCGGCGCAGCTGCTCGTTGGCGTAGTCGACCAGGGTATCGGTTTTTTCCCGGCTGGCCTCGTCGTCATAATCCTCTTTTTCGACGTAGTCGCTGAAGGCTTTCAGCAGCGTGCGGGTTTCCGCCGGGGCATCAATACCTTCTTCCATCCCGAGCAGTGCGATTAAGCCATCGGCGAGCTTTTTGCCCCCACGATCCTTTAAAAACGACACATATTGGGCGTTTTCGGAATCACTCTGCCACTGGGTAAGGTTAACCCGCACCGCCAGGGTTAGCTGGCGGGTATTGAGCTGAGCAGCGGGCACCGCCTGGTGCGTCGCGTTAATGCCAATGCCTTCCCGCTGGTGCACCAAGCCTAAAAACAGGGTTTCGGTGTCGCCTTGGCGCAGGTGGGCGACTACCAAGTAGCCACTAACAGAGAGCTGCTCTTGCAGCGTTTGCGCTAGGCGCTCGGCCATGGCTGTAGAAAGCTGGGTAAAGTCTTGCTCACCGGCCATGTAATCCCGCAGCCAGGCCACCAGCGGCCCAGCCTGCTCGACCTGTTCGGCAAACCGCCCCCACCCTTTAGCTTTGGTGTTGTAGGTGTCGTTTAACGTGTTCACCAGGCTTGCCATCGTTGGATCGTCGCTGGCGTTGGGGGTTTCAGCTGGCGGTGCCGTAACGGTTAAGCGCTCGCCATCTAACGATGGTTCCAGGCGAAGCACGGTGCTTTGCAGTAGCGGCATAAGCGGGAGTTACCTTTTAAGCAGAAAGCGAAGAAACAAAAAACGGATAGATAGACACGCTAGGGTTTTAAGCGGTAACCGGTGCGGAAAATCCAGGCAATAATGGCAAGGCTTGCGGCTAAGAACAGCAGAATCATCGCCACGCTGGCGCCAAGGCTAACGTCGCTAATCCCGTAGAAGCTCCAGCGAAAACCACTCACTAAATAGACCACGGGGTTCGCCAGGGTGACGGTTTGCCAAAACGGCGGCAGCATATCAATGGAGTAGAAGCTGCCGCCTAGAAACGTCAGCGGGGTAATCACCAGCAGCGGCACCAGTTGAAGCTTGTCGAAACCATCGGCCCAGATACCGATGATAAAACCCAGCAGGCTGAAAGTGACGGCGGTGAGCACCAGAAAGGTGAGCATCCAGATAGGGTGGGCGATTTCCAGCGGCACAAACAGGCCAGAGGTAGCGAGAATAATCAGCCCCAGTAGAATCGACTTAGACGCCGCGGCACCCACGTAGCCCACCACTATCTCTAAGTATGAGATAGGTGCCGATAAAATTTCATAA
>NZ_JAFWFN010000058.1 GCF_017515565.1 Halomonas sp.
GCGGCTTAAGAAAGCGAGATAACGATGCTTTCTTTTTAACTACGCTAACTTCCTGACAAACCGAAGGTTTTCACCTTCATTCACCGCTGGTAACGCTGTGCGTCCCCGGCAGCGGATGCGTACTTTACGGATTCGCTGCCGTCTTGGCAAGAGCTATTGTGAAATAAGTCGAAAATTCTCAGCTTTTGGCTTTTGCCTTGCGCATTACAGCTAATACCGGGCCAGAGGCCACATAGGCACCAAAAAGCAGTAGTAGCATTACTGAGGGTTCAACAGAGATCATAACGAACCCTAGCACCACGGCTAAAAGCACCACGAAAGGCACTGGTTTTTTAAAGTCTAGGTCTTTAAAGCTGTAATAGCGAATGTTGCTGACCATGAGGATACCTGCAGCGCCAACAACAAACAGCATCAGCAACTTGAAGCCAAAAGCATCTGCATCAAAACTGTGGAAGGCCCAGACACAAGCAGCTACAAGCGCTGCCGCTGACGGGCTGGGTAAGCCGATAAACCATTTCTTATCAACACTACCAATTTGCACATTGAAACGCGCAAGACGCAAGGCTGCACAGGCTACGTAGAGAAACGCCACGACCCAGCCTGTTTTACCGATATCTTGCAAAATCCAAGTAAAAGCCACCAGGGCAGGCGCCATACCAAACGAGATCATATCGGCTAGGCTATCGTACTCGGCGCCAAACGCACTTTGGGTATTGGTCATCCGGGCCACGCGGCCATCCAAACCATCCAACACCATCGCAATGAAAATCGCTACTGCGGCGGAGGTGAACTCACCGTTAATACCCGCCACCACAGCGAAGAACCCTGAAAACAGCGCAGACGTGGTGAAGAGGTTGGGCAATAAGTAAATACCTTTGCGACGGATTTTCTTGCCGTCCTCAACCGCTTCTTCAACGACTTCAGTTTCCCGCAAGAAAACGGCGGCGAGATCTTCATTACCTACAGCGTCGTCACTAACCGTGTCATTACTAAAAGTATCGTGCCCAACATCGCTTTGAACGATCGCGTCGTCACTACTTACTGCCTTCTGGTCTTTCTGAGAAGCTGACTGCGGTTTTTTTTCGTGCTCTTGATCGCGAGCATCCTGGGTCATAAATATCATCCGTTTGAAGTGAAGCCACAAGAACTGTGATCTCCTTTCATTCTACACGGTGGCGCTAACTCAGCCAGTCAATTGCAGCACGCAGCGTTAAACGCCTCGGGGCGCGACAATGCGCGCCCCGAGGCTCTAGCTAATGCACTAGCCATTAACCGCTTAGTTTTTAGATTTATCAACCAGCTGGTTAGCTGCAATCCACGGCATCATGCCACGCAGCTTAGCACCCACTTGCTCAATTTCGTGCTCAGCATTCAGGCGGCGGCGTGCGGTCATGGATGGGTAGTTAGTATTGCCTTCCTGAATGAACATTTTGGCATACTCACCCGTTTGAATACGCTTGAGTGCATTGCGCATTGCTGCACGCGACTCGTCGTTAATTACCTCGGGGCCAGTAACGTACTCACCGTACTCCGCATTGTTAGAGATGGAGTAGTTCATGTTAGCGATGCCGCCTTCATACATCAGGTCTACAATCAGCTTAAGCTCATGCAGACACTCGAAGTACGCCATCTCCGGTGCATAACCCGCTTCCGTCAGGGTTTCAAAACCGGCCTTGACTAGCTCAACCGCACCACCGCACAAAACCGCTTGCTCGCCGAACAGATCGGTCTCGGTCTCATCTTTGAAAGTCGTTTCGATGATACCGCTACGGCCGCCACCAACGCCTGCTGCATAAGAAAGTGCCAGCTCTTTAGCATTGCCCGATGCATCTTGGTGAATAGCGATCAGGTCAGGAATACCGCCACCTTTAACAAACTCGGAGCGCACGGTATGACCTGGCGCCTTCGGCGCGATCATGATCACGTCGAGGTCTTTGCGCGGCTCGATTTGGTTGTAGTGGATGTTGAAACCATGGGCAAAGGCCAGCGTTGCGCCCTCTTTCAGGTTCGGCTCAACCTCCTGCTCATAGATAGCCTTCTGGTTTTCATCCGGCGCCAGCAACATGACTACATCAGCGGTTTTACACGCTTCAGGAACAGACGCTACTTTCAGGCCTGCGGCTTCGGCCTTAGCGGCAGAAGAGGAGCCTTGGCGGAGCGCTACGGTAACGTCAACGCCTGACTCTTTCAGGTTGTTTGCGTGGGCGTGACCCTGCGAGCCATAACCAACGATGGTGACTTTCTTGGCTTGGATAAGGGACAGGTCGCAATCTTTATCGTAGTAAACGTGCATGGCGCAGCTCCAGAAATAGTATTCGATCAAAAAGTGATCATTGTATGGCGATGATTTTCATGACGCGTGTCAGCGTTGATGGCCACCCGTGCCGTCTCATGCAGCACTGGGATTTGGCGTTGAGGCCACTGTACGCCAGCAGCACTGTTGCGTAAAACGCTATATTTGCAACATACTATTTCATATTATGAAATAGTGATTATAACGTTGAGCACTCTATGGACTTCCGGCTACTTAAGCACGTGGTAACGCTCGCTGAGACACTGCACTTTGGCCGCGCCAGTGAGCTTTGTCATATCAGCCCCTCGACACTAAGCCGCTCGATTCAACAAGTGGAAACCGAGCTAGGCACGAGACTGTTTGAGCGTGACAACCGCCATGTCACGCTCACCGCCCAGGGCTTATCATTTCAACGCTACGCAAAAGAGACGTTAGAGCAGTGGGAAATGCAGAAGCGAACGCTGGCTGCCAAGGCGGCGCAGCTGCGTGGCGAAATCAGCATTTACTGCTCGGTAACCGCGAGCTATAGCTTTCTCTACGAACTGTTAAGCGATGTACGCACCCGCCACCCAGGGATTGAGCTAAAACTCCATACCGGCGACCCCGCCGAAGCGATGTCGCGGGTGTTAGAAGGTGCAGACGATATGGCCATTACCCCGCGGCCTAGGATTCCCCCCAGCGCCCTCGCGTTCAAATCACTAACCCGCTCACCGCTGCTGTTTATTGCCCCGACAGAAGCCCACCACTGGCTACCGCGCCAACCCGAAAGCTCAACCGCCGAGCAGTGGCAACACGTGCCGATGATCTTGTCAGAAGCGGGGCTTTCCAGGGAGTTTGCCAATACGTGGTTTAAAGCTATGGGCATCACGCCACGTATTTATGCCCAAGTGGCTGGGCACGAAGCGATTGTGAGCATGGTCGGACTAGGGTTTGGCGTAGGGGTGGTTCCGAAAATCGTGCTAGATAACAGCCCGCTGGCCGAGCGCGTGCAAGTGCTCAATGTGAAACCCGAGCTACCCCACTACGATGTTGGGCTTTGTGTGCTTAACCGGCGGCTTAAAAACCCGATGATTGACGCATTTTGGGCGACCGTTATTCCGCGTTGATGCTCGTTAAAACGCCATAAAAAAAGCCGCCCCTATGCAAGGACGGCTTTCTTAACGACTTTCTTAACTAGCCCGCTTCGTTTATAGCGACAACACTTTATCACCGCGAGCAATACCGGATACCCCGGTACGCGCCACTTCGAGAATGCCTACCGGCGCCATGGCCTGAAGAAAAGCATCCAGCTTGCCCGCATCGCCAGTAATCTGAACGGTATAGAGGCTTGGCGTGACGTCGACGATCTGTGCACGGAAAATATCCACCGTACGCTTCACTTCATCGCGAGCAGCGCCTAACGCTTTCACTTTCACCAGCATCAGCTCCCGCTCAATGTGGTTACCTTCGGTCAGGTCGACCAGCTTCACCACATCGATCAGTTTATTAAGATGCTTAGTGATTTGCTCAATCACACGGTCATCCCCAACAGTGGTGACCGTTAAACGCGACAGCGACGGGTCTTCAGTTGGTGCAACGTTCAGCGTTTCAATATTGAAGTTACGCTGGGAGAACAGCCCGACCACACGTGACAGCGCACCCGGTTCGTTTTCCATCAGAATCGAGATGATATGACGCATCAGGTACGCTCCGTTTTAGACAGCAGCATGTCACGCATAGCACCTAACGGCACCTGCATCGGATAGACGTGCTCAAAAGGATCAACCTTCACATCCAGGAACACCAGCTCATGCTTGTTGGCAAAGGCACGCTCTAGCGCCGGCTCCAACTCCTCAAGGGTATTCACGGTGATCGCGGTAAATCCGTAAGCCTCAATCAGCATATGGAAGTCTGGCAGCGACTCCATATAAGAGTGCGCATGGCGAGATTTGTAGTTCAGATCCTGCCATTGGCGCACCATACCAAGCGATGCGTTATTGAGGTTTACAATCTTGACGCCTATGCCGTACTGCTTACAGGTCGAGAGCTCCTGCATCATCATCTGAAAGCTGCCTTCACCGGTCACGCAGACGACATCGTCATCCGGGAAGTTCTGCTTGATACCCATGGCCGCAGGGAAACCAAAGCCCATGGTGCCCAAACCGCCCGACGTGATCAGTCGGTTAGGCTTGTCGAACTTGTAGTACTGGGCAGCAAACATCTGGTGCTGACCAACGTCGGTGGTCACGTAGGCTTCACCGCGAGTAACACGGCACAGCGCTTCAACCACTTCCTGAGGCTTCAACACTTCGCCTGGCTTAGATGGCTCGTATAGCTTGCCCTCACGCTCAGCACGCCAGCCGTCAATCTTTTGCCACCACTCGCTCAGCGCTTCAGGTTGCGAAATTGACTGACCTTGAACCAAGCTGATCATTTCGTTAATGACGCTAGACGCTGGCCCAACGATAGGCACATCCGCACGCACGGTTTTAGATACCGAGCTTGGGTCCACATCCACGTGAATGATTTTTGCCGTGGGGCAAAATTTCGACGTGTTGTTGGTCACTCGGTCATCAAAACGCGCGCCAATGGCAATAATTAAATCCGCATGGTGCATGGCCATATTGGATTCATACGAGCCGTGCATACCCAGCCAGCCCAGACACTGCCGATCACTTTGCGGGTAAGCACCAATGCCCATCAGCGTGGTGGTAATAGGGAAGCCCAGTTGCTTGACTAAATCGGTCAGCCCTTCACTCGCTTTGCCCAACACCACGCCGCCGCCGGTATAGAATACTGGGCGCTTGGCTTTCAGCATCAACTCAACGGCTTTTTTGATCTGGCCCGTGTGGCCACGGGTCACCGGGTTATAGGAGCGCATCTTGACCTTTTTCGGGTAGACGTACTCATAACGCTCGGTGGGCGCGGTCATGTCTTTGGGTATATCGACGACCACGGGGCCAGGGCGACCGGTAGCGGCCAGATAGTAGGCCTTTTTAAGCACTTCTGGGATTTCAGAGGGATGCCGAATTGAGAAGCTGTGCTTCACGATGGGACGGGTAACACCCACAATATCGGTTTCCTGGAAGGCGTCATCGCCAATCAGGTGGCTCATTACCTGGCCGCATAGCACCACCAATGGAATCGAATCCATATAGGCGGTCGCAATGCCGGTGACCGCATTAGTAGCGCCAGGGCCAGAGGTCACCAGCACGGTTCCAGGCTTGCCGGAAGCGCGGGCGTAACCGTCGGCCGCATGGGTCGCTGCCTGTTCGTGACGCACAAGAATGTGCTTCACCTTGTCCTGACGGAATAGCGCATCATAAATGTGCAGCGCTGCGCCGCCGGGATAACCATAAATGTACTCGACGCCCTCATCTTGTAAGAAGCGGGCGATCATATCTGCGCCGGAAAGCAGTTCCACTGTGTTTCTCCCCTGGAGGTCTCGAGTGCGATCCGCAGGACATCCTGCGGTGTCGAGTGCGGCGGTATGCCGCTGCCGGCCCTTGCCGGCACCTGATGCCAAACCCTGGCATATGGCCCGGTTAGGGCCTGCACTCTCATCGGAAGCACTCATTTACTGCGATATAAATCAGTGACTCCCTCACACGGCGGTTTGCCGTGTCGGGGCGTTGGCCAGGTCGGGCGGTTAGCCCAAACCCGGAAGTCCTTCGGCGGGTAAAGGCAGATGCCTACCCTTCGCGCGGGGATTAGGGGTTGCCCGTTGTTTCCGCGCCCGCAAATCAGGAACCCACAAGATTCCATTAGCGCCCTCAGCCTGTCAACCTCCGATCAGGACAAACGCAACAAACGTCGCCGTAAGCCATTAAAAAAGCCCCACTAGCAGAGCTAACGGGGCTTTTGCCCTATTCAATTGCGCAGGGCTTTCAATTGCGCAGGGCTTTCACTTGCATAAGCGTCTACCCACGCATGCATTACTCAAATATTAATTTTCCTTCACTCGCGCTGATATGAATAGTGTCACCTGGTGCATACTTACCCGCCAGCAGGTCTTGAGCCAACGGGTTCTCAATGCGGCTTTGAATCGCACGCTTCAGTGGCCGTGCACCGTACACCGGATCGAACCCTACCACCGCCAACTGCGCCATGGCGTCATCACTGATCTCCAAGCTCAAGTCATGCTCAGCTAAGCGAACTTTCAAACGCTCTAGCTGAATACCGGCAATGGCCTGGATTTGCGCTTGTCCAAGGGCGTGGAACACCACCACCTCATCAATACGGTTAATGAGTTCAGGCCGGAAGTGGTTACCCACTACTTCCATGACCATATTTTTCATCACCTCGTAATCGTTATCGTCACCCCCCATACGCTGGATAATGTCCGAGCCCATGTTAGAGGTCATTACAATCACCGTATTACGGAAATCCACCGTGCGGCCTTGCCCATCGGTTAAGCGACCATCCTCCAGCACTTGCAGTAGGATATTGAACACATCCGGATGCGCCTTTTCCACTTCATCTAGCAACAGCACCGAGTAGGGCTTACGGCGCACCGCTTCGGTTAGGTAGCCACCCTCTTCGTAACCCACGTAGCCGGGAGGCGCACCAATTAAGCGGGCCACGGAGTGCTTCTCCATAAACTCCGACATGTCCAGGATACGCACCATGGCCTCTTCCGTATCGAACAAGAAGTTAGCCAGTGACTTGCATAGTTCCGTTTTACCCACCCCGGTGGGGCCGAGGAACAAAAACGAGCCGTTAGGCCGATTGGGATCAGAAAGCCCGGCCCGGGAGCGGCGCACGGCGTTAGCCACCGCCTCTACCGCTTCATGCTGACCAATCACCCGCTCATGTAGCGCTTCTTCCATGCGCAGCAGCTTGTCCCGCTCACCTTCCAACATTTTAGAGACGGGAATGCCCGTCCAGCGGGAAACCACCTCGGCGATCTCTTCCTCGGTGACGTTAGAGCGCAGCAGCTGGTGGCTGGCCGTATCCGCCTCACCTTCACCCGCTTCGCTGATTTTTTTCTCAAGTGCCGGAATTTTGCCGTACTGGATTTCCGACATACGCCCTAAATCACCCTGACGACGCGCCTGCTCTAAGTCTAGGCGGGCCTGCTCCAAATCAGCCTTGAATTGCGCAGCGCCTTGAATACTGGCTTTCTCAGCTTTCCAGATTTCGTCCAGGTCAGCGTATTCACGCTCTAATTCGTGAATCTGGTTGTTCAGCGCTTCAAGACGTTTCTTAGTGGCTTCGTCGGTCTCTTTCTTAAGCGCCTCGCGCTCCATTTTTAACTGGATTAAACGGCGATCCAACCGATCCATCTCTTCAGGTTTAGAGTCCAGCTCCATGCGGATACGTGACGCCGCCTCGTCGATCAGGTCGATCGCTTTATCGGGCAGCTGCCGGTCAGAGATATAGCGGGTAGAGAGCTTCGCCGCCGCAATAATGGCCGAATCGGTGATATCCACGCCGTGGTGAACTTCGTAGCGCTCTTTTAAGCCGCGCAGAATGGCCACCGTGTCTTCTTCAGACGGCTCATCGACCAGCACTTTCTGGAAGCGGCGCTCCAGCGCAGCGTCTTTTTCGATGTATTTGCGGTACTCATCCAGCGTGGTCGCACCCACGCAGTGCAACTCGCCACGGGCCAGCGCAGGCTTAAGCATGTTGCCCGCATCCATCGCGCCTTCCGCCTTGCCCGCGCCCACCATGGTATGCAGCTCGTCAATAAACAGGATGACCCGCCCTTCTTCCTGGGAAAGCTCTTTGAGCACAGCTTTTAGACGCTCTTCAAACTCACCGCGGAACTTAGCGCCCGCCAATAACGAGCCCATATCCAGCGAGAGTACGCGCTTCTCTTTGAGGCCTTCGGGCACTTCGCCGTTCACAATACGCTGAGCCAGACCTTCAACAATGGCCGTTTTACCCACGCCCGGCTCGCCGATAAGTACCGGGTTATTTTTGGTGCGACGCTGCAGCACTTGAATCGTACGGCGGATTTCGTCGTCGCGACCAATCACCGGGTCCAGCTTGCCGTCTAGCGCACGCTGGGTAAGGTCCATGGTGTATTTGTTAAGCGCTTCACGCTGGTCTTCGGCGTTAGCATCGTCGACGGTAGCACCGCCGCGTAGGCTGTTAATGGCGGCTTCGAGGGATTTGCGGTTAATCCCTGCCTCTTTCATCAACTTGGTAATCGCTGAGTTCATTTCCAGCGCCGCCAGCAGCACCAGCTCAGAAGCGATGAACTGGTCACCTCGCTTCTGCGCCTCTCGGTCGGTTAAGTTGAATAGCTTGATGAAGTCGCGGGAGGGCTGAACATCCCCGTCGAACTGGCTTACCTTGGGTAAGTTATCTAACTGCTGCACCAAGCCATCGCGCAGGCGCGAGCTGCTGCCCTCGGCTTTTTCAACCAGGGCTTTAACGCCGGTGTCTTTGGTATCGAGCAGTGCCAGCAGCAAGTGCGCGGGGTCAAGCTGGTTATGGCCGTGACCAACCGCAAGGGACTGCGCCTCAGAAATGGCGGCCTGTAATTTGGCAGTAAATTTATCGAATCGCATGGAATTCCTCCTGGGGGTGCCGTGCGTTTGGACCCACGGTGTTTCCCAATAGCCTGTCTTAAATGTGCTAAAAACGTTTAGCTTGACAAGTTAAATGGCGTCAGTTCCATGCATTTCAAGAGGTACACGTCACAAGCGCGAAGGAATAGCGCTGCTTAGTTGATCCAGATCACACTCGCCATGCGTCCGGTATTGCCATTGTCACGGCGGTGGGAGTAAAAGCGCGACTCGCAGGCAGTGCAGAAGTGACCGCCGCTGATGTGGTGAATCCCCAGCGCCTCCAAACGAAAGCGAGCGAGCCGATATAGGTCTGCCATGTAGTGGCCCAGGCGATAGGGGCTGTGGTCGAACGCGTCGGCCGTTTCAGGGTGCACTGCGACAAAAGCGCCGTATACCTCAGGGCCTACCTCAAACTGGGCGTTAGAAATAGCGGGGCCTAGCCACACTAAAATATCGTCAGGGTCACAGTTCATCGCGGCGACGGTGGCTTCCAACACTCCACCCGCTAGCCCTCGCCAACCCGCGTGGGCCACCCCCACTTGCGTGCCTTGGCGATTACAAAACAGTACCGGTAAGCAATCTGCGGTAAGTACCACACAGGCATAGTCGTTGCTGCTGGCAACTGCCGCGTCGGCTTCCGGCGTATCGCTTTGGTAGCCCTGCTGCACGCGCGCACCGTGGGTTTGGTTAAGCCACAGCAGCGGGCGCTCATCGCCGATCTCTTTATGCATCAACCGACGGCACAGCGCGACGTGATCTGTGTTGTCGCCTACGTGGGTCGCGGGATTGAAAGCTGCAAAATCATCTTGGCTTGGCCCTGTTTCCCGAGTGGTGACAAACGCCCGCACATTCGCAGGCGCGGGCCAGTCGGGTAACAGCAGCGTGGGCTTTAAATCAATCGCATCGCTCATCGCATGGTCTCGTTGTCTTCGCGCAGGTAGTCCAACAACATTAGCAGATCATCGGGTAGATCAATCTGAAAAGTAAGTGTTTCACCACTCACCGGATGCACAAAACTCAGTTTGCGGGCATGCAGCGCCTGGCGAGGAAACTCACGCAGAATCTCTTTTAACGGCTCGGCGGCGCCCGGTGGCAGTTTGGCACGACCGCTGTAGAGCGGATCACCAATCAGCGGGTAGCGTGCATGGGCCATGTGGACACGAATTTGGTGGGTACGCCCGGTTTCAAGCGTGCAACGCACATGAGTATGGGCGCGAAAACGCTCCACCACACGGTAGTGAGTCACCGCTGGCTTGCCCGCCGTGGTTACCGCTTGACGCTTACGGTCTTTCGGATGGCGGCCAATGGGCGCGTCAATCGTACTGCCTGCTACCGGCTTACCAATCACCACTGCATCATACTGACGCGATACGCTGCGCGCCTGGAGCTGTTCGACCAGCGCCGTTTGAGCAGGCAGCGTTTTGGCGACCATCATCAGCCCGGTGGTGTCTTTATCCAGGCGATGGACGATCCCCGCCCGCGGCACTTCCGCTAACGCAGAATGATGATGAAGCAACGCATTCAACAAGGTGCCATCGGGATTGCCCGCTGCTGGATGCACCACCATACCAGCGGCTTTATTGATCACCATCACCGCATCGTCTTCGTAGACAATATCTAGCGGGATATCCTGGGGTTCAAAGCGTGTATCTTCTTCAATGGTCGCTTTAAGCACCAGCATTTCGTGGCCATGCAGCTTAGCTTTGGGTTTTAGTTTTGCGCCATCGACCGTTAATTCACCGGCGTTAATCCACGCTTTAAGGCGTTCGCGGGAGTAGTCACTGAACAACTCCGCCGCAACTTGGTCAAAGCGTGCGCCTGCTAGCGTGGCCGGTACCCGCTGCGTCGCTTCAACGATACGAGACATGCAGCACCTCTTCGATACACGAAAAACCTAGCCATGGCATGAAAACTTTTCCTTTAACAGCACTCGACGAAACGTTACTCAGAACATCGCTAAGCCTGCGTTTTGCGTCGAGGTGATTTATAGTGGGCTAACTGCGACCTATTCTACCATTTCTACTTATGGCCATCGTCGCTTTTCGGTGATTGAGGCTTGTTTGCAACGAGGATGATGATGCGCGTTTTTTCCGCTGCCAACCGCTTTGGCGCCCTAGCCTTGAGCCTTGCCCTTTTAGCAGGCTGTGCCAGTAATGGCTCAACCTCTGATGAGGATGATGAATTTGCGGGCGTACAAGAGCGCGAACTCTATGAATTAGCGCGCACGGCGCTAGATAGCAATCGCTTCCCTATCGCCATTGAGCGCTTGGAAGCACTCGACACCCGCTACCCGTTCGGGCCACATGCCGAGCAGGCGCAACTTGAACTAATTTACGCCTACTACGAAAACAAAAACTGGGAAGAAGCCCGGGCTGCAGCTAGCCGCTTTATCCGCCTGCACCCTGACCATCCCCAGGTTGATTACGCTTACTATTTGCGCGGCCTTTCTGCTTGGCAAGCCGGGCGCTTTAGCCTGGAGCGACTGCGCTTAATCGATATTTCCAAGCGCGATTTGGGCGCCTCACGTGATGCGTATAACGATTTCCGCGAGCTGATCCAGCGTTTTCCGCAAAGCCAATACGCCCCCGATGCTCAGCAGCGTATCGTTTACCTGCGTGAACTGCTGGCCCAGCACGAGCTACACGTTGCCGACTACTACTTGCGCCGCGGCGCTTACTTAGCCGCCGTTGAGCGGGGCCGCTGGGTTGTAGAGAACTACCCCGAAGCGACCGCCACCCGCGACGCCCTCGCCACGATGGTAGAGGGTTATAAGGGGCTGGGGATGGATGACCGCGCCAGCGAAGTGCTCGCCGTATTACGGGAGAATGCCCCCGACCACGCGCAACTACGCGGCAGTCGCTTCGTACCCAAACACGGCAGCAGCAATTGAGGACTGTCTGCACCCTCTGATAGTTTAGCGCGCTGTACAACTTTAAAGACCACGCTACGGCGTGGTTTTTTGCTTTATCGCACAAACACTTATTTAACAAAATCTTAACTAACAAAAACTTAACTAGCTGGGGGGAGGTAAAACGCTGCGGGGATTATTTACACAAAACCTGTACAAACAGTTGTGCAAAAACCTATAATCATCGCAATTACATGATAAAGCGCCTAAACGGCGCCTAGGGAGCAGGCTCAATGTTGTCCTCAACGTCTCGTTTCAACGCCATGAAAATCAGTACCCGGCTGACTATCGCCTTTTCGGCACTGCTGGCACTGCTGGTTATTCTAACAAGCGCAGGCATTTACCAAGTTAACCAAATCGACCGTGGCCTAACGTCGATTAACGACGTGAACGGCACTAAACAACGCTTTGCGGTGGACTGGCGGGGCAGCGTGCATGACCGCGCCATTGTGCTGCGCGATGTGGTGATTACTGCCGGTGATGGCAATCTTAACGCGCTGGAAAATGAAATCGAGCGCTTGCGCGATGCCTATGACACTGCGTCAGCCGGCATGTCACAGGTGACCAGTGAACACACTGGAAGTGCACAAGAACAGAGCCTGCTCAACAGTATTAACGAACAAAAAACGGCCACTCACGCGCTTACCGATCAGGTCATCAGCGCCCGTCAAGCAGGCGATTATGACAACGCCCAGCGGCTGATGCTTGAACAAGCCGGCCCCGCTTACACCGAGTGGCTACACCGCATTAATCAGTTTATTGATTTACAAGAGCAAATTAACAACGCCACAACAGCTGATGCTCGCGATACGGCGTCAGGTTTTCAGCTGCAGATGCTAGGGTTAACGCTATTTGCACTATTAGTGGGTGGCTTAATTGCGGTGTTTTTATCACGCCAGCTGTTACGCGAGTTGGGTGCTGAACCCCATGAGGTAAAAGCTTTTGCTGAAGCCATTGGTCGCGGTGAGCTAGCGACTCAAGGCCGCTTAAAGAAAGGCGATAACCACAGCATCATGGCCTCCCAGGTAGTGATGGCAAAACAACTGCAAGATATTGTGACCCAGGTGCGCGCATCTGCCGAAGCAGTTGCCTCCAATAGCGAGCAAATCGCTGAAGGCAATAACGACCTTGCCTCGCGTACCGAACAACAGGCTAGCGCCCTAGCGGAAACGGCCTCGGCGATGGAAGAACTCAACAGCACCGTGAAGCAAAACGCGGACAACTCTGCCCAAGCCAGCCAAGAAGCGACCAGCGCTTCTAAAACCGCCACTCAGGGTGGCGAAGCCGTTCATCAAGTCGTTGCAACGATGAATGACCTGAACAAGAGCTCGCAAGAAATCGCTGGCATTATTTCCACCATTGACTCGATCGCCTTTCAAACCAACATATTGGCCCTGAACGCCTCGGTAGAAGCAGCGCGAGCCGGAGAGCATGGCCGCGGCTTTGCTGTGGTGGCAGAAGAGGTTCGCAAACTTGCTCAGCGTAGCGCCGACGCCGCTCGCGAAATTAATAAGCTTATTTCCAGTAACCTGGAACGTGTGAATCACGGTAATGAACGCGCCGAAGAAGCCAGTAAGTCCACCGAAGAGATTGTTGCTGCCATCGCCCGCGTGACCAGCATCATGCAAGAGATCAGTCACGCCAGCGCCGAACAGAGCGCCGGGGTTCAGGAAGTGGGTCAAGCCGTAACAGAGATGGACCAAGTTACCCAGCAAAACGCCGCCCTGGTAGAAGAGAGCGCGACTGCTGCCAACAACCTACGCCAAAATGCCCACCAGCTGCTCCATTCGATGGGGGTTTTCAAATTACCTGCGAGCGTAGCCCAGCCAGCCGCGCCTCTTCGCCCTAACCATGCCCTTCAGGATAAGGCTGCCCACGTACTCCCCTCAAACAAACAGGCGGCTGAGCCTGAATGGGAAAGTTTCTAATAATAATTAAAAACAACGCTAACCCAGCCGCTAGTTATTGAGTGCAAGCATGGCATCTTTATTCAAGATGCCATGCTTAAGCCTTATTCACGAGGTTACGATGAAGCCCTCCAAAAGCCTTCTGATGGTATTTTTACTGCCTATTTTAATTATTGTATTGCCTGCCGTCCTGCTACTGGTAATTGCATTACAGGTGTCTCAAGAAAAGTCGCTGCAAAATCACCAGCTACAATCTGACGATTTAGATACGCTGGTACAGATGGCTACCTTTGATCGTCAACTGGGCGATCTTCACCAGCGGATGACGGACATATTCAGTCGCGTTGAGGGTGTCAACTTAAGTGCCATGCAGCGTTACGCTGAATATGGAATTATTAATCAAGAGCTTACTCAAATAAGCAACAACATTGACCGATTGGCGACGTCACCTCTTATCTTCGACCTCAGCCAAGAAAGCGCTGATGCCCTGCAGCGCGTATTTCATCAATACCGTAGTTTTATTAGCATGGCCAACGAAGCAGCGACCCTTAATCAGGGTGAGCCTAGCTTGTACCTCCAAGAGGCACAGCACCACTTCACTACATTTAATTTATTTTCACAGCAAATATTTGAGGCGCTTACGGTGCGCGCCAGTGCTCGACATCGTGAGTCTTACAGCGCACTGACTAACACGCGTGCCTCCATTCTCTGGATAGGCCTGGGCCTTTTTGCACTGTTGATTAGCGCAGCCTTACTTGCAGCATGGCGGATTAACCGGCGCTTAATAACCGTCGGCGACGCCATCTTAGCGCTTTCTGACAACCGCCAACCGCTACCCGATATGCAGCGTGTAGAACGTTTAAGCCAGAAGCATATTGGGCCACTTCAGCGTATCGCGGTGGCGCTCCTCTCATTACGCGAAACGGAGCAGAAGCGTCGTCACGCCGAGCGCCAGGTGCATCAGTTGGCCTATTACGACTCGCTCACCGGCCTACCCAACTGGCGCTTAATGAAGGAGCACCTTCAACACTCACTGGAAACTAACAGCCAAACCAACACCTATGGTGCGCTAGCATACGTGGATGTAGATGAATTCAAGCGCATTAACGATAGCATTGGTCACCAAACAGGAGATGAGCTTCTCAAGCAAATGGCTGAACGACTCCAAAACCTTGGGCAACAGGCCGCCACCATTGGGCGCTTAAATGGCGACGAATTTGCCATCATCATCGACGGATTAGATAGCGACAAGTTGAAAGCCGCCGAAAAAGCAGAGCTTTTCGCTAGCCAAGTAGCGCACGCACTTACCCAGCCTTACTGCCTAGATGGCCACTACCAGTTCTTAAACGTTAGCCAAGGGCTTGTGCTGTTTAAGGGTATTGACGATAGCGTGGATAGCCTATTTCAGTATGCGAACTCAGCCGTTCATTTTGCTAAGCGCGCGGGTCAGAACAGTATTCGTTTTTATGACCCTGCGGTTCAGGCGCAGCTTGAAAGTCGCACTGAGCTTGAGCGTGACCTGCGCTTGGCCATTGAAAACAAAGAGTTTGTACTGGTTTATCAGATTCAGGTGGATAGCCAGGGTAGCGCCATTGGTGCTGAAGCCTTAATTCGCTGGCAGCACACCACCCGCGGCTTTGTTTCTCCGGGCGCTTTTATTCCCCTGGCGGAAGAGACAGGACTCATTGTACCCATTGGCAATTGGGTACTTCACGCTGCCTGCGAGCAGTTGGTCGCGTGGCAAGCCGATGAGCACACCAAGGATTTAGTGCTAGCAGTTAATGTGAGTGCCAAGCAGTTCCAGCAGCCTACCTTTGTAGACGATGTAGCTCACGCCCTTGAGATAAGCGGCGCATCGCCGCACAAGCTTAAACTGGAACTCACTGAAAGTACGGTGATCGGTAAAATCGACGATATCATTGCCCGCATGCACCAGCTGAAAGCGCTTGGCATCAGTTTTGCGATGGACGACTTTGGCACTGGCTACTCGTCCCTTCAATATTTAAAACGGCTACCCTTGGACCAGATCAAAATTGATCAATCGTTTGTTCGCGACCTACATCATGATGCAGATGACATGGCGATTGTAGAAACCATTATCGCCATGGGCCACTCGCTGGGGCTTAATGTGATTGCTGAAGGGGTAGAAACCATGGAGCACTGGAAGTGCTTAAATGACCACCAGTGCCACGCTTACCAAGGCTATTACTTTTGTAAGCCGGTTGCCGCGGCGGAGATGGCCAACTACTGCCTAGCGCCTCCGCCCACGCTTACTTAACCCGCCAATCCCGATATAGACACCTACTCGCCCGGCTGCCAGCCGTTAACAATGGGGTAGCGTCTGTCACGTCCAAAGCCCCTTGGCGTGACCCGCACCCCCACCGGCGCTTGACGGCGCTTATACTCACAGCGGTCGACAAGTTTGACCACTTTATACACGTCTTCATGGTCAAAACCTGCGGCAATAATCGCCTCAGCGCTCATATCGCCTTCAATGTAGCGCACTAAAATGGCGTCCAGCACATCGTAATCAGGCAGCGAATCGCTATCTTGCTGATCCGGCGCCAGCTCGGCACTGGGTGGGCGCTCAATCACCCGCTCAGGGATGGCCGGCGACTGAGTATTACGCCAGCGTGACAGGCGATACACCCACGTTTTGTACACATCTTTAATCGCGTTGTAGCCGCCAACCATGTCACCGTAAAGCGTCGCATAGCCCACCGCCATCTCACTCTTATTGCCCGTGGTTAATACCATCAAGCCTTTCTTGTTGGAGATTGCCATCAACAGCACACCACGGCAGCGGGACTGCAGGTTCTCTTCGGTGGTATCCCGTTCGGTGCCAGCAAAGCTTTCCGCTAGCGTACCCATAAACGCCTCAACCATGGGCTCAATGGGCATGACATCGTAATGTACGCCCAGCATCTCGGCTTGTTCCGCGGCATCCTGCTTGGAAATATCCGCTGTGTAGTGGTACGGCATCATCACCGCCTGCACCCGCTGCGGGCCTAGTGCATCGACGGCAATCGCTAGCGAGAGCGCCGAATCAATGCCGCCGGAAAGCCCCAGCACCACGCCTTCAAAGCCGCTTTTATTAACGTAGTCGCGCAGGCCAGTGACGAGGGCGCAGTAAAGGCTCTCTTCCGGCTCCACATCTGGCTCAATTTCGCCCGCTTGAGGCTCCCAGGTCGTGGCGCTAGTTTGTAGCAACTGAACCGGCATCAACCCTACCTGCCAATAGGGTGCGAGCACCTTCAGTTGGCCTTGGGCATCCACACAGCTGGAGCCTCCGTCGAATACCAGCTCATCCTGACCACCGATGGTATTCACATAAATAATGGGCCGCTGTACGTCTTGGGCGTGCCCGGCTAACAGGCGCAGCCGTTCGGCTGGCTTGTCTTGGTGGTAAGGCGAGGCGTTTAAACTGATGAGCACCTCGGCGCCTGCGTCTCGGGCGGCCTGAACCGGCGCGCCTTCCCATAAGTCTTCACAAATCAACAACCCAAGCTTGGCGCCTTTATGCTCGTACACTAGAGGCTGGGTGCCCGGTGTGAAGTAGCGCTGCTCATCAAATACCTGATAGTTGGGCAGTGCCTGTTTGGCGTACTCGGCTTCCCACTGGCCGTTATACAGCACACCCGCCAAGTTGTAGCATTTGCCTTCCCGCACGCCTGGGTAGCCAATAATCACTAGCACGTCCCGAGCGACTTTTTCCGCCATTTTGGCCCGCGCTTCACGCAGGCGAGCTTCCATGGAGGGGCGCAGCAGCAGATCTTCCGGGGGGTAGCCGGATAAAAACAGCTCTGGAAAAACGACTATATCCGCCCCATGCTCGATCCTCGCTTCACGCACTGCTTCAATTGCGCGGGCGGCATTGCCGGGAATATCTCCCACTAAAGGGTCGAGTTGGGCCATAACCAGCGTTAAGTCTTGCATGGGCGTTAAAATCTCTTGAGAATCTTTAGGACTGAGTGGCACCTTACTAGGTGCATTGTCCCGCAAGGCTCGCCAACTGGCAAAGGCCATGCGGTGCGCGTATGTCGCTTGCCCTTGTCACATCCCACCATGGGAGCAGAAAAAGGATGAACCTTTTGATTATTCGGCTGATTATTTTTGCCGTTATTTTTTATGCCGGTTTGAAGCTGTATGGCCTCTACCGCGAACGTCGGCTCTCTCACGAACAAAGCACCCTAAAACGCCATGAAGGCGGCCAAATGGTGCGCTGCCGCTGGTGTGAAGTGCACGTACCCGAAGATGAAGCGCTACGCGACAACGAACAGTGGTTTTGCTCCAGCGCCCATCGTGACCGTTTCCTGCAAGAGCAGCAGGACAAAGAGAACCGCGACTAGCGCGGCCAAAAAGCAGCGTTGACGGTTTACACCGTTAACCGCTCAGCGGTCGGCTGAAAGGGCGTCGGGTCGATCAATGCTTCGCGTCCCAGCAACTGGTCGACCAGCACATGGGTAGACGCGGGGGCAAGCACCAAACCATTACGGTAGTGCCCCGCATTCACGTAAACATTGGGCCAGCCGGGCAGCGCGCCGATAAAGGGCAACCCCTCAGGCGAGCCTGGCCGCAGGCCTGCCCAGTGGTGGGCAACAGGAAGCTTGGCAAGCGCAGGCACAATGCCCTCGGCACTTTTCTTAAGCGAGGCCAGCGCTTCAGCGTCGGTGGTTTTATCAAACCCCGCTTCTTCCAGGGTCGAACCTACCAAGATCAAGCCATCGCTGCGCGGAATGACATAACGGCCATCCTTTAAAATAACCCGCTGCACTAACCCAGGCGGCGCCTGATACGCAATCATTTGCCCCTTCACCGGGCGCACAGGTAGCTGTACGCCTAGCTCCGCCAATAAGTGCGCTGCCCACGCACCGCCGCACACGACCACCTGCTCAGCCAGCCTATCGCCCTGGCTAGTCGCGACACCGACTACGCTGCCTTCACGCTTAATAAACCCACTTACCTCGCAATGTTCAACCAGCGTGACGCTGGGCATTGCCTCTAAACGCGCCCTCAGCGCCTGCCCCAAGCGCGGGTTACGCACGCTACCCAGGGTCGGCATCCAGAGCGCATTCCCCTCAGGGGCGGCTGCCTGGGGCTCTTTTTGGTGGACAAACGCCGCATCAACACGCTCAAGAGGCTTGCCCAGCTGGCGTGCCCAGTCCAAAGCAGCGTCATCGTCGTCCACGTTCAGGTAAAGCAGCCCTTTTTGGCGATACTCGGGGTCAATACCCGTTTCTTCAAGTAAACGCAGCGCTAGTGTTGGGTAGACCCCTTCCGACCACCGCGACAGCTGGGAAACCGGCGGTGCATAACGCCACGGGTACAGCGGTGATACAATCCCTCCACCAGCCCAGGACGCCTCTTGGCCACATAGGCCCCGCTCTACTAAGGTTACTTTCTGGCCAGCATCTGCCAACTGCAGCGCCGTCATCATACCGATGACCCCGCCACCAATAATGAGAAAATTACTCACACGCGTTGTCCGTTATTATTAGAATGAAGCCAGCTCTTCAGCCAGCCAAGGAAAGTCAGCATAGCGACGAGAATAACTAGGTCAAGCAACTGAGAGAAACCATGCAAGATATTCAGATGTCATGCCGTCATAGCTGGCAAGGGTTCACACTTATCGAGCTGCTTGTCACATTAGCCTTGATGGGAATCCTTGCGGCTTGGGGGCTTCCAAGCTTTCAGGGGTTAGGCGAGCGGTCGGCTGTGACAAGCGAAGTAAATCGCCTGCAAACTGCATTAACCCTGGCGCGTAATACGGCGATTACTCAACGTAGTGAAGTGACGGTTTGCCCTGCCAATGACGCAAGAAGCGCCTGCACCAGTAACTGGAATAACCCCGTCATGGTGGTGATCGGTGATAAAACCTCGGGAATTGACGGTAGTGAGGTTGTAAGAGTATTTCCCCCAACATCCGGCGTTAACGTTACTAAGAGTGGTCATAACCGCATCAAATACAGTGCGATTGGGCATGCTACCGGTTTCAACAGCACCTACTCTATATGCCCCACTAATGAACAAACCAGCACATCAGGTAAAAGCTTAGTAGTGAGCAATTTAGGTCGCGCACGGGTAGCAGAAGACCCCATTAGCTGTTCTGACCAATGAGATCTCTCAATCGCTAGCAAGTGCCTAATTACGCAATACCATCTAAATAGCGTTCAGCATCCAGTGCCGCCATACAGCCGCTGCCTGCTGAGGTAATGGCCTGGCGGTAGATATGATCCATAACGTCGCCACAGGCAAACACGCCCGGCACGCTGGTGGCGGTTGCGTTGCCTTCCAGGCCAGAGTTCACCTTGATGTACCCGCCGTTCATTTCAAGCTGGCCTTCAAAAATGCCTGTGTTAGGGCTATGACCAATGGCGATAAACAGCCCAGGCGCGTGAATCTCTTTGGTAGCGCCATCTTTGGTCGATTTTACCCGCACGCCGGTGACACCACTGTTATCACCCAACACTTCTTCAACTTCATAGAACCATTCAAGGACAATTTTGCCTGCTGCGGCTTTCTCGAACAGCTTATCCTGAAGAATCTTTTCTGCCCGCAGCGTGTCGCGGCGGTGTACCAAAGTGACCTTAGAAGCGATATTGGAAAGGTATAGCGCTTCCTCAACGGCGGTGTTGCCGCCACCCACCACAATCACTTCCTGGTTACGATAGAAGAAGCCATCGCAGGTCGCACAGGCCGACACCCCTTGCCCCATAAACTGCTTCTCAGTGGGCAAGCCGAGGTAACGCGCGCTGGCACCGGTGGCAATAATCAGCGCATCGCAGGTGTAAATACCGCTATCCCCTTTCAAGGTGTACGGTTTTTCACCTAAGCTGACCTCATTGATGTGATCAAACAGCACTTCCGTGTTAAAGCGCTCGGCATGCTGCTTCATACGTTCCATAAGCTCTGGCCCTTGCACGCCCTGGGCATCGCCAGGCCAGTTATCCACATCGGTTGTGGTGGTCAATTGGCCACCCGCCTGCAAACCGGTAATCAGCAGCGGCTTTAAATTAGCGCGTGCTGCATACACCGCCGCGGTATAACCGGCAGGGCCGGAACCCAAAATAATCAAACGTTCATGACGCGTTTCCATGACACCACCTTTGGTCACAATTGAGCAGATATCGTTGCCAGAATTTGTTGAAAGAGAGTCTGCCTGAAATGGCGCCAAGTACAAGCAATTACAAGGGTTAACCTAGGCTATTAGGCGAAGAACGCTTGAAAGCCTGGGGGGCAACACCATGTACTGCAGGTAGGAGAAGGCACTATTAACAGCACTATTATTAAGGTGAGCCATACTTTATGTGAGCCATACTTTATGTGAGCCATACCAGGGAAAGCAGTGACCGTCGCGCGTAGCGTGTTAAGTCGCTAACGCCAAGCAATCAGAGGAGAAGACCATGAGCAAGATACCCGATACGCAGCATACGTTAGAGGTGGGCAGCCAGACGTACCACTATTACAGCCTGCCCAAAGCCGCTGAAGCCCTCGGCAATATCGACCGGCTTCCCAAAACGCTCAAAATTCTACTCGAAAACCAACTGCGCTTTGCCGATGATGAAAGTGTCGACGTCGATGACATGCAGGCGCTGGTAGATTGGCAAAAAGAGGCTAAATCCAGCCGCGAAATCGGCTACCGCCCTGCACGGGTGTTAATGCAGGATTTCACCGGTGTACCCGGCGTTGTGGACTTAGCGTCGATGCGCGCCGCCGTTGAAAAGCTTGGCGAAGACCCCGCACGCATCAACCCCCTTTCCCCCGTTGACCTGGTGATCGACCACTCGGTCATGGTCGACAAGTTTGGCAACGCGGCGGCGTTCCAAGAGAACGTCGATATCGAAATGCAGCGCAACGGCGAACGCTACGAGTTTCTGCGCTGGGGCCAGCAGGCGTTTGATAACTTCAGCGTTGTGCCCCCGGGCACCGGCATTTGCCACCAAGTTAACCTGGAGTATCTGGGTCGCACCGTATGGACCAAAGAGGAAGACGGCAAAACCCTTGCCTACCCGGACACCCTCGTTGGTACCGACTCCCACACCACCATGATTAACGGCCTAGGCGTACTGGGTTGGGGTGTGGGCGGCATCGAAGCCGAAGCCGCCATGCTGGGCCAGCCAGTCTCCATGCTGATTCCCGAGGTCATTGGCTTCAAGCTAACCGGCAAATTGCGCGAAGGCATTACCGCCACCGATTTAGTGCTCACCGTGACTGAAATGCTGCGCAAAAAGGGCGTGGTAGGTAAGTTTGTCGAGTTCTACGGCGATGGCCTAAAAGACCTGCCGCTGGCCGACCGTGCGACGATCGCCAACATGGCGCCGGAGTATGGCGCCACCTGTGGCTTCTTCCCGGTAGACGAAGAGACGCTCAACTACCTGCGCTTAACCGGCCGTGAAGATCAGCAAGTTGCCTTGGTAGAGGCGTACAGCAAAGCCCAGGGCTTGTGGCGCGAGCCAGACGATGAGCCGATCTTCACCGACTCTCTCAGCCTGGACATGACCGAAGTAGAAGCAAGCTTAGCGGGCCCTAAACGCCCCCAAGACCGGGTGGCGCTGAAGGATATGGCGGGAGCCTTCGATAAGTTCATGCAGGAGGACACAAAAGCGGATTCAACCGCAAAAGGGAAGTTCTCCTCAGAAGGCGGGCAAACTGCGGTGGGCACCGAGCGTAGCTTTCAGCATGACACCAGCCAAGACGTGAAACTCAACGACCAAGATTTCAACCTTGACCCTGGGGCGGTGGTCATTGCCGCGATTACCTCCTGCACCAACACGTCCAACCCCAGCGTGATGATGGCGGCAGGGCTTCTAGCCCGCAACGCACGGGAAAAAGGCTTAACCAGCAAACCCTGGGTGAAAACCTCGCTCGCGCCCGGCTCTAAAGTGGTCACCGACTATTTAGCCGCGGCCGATTTAAGTGATGACCTGAACGCCCTGGGCTTTAACCTGGTGGGCTACGGTTGCACCACTTGTATCGGTAATTCAGGGCCGCTACCGGATGAGATTGAAACAGCGATTAACAACGGTGACTTAGCCGTTGCCTCGGTGCTCTCGGGTAACCGTAACTTTGAAGGTCGCGTTCACCCGCTAGTCAAAACCAACTGGCTGGCCTCGCCGCCCCTCGTGGTTGCTTACGCGCTGGCAGGCAACGTGCAGTGCAACTTAACCACCGACCCACTGGGCCATGACAACGACGGTAACCCGGTGTACCTGAAAGATATCTGGCCTTCTCAAGCGGATATTGCAGGCGCCGTTGAGAAAGTAAACACCGAGATGTTCCGTAAAGAGTACGGCGCGGTGTTTGAAGGCGACGATACCTGGAAAGCGATCAAGGTTCCCGAAAGCAAGGTTTACCAGTGGCCGGAGTCGACCTACATCCAGCACCCGCCCTTCTTTGAAGGCATGCAGCGCGAACCCGACGCTATTGAGGATGTGAAAGATGCCCGGGTACTCGCCATGCTGGGCGACTCAGTGACCACCGACCACATCTCACCGGCGGGGTCTATTAAACCTGACAGCCCTGCTGGGCGTTACTTACAAGACCACGGCGTAAAGCCCGTTGACTTTAACTCCTACGGCTCTCGTCGTGGCAACCATGAAGTGATGATGCGCGGCACCTTCGCCAACGTGCGCATTAAAAACGAGATGCTGGATGGCGTGGTGGGCGGCGAAACGCGCCACGTACCTAGCGGCGAACAGATGGCCATTTACGACGCCGCCATGAAGTACAAAGAGGAAGGTGTACCGCTGGTGGTCATTGCGGGTAAAGAGTACGGCACCGGCTCCTCGCGGGATTGGGCGGCCAAAGGCACGCGCTTATTAGGCGTGCGCGCGGTGATTGCCGAATCCTTTGAGCGCATTCACCGCTCAAACCTAATCGGCATGGGTGTAGTACCGCTGCAGTTCCCCGAAGGAGAAAGCCGCGAAACGCTAGGGCTGACCGGTGATGAGGAGGTATCTATCGCTGGATTAAGCGATTTAAGCCCCGGCGGCACGGTGCACGTGGTGATCAAAAACGGTGACGGCGAACGTACCGTTGATGCCAAGTGCCGAATTGATACGGTCAACGAACTGGCTTACTACCGCCACGGTGGTATCCTTCACTACGTGCTGCGCAAAATGATCGGCGCAGCCTAAGGGTAAAACCTACCAATGCTTGCATGCCCCCACCTCGGTGGGGGCTTTTTTTTGCGCTCAGGCTTCGCTTTTGAAATTAGAAAGCACGACGGCGGTAGGTACGATACTCCGGCGACCAGCTCGCGCTTTCAATCCGTTCACGCAGCACCGTACCGCTGGTTTTAAGCGCCACGCCATTTTGCTGTGCCTGGGCGGCCACCTCAAAAGCAATCGACTTGCTGATGTCGCGGATACGCGACAGCGGCGGCAACAGCGCACCTTTCCCCTCTTTAACAATGGGCGCCTCGCGGGCAAGCGCACGGGAAGCGCTCATTAACATCTCATCAGTAACACGGTTCGCCCGCGCCGCCACCACACCCAGGCCAATGCCGGGGAAAATATACGCATTGTTGCACTGAGCGATGGGGTAAGTGCGCCCGTTATGCACTACCGGCGCAAAGGGGCTACCGGTGGCGACCAGTGCTTGACCATCAGTCCAGCGAATAATGTCTTCGGGAACGGCCTCTGCCTGAGAGGTGGGGTTCGAAAGCGGCATAATAACCGGGTGCTCGCAGCCTGCATGCATGGTGCGCACCACCTGCTCGGTGAAGATGCCCCGCTGGCCACATACGCCAATCAACACCGTCGGCTTAATGTGGGCGATGGTCTCTTCCAAGCCTTGGCCATTCCAGTCAGCCACTAACGCAGGATCGTGGGCTAAGCGGCGCTGAAAATCCCGCTGCCAGTCCTGATCAGTGGTCATTAAGCCATCACGATCAACGATAAAAATGCGCGCGCGCGCTTCGCTTTCCGTTAGGCCCTCAACTTGCATCGATACAACCACTTGCTCAGCAATGCCACACCCCGCCGAACCACCGCCAACGAACACAACCCGCTGCTGGGCGAGGGTCTCTTCACGGGCTTGGCACGCCGCCATGAGCGTGCCAACCACCACAGAGGCCGTGCCTTGCACATCGTCGTTGAAGCAGCACAGCTCATCACGGTAGCGCTCCAGCAGTGGCACCGCGTTAGCCTGGGCGAAATCCTCAAACTGCAGCAGCACGTCAGGCCAACGACGCTTCACAGCGGTAATAAACTCCGCCATAAAAGCGTCGTACTCTTCTTGGCTTACCCGCTCGTGGCGCCAGCCCATGTACATCGGGTCATCCAGCAGCGCCTGATTATTAGTGCCCACATCAATCATAATAGGCAGCGTGTAGGCGGGGCTAATACCACCACAGGCGGTATACAGCGCTAGCTTACCAATGGGAATTCCCATACCGCCGATGCCCTGGTCGCCTAAGCCTAGAATCCGCTCGCCATCGGTCACCACGATCACTTTGACGTTATCTTTGGTGGCACTACGCAGAATATCGTCCAGATACTCGCGATCCGGATAGCTGATAAACAGCCCCCGGTGGTTGCGGTAAATATTAGAGAACTCCTGGCACGCCTTACCCACCGTAGGCGTATAGATAATCGGCAGCATCTCTTCTAAGTGTTGAGAAACCAAACGGAAGTAAAGCGTTTCGTTATCGTCTTGGATAGCGCGCAGATGAATATGTTTTTCAAGGTCGCTATGGCACTGCTGGTACTGGCGGTACGCCCGCTCTAGCTGGTCATCAATGGTTTCTACTTTTTGGGGTAGTAAACCCATCAAATTAAAGGCCAGCCGCTCTTCTTGAGTAAACGCGCTGCCTTTGTTCAATAGCGGCATTTCGAGTAAAGAAGGACCGGCGTAAGGAAGGTACAAGGGGCGTTTATTTGGGGTGGTCATGAGCGCTCTCTACTTTATATATCGATACACTGTGTTTCATGCTGGCACTGTCGGCGCTTTACTGCACAGCAACAAAGCGCCGACAGTGCCAGCAAATGTAGTAATGTACCACGGAGAGGTGTTTAACGTAGCCAATGTTGTATTTTTACAACAGCATCTATTGCTTGTGCGAATAGCAATGCAAACGCCAAGCACCCACCACTGCTCCCGCTCTTTGCTTTTTAGTCACTAAACATATGATTGGCTTGCCCCGGCACGCATTGCGCAGTGTGGGATCGCTCGGCTAAATCGGCCATGTCACTATGGCACCCACGTTTAAACGAAAATGCCCCGGCGCTGTGTGGTTAAGAACCGCGCCGGGGCATTAACATCAACACGCTATTCAACACTCAAGTGATGTTTGGCATTAGCAGCTTTTGGCAACAGGTTTGCGCCCTTCCACGCCGTCAAAGAAAAACGGACGCAGCTTGACCCCCACCATGTTGCCGGCGAAAGCTGCGACCATCCATACCCAGCCATGCAAGCTGCCAGAAGCAATGCCGCTGAAGTAAGCACCAATGTTGCAGCCAAACGCTAAGCGTGCCCCGTAGCCCAGCAGAATACCGCCAATCACGGCGGCCAGTACGGATTTAAACGGGATACGGAAATTAGGTGCAAAACGGCCTGCCAAGCCTGCCGCCGCCAGCGCCCCCAGCATAATGCCCACGTTCATTACCGTGGTGATATCGCTCCAAACACTGGCTTGTAGTGCGGCTGCGTTGCCCGGTGCCTGCCAATAGCCCCACTGGCTAACATCACCGCCAACCAGTTCGTAGCCTTTTGCCCCCCACAGCGCAAAGGCTGAGGTAATACCCCATGGGCGCCCCGCCAGTGCCAACGTTGCGAAGTTCAGCAGTGCCAGGGCTACCGCACCGGCCACCAACGGCCACGGCCCGGTAAGCCAACGCTCTACGCCGGGCTTATCAATCATCGGCGCCTGCTCTAACTGCCCGTGGCGGCGTTTTTCCATAATCACCGTAAACACAGCAATGGCCACAAACAGCACCACGCTGATACCGATACCACCGCCTACCCCCGCCACATTAACCAGCGACACGGGTTGAAACGCAGGCAGGTTTTGCCACCACGCAAAATGCGCCGACCCAATCACCGAACCGACAATAAAGAACAGCAGCGTAATGAGCATACGGGCGTTACCGCCACCGGCCGTAAATAGCGTACCCGACGCACACCCGCCGCCTAGCTGCATGCCAATACCAAAAATAAATGCCCCAAATAGCACCGAGAGTCCAATAGGCGCCACAAACCCCCGCACGTCGGTACCAAACAGCGTGCCCGCACCAAGTGCTGGAAAAAACAGCACCACGGCAATGGCCAGCATAATCATTTGGGCGCGCAGCCCTCGCCCGCGGCGCTCGGTGATGAACACCCGCCATGCAGCAGTAAAGCCAAACGCCGCATGGTATAGCACCATGCCTAGTAGGCCACCAACAATCATAAGCAGGCCAGTATTGGCACTAAACACCACGCCAATTAACAACGCTCCCAACACAATCGCCGCCGTGGCGAGTAGCGGTACGCGATGGTTCGTGGAAACCACAGCAGAGGTTATAGCCATAATTCACCTTCTCGAAACGCCAAAAGCGCCTACTAAAAAAGCAGGCGCTTGGCTGAATGGTATAATTGGTAAAGCCTACCGTTGGCAGCAGAACGCTGGAAATTCTTTATTTAACAGTGCATATATCAAAAACGAATATAAACCGCACTCACGCCACCGCTTCGATCACCTGATTACGGCCAGCACGCTTTGCTTGATACAGGGCGGTATCCAGCCGCTTAATACACTGGGAAGGGTTATCGTCAGCATCTGACTCTCCCCGCCCGCCGCGCTTCGCGCTTTGGGCGAGGGTTCCAAGATCACCCTCAGAACCTTCCTGCTTCCACACGCCTTCACTAGACAGCGGCTAAGCCGCTGCCCCCGCTCCGGTCGCTCCACAAGCTAACCCCGCCAGCCCGGCGGTTCGTATATTCCTGGCCGCGTTGATGTCGCGGTCAATGGGATGGCCGCACCCCTGGCAGCGCCAGTGGCGTTGCGACAGCGGCAGCTTGGCCACTTTGTGGCCGCAGCTATGACACAGC